>JAXDPD010000035.1:0-6973 GCA_034668505.1 Sphingomonadales bacterium
CGCCGTGAGGCGGGGGTTGGTTCCCCCGGAACCAACCCGGGGACCCGCCTCACCTCCCAGAGCATAACCAGTCGTTGGGCGGCCGGGTGGGGAAGCGGGCTGGTGCGGGACCACAAACATAACTCTACAGCTCGAAGCTTTCGCCCAGATAGAGGCGGCGGACATTCTCGTCGGCGACGAGGGCCTCCGGGCTGCCGGCGAACAGGACCTGGCCGCCGTAGATGATGCAGGCGCGGTCGACGATGTCGAGGGTCTCGCGGACATTGTGATCGGTGATCAGGACGCCGATGTTGCGCTGCTTCAGCGCGACGATCAGGTCGCGAATGTCCTGGATCGAGATCGGATCGATGCCGGCGAAGGGCTCGTCGAGCAGCATGATCGAAGGGTTGGCGGCGAGCGCGCGGGCGATCTCGCAGCGCCGCCGATCGCCGCCCGACAGCGCCATCGCAGGCGCGTCGCGGAGCTTTTCGATGTGGAATTCGGCGAGCAATTGCACGAGCCGCTCGGCCCGCGCCTTCTTGTCGGGCTCGGCGACTTCGAGCACGGCCATGATATTCTGGCAAACGGTGAGGCCGCGGAAGATCGAGGTTTCCTGCGGAAGATAGCCGAGGCCGAGGATGGCGCGGCGGTACATCGGCAGCCCGGTAATATCGTTGCCGTCGAGCAGGATGCGACCGCTGTCCGGCTTCACCAAGCCCATGATCGAATAGAAGCAGGTGGTCTTGCCGGCGCCGTTGGGGCCGAGCAGGCCGAGCACCTCGCCCCGGTCGACGCCGAGCGAGACGTCGGAGAGCACCGCCTTCTTGTCGTAGGATTTGGCGATCGAGACGACCGAAAGGCCGTGCGACGTATCGCGCAGCGCGGCGCCCGTATTCGGCCGTTCGATGGCGACGCTGTCGTTCATGGATGCTCCGCAATGACTTGCGCTGCATTAGGCGAAGCGCGGCCAAGCCTCAACTGGCAAGCTTTATGCATGGAATACGGGTGCGCGCGGCGCCTGTCGTTAATTGCCGGCCCGCCGATCGGGGACGGTGAAGCGGCCGGTGACTCGGCCGCCGGCCGCGCCGGTGCCGCCATCCATCACCGCGCGGTGGCTGTCGAGATCGAGGACCAGCCGGCCGCCCTGGACCCGGTTCGCGCCCTGGACGAGGCGAACGCCGCCGATCATGGTCACGATCCGCCGGTCGAGATCGTAGATCGCGAAGCTGCTGGTCGCGGTTTCGGACGGGGTGCGCAAGGTGACGCCGCCGCTCGCCTCGAGCCGCTGGATCTGGATGCCGCCGGTATTGGCATAAGCGACGGTGAGGCGCGCCGCGGTCATCCGCAAATTGCCCTGGCGGGCATCGACATTGCCCGAGAAGATGGCGCGGTCGGCGCGGTCCTGGACCTCGATCCGGTCGGCGGCGACGTCGACCGGCGCGTTGCTGTTGAAGCTGCTGAGCCCGGAGGCGCCCGTGCGCTGGCCGGCGGCGGGGGCGACCGCGAGCAGCGGCAGCAAGGCGAGGAGGCGGAAGCGGGTCACGGCCCTCATCTGATGCCACCCTGCCTGATATGCAAGCGCGCCCGCCCGGAAAGCACGAAGGTGCGGTCCGGAAGATTGCCCTGGAGCTGGCCGGCGCTGAAGGTGCCGAGCGGCATCTGGCCCTCGACCGCGCCGCGGCTCTGCATGGTGCGGGCGCGCAGATCGACGTTCACGTCGCGGGTCTGCATGCGATAGCCGTCGGCGGCGGTGAAGGTGATCGGGCCGATCACGTTCACATGGTCGCGCTCCATCTGATATTGGGCGCGGCCGGCCTCGAGCCGGGCCGGGCCCCGGTCGAGCTGGATCTGCGCGTTCATGTCGTGAATGTCGACGATCTGGGAGGCGGAGGTCTGCCGCACGCCCGAGCGCGCGGAGAGGATGAACGGCCGCCCCTGATTGTCCTGGCCGCGATAGGTGACCTGGGTCAGCTTCAGCCGCTCCTCGGCGGTCTCGACCTTGTGCTTGTCGAGGACGAAGCTGACCTCCTGCTTGTCCTCGAGCGGCGCGAAGAACAGGAAGGCGAGCACCACCCCGATCAGAGCGGGCAGGACGATCTTGAGGGTTCGGACCAGCTTGTCGTGGGAGCCGCCCGGCCGCGCCCATCCGCGCTTCTGACGCTGCTCCTTGTCGGCGCGCTTCGACATGTCATGCCTCAGACGTTGACATATCAGACATGGGCGAAAATGTCCTGCTCGGCCCAGCCGGCGAGATCGAGCGCGGCACGGTGGGGCAGGAAATCGAAGCAGGCCTGGGCCAAAGCCGCGCGGCCCTCGCGCGCCAGCCGGACGTCGAGCCTTTCCCTGAGCGCGTGGAGATAGCGCACGTCGGCGGCGGCATAATCCTTCTGCGCGTCGGAAAGCTCGGGCGCGCCCCAGTCCGAGCTTTGCTGCTGCTTGGAGATTTCCTGGCCGAGCACCTCCTTGACGAGGTCCTTGAGGCCGTGCCGGTCGGTATAGGTGCGGATCAGCCGCGAGGCGATCTTGGTGCAGTAGACCGGCGCCGCGACCACCTTGAGATAGGCCTGGATCGAGGCGAGGTCGAAGCGGGCGAAATGGTAGAGCTTGAGCCGGCCCGGGTCGGCGAGCACGGCCTTCAGCACGGGCGCGTCATAGGCGCTGCCCGGGCCGAAGCGGACGAGATGCTCGTCGCCGCGCCCGTCCGAAATCTGCACCAGGCAGAGCCGGTCGCGCGGCACTTGGAGCCCCATCGTCTCGGTGTCGACGGCGACCGGGCCGGGCCCGAGCGCCCCCTCGGCCAGGTCCTCTTCGTGGAAATAGACGGTCATGAGGTTCGCATAGGCCGGGAAAGCTTAACTCTCAATGGGCCGGGCCGGCGCCGCCGCCTTCGCCGCCTTGCGCTCGCGGCGCTTGCGGGCGAGGATGTTGAGCGTCTCGACCGCGCCGGAAAAGGCCATGGCCGCATAGACATAGCCCTTGGGGACATGGACGCCGAAACCGTCGGCGATCAGCACCACGCCGATCATCATCAGGAAAGCGAGCGCCAGCATCACCACGGTCGGATTGTTGTCGACGAAGCGGGCCAGCGGATCGGCGGCGAGCAGCATCGCGCCGACCGAGATGATGATCGCCGCCGCCATCACCGGCACGTCGTCGCTCATCCCGACCGCGGTCAGGATCGAATCGATCGAGAAGACCATGTTCAGCAGCCCGATCTGGGCGATCGCGGCGGCCATGGTCAGCGCGCGGCTGCCCTTCTTGTCGAGCAATTCGTCGCTCGGATGGGCGTCGATCGAATGGTGGATCTCCTTGGTCGCGTTCCAGACCAGGAACAGGCCGCCGCCGACCATGATCATGTCGCGCCAGGAAAAAGCCGTCTCGAACACCGGCTCGCCATGGGCGCCGGGCGGCCCGGTCAGGCCGAGATCGAAGACCGGCTGGGTGAGGCCCACGATCCAGGCGAGGCCGAGCAGCAGGAAGAGGCGAAGCAGCAGCGCGATCGCGAGGCCGATCTTGCGGGCTTTGGCCTGCTGCGCCCTGGGCAGCCGATTCGACAGGATCGAGATGAACACCAGATTGTCGATGCCGAGCACGATCTCGAGCACGACCAGGGTCGCCAGCGCCACCCAGGCTTCGGGTTGCGCGAAAATGCTGAGCGCTTCGATCATGTCCGCCTCTGCTGCCGTGGTTCGCCTCAGCCAATGCATGAAGCCGGGCGCCGGGGCAATCCGCCCGGCCCGGCCAAATTTATCCACAGCCAAAAGCGCTCGCGGGATTGGATATTTTCGGCTATGTGAGTCGCCAGTGCGCCCCTTCGGGCGCCAAAGGCCGTTGCGCGCTTTGCCCGGCGCGGTGGTTTTAACAGGGGTTCGGGCGCACGAAAGTAATAGAGCGAGATGGGTTTCGACAGAGGGCGCCGCGGAGAGCGCGGCGGGCGCGGCAGAGACAAGCGCGACGGGTTCGGTGAAGACAGCAACTTCGGTGGCGGCGGATTCGGGGAACGGAGCGGCGGCGACCGCTTCGGCGGCGGTGGCGGCGGCGGCTATGGCGGCGGCGGCGACCGGTTCGGCGGCGGCGGCGGTGGCGGCTATCGCGGCGGCGGCGGTGGCGGCGGCGGCGGCGGGTTCCGCGGCGGCGGCGGCGGCGCCGGCGGCGGCATGCCTCCCCAGGTCGTCGGCGAAGCCAAAGGCGTCGTCAAATTCTTCAACGGTCAGAAGGGCTTCGGCTTCATCGTCCGCGACGATGGCGGGGACGACGTCTTCGTCCACATCAGCGCGGTCGAGCAGGCCGGGCTGACCGGCTTGGCCGAGGGCCAGCCGCTCGAATTCACCCTGGTGGATCGCGGCGGCCGGGTGTCGGCGACCGACCTCAAGATCGAGGGCGATCCGCTCCCGGTCGAGGATCGCGGCCCTCCGCGCGACCGCGCGGGCCCTGGCGCCGGCGGCGGCGGCGGACCGCAGCGCGAGCTGACCGGCGAGAAGGCGTCAGGCACGGTCAAGTTCTTCAACGCGACCAAGGGCTTCGGCTTCATCACCCGCGACGACGGCCAGCCCGACGCCTTCGTCCACATTTCGGCGGTCGAGCGGGCCGGCATGATCTCCCTCAACGAGGGCGACCGGGTCGAGTTCGAGCTCGAGGTCGACCGGCGCGGCAAGACCGCCGCGGTCAACCTGGTCCCGATCCAGTAAAAGCTGGGGACGGATAGAGAAAAGGGCGCGTCGGCCTTCGGGTCGCCGCGCCCTTTTCTTGTCATGCTTATTTTTCCGTCAACCATTGCTGGCGACCGCGCGTGCACCTTTGCCGTTTACCAAGACGGCCATGGAAAGCGTGCTACTCGCGGCCGCAATGTTGGCCGCCTCAACAGCTGCACCGGTCAACGAACCGGTCTCCGGGCTTGCGCTCAACCAGCGCTGCTTCCGGCTAATGGCCGATCTGGCCGAGGATCGGGACCCCAGGGTCCAGGGCCTCGGCCGGATGGCCGCGCAATATTTTCTGGGACGCATCGACGCGGCGCAGCCGGGCTTCGACCCCGCCTCGGCGCTCGAGGCCGAAGCGCCGGCCGGGGCCGAACGCGCGCAATTGCTCGCCCGGTGCGGCGATGCGATGCAGGCCGGCGGCCACGACTTCCGCTCGATCGGCCAGGCGCTGGTGCCGCGGGGCCGGCCGACCATCTGATCTGACTCAGCCGTTCCCCGGCGGAGGCCGGGGGCCAGCCCTTCCGCCCGTGCCGCTGGGCCCCCGGCTTTCGCCCGGAAACAGCCCCCCTCACGTCGCCATCCTTATCAGCGTCTCGATCCGGTCGGCTTCTGCCGCCGGCTTGTCCGTCCTGATCCGCGAGATGCGCGGGAAGCGCATGGCGAGGCCGGATTTGTGGCGCCTGGAGAGGTGGATCGAATCGAAGGCGATTTCGAGGACCAGGGTCTTTTCAACCTCGCGGACCGGGCCGAAGCGCTCGACCGTGTGGTTGCGCACGAAGCGGTCGAGCCATTTCAGCTCTTCGTCGGTGAAGCCGAAATAGGCCTTGCCGACGGGGAGCAATTCGCCCGCCTCGCTCCAGCAGCCGAACGTGTAATCCGAATAATAAGAGGAGCGCTTGCCGCTGCCCCGGACCGCGTACATCAAGACGCAATCGGCGACGAGCGGGTCGCGCTTCCATTTGTACCACAGGCCCGCGCGGCGGCCGGCGACATAGAGGCTGTCGCGGCGCTTCAGCATCACGCCTTCGATCGAGGCGTCGCGGGCGCCGGCGCGGATCGCCTCGAGCGCCTCGAAATCCGCCGCCTCGATCACGGCGGAGACGTCGAACCTGTGCGGGTCGAGGCCGGCGGCGAAGCGCTCCAGCCGCGCCCGCCTTTCGGTCAGCGTCAGGCCGCGCAGATCCTCCTTGCCGTCGAAGAGGATGTCGTAGAGCCGCACGAAGGCGGGATAGTCGCCGAGCATCTTGGCCGAGACGCTCTTGCGGCCGAGCCTTTGCTGGAGCGCGTTGAAGGAGGCGGCGCCTCCCCCTGAATCCTCGCCGCCCTGCGCCTCGCCCTTGACCAGCAATTCGCCGTCGAGCACGCCTTCGCAGGCGAACGCCGCGGCGACGTCGGGGAAGCTGCCGGTGATGTCGTCGCCGGCGCGGCTGTAGAGCCTGGTCTCGCCGCCGGCATGGACGAGCTGGACGCGGATCCCGTCCCATTTCCATTCGGCGAGATAATCGTCGAGCGAGACCCGCGCCTCCTCCAGCGCATGCGCGAGCATGAACGGGCGGAAGACCGGGACGTCCTCGGCGGTCGGCTGGGCCCCGCGGCCCTCCGCCCAGGCGAAGATCGGCGCGTAAGGCGGGCCGATGCCGTGCCAGACCTCCTCGACCGCATCGACGTCGAGCCCGAAGGCCTGCGCCAAAGCGACCTTGGCGAGGCGGGCGGAGATGCCGATGCGCAGCGCGCCGGTGGCGAGCTTGAGCAAGGCGAAGCGGCCGCTGGCGTCGAGATGGTCGAGCATGTTTGCGAGCGCGCCCGGCGCCTCGGCCCGGCCCAGCGAGGCGAGCCGCTCGACGACGTTGGCCAGCCTCAGCGTGCCGTCGTCGAGGTCGGCCGGCCGGGCGCCTTCGTCTCCTGGCGGCGCCGGCCAGAGCAGGGACACCGTCTCGGCCATGTCGCCGACATAGTCGCGGCTCATGTAGAGCAGGACCGGATCGACCCGCTCCTCGGCGATCGCCCGGATCGCGGCCGGCTTGACCGCGGGCAGGTTCAATTCGCCGGTCAGCGCCGCCAGCGCATAGCCGCGGTCGGGATCGGGCGTGCGCTTCAGATAGTCGCCGATCAGCTTCAGCTTGGCCGTGCGCGAGCGGGTGTAGACGAGCGCATCGAGCAGCTGGGAAAAATCGCGCATGGCCGGGCTTTTCTTTCGCTAAGTAAGGGACCACGCAAGAGGCATGCGTGTCAGACGCTTCCTGCTGCTTCTGGTTGCGCTCATCCTGGCGCTGCTCGGCTGGTGCTATTGGACGGCG
>JAXDPD010000036.1:0-9248 GCA_034668505.1 Sphingomonadales bacterium
GGCGAGAATCAGGCTCGCGGCAAGCGCGAATGCAGGAAGGCGCAATCTCATCTTCGTCTCTTTCGTGATGCCCCAGGGCGGCGAGTCAAGCGCGGCGCGCCCAACATGGGCAAGGGCGATACTCCAAAAAAGCAAGATCGATCAATCTCTTCCCCAAGCCAGACTTCAATCGTTCCTGGCGATGTGGAAGCCGGCGAAGCTCTGATTGACCGGCATCAGCTCGACGATGTTGATGTTGAGGTGCGGCGGCAGCGTCGCCACCCAGTGGATCGTCTCGGCGATGTCCTCGGCGGTCATCGGGTCCATATTGCCATAGAGCGCGTCCGACGCCGCCTGGTCCCAGCCGTTGCGCACCAGGGTGAACTCGGTCTCGACCATGCCCGGCTCGATCGAGGTGACGCGCACCCCGGTGCCGTGCAGGTCGCAGCGCAGATCGAGCGAGAATTGGCGGACGAACGCCTTGCTGGCGCCGTAGACCGCGCCGCCGCGATAGGGATAGGTCGCGGCGACCGAGCTCAAATTGACGATCGCGCCGCGGCGCTCGATGAGGCCGGGCAGCAGCGCCCGGGTCAGCGCGACCAGGCCGGTGACGTTGGTGTCGATCACCGTCTCCAGCGGGCCCCACTCGGCGGCCTGCAGCGGCTCCAGCGGCGGCGCGAGGCCCGCATTGTTGAGCAGCAGATCGACCGCGCCCGCCTCCGCCGCCGCGGCTTCCACCGCCGCGCGGTCGCGCATGTCGAGGATGATCGGGCGCAGGCAGTCACCCAGCTCCGCCGCCAGCGCGTCGAGCCGCTCGCGGCGGCGGCCGGCGGCGATCACCGTCCAGCCGTCCGCCGCGAAGCGGCGCGCCGCGGCCGTGCCGATGCCCGCGGTCGCGCCGGTGATGAAAATCGTTCCGCTCATCGCCGCACCCTTTCTTCAGACGCGGCCATGTCCGCTGCCGCGCGTTTTTGCAACGGCGGCAGCGGATTGGGCGGGGACTTTGCTCAGCGCGGCTGGGCTCCCGCCAGGCGGGTGTCGACCGGCGGGTTCCAGGTCGCGGTCAGCACGCGGCCGTCGGCGCCGGCCGTACATTCGAAGCTGTAGCGCCGGTCGGTCGTGACGAACATGGCGATGCGGGTGCGCCGCGAATTGCCGGAAATCTCGGCGATACGCTGCGAGCGGATCTGCTCCTGCGGGAAATGGCGGAGCACCTCGGCCCGGCACTGGGCGACGGCGCGGCCTTCC
Source organism: Sphingomonadales bacterium (assembly GCA_034668505.1). Lineage (GTDB taxonomy): Bacteria > Pseudomonadota > Alphaproteobacteria > Sphingomonadales > Sphingomonadaceae > Allosphingosinicella. Next base: position 1,228 of record JAXDPD010000036.1, read on the forward strand.
GACTCGGACGCCGCCGCAGCGGGCGTCGCGGCCGACAGCATGGCGCCGGCCAGAGCGGGCGCGAGGAGCAATGCGATGTTACGAATGCTTGTCATGGTCACCTCCATCTGCTATTTATGTACCTTACGGTATAGTACAGAATTGCCCATGGCAAGGATTATTTAACGCATGGTACAAAAAACTTCCGCCGCCCGGAGCGCCCCACGCGGCCGGCCGCGCAGCTTCGATACGGACGAGGTGCTCGACCGGGTGCGCGACACGTTCTGGCGCTACGGCTATGCGGGCACGTCGATGGACCAGCTCTCGGCGGCGACCGGGCTGCACAAGCCGAGCCTGTACGGCGCCTTCGGCGACAAGAGGAAGCTCTACCTCGCCGCGCTGGACAATTATCTCGCCGACGTCCGCGCCGAATTCGCCGAGGCGTTCGCCGTCCCGGACCTGTTCGAATCGCTGGCGGCGATGACCGAATGGTCGATCGACAAGTTCATGGGCAAGGACGAGACCGGCACCGGCTGCTTCATGATGCACACGGCGATGCCCGAGGCGAGCGAGGATCCGGAAATCTCCCGGGCGGTGCGCGAATCGATGGATTCGCTCGACCGCGCCCTCGTCCGCCGCTTCGAGAAGGCGATCGAGGCCGGCCAGATCTCGGCCGCGGCCGATCCGCATGCGCTGGCGATGGTGATGGTCGCCAACCATTACGAGATTTCCGGCCGCGCGCGAGCGGGCTATTCGCGCCCGGAGCTGCGCGCGCTGGCCGACCGGGCGATCGCTTTGGTCAAAGTGATGTCCGGCGCTCCGGCCTGAAACGCAAACTCCCCTCCCGTGCGGAGCGGGAGGGGAGAGCGTTCGCCCCGGACTGCTAGGGGGGGCGAAGGGGGCCTGTCGATCAGCGCTCGACGTCGGCGTCGTTCGAATCCCGCCATTGCTGCGCGGTCCGGCAGATCCGGCGGGTGATGCGCGATTCGCTGACCCGCTCGTTGACGCAGATCTTGCGTTCGGCATTGCCGCCGCTGCGCGCGCGCTGCTGCTGCGACGGCTGCGCGGCCTGATCGCTGCTATTCTGGGCGGCGGCGGGGAGAGCGGCGGCGCACAAAGCGGCGGCGGCGGTGGCAATCAACATGTTACGCATGGGTCTCATCCTTCTGGCGTTGAACCTTGCACAATCCCGCCCCCTCCGGCTGCACGAGGACCGTCTTAGCAGGCTAAGACAGTCGGCACATTGACCGTCCTTGCTAATTTTGTAGCACCCCGCCGTGGGCCAGCGTTTAGCGTTGATTTCGCTTGGTTCTCATCGTCGGGTCGGCGTTTGCGGGATCGTCCGGCCAGGGATGTTTCGGGTAGCGTCCGCGCATCTCCCTGGCGACATCGGCCCAGCTGCCGCGCCAGAAGCCGGGCAGATCGCGCGTCGTCTGGATCGGGCGCCCGGCCGGCGAGGTCAGCCTCAGCACCAGCGGCACGCTGCCGCCGGCGAGCATCGGGTGGCGGGTGAGGCCGAACAGAGCCTGCACGCGCGCCGCCACCGCCGGGCCGCCCTCGGCCTGGTAGTCGATCGGGTGATGGCTGCCCGCCGGAGTCTCGAAATGGCTCGGCGCCAGCCGGTCGACGGCCTTGCGCCCCTGCCAGCCGAGCCTCGCATCGAGCGTCGCCGACAAGCCGCCCGCGTCGACATCGCCGAGGCGGCGCCTGCCGGCCAGCAGCGGCGGCAGCCAATCGTCGAGCGCCGCGGCGAGCGCCTCGTCCGAGAGATCGGCGATGGCGGGATCGAAGGCGCGGGCGAAGCCGGCGCGGGTCCGCAAGCTTTGGGCCGCCTCGCTCCACGGCAGCAGGCGCAGGCCGTGCAGGCGCACGCCTTCGAGCAAAGCGGCCTCGACCGCGCCGGCATCGGCGCGGCTGTCCTGGCCGCCCGACAACCGGATCGCGCCAAGGCTGCGGCCGTGCGACGCCCGCACCGCGCCCGTCGCCGGATCGAACGAGACCTGGGTGCCGGTCTCGATCGCATCGGCGAACAGCCCCTCGACCGCAGCCTGGTCGATCGGCGCGGCCGAGAGGATGCGCGCCCCCGCCGCGGCGCCCCCGACCTCGGCGACGGCGAGCCAGGCCTCGCGCGCCAAAGGCGAGGCCGGATCGAGCCGGAAGCCGCGCCCGCCGACGCTGACCCAGTCGGCCCCGGAGGAGTCGCGGCGTTTGGCGACACGGTCCGGGAATGCGAGGGCGACACATTCCCCAATGTTCCCCGGCGAAAGCAGGGGCCCAGTTCCGGCGCCGTCCTGGGCCCCGGCCTTCGACGGGGAACGGAGCAGGCTGAGCCATCTTTTCGCCAGCCCCCGCGCCGCCTCGGCCCGCCGGCCTTTCTCGCTCCGCCAGCGCTTCAGCCGCAGCTCCAGATCCGCATCGCTCCCGCCGAGCCCGCGCTCGGAGAGCAGCACCGCGACTTGCGCCGCCGTCTCCCCCCAGCCCCGCGCCTCAGCTTCGATCAGCATATGGGCGAGCCGCGGCGGCAACGGCAAAGCGGCGATGGCGCGGCCGTGCGGCGTCGGCCGTCCGCCGGCATCGATCGCTCCCAATCTCAGCAGCCGCTTGCGCGCTTCGTCGATCGCCGCGGCCGGCGGCGGATCGAGCCAGCGCAGCGTGCGCGGATCCGTCACGCCCCAGAGCGCGCAATCGAGCAGCAGATGGGATAAATCCGCCTCGAGGATTTCGGGCGGGTCGAAGCGCGGCAGGCTTTGCGTCGCCGCTTCCTCCCAAAGCCGATAGACGCGCCCCGGCGCCTGCCGCCCGGCGCGGCCGGCGCGCTGCGTGACCGCGGCCTGGCTCGCCCGCTCCGTCACCAGGCGGGTGAGCCCGGCCGCTCGGTCGTAGCGCGGCCGCCGCGCCAGCCCCGAATCGACGACGATCCGTACCCCGTCCAGGGTCAGGCTGGTCTCGGCGATCGAGCTGGCGAGGACGAGCTTGCGCCGGCCGGGCGGCGCGGCCGCGATGGCGGCGCGCTGCAAGGCGGGATCGAGGCTGCCGTGCAGGCGGTGCAAGTCGACGTCCGCGGGCAGCGCCTCGAGCCTTTCCGCGGTGCGCTCGATCTCGGCGACGCCCGGCAGGAAGGCGAGCAGGCTCCCCTCGCCTTCGCCGAGCGCGCGCCGGATCGCCGCCGCCATCTCATCCTCGATCCGCTTCTCGGCGGAGCGGCCGAGATGGACGAGGTCGATCGGATAGGCGCGGCCCGCGCTTTCGATCAGGCGGGCAGCTTGTCCGGTTTCCCCGGCCATCAGCGCCGAGAAGCGGCCGCCGTCGAGCGTCGCCGACATGGCGATGAGGCGCAGATCGGGCCGCAGCGCCGCCTGCGCGTCGAGCGCCAGAGCGAGCGCGAAATCGCTGTCGAGGCTGCGCTCATGGACCTCGTCGAACAGCACGGCCGAGACGCCGGCCAGATCCGGGTCGGCCTGGATGCGCCTGAGGAAGATGCCTTCGGTCAGCACCGTGACCCGCGTCCGCGCCGACCGTTTCGTGTCGAGCCGCGTCGCATAGCCGATCGTCCCGCCGACCGCCTCGCCCGCCAGCTCCGCCATCCGCTCGGCCGCCGCCCGCGCGGCGAGGCGGCGGGGCGAGAGGAGCAATATCTCGCCGCCGCACCAGGGCTCCCCGAGCAGCGCCGGCGCAACCGCGGTGGTCTTGCCCGCGCCCGGCGGGGCGACCAGCACCGCCGCGGACGACGCGCGCAACGCGGCGAGCAGGTCCGGAAGGACGGCGTGGATCGGGAGGCTGCTCACTCCCCGCCCTACCGCGATGCCGGCCGCGTCAGCAACCGGGCGCGGACGCGGCCCGGCCTCGGCGGCGCCTCAGACCGGCGTCGGGTCGGAATTACCAGGGATAACCCCGCCGCGGCGCACCAGATTGCTCTGGGCGACCACCGTCGACAGGATCCGGGTGAGCGTCACCCTCGCACGAATCTCGTCCTCCTCCTGGGGGGTGTGGAACGGGCCGCTGGGGTCCTCGTCCACGGACTTGGACGGCAAAGCCAGCAGCCGGACGCGAGTGACCGGCGCGCTGCTCGCGAAGGCGAGCGACTCGGCGAAGGAGAGCTCGCCGTTCGGGATGAGCTCATTCTGCCCATCCTCGCCGGGGCCCACGTCGTCGCCGACCAGCTGCACGAGCTCGGCATAGCGGGTTTGCTGCTGAACGTCCTGGAGGCTGCCGCGCATCGTGTAGGTCACCAGGGCTGCCGCGGCCCCCAGTTGCTCCTTGAGCTCGAGGTGCACGCTTTCGATCGTAGCCATGTCAGTTCCTTTCAGGCCGGACCGTCTCGCCAACCGATCAGGCGGCAAGCGGCGATCGTCCCCTTGCTAGTCTCGAAGGCGGAGGCGCTCCCGTGACGTCGATCACGTCCCCACGTTTTTTTCGGCGACAAGCCGGATTGCAATTGGCCGGGCGCGGATCATAGTCGCGGCCATGGGGAGGACTATCCTGCGCCTGATCCTCGCGGTCCTGCTGCTTGCGGGCCTGCCGGCCGCCGCCCGGGCGGACATGAAGGCGACCTATCTCCAGCCCCGCCGTTTCGAGACGGTGATCGTCGAGGTCGCGGACAATGGCGATTCGCGCCTGCAATTTTCCGGACAGCGCGTGTGGCTGCAGGTGGTCGGCGGCCAGGGCTATGCGGTCTATACGCTGCTCCAGGGCGTCCGCGTCGTCCGGCTCGCGGATCTGCGGCAATTGTTCGCCGAGCGGTGGCCGGCCGTGCCCGACACGTCGATCCTCGCGGGTCTGCGCCTGGTCCAGCGCGGGACGGCCAGCTTCGCCGGCCATCGCGGCATTGCCTATTTCGCCCAGAGGCCGAATGACGCCGAGCCGGTGCCGATCCCGATGCTGGTGGTCAGCGAGGATCCGGCGCTGGCGCCGCTCGGGCGGCCGATTGCCGGGCAGATGGATTTCGCGATCCTGAGCTACCGCCTGGCCGGCGCGACGATTCCCCCGATCTTCGTGGCCGTGCGCGAGGCGCTCGGCAGCGGCACCCCCTTGTCCTTCTTCGGCATGGAGCTGCAATATGTCGACCGGAGCCCGATCGATCCCGCGCGCTTCCGCCTGCCCGCGCCGCCGGTGACGATGGAGGAACTGCGCGCCGGCGGCGTGCCGCGGATCGGCTAGGTTATCCGGCGCCAAATCCGCTCCATTTCGTCATGCCGGATCTGATCCGGCATCCACCTTCTATTCGATCGTGCCACAAGAAGATGGACCCCGGGTCGAGCCGGGTGACGATCCAGGTTTTGCGCGACCGACTTTGATGGCGCCACTCAATAAGCCCGCGCGACCGCGAACTCGACCGCTTCGACCAGGGCCGCCTTGGCCCGCCCGGCCGGAAACGACCCGAGCGCGTCGATCGCGCGCTGGCCGAACAGGCGGGCGCGGCCGATCGTGTCGTCGAGCGCGGAGGAATTGCGCAGCAGGCAGATCGCCCGCCCCAGATCCTCGTCGGAGGCGCGGCGGCCGGCCATGGCGTCGAGCCAGAACATCCGGTCCTCGTCATCGGCGCGGGCATAAGCGAGGATCACCGGCAAGGTGACCTTGCCGTCGCGGAAATCGTCGCCGACGCCCTTGCCCATGGTCGCCGCGTCCGAGCTGTAGTCGATCGCGTCGTCGACCAATTGGAAGGCGATGCCGAGGTTGCGGCCATAGGCGTCGAGCGCCTGCTCGGCCGCCTCGCCGCGCTCGGCGACCACCGCGGCGATCCGGCAGGCGGCGGCGAACAAAGCCGCGGTCTTGGCCGAGATGATGTGGAGATACTGGTCCTCGCTGGTCTCGACGCGGCGCTGCGCGGTGAGCTGGTCGACCTCGCCCTCGGCGATCACGCTCGACGCGCGCGACAGGATCTTGAGCACCTTGAGGCTGCCGTCCTCGACCATCAATTCGAAGCTGCGCGAGAACAGAAAATCGCCGACCAATACGCTGGCGGGATTGCCCCAGATGATGTTGGCGGTGCGCTTGCCGCGCCTCAGGCCCGAGCCGTCGACGACGTCGTCGTGGAGCAAGGTGGCGGTGTGGATGAACTCGACCGCGGCGGCGAGCTTGTGGTGCCGCGTCCCCGAATAATCGAGCAAGGCGGCCGAAGCGAGCGTCAGCATCGGCCGCATCCGCTTGCCGCCGCCGGCGATCAGGTGCCCGGCCAGCTCCGGGATCAAAGCCACCTCGCTCTGCATCCGCTCGAGGATCACCGCATTGACGTGGTTGAGGTCGGCCGCGACCAGCTGCACCATCGGCTCGAGCGAGGCCGTGCGATTGGGCACGAGCGGATGGACGGTCGCGGTCATTTGCGCGGCGATGTGCGCCGGGCGGGCGGCAAAGGCAAGAGGTTCACCCGGCCAGCGGCAGCTTGAGCCGCGCCAGCAGCCCGCCCAGATCCTCGCTCTCCTCGAGCAGGATCGAGCCACCGTAAATCTGGGCGACGTCGCGGACGATGGCGAGGCCGAGGCCGGTGCCGGGCTTGCCGGTGTCGAGCCGGGCGCCGCGGTCGAAGATCGAGACTCGCTCCTCCTCGGGAATGCCGCGGCCGTCATCCTCGACCTCGATCTCGACGCCGTCGGGCAGGACTTTGACGGTGACGAAGACGCGGCCGCCGCCATATTTGGCGGCATTCTCGATCAGATTGCCGAGCATCTCGTCGACGTCCTGCCGCTCGACCCGGACCGCCGCCTTGCGGTCGCCGGCTAGGTCGATCGTGACATTGTCGTAGAGCCGCGAGACGGCGCGCTCGACCGCCTCCAGCGAGGGCCAGACCGGCGCCCGGGCATGGGCCGAGGAGCGGCGGCCGATGGCGCGGGCGCGGGCGAGATGGTGGTCGACCTGGCGGCGCATCGTCGTCGCCTCGCGGATCACGGTGGCGCCGAGATCCTCGGCCTTGGCGGTGGCGGCGTTGGTGATGACGGTGAGCGGCGTCTTCAGCGCGTGGGCGAGATTGCCGGCGTGGCGCCGCGCCTCCTCGGCCTGGACCTCATTATGCTCGAGCAAGGCGTTCAGCTCGTCGACCAAAGGCTCGATCTCGCGCGACAGCCTCTCGTCGATGCGCGACTTGCGCCCCGAGCGGATGGCGGCGATGGCGCGGCGGACGCGGCGCAATGGCCACAGGCCGTAGACCGCCTGCAATGCGGCCAGGATGATGAGCCCCAAAGCGAGAATGCCGAACGAGCGCACCATGGTGCGGCGGAGCACGCCGATCTGCTGGTCGATCACGTCGCGCTTCTGAGCGAGCTGGAAGCGCCAGAGCACCGACGAATTGGGCAGCCGTACGTCGCGCTCGATGATCCGTATCGTCCCGTCCGGGCCGCCCGCAAATTCCTCGCTGTCGTAGAGGTGGACGTCGTTGCCGGTCGGGAGCGAACCGACGTTGAGCCGGCGCTCCCACAGCGAACGCGACGCGAACGGCTCATGGCCCGCGCCGGTCACCTGATAATAAAGCCCGGAATAGGGTTCGAGGAAACGCTGGTCGGCGAGCGCGCGGTTGAAGAACACCTCGCCGTTGGCATCGATCTCCGAGGAGGAGATCATCGCGGTCAGCACGTAATCGAGCTGGGAATCGAAATTGCTGGTGATCGCCGAGGTCAGGAAGCGATCGAGCGCATAGGCGCCGCCGCCAAGCAGCACCATGATCCAGATCGCCGAAATGCCGATCATGCGCCGGGTCAGCGAGCCGCTGCGGCGCTTGCCGGCGCGGCGCACCCAGAGCCGGCGCAGATTGATCCTCGGCAGCCTCATTGTGACATCGTCACTCCAGCGAAAGCGGGAGTCCAGACAGCCTTTGAGATGAAGCTCGACTTCCGCCTGGATTCCCGCTTTCGCGGGAATGACGAGAGCGGCATGAACGGCGCCCTAACCCGTCGGCTCTTCGAGGCTGTAGCCGAGGCCGCGGATCGTGGTGATGACGTCGGGGCCGAGCTTCTTGCGGATGCGGGTGACGAAGACCTCGATCGTGTTCGAATCGCGGTCGAAATCCTGGTCGTAAATATGCTCGATCAGCTCGGTTCGGCTGACCACCTTGC
>JAXDPD010000037.1:0-63858 GCA_034668505.1 Sphingomonadales bacterium
ATCGCGAGCACGAACTCGATGTCGGACAGCCGATAGCCGCCGATCCGCTCGTGCATCAGCCCCGCGGGAGATCTGCCGCCGGTATAGAAATAACGGCCCTGAACCAGCGAGCTCGCGCAATTGCCGACCCCGACCAGTGCCACCTTGATCCTGTTCATGATTCTCCGGTTTTTCTGCTGGGCGCCCGGCGCCCCGTCTCGGTCATACGCTCGTCACAATCCCACGGGGAAGTCAAGAAACTATGCCGCGCCGCGGACCGCGCGGGAGCGCGGCAGCAGCGTCGTCAACACATAGAGGAACCACAAGGTCCCGACGCCCGCATAGATGGAAAGAGCGGTCCGCTCGAGCCCGGTGAGGATCAACACCATGAACAGGAAGGCGAAGCAGTCGCGGCCGGTCAGCGTCTGCACGGCCCAGTAGATGAGGTCGACGGGACCGCGGATGCGGGTGCCGGAGCGCTTGAGCAGATCGAAGCCGAGCGGGCCGCCGCCCGCGCGGGTGCGCCAGGCGATGAGCATGCCACCGAGGATGGAGAGAGTTACCGCCCAGCCGCCGATCCAGCCGATCGCGTCATGGTCGCGCAGCGCCAAGTTCACCGTCAGCGCGGAAACGAAGAGCAGGTTGGTCGCGATATCGACCACCGAATCCATGGTCGCGCCGGACGCGGAGGAGCGGAAGGTCGCGCGCGCCATCTCGCCGTCGATGCCGTCGATGATCGAGGCGGCCTGGAACAGGAGGCCGCCGGCAAAGAGACCGGCCCGGCCGCCGGTCAGCAGCACCGCGAACATGACGAGGGCCAGAACGGCGTTGAAGATCGTGACATGGATCGGGCGCAGGCCTGGGATTGCGAGCATCGCATGAGTGATGCGCTGCGAGATCGGGCGGTTGAGCCAGCGCGAGACCAGGCCGTCGCTCGGCTTGCCGGTGGCGCGCACCACCGCCCAGGCCGTCGGCAGCAGCGGCGCCGGCCCCTCGCCGCGCGCGATCGTCACCGTCGCCGCCCCCTGCAGCCGCTCGATATCCGCCATCGTCGCGCGCGCCAGCGGCGCCCCGTCGCCGACCAGCAGGCTGACCCCGTCCGCGCCCTCGTCGATCAGCGCCCTGGCGGCGCGCGCCGCCGCGGCGACGCCGGCGATCCGCCGGTCGGCCGCGGCCGCGGAAGCGAAAGCGGCGACGGCCGGCCTGGATTTTTCGCTTCCCAACATGCGGGTCCTTACGCAAGAGCAACCTGAACCCTTGTCTTTGTTCAGAAAGGAGGCCGGATCATGGCAACGGCGAACGCCGCCGACATTCGGCCCCAAACTCGCCCGCGCGAGCTGCAGGACCCGCTCAACCTTTATTTCTACCATCCGCTGGCGGCGCGGCTGGCGCGGCTGCTGCGGCCGACCGGCATCTCGCCCAACATGGTCTCGGTGATGAGCCTGTTCGCGCTGATCGCCGCCGCCTTCGCCTTTACCGGGCTCGCCTGGCCGGCGAACGCGCTGACCGGCTTCGCCTTCATGCTCGCCTGGCACATCATCGACGGCGCCGACGGCGACCTCGCCCGGATGACCGGCCGGGCGTCGGCGACGGGCGAATTGGTCGACGGCGTCTGCGACTATGCCGGCAACATCATCCTCTATTTCGCCTTCGCCTTCCTGCTCGACGACTGGATCGGCGCCTGGGCCTGGATCCTGGCCGCGGTGGCGGGGGCCAGCCACATCGTCCAGACCAACCATAGCGAGACCCAGCGCCGGCTCTATCTGTGGCGGGCTTACGGCGTGCCCTGGCTCAGGAACGCCGCGGCCTCGGGCGACGCCGTGTTCCGCAAGGACACCTGGTTCACCCGCTATTTCGGCTTCTGGGCGGTCGGCTATGTATGGCTCTCCAACCGCATGACGCCGAGCGCCAACCCGATCGACGCGGCTTTGGCCATGGCCGAGGGCGACCCGCGCGAGACCGAGCGCATCCGCCTCATGGTCCGCCGCGACTCGGGGCCCGGGCTGGTCCTCGCCAAGGCGATCGGCGCCAATCCCAAGACCTTCCTGATGGGCGCGAGCATGCTGGCGGGGAGCCCGCTTTATTATTTCCTGGCGATGATCTTCGGCGTCAACCTCATCCTGCTGGCCTCGATCCTGTACCACCGCAGGCTCGCCGCGAGGCTGGCGGCCGCGCTAGCCCGCTGAGAATTGCCGCATGCCGCGGCTCTTACGGAGGGAGAGGGCCATGCCCCGCGTCTAAGAGACGCACCTTAAGAAGCGCTCAATCGTCCTCGTCCTCATAGCCGACCAGATTGAGCTCTCGCGCCTTGATCTGGCGGGTCATGCACCAATGCTTGAGCGCGTCCTCGCGGCCATGGGTGATCCAGACCTCGCGGGGGGCGAGCTCCTGGATCGTCGTGGTGAGCTCGTCCCAATCGGCATGGTCGGAGACGATCAGCGGCATCTCGACGAGCCGCTGGCGGGCGCGCTGTCGGACCCGCATCCAGCCCGAGGCCATGGCGGTGATCGGATCGGGCAGGCGCCGCGACCAGCGGTCGTTGAGCGCGCCGGGCGGGGCGATGACGATCGTGCCCTTCAATTCCTCCTTCGACACGCCGGTGGCCGGCCGCAAATCGCCGAGCGGCACGCCGAACCCGGCATAGAGGTCGCAGAGCCTTTGCAGGGCGCCATGGATGTAGATCGGATCGTGATGGCCGCGGCACCTGAGCTCCATGATCAGCCGCTGCGCCTTGCCGAGCGCATAGGCGCCGACCAGGATGCAGCGCTCGGGATTATCGTGCAGCCGCCGGAGCAGCCGGTCGACCTCGCCCGCCGTCGCCGGATGGCGGAAGACGGGCAGGCCGAAGGTCGCCTCGGTGATGAAGATGTCGCAGGGCACCGGCTCGAACGGCGCGCAGGTCGGATCGGGGCGCCGCTTATAATCGCCCGAGACGACGATCTTCTCGCCTTTGTGCTCGAGGACGATCTGGGCGGAGCCGAGCACATGGCCGGCGGGGACGAAGCCGACCTCCACCTCGCCGAGCCTGATCGATTCGCCATAAGCGACCGGCGTCCCCGCCTGCGGCCCGTAGCGGCATTCCATGATCGCCAGCGTCTCGGGCGTCGCCCACACCGCCGCATGGCCGCCGCGGGCATGGTCGGCATGGCCATGGGTGACGAGCGCGCGCGGCTTGGGCTGCGAGGGATCGATCCAGGCGTCGGCCGGCGCGACGTAAATGCCTTCGGGGAAAGGCTTCACCCAGGAACCGAGACGCGCCATGCTCGCTATATGGGGCGCGAGCCGCGACCGGCCAAGCGAATGGGAGTGAAGCCATGGATATGGGCGGGTTTTTTTGGACCTTGGTGAAATTCGGCGGCCCGGTGCTGCTGTTGGCCATGCTCGGCTGGGCGATCTGGCGCAACAAGAAGTCTCGCATCCCGGAAGAGGTGACCGAGGCCGGCGCACGCCGCGTCTATCGGGAGGAAGAGCAGGCGCGGCGCGCGGGCACGGACGGCGACGAGCCGGCCTGATCGGGTCTAAGGGGGCAGGATGAAGGAGTTGCTGCCCCCGCCAATTGCCGATTGGTTTGCGAAAAAGGCCTGGGCGCCGCGCCGGCACCAGCTCGAGATGCTGGCGGCGGCGCGGGCCGGGCGGAGCGCCTTGCTGGTCGCGCCGACCGGGGCGGGCAAGACGCTGGCGGGCTTCCTGCCGACGCTGGCGGAGCTGGTCGAGGCGCCGGCCGAAGGGCTGCATACGCTCTACATCTCGCCGCTCAAGGCGCTGGCCGTCGACGTCCAGCGCAATTTGCTGACCCCGGTCGCCGAGATGGACCTGCCGATCCGCGTCGAGACCCGGACCGGCGATACCCCCGCCGACCGCAAGGCCCGCCAGCGCGTCAGGCCGCCGCACATCCTGCTGACCACGCCCGAATCCCTGAGTCTGCTCCTGAGCCACGAGGACAGTTTGCTGCTGTTCCAGGGGCTGCGCACCGTGGTCGTCGACGAAATCCACGCTTTCGCCACCGGCAAGCGCGGCGATCTGCTCGCTTTGTCGCTGGCCCGGCTGCAGGCGATCGCGCCCGCTCTGCGCCGAGTCGGCCTGTCCGCCACCGTCGCCGATCCCGAAGCCTATCAGGGCTGGCTCGCTCCGCATGGCGACATCGACATGGTCGATATCGTCCAGGGCGATCCCGGCGCCGAGGCGGAGATTTCGATCATGCTGCCGGAGGACGAGAAAATTCCCTGGTCCGGCCATTCGGGGCGCTGGGCGGCGGCGAACGTGATGCGCGAGATCGAGCGGCACAAGACGACGCTCGTCTTCTGCAACACGCGCTCCTTGGCCGAATTGATCTTCCAGGATCTGTGGGCGGTCAACGACGACAATCTGCCGATCGGCATCCATCACGGCTCGCTCTCGATCGAGGCGCGGCGCAAGGTCGAGGCGGCGGTCGCCTCCGGGCGGCTGCGCGGCCTGGTCTGCACCGCCAGCCTCGATCTCGGAGTCGATTGGGGCGACGTCGACCTCGTCGTCCAGATGGGCGCGCCCAAGGGGTCGTCGCGGCTGCTCCAGCGAATCGGCCGCGCCAACCACCGGCTCGACGAACCCTCCGAAGCGATCCTCGTCCCCGGCAACCGCTTCGAATATCTCGAGGCCCGCGCCGCGCTGGACGCGATCGGCGAGGGCGAGCTCGATCCGGAAATCTTCCGCCCGGGCGCGCTCGACGTGCTCGCCCAGCATCTGATGGCCGCCGCCTGCGCCGCGCCCTTCCGCGAGGAGGAGATGCTGGCCGAAGTGCGCGGCGCGGCGCCTTATGCGGGCCTGTCGGAGGACCTGTTCGGCCAGGTTCTCTCCTTCATCGAGAGCGGCGGCTACAGTCTGCGCGCCTACGACAAGTTCAAGCGGCTGACGCGGGAGCCCGATGGAGTCTGGCGCGTCTCCCACCCGCGCTTCATCCAGCAGCACCGGATGAACGCCGGCATCATCGTCGACGTGCCGCTCTACGACGTCCGCTTCCGGGGCGGGCGCAAATTGGGCACGGTCGAGGACAATTTCGCCGCGACGCTCTCGCCCGGCGACACCTTCTTCTTCGCCGGCCTGGTGCTCGAGGTCGAAAAGATCGACGGCATGGACCTGATCGTCCGCGCCTCCTCCAAATCGGCGCGCATCCCGACCTATCTGGGCGCGCGCATGGCGATGTCGACCAACCTCGCCGACCGCGTCCGCATCTTCCTCGACGATCGCGCGCAATGGCCGCGCTTTCCCGACGACGTGCGCGACTGGCTCCATGTCCAGGATTATCGCTCGAAGCTGCCCGCGCCCGACGAGCTGCTGGTCGAGACCTTCCCGCACGAGCACCGCCATTACATGGTCGCCTACAGCTTCGAGGGCTGGAACGCGCACCAGTCATTGGGCATGCTGATCACCCGGCGGATGGAAAGCGCGGGGCTCAGGCCATTGGGCTTCGTCTCCAACGATTATGCGCTCGCCGTCTACGGCCTCGATCCGATCACGGATCCGGCGGCGCTCTTCTCGGCCGACATCCTCGAGGACGAGTTCGTCGACTGGGTGCAGAGCTCGAGCCTGTTGAAGCGCGCCTTCCGCGAGGTGGCGGTGATCGGCGGCCTGGTCGAGCGCCACCATCCGGGCAAGCGCAAATCGGGGCGGCAGGTCAGCTTCTCGACCGACCTCATCTACGACGTGCTGCGCCGCTACGAGCCCGACCATCTCCTCCTGAAGGCGGCCTGGGCCGACGCCCGCGCGCGGATGACCGACGTCGGCCGCCTCGCTTCCCTGCTCGACCGCGCGGCCGGGACGATGGTCCATGTCGCGCTCGACCGCGTCTCGCCGATGGCGGTCCCGGTCCTGGTCATCATCGGCCGCGAGCGCACCGCCACCGGCACGGTCGACGACAGCCTGCTCATCGAAGCCGAAAGCCTCGCCGAAATCGCGATGCGGGTGGATTAAGCGCTTGCTCGGCTATCAGATGAAGAAGTCCGTATGCCCGATCAGGTCCGGAAGCGGCGAGCCGGCGATGCCGAAGACGTAATCCTCGCCCACCTGGTAGCCGGCGACGCCGTTGCCGTCGACGACCAGGAAGATCTGGCCGGCGAGATCGCCCGCGTCGGGCGCGAACCAGGCCGCCTGGTGGGCGCCGAGCCCGCCGAGAGCGGCGGTGAGATCGACGTTGAAGGTCGCGTCGGAGAGGCTGCCGCTGGTGACCGCGGCGGCGAAGCCGGACACCGACCCGGGCAGGTCGATCCGGTCGACCGCGGGGTCGAAATCGGCCAGCAGGTCATAGGTCGTGCCGGTCGATTCGCTTGCGCCGGTGTAGACGAAGGTGTCTGCGCCGGCGCCGCCGCTGAGCACGTCCCCGCCGCCGAGGCCGTGGATCGAATCCGCGCCGGCGCCGCCTAAGAAGAGGTCGTTGCCGCCGCTGCCCTGGAACGAGAAGCTGCCGTCGGTTTCGGCGCTGCCGTCGAACATGACATGGTTGCCGGCGCCGAGCGAACGGCCGTCGATGGTCACCGACCCGCCGACCTGGAAATCGTCGCCGACGGCGAGGACATAGTCGTTGCCGGCGGCCAGCAGGATTTGGCCGAGGTCCGCCGGCGGCGCCGGCAGATCGAAGCCCGCCGAGAAATCGCCCGACAAAGCGAGCGTGTCGAAAACGGAACCCCGGCTCTCGACGTCGGCCATGCTGGCGACTGTAATGGCATCATATTCGACGATGGGCAGGAGCGGGTGCACGTCCATCCGCAGATAATTCGCCGCCCAGCCGGCGAACACGAGATCCTCGATCTCCTTGTCCGACAGCTCGACCCCTTCGACATGGGCGCGCGTGCCGGTGCTGATCAGCGGCTGAACGGTGCCGATCTGCAGCCTGAACAGGCGATCGTCGCCGCCATCTTCCAGATTGGCCGGGCCCGGCGACGCGGCGTCAGCGATGGCCCAGAGCTCCGGGCCGGTAAGGATGGCGGTCGCGGGGCTCGGCTGCGCGCCCCCCCCGGCATCCGCGCCCCTCGCGGCATCGAGGTCGACCGGCACCAGCGCGCCCGGATCGGCGGTGACCAGGGCCGCGCGCGGGCCGCTCGCCTCGACGCGGTCGGAGATGCGCAGGATCTGCTGCAGGAAATTGCTCGAATCGGCGATGCGGGCGCCGAAGTCCGAGCTCAGGACCGCCTCGCGGACCTGATCGATCGTGATATCGGCGTTCCTGCCGAACAGCCTGAGCCAGAAAGGTCGTGCCACTCGAATCCGTCCCCAAAACTTCCTTTGTTGGCAGAGCGGTAACACATGCCCTCAAGGCCGTCCACACCCCGATGCGGCCGCCTTAAGCCCTTGAGTAAACGCCCCTGTTTCTGCCATGGCCGCCATATGGACGTAACCGTCGAGATCAATTGCGAGGCCTGCGGCAGCGCCAATTACAGCCTGGCCGGCGGCGCAGCCGACGAAACGGCGATCCTGTGCAACGATTGCGGCGCCGACCAGGGCTCGCTCGGGGAGCTCAAGGCGGCGATGGCGGAGCGAGTGCTGGACCAGTCGGCCGAGGCCCTGCGCAGCAAGCTCGAGACCCTGCGCGGGACGGCACCGACAGCCTAGGCGGAGCCTTGTCCATTGACCTTGGGCACCGGGCGGCGTCAGAAGAGCCGCATGCGCATTCTCATCCTTCCCGCTTTGGCGCTGCTGCTCGCCATCCCCGCTTCGGCCCAGCAGCCCCGCGTGAGCGGCGCGGACCGGCGGGCGCACGAGCGCATGCTGGTCCTCGACACCCATCTCGACATCCCCGACCGCTTCGACGACGGCCGCTGGGATTTCTCGCAGGCCCACCGTTATGCCGAGGACGGCAGCCAGGTCGATCTGCCGCGGATGCGCCAGGGCGGGCTCGATGGCGGCTTCTTCGTCATCTATACCGCGCAGGGGCCGCTGACCGCCGCCGGCTATGCCGAGGCCCGCGACGCGGCGCTGGTCCGCGCCACGGCGATCCGGCGGGTGATCGGCGAGAATCGCGGCTTCATGGGGCTGGCGCTCACCGCCGACGACGCCGAGCGGCTGCACCGCGCGGGGCGGCGCATCGCCTTCATCTCGATGGAGAATGGCTGGCCGCTCGGCGAGGATCTGTCGCTGCTCACCACCTTCCACCGGCTCGGCCTGCGCATGGCCGGCCCGGTCCACAGCCGCACCAACCAGCTCGCCGATTCGGCGACCGGCGAGGCGCGCTGGAGCGGCCTGAGCCCGCTCGGCCGGCGCTGGGTCGCCGAGATGAACCGGCTCGGCATCATCATCGATGCCAGCCACAGCTCGGATGCGACCTTCGACGACATGCTCAGGCTGAGCCGGGTCCCGATCGTGCTTTCCCATAGCGGGCCCAAAGCGATCTTCGAGCATCGCCGCAACCTCGACGACGCCAGGATGCGCCGGCTCGCCGAGGCCGGCGGGGTGATGTTCATGAACTCGATCTTCCTGGTCCAGCATGACGGCTCGCCCGAGCGCGACGCGATCAACGAGCGCCACGAGCGCTGGGCCGGGCTCAACGCGGCGGAGCGCCGGCGGCTGGTCGCGGACACCGCGGCGCTGAACGCGCTCAGGCCTTATACGACCGCCGATTTCGACCTCTACATGCGCGCCTTGCTGCACGCGATAAGGGTGATGGGGGTCGATCATGTCGGGCTCGGCGCCGATTGGGACGGCGGCGGCGGCGTCATCGGCATGGAGGATATCGCCGCTTTGCCGCGAATCTCCGCCCGGCTGCGGCGCGAAGGCTATAACGAGGCCGACATCGCCAAGATCATGGGCGGCAATTTGCTGCGCGTGATGCGCCAGGTCCAGGCCGGCGCCGCGCGCTGAGAGGGGAAGGTTGGCGTTAAATGGACCGGGTCCCGCACCAGCCCGACCATGCGCGGCCCGCGCCGAGCCTCGCAGCGCCCGGCGACGGCACGGATTGGGCGGCGACCGGGTTCGGCCCGGTCGAGACCTGGCCGCAATCCCTGAAGACGGCCGCCTCGATGGTCCTGGGCTCGACCACGGCGATGTTCATCGGTTGGGGCCCCGATTTCCTGATGCTGTACAACGACGCTTATGCGGAGATACTCGGCGACCGCGGGCCGGCGATCGGCAAGCCCGGGCGCGAGATCTGGGACGATGTCTGGGACCGGATCCAGCCCAATGCCGAGCGGGCGCTCGCCGGCGAGACCTTGTTCTTCGAATCCGATCCGCGCACGCTGCGCCGGGGCGGCCGCGAGGAGCAGATCCGGCTGACCTTCGGCTACAACCCGATCCTGGGCGAGGACGGCAGGCCGGCCGGTGTGTTCGGGACGGTGACCGCGGTCGGCCGCGACGCCAGCGTCGAGGAGCGCATCCGCGAAAGCGAAGAGCGCTTCCGGCTGATCGCCGACGCGGCGCCGGTGCCGATGTGGGTGACCAAGCTCGACCGCAAGCGCAACTTCGTCAATCGCGCCTATGTCGACTTCATGGGCGTGACCTACGAGGACGCGATCGATTATGACTGGCGCACGATCATCCACCCGGACGACGCCGCGCGCATCCTGGCGGAATCGGTGGCCGGCGAAGCGACGCTCAAATTGTTCGTCCTCGAAGGGCGCTTCCGCCGGGCCGACGGCGAATGGCGCTGGCTGCGCTCGATCTCGCAGCCGAGGTGGAGCGCCGGCGGCGAGCATATCGGCTTTATCGGCGTCGCCCACGACATCACCGAGTGGAAGCTCGCCAACGAGCTGCTCGAAGGGCGGGTCGAGGAGCGCACCGCCGACTTGCGGGCCGCCCTGGACCGGCTCCAGGCCGAGGTCGGCGAGCGCGAGCGCGCCGAAGAAGCGCTGCGCCAGGCGCAGAAGATGGAGGCGGTTGGCCAGCTCACCGGCGGCATCGCCCACGATTTCAACAACCTCCTCACCCCGGTCATCGGCGGGCTCGAGATCATCAGCCGCTCGCTGGAGGAGCCGCGGCTGAAGCGGATCGCCGAGGCGGCGCTCGAATCGGGCCGGCGCGGCGCCAAGCTGACCTCGCAATTGCTCGCTTTCTCGCGCATCCAGCGCATCCGCTTGGTGCCGGTCCGGGTCAACAAGGTGATCGACACGATGCGGCTGATGCTCAAGCACAGCATCGGCAGCGCGATCACCATCCGCACCGAGCTGGACCCGGCGGCGGACCGCGCTCTGTGCGACGAGAACCAGCTCGAGAACGCGATCCTCAACCTCGCCATCAACGCCCGCGACGCGATGCTCGCCGATGAAGCGGGGGGCGGCGGCATTTTGACCATTTCGACCGGGGTGACGCAGGAGGAGGACGGGCTCGACCTCGCGGCGGGCGACTATGTCTGCGTCGCCGTCGCCGACACCGGCCAGGGCATGACCGCCGAGGTCGCGGCGCGCGCCACCGAGCCCTTCTTCTCGACCAAGCCATTGGGCAAGGGCACCGGCCTCGGCCTCGCCCAGGTCTACGGCATCGTCCGCCAGGCGGGCGGGACGATGCGGATCGAGAGCCGCGAGGGGGAGGGCACGGTCGTTCGGCTGCTGCTGCCGCGCGCCGGCGTCGACGCCCAGGACGACGCGCCCGGCGAGGGCAAAGCGGGCGCGGCCGACCTCGCGCCGGGCGGCGGCGCGCGCATCTTCGTGGTCGACGACGATGAGGACGTCCGCGAGTTCCTCGCCGACGCTTTGGTCAGCCTCGGCCACCGGGTCGAGACTTTGGCCGGCGGGGCGGCGACCTTGGCGGCGCTGGCCGAGGGCGTGCCCGACCTCGTCCTGGTCGATTTCGCCATGCCCGGCATGAACGGCGCCGAGCTCGCCCGCGAGATCCGCGCCCGCCTGCCCGGCCTGCCGATCGTCTTCGTCACCGGCTTCGCCGAGAGCGACCAGCTCGAAGGCGCGCTCGGCCCCGACGTGCCGGTGCTTCGCAAGCCGTTCGGCATCGACGATCTTTCGGCCATGGTCGCGGGCCAGCTGACCCGGTCTTGAACCGCCTTATTCCGTTCCTAAATCGCTGATGCCGGAAGGCCCGAGTTCGGCTTCCGACATGTTTATCAAAGGGTTGGCCCGTCGCGGCAGCCCCTCGTCAATGTTGCTCAATGGAGGACTTGCACATGCGTGGTTATGACTTTTCGCCCTATCGCCGTTCGACCGTCGGCTTCGACCGCTTGTTCGACTTCCTCGAAAGCGCCGGCCGCGCCGAGCCCGAAAATTATCCGCCCTTCGACATCGAGAAGCTCGGCGACGACAGCTATCGCATCACCCTCGCCGTCGCCGGCTTCAAGCGCGAGGAGATCGAGATCGTCGCCCATCAGAACATGCTGACGATCAGCGGCCGCCGCGGCGAGGATCGCGGCCGCGACGGCAGCTTCCTGCACATGGGCATCGCCAACCGCTCGTTCGAGCGCCGCTTCGAGCTCGCCGATTTCGTCTTCGTCACCGGCGCGGACCTCAAGGACGGCCTGCTCTCGATCGAGCTCGCCCGCGAGATCCCCGAGGCGATGAAGCCGCGCAAGATCGCGATCGGCGGCGAGGCCCCGACGACGATCGAAGCCGCGCCGACCGCTTCTGACGCGAAGATCGCGCAGACCGCCGACGCCTGAATTCACTTGTGTCTGGCCTTAGCTCGTCACCCGGCATGACGGGCGGTTCGCCTAGACCCGCGATGAACCGGCGCCGGATTCGTTCCGGCGCCGGCTTTTTCGTCGCGGGATTCGTCCGGTTGGTACGATAATGCTGGCGAGTTCACTGTTCGTTTAGGAATGCGGGGCCACGTTCGAAGCAACGAACAGAGGATGGAAAGCCCGTGAAAGTCTGGAACAAGCTGCAAAACCCGTTCGCCCTGGTCGTCCAGGGCTTCGTCGTCGGCGGCCTCCTGTTCTGGACCACGCAGGGCCAGGCCAGCGCGCCCGCCCCCGCGGCGCCTGCCGCCTCGACCCTTTCGGCGCCCGCCAACTGATTCCTTGAAAGCCGCCGCGCCGCCGCTTTATAGCCGCTTCATGGTTCGCTTTTCGTTCTGCGGTCACGAGTTGATGGCGCTGCCCCAGGGCGCGCTGTTCTGGCCGGCGCGCCGGGCCCTGCTCGTCGCCGACCTCCATCTCGAAAAAGCGAGCTGGTTCGCCAAGAGCGGGCAGATGCTGCCGCCCTACGATTCGATCGCGACCCTGGCCGATCTGACCGCGATCGTCGCGGCGACCGCGCCTGCGGAAATCTGGTGCCTGGGCGACAGCTTCCACGACCGCCAGGGCTGCGACCGCCTCCCCGCCGACGCCCGCGGCCTGCTGACCGCGCTGACCGCGGCGACGCGCTGGACCTGGATCACCGGCAATCACGATGCCGGCTTCGTCGACCATTGCGGCGGCACCATCGCCGAGGAGGCCGAAATCGACGGCCTGCTGCTGCGCCACGAAGCCGATCCGGCGGAGACCCGGCCCGAGCTCAGCGGCCATTTCCACCCCAAGCTCCGGATCAGCCATCGCGGCCGCCTCGTCTCGCGCCGCTGCTTCGTGGCGACGGAGCGCAAGCTCATCCTCCCCGCTTTCGGGTCGCTGACCGGCGGGCTCGACGCCCATCATCCCGAAATCGTCAAAGCGGTCGGAGAAGGCGCCCAGGCGCTGGTGCCGGTTCAGGACAGGCTGCTGAGATTCCCGATCGCGGCCTAAGCCGCGCGGAAGGTCATCGCGACGCCGTTCATGCAATAGCGCAGACCGGTCGGCTGCGGGCCGTCGTTGAAGACGTGACCGAGATGGCCGCCGCAGCGCGCGCAGAGCACTTCGGTGCGGCGCATGAACCCGCTCGAATCGGCGCGGGTGACGATGGCGCCGGGCAGCGGCCGGTAGAAGCTCGGCCAGCCGGTGCCGCTGTCGAACTTGGTCGTCGAGGCGAACAGGCGATTGCCGCAGCCGGCGCAGGCGAAGGTGCCGCGGCGATGCTCGCGGTCGAGCGGGCTCGAGCCGGCGCGCTCGGTCGAGGCCTGGCGGAGCACCGCATATTGGCTCGGGTTCAGCCGCGCTCGCCATTGCGCGTCGCTCAGCCGATAGGGAAAGCGGCCGGGCGCCGGATCGGCGTCGACCCGGCCGTGCATGGTGACGGCGACGCCGGTCACCGCCGCGGCGCCGCCAAAAGCGAGGAAGGAGCGTCTGTCGATCTTCATGGCGGGCCTCATGCCCGGCCTGACCTTAACCGCGCGCGAACGAGCCCGCGCACCGCATTGCCGATATAGAAGCCGCCAGCGAGGTCTGCCTCGACGAGATCGCCCTCCGCCGCCCGGCCCTCCTCGATCAGGCGACCGCGCAAGATGCCGGGGAGCAGCCCGCGCCCGAGCGGCGGCGTCACCAGCATGCCGCCGCGCTCGACGAACAGGCTGGTGAAGCTGCCTTCGGTCAGGAAGCCTCCGGAATCGCGGAAGAGGATTTCGAACGTTCCGGCCGCCGCGCGCGCCTCGTCGTAAAAGGCGCGGTCGCTGGTCTTGTGGCGCAGGCGGAAATCGTCGGGCGGGACGGGCAGCGACGCCACCGCCACCGCCACCGGCTCGTCCGGCGCGCGCTCAAGCGGCCGCATCTCGATCGCCAGCGCGCCGGTCCGGGCGAGCATCAGCCGCACCCGGCTCGGCCCGGCGCGGAAGGTCGCGGCCTGGAGCTCGTTGCGCGCCTCGTGCCGATCGAACGCGAAATCGAGCGCGTCGGCGCTCGCCTTCAGGCGCTCGAGGTGGCGGTCGAGGTCGACGACGCCGTCCTGCGGATCGAAGCGCATCGTCTCGATCAGGTCGAACCGCGTTGCCGTCTCCACGAACGCCCCCTTTGCCAGACATTCGCGCCATTCCTCGCCTGCGCTGCTGTCCGCCACGATGCCGGAGCCGAGCCCGAGACGGGCGATGGTCTCGCCGTCCCGAAGCGTCAGCGTCCGGATCGCGACATTGAACGCGGCTTCCCCGTCCGGCGCAAGCCTTCCGATCATTCCGCAATAGGCTCCGCGCGGGCTCGCTTCGAGCGCGTCGATGATCTCCATCGCCCGGATCTTGGGCGCGCCGGTGATCGAGCCGCAGGGATAGATGGCGCGGATCAGGTCGATCGGGCCGAGCCCGTCCTCCAGCTCGGCGGTGACGGTCGAGGTCAATTGCAGGATGGTCGGATAGCTTTCGACCGCGAACAGCACGGGCACGTCGACGCTGCCCGCTTTGGCGACTCGCGACAGATCGTTGCGCAGCAGATCGACGATCATCAGATTCTCGGCGCGCTGCTTGGGATCGGCGGCGAAGGCGGCGGGATCGGCGTCGCGCGGCGCGGTGCCCTTCATCGGCCGGGTGGTGACGCGGCCGCCTTCGAGCGTGAAGAACAGCTCGGGCGAGAGGCTCAGGAGCCAGTGCGTGCCGGTATAAGCGAGGGCGCCATGGCCGGCCCGCGCCCGCGCCCTCAGGGCCGCGTAGAGCGCGAGCGGGTGGCCGGCGACCGGCACTTCGGCGGCGAAGGTCAGATTCGCCTGATAGACGTCGCCGGCCAGGATATGCGCCTTTACCGCCGCCAGCGCCGCTTCATATTCGGCCCGGCTGATCAGCGGCCGCGCCTTGCCCGCCCAGGCGCCGGCCGGATCGGGGAGGAGCGATTCGGCATCGACCTCCTCCTCCGAATCGAACAGGCCGAACCAGAGCAAGGGCGGCTCGTCCGGCGCCGGGCCGACCCGCAGCGGCGCCAGCTTCGCCTCCAGCGCATGACCGGCCTCGTAGGCGAGGAAGCCCGCCGCCGCCTTGCCGCGCAATCGCTCGAGGCAGTCGACGACCGCCTCGGGATCGCGCGTCACTATCGTCTCGCGCAGCCCGGTGAAGAGCCGCGCCCTCCCGCCGGCGCGAGCGTCGTCAAGCAGAACGAAGGGGCCGCTCAAGCTTGCCATAGCGTCGCTTCGGGCTCATTTGCCCCCGCCAGGAGAGAATCTTTGGTCTGCAGCGTCTTCGACCTCTTCAAGATCGGGGTCGGTCCATCCAGCTCGCACACGATGGGACCGATGACGGCCGCCTGCCGCTTTGTCGAGAGGCTGCGCGACGGCGGCGTGCTGGCGGCGACGGCGCGGGTCGAGGCCGATCTCTACGGCTCGCTCGCCTTGACCGGCAAGGGCCACGCCACCGACCGCGCCGTTCTGCTCGGCCTTTCGGGGGAGCGGCCCGACCGAATCGACCCCGATGCGGCCGACATCGTGGTGGCACAGATCCGCGAGAGCGGCCGGCTCGCGCTCGGCGGCGCGCACGAAATCGCCTTCGACGAGGCGCGCGACCTCCATTTCCTGCAGCGCGAGCGGCTGCCGCACCACAGCAACGGCATGCGCTTCACCGCTTACGACGCGGCCGGCGGCACGCTGGCCAGCGCCATCTCCTATTCGGTCGGCGGCGGCGCGGTGGTCGAGGAGGCCGACGTCGCCCGCAACGCCCCGCCCGAAGGCAGCTGGGACGTGCCCTGGCGCTACAGCTCGGGGGACCAATTGCTCGCCATTGCCGCGCGCGAGGGCCTCAGCATCGCCGACATCGCGCTGGCCAACGAGCGCGCCGCCCTCCCCGACGCGGAGATCGGTGCCCGGCTCGACGCCATCACCGAAGCGATGTCGGCCTGCATCGACCGCGGCATGGCGGCGAGCGGCATCCTGCCCGGCGGCCTCAACGTCAAGCGGCGCGCGCCCGCGCTCTACCGGCTGCTCACCGAGCGCGCCGAGCGGGCGCTGCAGGACCCGCTGACCGTGATCGACTGGGTCAATTTGTGGGCGCTCGCGGTCAACGAGGAGAATGCGGCCGGCGGCAAGGTCGTCACCGCGCCGACCAACGGCGCCGCCGGCATCGTCCCGGCGGTGCTTCGTTATTATGAGCGCTTCACGCCCCATTCCAACCGCGAGGGCGTGCATATCTTCCTGCTCACCGCCGCCGCGATCGGCTCCCTGTTCAAGGAGAATGCCTCGATCTCGGGCGCCGAGGTCGGCTGCCAGGGCGAGGTCGGCGTCGCCTGCTCGATGGCGGGGGCGGGGCTGACCGCGGCGCTCGGCGGCACGCCGGCGCAGGTCGAGAATGCCGCCGAGATCGGCATGGAGCACAATCTCG
This sequence comes from Sphingomonadales bacterium, assembly GCA_034668505.1. Classification (GTDB taxonomy): domain Bacteria; phylum Pseudomonadota; class Alphaproteobacteria; order Sphingomonadales; family Sphingomonadaceae; genus Allosphingosinicella. Next base: position 16,015 of record JAXDPD010000037.1, read on the forward strand.
GCCTGACCTGCGATCCGGTCGGCGGCTTGGTCCAGGTGCCGTGCATCGAGCGCAACGCGGTCGGCGCGATCAAGGCGATCGAGGCCTCGCGCCTCGCCCTTGTCGGCGACGGCTCCCACCGCGTCAGCCTCGACCAGGTGATCGAGACCATGCGCAAGACCGGCCTCGACATGAACGAACGCTACAAGGAGACCTCGCTCGGCGGACTGGCGGTCAATGTGGTGGAATGCTGAAGGTCTAGAAGAGCCGCGTCAGCCCATAAGTCGCCGCCGCGATCGCCGCCGACGCCGGCAGGGTGATGAACCAGGCGATGATGATGTTGCCGGCGACGCCCCAGCGCACCGCCGAGGCGCGGCGCGCGGCGCCGACGCCCATGATCGAGCCGGTGATGGTGTGGGTGGTCGAGACCGGGATGCCGAGCCAGGTCGCGCCGAACAGCATGATCGAGCCGCCCGCCTCGGCGCAGACGCCCTGCTGCGGGGTCAGCCGGGTGATCTTCGAGCCCATCGTGTGGACGATCCGCCAGCCGCCCATCAGCGTTCCGAGCCCCATCGCGAACTGGCAGGTGATCACCACCCAGAACGGCACGTGGAAGCCGCCCTGCATCATCCCCTGCGAATAGAGCAGGACGGCGATGATCCCCATCGTCTTCTGGGCGTCGTTGCCGCCATGGCCGAGCGAATAGAGCGCGGCGGTGAACAATTGCGTGCGCCGGAAGACGCGGTCGGCGCGGTTGGCCGTCATCCGGCGGAACGCCCAGGCGACGAACAGCATCAGGAGGATCGCCACCGCCATGCCGAGCAAGGGCGCAAGGAAGATGCCGAACGTGGTCTTGATCACGCCGGCCCAGACCACCGTGCCGATCCCGGTCTTGGCGATGCCGGCGCCGAGCAGCCCGCCGATCAAGGCATGGCTGCTCGAGGAAGGGATGCCGAGCAGCCAGGTGATCACGTTCCAGGTGATGGCGCCGATCAGGGCCGCGAAGATCACCGCGGAGGTGACGTCGTTCGGATTGATGATGCCGGTGCCGATCGTGTTGGCGACGTGGAGGCCGAAGAACAGAAAGGCGATGAAGTTGAAGAAGGCGGCCCAGCACACCGCGAGCTGCGGGCTCAGCACCCGGGTCGAGACGACGGTGGCGATCGAATTGGCGGCGTCGTGCAGGCCGTTGAGGAAATCGAACAGCAAGGCGACGCCGATCAAGGCGATCAGCAGGGTCATGGTGAGCTGCCCGTCCATCAGGCGTGATCGATCACGATGCCCTGGATCTCGTCGGCGACGTCCTCGAGCCGGTCGAGCACCCGTTCGATATGGCTGTAGACCTCCCGCCCGATGAAGAAAGCCATGGGCTGGGTGGCGCCGTGGCGCTGGTAGAGCGCCTTCAGCCCCATTGCGTGGAGCTCGTCGGCGCGGCCCTCGAGATGGACGACCTGCTCGGTGATCTCGTGGAGGCGGGGGGCGTTGCGGCCGACGTTGCGCATCAGCGGGATCGCCTCGAGGACGAGCGCCGCGGCTTCGCTGGCAAGCTCGCTCATCTCCTTCATCTGCGGCTCGAAGCCGGCGACCTCGTAGAGCGTGATCGCCTTGGCGGTCTGCCACATCTCGTCGAGCGCATCGTCCATCGCCGAGGTCAAGGCGGTGATCGCGCTGCGGTCGAACGGGGTGATGAACGAGCGCCGGACCGCGACCAGCACGTCGCGGGTAACGTCGTCGGCGGCATTTTCATGCGCCTGGATATGCGCGCAGGATTCGGCGATCCCCTCCTGGCCCGAGAGCATCTTCTGCATGGCGCCGGCGCCGGCGACCAGGATCTGGGCATGGCGTTCGAACATGTCGAAGAACCGGTCTTCCTTCGGCATGATCGCGCGAATGAATTTGAGCACTCTATATCCCCAGGAGAATCGGTTCACGCCCATAACAACCAGCGACGCGCGGGGATAGAGAGCGTCTTGCGTTCCGGCAAAGCCGCGGATCAGGGCCTGGAGCTCGGGCTCCTCGACCGCGTCGGCCGCCGCGGCGCTCGCGAACCAGCGCCGCTCCCGCTCCCGGCGCTCCGGCCAGTCCGCGGCCTCGCGCGTCACCAGCAGCGGATAGACGGCGACGATCGCCGCCGCCTCCGCGCCCGAGCGCCGCCTCTTGGCGTAGCGATAGGTGCCCGCCGGCACGGTCGCGACCCGGCCCTCGACCCCGGCTTCCTCGAACGCCTCGCGCGCCGCCGATTCGTAATTGAGGAAGAAGGGGATCGGATTGCCCTTGGGAATCACCCAGCGCCGCCGCTCCTTCGAGGTGATCAGCAGGATCTCCAGCCCGCTTTCGCCGTCGACCCGATAGGGGAGCACGCCATATTGGGTCAGCAATTGTCCGGTCCCCGGTTCATCACAGGAGTGTTGACGCATCGAACGCACAAAGGCCAGATCGCGCCCACAACAAGCCGAATCGCTCCCCGGGGGGAATTTATGCGCCTGACGTTGATCGCCGCGTTCGCCATGCTGCCGCTGAGCGCGGCCCTGGCCCAGGAAAATACGCCGCCCGCGGCGGTGGAGAAGCCCGCCGCTTTGGTCGCCGACGGCATTCCGCCGGTCCCCGCCGAGCTCGCCACCCAGACCCGGCCCTATATGGAGTTCCGCACCGCGGGCTTTGCCGGCTGGAACGCCCGCGACCGCTCGATGCTGATCACCACGCGCTTCGGCAACACCGCGCAGGTCCACCGGGTCGCGACGCCGATGGGCGCGCGCGAGCAATTGAGCTTCGAGGCCGAGCCGGTCAAGGGCGGCTGGTCGCCCAATGGCGACGTGCTCGCCGTGCAGAAGGACGTCGGCGGCAGCGAGTTCTTCCAGCTCTACACTCTGGCCAACGGCCGGCTGACCCTGCTCACCGACGGCCGCAGCCGCAACGAGATGAACGCCTGGAGCCATGACGGCCGCTGGCTCGGCTACAGCTCGACCCGGCGCAACGGCAGTGATTCCGACCTCTACCTGGTCGACCCGCGCAACCCCGCCTCCAACCGGATGGTCGCCCAGGTTCAGGGCGGCGGCTGGGGCCTGGCCGATTTCTCGCGCGACGGGCGGCGCGCGGTGGCGATCAACTATATCTCGGTCACCAAATCCAACCCCTATCTGGTCGACCTCGCCAGCGGGGCGATGACGCCGATCGGCGACCATGATCGCGACATCTCCTACGGCGGCGCCGAATTCGCCCCGGACGGGACGCTGTGGATCACCTCGGACCAGGGGTCGGACTATCAGCGGCTCGGCCGGATCGACGTCGCGACGGGGCGCTTCACCCCTGTCGTCACCGACGTCAATTGGGACGTCGAGACCTTCGACATCGCCGAGGACGGCAGCTTCATCGCCTTGGTCACCAACGAGGCGGGGACGAGCCGTCTCAGGCTGCTCGATCCGCGCACCGGCCGCACGCGCCTCGTCACCGCTCTGCCCGCCGGCACGATCGGCTCGCTCCAGATCGCGCCATGGGGCGCGGTCGGCTTCAGCCTGAGCTCGGCGCGCAGCCCGTCCGACGCTTATTCGGTCGATCCGCGCACCCTGGCGGTAACCCGCTGGACCCGGAGCGAGACCGGCGGCCTCGATGCCGGCGCCAATGTCGAGCCCGAACTCATTGAGGTGAGCAGCTTCGACGGCGAGCGGGTCTCGGGCTTCCTCTACCGGCCCGATGCGGCGCGCTTTCCGGGCCGCCGGCCGCTGATCGTCAACATCCACGGCGGCCCCGAGGGCCAGTCGCGGCCGGGCTTCCTTGGCCGCAACAATTATCTGCTCAACGAGCTCGGCATCGCCATCTTCTATCCCAACGTCCGCGGCTCGACCGGCTTCGGCAAGCGCTTCGTCAGCCTCGACAACGGCCCGGCGCTGCGCGAGAATTCGGTCAGGGACATCGGCGCCTTCCTCGATCGTTTCGACCGCGATCCGGCGCTCGACCGGGGCCGCTTCGCCGTCACTGGCGGCTCTTATGGCGGCTATATGTGCTACGCTTCGGCGATCCGCTTCGGCGACCGTCTGCGCGCCGCCAATTGCGTCGTCGCCATCTCCAATTTCGTCACCTTCCTCGAAAATACCCAGAGCTACCGGCGCGACCTCAGGCGCGTCGAATATGGCGACGAGCGCACGCAACGCGCCGAATTGCTTCGGATCAGCCCGATGACCCGGGTGAGCGAGCTGCGCATCCCGCTGATGGTGGTGACCGGCGGCAACGATCCGCGCGTGCCTGCCTCGGAGGCCGACCAGATGGTCCGCGCCGTGCGCGCGAGCGGCCGTACCGCATGGCATCTGCTCGGCCAGAATGAGGGCCACGGCTTCGCCAAGAAGGAGAATCAGGATTATCAATTCTGGGTCGGGCTGATGTTCTGGCAGGCGAACCTGCTCGGCGCGGCGAGATAGGGGGAAGCAGATGGCGACGTCGATCATCGACGGCACGTTGGAGGCGGCCGATCTGAAGCGGGTCCGCGGCAAGATGCGTGTCTATCAGAGCCTGACCTTCAGGCTGCGCGACGGCAGCAGCAAATCGATCGCCAAGGCGATCGCCCATGAGGATGTCGGCGCCCTGCTCGAAGTGGGCAATAGCGGCCGCTTCTACCTCTATACCGCGGTCGACCATCGCGGCGTCCACGGCGTCCGCGACGATCGGGGCCGCTCGGCCTTCGCTTATTCCAAGGCCAATGAAACGGCGATGCTGGTGACGGCGTGCATCGGCGTCGCGATGCTGCTGGCCTTCCTTGCGATGGACAAGATCTCGATCTGGCCGATCCTGTGCATCGTCATCGGCGTGCCCTTCTATTTCCTCTACCGGCAGACCCGGACCGAGGCGACGCGGCAATATGAGGGCGACAGCGGGCCGCCGCCCGCGGCGGCGTGAGCGAGGCGCGCCCCGCCTTGCGCGACTCCGTCTTGCTCGCGCGGGCGGTGCGCTGGCTGCTCTGGGCCAATGCGCTGGGCGCGCTGCTGGAGACCGTGGTGCGCTGGTGGCGCGGCTTCGACGCCTTCCTGATCAGCGAGGCCGAGGCGGCGATGGTCCTGGCCCAGCTCGCGCTCTTCCTGGGGACGGCGATCGCCTTCCTGGTCTGGCTCTACCGCGCCGAGGTCAACGCCCGGGCGCTCGGCGCCGAGGACATGATGGTAGGCCCGGGCTGGGCGGTCGGCTGGTTCTTCGTTCCGCTCGTCCAGCTGGTCATGCCCTTCGTCGCGGTCCGCGAATTGTGGAAGGCGAGCGCGACGCCGCGCGACTGGCAGCTGGAGCCGGCCTCCCCGATCATCGCCTTGTGGTGGGCGTGCTGGATCGGCTCCATGATCAGCGGCAACATCGCCTTCGCGCTCAGCCGCACGGACGATTATGACATGTTCCCGGCGGCGGATTTCATGGGCATGGTCTCGACCGCCCTCACCATCCCCTCGGCGATCCTGCTCGCCGCCATCATCGGCCATATCCAGGCGATGCAGGAGAGCCCACGCCACCTCGCCGACCGCTTCGCCTGATCAGGCCAGCCGCCGCGCGCCCCAGCCGCTTTCGCCGGATATCTCGGCGTCGCCGACCGTGCCGGCATAAAGGCGGCCGCCCGCGCTGAAGCGCAGCGCGGTGCCGCGCAGCACCGCCTCGTGCAGCTCCAGCACCCGGCCGCCGCCGGTCAGGGTGCCGGTCACGTCCTGGAAGCGCTGCTCGATCTCCAGCGCATATTGGCCGCCGTCGGCGTCGGTCAGCGCCCAGCTGCCGCCGGCGATTGCGGGCACGATCCACAGGAAGATGCGCCGGTGATCGAGCATGTCCTCGGCCTCGGGGCGCCAGTCGCCCATGTCGAAGGCGTGGCTGACGATGCGGCTGCCTGGCCTGAGTTCGGTGAGCAGGCGCGGGCGCAGCCGCAAATTGATGTCCGGCAGCAGATAGAGAGCGACGACGCTCGCCTCGTAGATCGGGGTGCGGAACAGGTCCTGCCGGCGGAAGACGGTGCGGGCCTCGACCTCGGCGATCCGCGCCGCCGCCGCCGCTTCCTGGATGCGCAGCGGATCGAGATCGACGCCGAGCGCGCGGGCGCCGCGCCGCGCCGCCGCCACCGCGATCCGCCCGTCGCCGCAGCCGAGGTCGATCAGGTAATCGGCGGGGCCGACCTGCGCGAGGTCGAGCATCTTCTGCACCAGCGCGTGCGGCGTCGGCACGAACGGCACTTCATATTCGGGCTCGGCGAAAGCGGCGAGGATCGGCAAGGCGGCGGCCGCGAGGATCTGGCGTCGGCTGAGCTCCATCGGCGGACCATAGCTTGCAACGCCGCCCCGCCAAGGCCATTTGCGGGCCATGGCCACCTCTCCCCCCATGCCCCCGCTTCGCGCCGCGATCATTCCCGTGACTCCGCTGCAGCAGAATTGCTGCCTGATCTGGTGCACCAAGACGATGCGCGGGACCTTCACCGATCCCGGCGGCGACCTCGACCGGCTCAAGGCGGCGGCCGCGCAGCATCGGGTGACGATCGAGAAGATCCTGCTCACCCACGGTCATATCGACCATTGCGGCTCGGCCAAGATCCTCGCCGACGAACTCAATGTGAAGATCGAGGGGCCGCACGAGGACGACCGCTTCTGGATCGCGCGGCTCGAGGATGACGGCCGCGCCTACGGCATCACCGGCAAGGTCTTCGAATCGGACCGCTGGCTGGTCAACGGCGACAGAGTCACGGTCGGCGAATTGAGCTTCGACGTCTATCACTGCCCGGGCCACACGCCCGGCCATGTCGTCTTCCACCATCCCGCATCGAAGCTCGCGATCGTCGGCGACGTCCTGTTCCAGGGCTCGATCGGCCGAACCGATTTCCCGATGGGCAACCACCAGGATCTGATCGACGCGATCACCGGGCGGCTGTGGCCGCTCGGCGACGACACCGCCTTCGTCCCCGGCCACGGCCCGATGAGCACCTTCGGCCAGGAGCGCCGCAACAACCCCTTCGTCGCCGACCGCGTGCTGGCGCGCGCCTAGGCTGTACGGCCCGGCGAGATGTGGACGCCCTGACCGGCCGGGGCGGAGGCACGATAGGCGAAGCTCAGCGCCCAGCCGGCAAGGCCGACGATGACGAGCGTGCTGACGATCATGCCGGCGACCCTGAGCCGCAGCCGCGACGGGCTGTCCATGCCGAAGGCGTGGGCGAGCCGGGCGAGGATGAAGGCGATGCTGGCGCCCCACAGGATCCACCGGTCGCCGCCGGCGAGCTCGAGCAGGCCCAGCAGGATGAGGAAGATCGGCATGTTCTCGGCATAATTGGCATGCGCCCTGATGCGCCTGAGCAGCATCTCGTTGCCGCCGTCGCCGAGCCCGATCTTGAGCGGGCGCCGCAATCGGCTGACGCGGGCGGCGAGCCAGACGAGCAGGATCGCGGCGGCGGCGGCGATGGTGAGGGTGATCGGCAGGATCATGAGGCGAAGGCTCCTTCGGGCCCAGCGTAAGCATGGCGAGGCGATGCTTGCAACCGGTGGGGGAATCGCTATAGGCGGCTCCCTTCATGCGAGAGCATCAGGCCGCGAGGCCAGCGGCCGATCCGCCGCTGACCGCAGCAGCCGGCATTCGCCACATCATTTTGAACTGGAACAGGTGCCAAATGGCGGTCCCCAAAAGAAAGACCTCGCCCTCCAAGCGCAACATGCGCCGCAGCCACGACGCTCTGAAGCCGACCGGTTATCAGGAATGTCCCAATTGCGGCGAGCTCCGCCTGCCGCACAATCTGTGCCAGAGCTGCGGCCATTATAAGGGGCGTGAAATCCTCAAGACCGAAGCGTAAGACGGTCCGGGTTCAGGACGGGAGGCTTCGGTGGGAAGAGGGCCACGGATCGCAATCGACGCGATGGGTGGCGATTCCGGCCCCGAGGTGATGGTCGCCGGCGCCGCCGATGCCTGGCACCGCCGCGACGATCTGAGCTTCCTCCTGTTCGGCCATGAAAACGCGATCCGGATCGAGCTCGCCAAGCATCGCAGCCTCGCCGACGTCTGCGAGATCGTCCATTGCGACGACGTCATTTCGGGCGACGACAAGCCGACCCAGGCGATCCGCCGGGCCAAGACCAGCTCGATGGGCCGCGCCATCGCGGCGGTGAAGGAGGGCGACGCCCAGGCGGCGCTTTCGGGCGGCAATACCGGCGCCTTGATGGCGATGTCCAAGCTCGCGCTCAGGACGATGCCGGGCATCGACCGGCCGGCGCTCGCCGCCCTGCTGCCGACATTGGGCGCCAACGATTGCGTCATGCTCGATCTCGGCGCCAATACCGAGTGCGACACCAACAATCTCGTCCAGTTCGCGGTGATGGGCGCGGCCTATGCCCGGGTCGTGCTCGAGCTCGAGCGGCCGCGCGTGCAATTGCTCAACATCGGCACCGAGGAATTGAAGGGCACCGACGAACTGAAGGAAGCGGCCGCGATCCTGCGCGGCTCGCACCATCTGCACATGCGCTTCGCCGGCTTCGTCGAGGGCGACAAATTGTCGCGCGGCGACACCGACGTGATCGTCACCGACGGCTTCTCCGGCAATATCGCGCTGAAATCGCTGGAGGGGACGGCGCGCTTCGTCACCGACCTGCTGAAGCGCGCCTTCAGCAGCTCGGCCCGCTCCAAGATCGGCTTCCTGATCTCACGGCCCGCCACCGAATTGCTCCGCCACCATCTCGATCCGAACAACCATAATGGCGCGGTCTTCCTCGGCCTCAACGGTCTCGTCGTGAAGAGCCATGGCAGCGCCACCGACAAGGGCGTCGCCAATGCGATCCGGGTGGCGGCGCGGATGGTGCGCGAGGACCTGACCCGCAAGATCACCGAGGATCTCGCCAACGTCTCCGCGCAAACCGCCCAGCTCGCCGCCGCCAAATGACCCGCCGCGCGATCATTGCCGGGACCGGCTCGGCGCTGCCGTCGCGGCGAGTCACCAACGAGGAGCTGGCCGAGCGCGTCGACACCACCCACGAATGGATCGTCGAGCGGACCGGCATCCACGCCCGCCATATCGCCGGCGACGGCGAGACCACCGCCACTCTCGCCACCGCGGCGGCGCGCAGGGCGCTCGACGCGGCCGGCATCGGGCCCGAGAAGATCGGCCTCATCGTGCTCGCCACCGCCACCCCCGACCAGACCTTTCCGGCGAGCGCGACGCGGGTGCAGACGGCGCTCGGCATCGACGATTGCATCGCCTTCGACGTCGCCGCGGTCTGCACCGGCTTCCTCTATGCCCTCTCGGTCGCCGACAATATGATCAAGGGCGGCATGGCCGACTATGCCCTGGTGATCGGCGCGGAGACGTTCAGCCGCATCCTCGACTGGGAGGACCGGGCGACCTGCGTCCTGTTCGGCGACGGCGCCGGCGCGGTCGTGCTCGGGGCCGAGGAGAGCGACGCCGTTTCGGGCGGGCGCGGCATCCTCGCCACCCGGCTCCATGCCGACGGGCGGTATAACGACATGCTTTATGTCGACGGCGGCGTCTCCACGACCGGAACGGTCGGCAAGCTCAGGATGAAGGGCCGCGAGGTCTTCCGCCACGCCGTCGTCAACCTCGCCAGCGTGCTCGGCGAGACGCTGGACGCGGCCGGCCACGGCGTCGCGGAGATCGACTGGGTGGTGCCGCACCAGGCCAATAAGCGCATCCTCGACGCCACCGCCAGGAAGCTCGGCCTCGATCCCGCCAAGGTGATCGTGACCGTCGACCAGCATGCCAATACGTCGGCCGCCTCAGTGCCGCTCGCGCTCGACACCGCCGTTCGCGACGGGCGCATCAAGCAAGGCGACCTGATCGTGCTCGAAGCGATGGGCGGCGGCTTCACCTGGGGCGCGGCCGTCGTTCGTTTCTGAGCTGAAACGACACCCCCTCCGGAATATTTTGATGCGACCTTCGCATTGCGCACAGAGTCTGATTGCACTTGGGCTAAAGCGCGGTTAAGGTTCCAAATTCTCGATTGAGAAGGGGGACGGCTTGATGGCCGATTCAGGTGCGATCCGCAAACCGTCCGTCGGGACGCTGACACGCGCCGACCTGGCGGATATCGTCCATCGCGAAATCGGCCTCTCGCGCGCCGAATCCGCCGGTATCGTCGAGGGCATATTGCATCATATGTGCGGCGCGCTGGCCGACGGGCAGAATGTCAAGATTTCCGGCTTCGGAAGCTTCATCCTGCGCGACAAGGGCGAGCGGGTCGGCCGCAATCCGAAGACCGGCGTCGAGGTTCCCATCGCACCGCGTCGCGTTCTCACGTTCCGCGCCAGTCAGATCATGCGCGAGCGGATCGCCCGCAGCGGCTGATATGGACTGATCTCATGGCCGAGCCGATCCGCAAGAGCGAACACGCCTTCCGGACGATCGGCGAGCTTGCGGCGGAGCTTGGCGTTCCCCAGCACATATTGCGCTATTGGGAGACGCGCTTCCCGCAATTGAAGCCGCTGCAGCGCGCCGGCAATCGCCGCTATTACCGCACCGAGGACGTCGCGCTGGCGCGGCGTATTCATCGCCTGCTCAGCCAGGACGGCTATACGATCAGAGGTGTCCAGCAATTGATCGGCAAAGGCGGCGGCGCGGCGGCGTCCGGGGAAGCGGCGGTCGCCGCGACCGGAGCGACGCCGGCCAACCAGCATTCACCCTTCCCAGCCGACGACCTGCGCGCGCTCCGGCAGATTCTGGCCGACGCTTTAGAGGAGACGATCCTGTGACCTTACGCTTTGCCGCTCTGTCACTCGCCGCTTTGGGCGGCCTCTTTTTGGCCTCGGCCGCGCCGGCCGCCGATTCGGCGCGGCCGCTGCGCGAGCTGCGCTGCGACCTGATGGAGACGCAGCGCGGCGGACGGATGACGACGATCGAGGCGCCGGACCTCCACGTCCTCCAGCAGACCGCGGTCGCCGGCCGCTTCACCCCCGAAATCCCGGAAGGGACGTCGGGGATATTGTGCGGCCGCTCGCACATCCTGCCGGCCGCGCATGACGACGAGGTCATCATCCTCGGCGTGCCGCTGTTCATCGCCGAAACCGGCTCGGGCCACCGGCTCGGCGTGCTCGAGATCGACCAGGGCCGTTACCGGTTCCGGATGATCGAGGGCCGGCTGACCGCCGACGAGCAGAGTGCGATGGACCAGCGGCTCGACGAGTTCCAGCGCCGCCTGGCGCCGGCGCGCTCCTGAGGTTCAATTCTCCGGCCCGAGCTGCGGATCGAGGTCGCGGGGGCGGATGAAGCGTTCGAGGCGGCCCGCGCCGGCCGTCACGTCGCGCCAGCCCGGGCCCTCGAAGCGGAGTTCGGCGAGCGCCCCGGTCGGATATTTGGCGGCGATCCGGTCGCGCAGCGCGCCGCCCGCGGCGAGCAGCAGAGCGAGCTGCTCCATCCCCGGATTGTGACCGACGATCAGCAGCCGCTCGTGCGCATCGTCGGCCGCGCGGACGATCCCGAGCAGGGTCTCGGCCGAGGCGAGATAGATATGCTCGTCGAAATCGGTGGCGACCGCGCCGCCATAGCCCTGCGCCAGCTCGGTCAGCGTCTCGGTGATGCGCGCGGCCGGCGAGGCGAGGATGAGATCGAAGCCGAGGCCAAGGCGCTTCATCTCGCGCCCCATCGCCCGCGCCGCCTTGCGGCCGCGGGCGTTCAGCCGCCGGTCGAAATCGCGCGCGACCGGCGCGTCCCACCCCGATTTGGCGTGGCGCAGCAAGGTGAGCGTCTTCATTCGACGTCTTCGATCCTCTCCAGCGCGCCATCATGCATGAGGCCGGCTTCCGGCGCCAGCCGCGCGCGCACCCGGCGGATCGCTTCGTCGAGCGGCACGCGCGAGATCCGCACCCCGGCCGGGAAGGCGTCGAGCAGCCGCGACGGCGTCGCCGCCGAAAGCAGGACGAACATGCCCTTGTCCTGCTGCCCGCGGATGAGGCGGCCGAAGGCCTGGGCGAGCCTGGCGCGGACAACCCTGTCGTCATAGGCGGTACCGCCCCGCCCATCCTCAGCCTGGCGAAGGGCGGCGGCGCGGCGGGCGGCGTGGAGCACGGTCGGCCGCGGCCAGGGCACGCCCTCCATCACCACCAGCCTGAGCGAATGGCCGGGCACGTCGACGCCGTCCCTGAGCGCGTCGGTGCCGAGCAGGCTGGCATGGGGATCGTCACGGAAGATGTCGATCAGGGTGCCGGTGTCGATCGGGTCGACATGCTGGGCGTAGAGCGGCAGGCCGGCGCGGGCGAGGCGGTCGGCGATGCGGGCGTGGACCGCCCTGAGCCGCTGGATCGCGGTGAACAGGCCCAATGTCCCGCCCTGGGCGGCCTCGATCAGCCGCGCATAGCCACCGGCGAGCGCGGCGAGATCGCCCTTCCTGACGTCGGTGACGACGAGCACCTCGCTGTGCGCGGCATAATCGAACGGGCTCGCCGCCTCGAAGCGCGATGCCGGGCCGGCGAGGTGGAGCGCGCCGGTGCGCGCCTCGGCCGCCGGCCAGTCGGCGCCGCCGCGCAGGGTGGCGGAGGTGACGAGCACGCCGTGGGCGGGCTTGAGCACCGCCTCGGCGAAGGGCCGGGTCGGATCGAGCCAGTGGCGGTGCAGGCCGGCATCATATTCGCGCCCCTCGACCCGCTCGACCGCGAGCCAGTCGACGAAATCGGGATCGGCCGGCCCGCCGATCCGCGCCGCCAGCGCGATCCAGGCGGAAAGGGTCTGCACGCGCCAGGAAAGGCCGCCGATCGCGCCTTCGACGCGGGCGCGCGCCTGCGCGTCGAGCCAGTCGGGCGCGTCCTCGAGCACGGCTTCCAGCCTTTTGCCGAGCGCGACCAGCGGGCGGAGCAATTGCTCGAGCGCCTCGACCGCGGGCGCGGCGGCCTCGACCAGGAAGGGATCGGGCTCGGCGAGCTCGGTCTCGAGGCCGTAGCCCGCATCCTGGGCGGTGGCGCGCGCATAGACGGTGCCGCGCACCGCGCCGAGCAATCCCTCGACGGGCCCGAAGGCGGCGCCTTCGGCGATCCGCCGGAGCCAGCCGTCGCCGGGCAGCGCGCCGGCCATTTGCACGGCGGTATCGAGCGCCAGCGCGCCGGCCTCGTCATAGGAGGCAACATCCATCAGCCGGGCGGCCAAGCCACGCCGCCGCCCCCGCGTCTTGCCCTCGGGGCCGACGATCCAGCGGCGCATCTCGATCGCTTCCTGCCCGGTGAAGGCGGCGGCGAAGGTCGAATCGGCGGCGTCGAAGATATGGTGGCCCTCGTCGAACACGATCCGCGTCGGCGCCTTGCCCTCCTCGCGGCCGCGCGCGGCATTGACCATGACCAAAGCGTGGTTGGCGATGACGAGGTCGGCGTCCTGGCTGGCGCGCGAGGCGCGCTCGATGAAGCAGCGCCGGTAATGCGGGCAGCCGGCATAGACGCATTCGCCGCGCCGGTCGGTGAGCGCCGCGGCGCCGGCGCGGCGGAAGAGCGAGGTCAGCCAGCCCGGCAGATCGCCGCCGACCATGTCGCCGTCGCGCGTATAGGCCGCCCAGCGCGCGGCGAGCTGGGCGAGGATCGCGGCGCGGCCCGCGAAACCGCCCTGGAGCGCATCTTCGAGGTTCAGCAGGCAGAGGTAATTTTCCCGCCCCTTGCGGATCACGATCCTGGCCTTGCGCTCGGCGGCGTCGGGGAAGAGCCGCTCGCCCTCGCGGTCCAATTGCCGCTGCAGCGCCTTGGTGTAGGTCGAGATCCACACCGCGCCGTCGGCTTTCTCCGCCCAGAGCGAGGCCGGCGCGAGATAGCCCAGGGTCTTGCCGATCCCGGTCCCGGCCTCGGCGAGCAGCACATTGGGCTGGTCCTCGATGCGGCGCGGATCGAAGATCGCGGCGGCGGCGGCGGCATAATCGCGCTGGCCGTCGCGGACCTCGGCGCCCTCGCCGACCAGATGCTCGAGCCGCAAGGCGGTGTCGGCGAGGTCGAGGCGGATCGGGCGCGGCTGAGGCCGGCCGGCCGCCTCCTCCCATTCGGGCAGGCGCGAGAACAGCCAGCGTTCCTCGCGCTCGGGCTTGGCCAGGCGCTCGGCGACCGCGCCCGCCCAGCTCCAGCGCAAGCGGTAGAGCGCCTGCGCCGAGGCCCAGGCGCCCTCGCGCTCGGGCCAGTCCGCCGCGAGCGTGCCAAGCAAGGCCGCCGCCGCCGCGCGCAGGAACAGGGCCGCCGCTTCCTCATCCTCCGGCGCCTCGAGGCCGAGCGCGTGGGCCAGGCCCTTGGGCGTCGGCACCGCGAACCGCGCCGGATGGACGAAGGCGAACAGCTCCAGCAAATCGAGCCCCGACAGGTCCGGATAGCCGAGCCGGTTGCCGATCAGCGGGGCGTTCAGCATGATCATCGGCGTTTCCGCCGCCCGCGCGATCGCCGCCCCGCGCCCGACCGCCTCGACGCGGCCGTCGCCATGAGCGATCCAGATGCCGCCATGGGTTGCGTGCAGCGCGGGATAAGGCAAAGAGGCCGCCATAACGCAAAGCATGGATCAGGCGGAACGAAAGGGCAACTCTTGGCCGTGTCTCCCGAATTGCGCGAAGCCGCCAGGGTCAGCAAGGCCTGGCCCTATGAGGAAGCGCGCAAGCTCCTGAAGCGCTATCCGGAGGGGCCGGGCGACAAGGCGATCCTGTTCGAGACCGGCTATGGGCCGAGCGGGCTGCCGCACCTGGGCACCTTCCAGGAGGTGGCGCGCACGCTCATGGTCCGCCACGCTTTGGCCGAGATGGTCGATTGGCCAAGCCGGCTGATCGCTTTCTCCGACGACATGGACGGGATGCGCAAGGTGCCGCCCGGCGTGCCGCACCAGGACATGATGCACGAACATCTCGATTTGCCCTTGTCCAAGGTGCCGGACCCGTTCGGCTGCGGCCACGCCAGTTATGCCGATCACAATAACGGCATCTTGCGCCAGTTCCTCGACCGCTTCGGCTTCGATTATGAATTCCTCGCCTCGAGCGACTGCTATTTCTCCGGGCGGTTCGACGAGGCGCTGAAGAGCGTGCTGCGCCACTACGACGCGATCATGGGCGTGATGCTGCCGACCCTTGGCGAGGAGCGCCGCAAGACCTATTCGCCGGTGCTGCCGATCAGCCGGGCCAGCGGCAAGGTGCTCCAGGTGCCGATCGAAATCGTCGATGCCGAGGCCGGCCTGATCGCGTTCGAGGATGGGGGCGATCGGATCGAGCAGTCGATCCTGGCGGGCGGCGCCAAGCTGCAGTGGAAGGTCGACTGGGCGATGCGCTGGGTGGCGCTCGGGGTCGATTACGAGATGTCGGGCAAGGACCTGATCGATTCGGTCACCCAGAGCTCGAAGATCGCCCGCATCCTCGGCAGCAGGCCGCCCGAAGGCTTCAATTACGAGATGTTCCTCGACGAAAATGGCGAGAAAATCTCCAAGACCAAGGGCAATGGCGTCACCATCGACGAATGGCTGGCTTATGCGCCGGAGGAGAGCCTCGCTTTCTACATCTACCGCGACCCCCGGAAGGCCAAGCAATTGAGCTTTTCGGTCATCCCCAGGGCGGTCGACGAATATGACCAGTTCCTCGCCGCTTATCCCGCGCAGGAATGGGACAAGCGCCTCGGCAATCCGGTCCACCACGTCCATGCCGGCGACGTGCCGGCGATGCGCATGCCGATCAGCTTCGCGCTGCTGCTCAACCTGGTCGCGGTCGCCTCGACCGACGACAAGGCGCTGCTCTGGGGCTTCGTGCAGCGCTACGCGCCGGAGGCCTCGCCCGAAACCGACCCGGCGCTCGACAAGAGGCTCGATTTCGCGCTGGCCTATTTCCGAGACTTCATCGCCGATTCGCTGGTCCACCGCGCCCCGACCCCGATGGAGGCCGAAGCGCTGCGCGACCTCGACGCCCGGCTGGCGGCCCTGCCGGAGGATGCGGACGCCGAAGCCATCCAGACCGAGGTCTACGAGGTCGGCAAGGCGCATCCGTTCGAAAGCCTGCGCGACTGGTTCAAGGCGCAATACGAGATCCTGCTCGGCACCAGCCAGGGCCCCCGCATGGGCAGCTTCATCGCGCTCTACGGGGTCGCCAACAGCCGCAGGCTGATCGCCGAGGCGCTCGGCCGAGCCGCCTGATCAGCGGCGCGGGCTTAGCAGCACCCGGTTCTCGCGGAGCATCCGGAGCTGGTCTTGCGGCAGGAAGCCGGTAAATTGATAGGAGGGCGGATTCCCGGCTTGGCGCAGCTGCAGGAGGACGCGCATTCCCGGATTCAGCGGCTCGCGGAACAGGCCGCCGCAATTGTAGGGCGGCTCCTGGGCTAAAGCGAAGTCGTCGCCGGGGTTGAAATCGCCCTTGTAGACGGCGGTCACGCGCATCCGGATCGGCCGGCGCCAGTCCGGCACCTCGAGCACCTCGACCTCGATCAGGGCGGCCGCCCGGCGATAGGAATCGATGGCCTGGCGGCTCAAGAAGCGCTGGTGCTCCGCCATCCGCTGCCGCAGCGCGCGCCGCTCGGCCGCATTGGCCGGCGGCGGCTCCTCGGCGCCGATGGCGACGACGCAGGCTGAAACGGGCTGCGCCAGCAGCGCCGCGCCGGCCGCCAGGGCGATGGCGAGCATCCTCATGCGCGCCATCCTATCCCTTTTCGCCGGTGGAGAGAACAGCCGCAGGCGGATCGCCGACGCGCCGGCGCGCTAGCGATTGGGCCTGAGGCCGAGGCGGTCGAGCCGCGCCAGATAATCGGCCCGCAAATAGCCCTGGAAGACGAGCCGGCCGCGAAGGCTGTTGAGCAGGATAAGCCCGCGCGAGCCGCGCTCGAAATCGCCCGCGCCGCACAGACTGAAATCGATCGAGCGGAGGCTGAGCAGCCGGCCCGGCCTGACCCGCCCTTTCAGGACCCGAAGCACGCGCACGAGGCCCGGCCTGCGCGGCCGCGAGCCTTCGATGGCGACGACCTCTATCATCGCCTCCGCGCGCTGGTAGCTTTCGCGGGCCCATTGATCGCGCTGCTCCTCGACGGGCAGCGGACTGGGCGGGATCGTGCAGGCCAAGGCGGCGCCCGGCTGGACCGCCAGCAAGAAGGCCAAGAGGGGAATGGCTCTCATCTCAAATGCTCCTGCCGGCCGACCGCATGGGCCTCCCGTGCGTGGCCGGCCAGCGTCGCCACCTGATCGGGCGTGTCAAGCCGGAAGGCGTGGAGGTGGTTGCGGGCGAGAAGCTCTCGACCCGGGTGAACAGCGGATCTTTCGACGCGGCGGGCGAGGACGAGGTGGCCGACCACCCAGTCCCGCCGGATGGCGAGGAAGGCGTCGTAGATCGCGCGGACCTTGGCGGACCTGCCCTCGAAATGCGGCTCGAGCGCGTGCCGGCCGCAGGCGTGGCTCTGGTTCGGATTGGCAAAGAAGCGCCCGCAGGCCGGGCACGTCCAGACCGCCGCCACCGCGCTCAGCCCGCGCGCCGGCTGGCGATCCAGTCGTCGATCTTGCGCTCCAGCACGACCAGGGGCAGCGCGCCCGACATCAGCACCTGGGCGTGGAACTCCCGGATGTCGAAGCGCGATCCCAAAGCCGCCTCGGCGCGGGCGCGCAGCTCGAGGATCTTGAGCTGGCCGATCTTATAGGCCAGCGCCTGGCCGGGAATGGCGATGTAGCGCTCGACCTCGGCGACGACCTCGGTCCGGCTCATGCCGCTATTGTCGAGCATGTACTGGATCGCCTGGTCGCGGGTCCAGCCCTTGGCGTGGATGCCGCTGTCGACGACGAGCCGCATCGCCCGCAGCATCTCGTCGTTGAGGCCGCCGAAGCGCTGATAGGGGTCGGTCTCCATGCCGAGCTCGTCCCAGAGCGTCTCGGCGTAGAGCGCCCAGCCCTCGACGAAGGCGGTGTTGCCGCCGAAGCGCATGAAGGCGGGCAGCGCCTCGTTCTCGGCGGCGAGCATGATCTGGAAATGGTGGCCGGGCGAGCCTTCGTGGAGGTAGAGCGTCTCCATGCCCGAGGTCCGCCGCGAGGGCAGGTCGTAGGCATTGTAATAGAAGATGCCGGGCCGGGTGCCGTCGGGCGTCCCGTCCTGATAGGAGCCGCCGGCCTCGTTGCGCTCGCGGAACGCCTCGACCTCGCGGATCTCGAGGCGGCTGCGCGGGATGGTCGAGAAATATTCGCGGATGCGCGCGTCGACGCGGCGGCCGATCTCGTAATAGCCCTCGCGCAGCGCCTCGCGGCTCGCCGGCTCAAAGCGCCGGTCGGTGCGGATGAACTCGAAGAATTGGGCGAGCGTGCCGGTGAAGTTGGTCTGGCGGCGGATCGCGTCCATCTCGCCGCGGATCCGGGCGACCTCGCGCAGCCCGAGATTGTGGACGTCGTCGGCGCTGAGCGGCAGCGTCGTGTTCTTCTCGATCAGGCGCGCATAGAGCCGGTCGCCGCCGCGCATCGAAACCAGGCCGACGCCGTCGCGGGCATGGGGCAGATATTCGTCCCGCAGGAAATCGCGCAGCCGGCGGTAGGCCGGGAAGATGTCGTCGCGGATCACCGCCAGCAATTCGGCGCGCAGCCGTGCGCGCTGGGCCTCGGGAATTGTGTCGGCGAAGGTCAGCGCCGGGCCGTAATAAGGCGAGGCCTCGGGCGCGTCGCGCAGCTGGGTGTCGAGCTGCTCGATGACGTTGCGGATGGTGAGCTTGGTCTCGACCACGCCCGAGGCGAGGCCCTGGCGGAAGCGGCCGATGGCGCGGTCGATCAGGCCGGCGAATTCGTGGTGGCGGCGGACATTGTTGTCATAGTCCTGGACGGTGCGGAACGGCGCCGCGCTGCGCCCCGAGGCGAGGACCGGGTAGAAGGTGTGGAAGCCGGAGAAATGGTTGAGCGGGCGGACCGCGGTCAGCGCCAGCATGTCGGGCTGGACGTCGGCGAGGTCGACCTCGCGCTGATATTTGAAGACGTCGTAGGCGAGCCGGTCGGTGGCGTTGAGGGCGTTGCGGTCGATTCCCCTGAGGGCCGCCAGCTCCTCCTCGGCGGCGGCGCGCTCGGCGGCATAATAAGCATCGCTGACATAGTCGCCGAGATGGTCGGCATAGCGCAGGTCGCCGCGGAACAGCGCCGAGATCGGGTTGCGCCGCAGATTCGCCTCGTCGCTGTCGTGGAACAGGCGCCTGAGCCGCGCGCCGGGTTCGTTGTCGGCCGGCTGGGCAGCGGCGGCGGCGGGCGCGGGCGGCGCCGCCGTCATGGCCGTGCAGGCGGTGGTGGTGAGCAGGGTGGCGGCGAGGAGCGGGAATCTGGGGATCATCTTGGTCCGTTTCGGAGAGGCGGCAGCTGTATTGCTGTTCTATGACGCCACGACGATGACGGCAAGGGCCGCTAATAAGCCGCGGTGTCGGTGAACGTCCACGGCCGTTCGCGATACCATTTCGTGATGATATATTTGGTGCCGGCGAGGACCGGCATGCCCTGGTGGATGGCGTAGGAATTGGGCTGCCCCGATTCGTTCATATTGTTCCAGGTCAGCAGATTGCCGCGGCGCGGCGTGACCTTGACCGCGGCCTGCTCGAAGAAGGTCTGGCCGCCGCCTTCGACGTCGTTGAGGAACACCATCGCCGTCCAGGTCCGCTGGCCGCCGCTCTTGTGCATGTCCTCCCAATAAGGCTCGCCTTCGTGGAAGAAGTCGAAATGCGGCTTGAACTGCTGGCCGATCGCGTAGCGCTGGCCCTGGATCGTCTCGCCCTGGACCGGATCGATGCCCATCAGGTCGGTCATCTTGCCCTCGACCCGGATGACGGCCTCGTCATAGGGATCGAGGTTGGAGCTTTCGCTGGTGCGGAACTCGGGATCCTCGATCGGCGCAAGCAGCTTCGAGGGCTCGCGGTCCGCGTCGATCAAGGCGATCAGATCGTTGCAATCCCGCCAATCGAGAAAGTCGCGGACGATGAAGATGTCGAGCCTGCCGCTCGGGATGCGCAGCGCCTTGGGATGGCGCTCCAGCCGATCGATGAGCCAGGCGCGAAGCGTGATCCGGTAATCGAGCTCGTTCATCGCGCGCTCACTCGGGCACGCGGCCGCGGACCATGACGAAGTCGACATGTTCGAGCACGCGCACGTCGGCGAGCGGATCGCCCGAGACCGCGATCAGGTCGGCCGAATAGCCCGGCGCGATCCGCCCGATCTCGTTTTCGAGGCCGAGCAGACGGGCGGCGCCGGTGGTCGCCGAGGCGATCGCCTCGGCCGGGCTCATCCCGGCATATTGGACGAGCTGGGCGAATTCCTCGGCATTGCGGCCGTGCGGATAGACGGCGGCATCGGTGCCGAAGATGACCGGAACGCCGGCCGCCCGCGCCGCCCGCGCCGCCTCGCCGAGATGGGAAAGCGCCTCGCGCGCCTTGGCGGCGACGGTCGGGGTGAAGGCGTTGCGGGCGAGGCCCTCGCGGACGCCGGTAAAGGCCATCAGCGTCGGCACCAGCACGCTGCCCGAGCGGCGCATTGCGGCGATCGCGGCGGCATCGGCGAAGGTGCCGTGCTCGATCGAATCGACTCCGGCCCGCGCCGCGGCCTCGATGCCGCGCGCGCCATGGGCGTGGGCGGCGACCTTGAGGCCGAGCGAATGGGCGGTGACGACGATGGCGCGCATCTCCTCGTCGGTGAAATGCGCCTCCAGACCCCTGGCCTGCTGGGAGAGGACGCCGCCGGTGGCGGTGAACTTGATCACCTGGGCGCCGGCGCGGGCGAACTCGCGGACCCGTTCGGCGCACTGGACGGCGCCGGTGCAGGTGTTGTGCGCGGCGAGCGCTTCGATCACCTCGGGCCGGAAGCCGGTGACGTCGCCATGGCCGCCGATGATCGAGATTGCCGGCCCGGCGGCAATGATGCGCGGACCGGGGAACAGGCCCTCGCTCGTGCCCCGCGCCAGAGCGAAGCCGACCTGCGGGCCCGAGCCGAGATCGCGGACCGTGGTGAAGCCGGCGCGCAAGGTGGCAAGGGCGTTGTGGACTCCGACCGCCACCGAATATTCGTCGGTGTCGACCGCGTCCTGGCGATAATCGCCGCCGGGATTGCCGGAGAGGTGGACATGGGCGTCGATCAGGCCCGGCAGGACGGTCTTGCCGGAAAGGTCGATCAGCCGCGCGCCCGGCGGCGGCGCGGTCAGGCCGGGGGCAACGCTCTGGATGCGGCCGTCGACGATGGTGATGGTCGAGGGCCCCTGCGCCGGCCGCGACGCATCGGCGATCAGCCGGCCCGCATGGACGACGATGGTTTCCGCCGCCGCCGGGCCGGCGACGAAGAACAGCATCAGGGCGGCGAGGAAGCGAGCGAGCATCGGCGAATCCACTATTCGGCCCGCTTCATGCGATAGCGACGGCAGCCCTGACAAGCGAAAAGCCCGGAGCGGCTCGCGCTGCTCCGGGCTTCCCGTTTCCCCTCGCTGGGAAGGCGACTACCAGAAGAAGTCGTAAATCGTGTCGACGACCTCGCCGGTATAGATGTCGACCAGCAGGACGTCGTTATAATAGCGCACCCACTGGGTCCCGTCGGGCGCCGGCGGCAGCCGGTATTGCCAGGGATCGCCGATCCAGTAGCGCTGGTTGTAGAAAAGCGGCTCGAGGAAGAATCCGATCGAGAAGCGCGAATAATTCCAGTCCCGGTAGGGCGAATAATAAGGCGACAGGTGGAACCGGTGCCGGTTGCCGCGCCGCCAGCCGTTCCAGTCGTAGCGGCGATCGCTGCGCCAGCCGCGATTCCAGTCGCCGCGCCGGCGGTCGCCGCGGCGGGCGTCATTGTCGCCCCGGTTGTTGCGCCAGTTGCGGCCGTCATTGCCGCGATTGTCGCCCCGGCGATAACCCTGCTGCTGGTTGCGGCGCTCGAGCTGCTGATAATGGCGCAGGCGGGGATCGTTGGGATTGCCCTGCCAGGCCTGGGGATAGATGCTGGACTGATTGTTGCGGCCCCGGCGCCCATCGTCGCCGCCGCCGCCGCGATTGCCACGGTTGTTGTTGGCCTGGTTGTTGTCGTTGCCGCGCCAATTGTTGCGGTTGCCGCCGCCGTCGCCGCCATGCTGGCGCTGGACGACCCGCTGCTGCTGTTGCGGCTGTGCCTGCTCCTGCTGTTGCTGCTGCTGCTGCGGCGCCGATTCGCTGCGGGCCTGGCGCGCCTCGTTGCGCGCCTCGATCCGGGCCGCGCGGCTTTCCGCATTGTGTCCGCTCGATGAGCGGCTGGTCGAGCCGCCGCGTTCGCCGTCGCCGCGGTGCCCGCGCTGCGCTTCGGCCGCGATCGGCGTGATCGCCGTCGCCGCCAATATCAATCCGATCAAT
The DNA here is from genome assembly GCA_034668505.1 of Sphingomonadales bacterium. Lineage (GTDB taxonomy): Bacteria > Pseudomonadota > Alphaproteobacteria > Sphingomonadales > Sphingomonadaceae > Allosphingosinicella. The sequence goes on from JAXDPD010000037.1 coordinate 38,197, forward strand.
GCCTTGCGCATCGAAATACTCCTTGTTCCCCGGCGGCTTGCTGCCGCCCGTTCATGAGACGGCTTGTGCCGATTCGCGGATGACCGGTTGCTGAACCGACCGGTAAGCAAGCCGACAGAATGTCGCAGAATGTCGCAGGATTTCAGGGGCGCGGCCGCCGGGGCCCGCGCGGCTGCGCCCGCAATGCCGGCACGGTCCGCGCCGCTTCCTCGGGCGCGATGCCGGGCGCCGGCGCGCCGGTCACCTCCTCGCGCCCGGTCTTGATCCGGATCGCGCGGCGGATCGAATCGCGCAGCCGCGGATAGATGCCGCAGCGGCAGATGTTGGTGATCGCGGCATCGATCTGCTCGTCGCTCGGGCTGTCGTTGCGGTCGATCAAAGCGGCGGCGGCCATGATCACGCCCGGTATGCAATAGCCGCACTGGACCACCATGTCGGCGATGAAGGCCTGCTGGATGGGATGCGACCGATCGCGCGACAGGCCCTCGATGGTGGTGACGAAGCTGCCCTCGAGCGCCGAGATCGGCACCCGGCAGGAGCGCACCGCATTGCCGTCGACATGGACGGTGCAGGCGCCGCAATGGCCGGTGCCGCAGCCATATTTGGTGCCGGTGAGGTTCTGCGCGTCCCTCAGCGCCCACAGCAGGGGCGTCGCTGGATCCATGCGATAGTGGACGGGCTGGCCGTTCACGGTAAAGCTGCTCATGGCGCGCGACCTTAGATTCCGCGGGCCTCGTTGCAACCGTCATTCCCGTCTTCCCCGTCATTCCCGCGAAAGCGGGAATCCACCTTCTCGTCCGGTCGTCGAAGGTTAAGAAGGAGTGGACTCCCGCTTCCGCGGGAGTGACGAATTTTTGAGCGGAGGTGCGGCATGGGAAGCGAGAGGATCGCGGTCGGGATCGAAGGCGGCGTCGCCCATGTCGAGCTGGCGCGGGCGGACAAGTATAACGCCATGGACAAGGCCATGTTCGCGGCGATCGGCGACACCTTCCGCGCGCTCGGCCGCGACCCCAGCGTGCGCGCGATCCTGCTCTCCGGCCGGGGCAAGCATTTCACCGCCGGGCTCGATCTCGAATATGCCGCGAGCCAGTTCCGCCCCAGCGCCGATGCCGGGCGCGCGGTCGAGGCCAAGCTGCGCCATATCGAATGGCTGCAGGACGCGTTCAGCGCCGTCGAGCAGGCGCGCGCGCCGGTGATCGCCGCCGTCCATGGCGGCTGCATCGGCGCCGGCGTCGACCTCGCCAGCGCCTGCGACCTGCGCGTCGCCGCCGCCGGCGCCTTCTTCCAGATCGCCGAGGTCGACGTCGCCATCACCGCCGATCTCGGCACGCTGCAGCGGCTCGGCTATCTGATCCCCCAGGGCGTGCTGCGCGAGCTGACCTATACCGGGCGGCGGATGGCGGCCGACGAGGCGGCGCGCTACGGCCTCGTCAACCGGATCGAGGCGGACCGCGAGGCGGCGATCGCCGCCGGGCTCGAGATCGCCGCAACCATCGCCGCCAAGTCGCCGCTGGCGGTGGCCGGCGCCAAGAAGAGCCTCAACCACAGCCGCGGCCGCCCGGTCGAGGAGGGCCTGCGCGACGTCGCCTTATGGAATGCCGGGACGCTGGCCAGCCAGGATATCGGCGCGGCGGTGCGGGCGCGGCTCGGCAAGACCGAGCCCAGCTTCGCCCCGCTCGACGATTGAGGTCCGTTCGGCGCCAGCGCTCCCCGGCGAAGGCCCGGCCCCGGCCTTCGCGGGGAACAGGGGATCCGCGCGGTCCGGCGATCAGGCCCAGGCGGCTTCGTCGCCCTGCGCCCCGCCCCGCTTTTCGCTCCACCAATAAGCGGGGATGAAGGCGAGCGAGAGCAGGGTGAGCGGCAGCGCCGCCCAGAAAGGCGCGCCAGCCAGCCAGGGCATTGCCGCGTTGACCAGAGCGAGGAAGAGCAGGACCGGCAGCCCCTCCCGGCGCGGCGCGGCGGGCGCCAGCCGCTCGCGATGCTCGATGACGCCATGCAGCCGCCGGACGGTGCGGCTGCCATTGTCGGTGAACAAGGCCGGGACCAGGCCGTGGACCATGCAGGCGAGGCCGCCCTTCACCATCGCCCAGCCGAAGCCGAAGGCGAAGCGCCGGTGCTCGGCATAATCCTCGCCGACCGCGCCGAGATGCGCGCGGCATCTCCCGGCCAGCGATCCCGCATCCTTGCCCATCGTCATGCTCCACGAATCGATCATGCGATCCTAACTCAACTCGCGCGGCAGACAAAGGATGCGCATCTAAGCGCTTGTCCCCGAGCGCCGGTTTCGCCACTGTCCGGGCATGACCGAACAGCCCGGCAAGGCCCTTTCGCCCGAAGAGAATCTCGAGGAGGCGACCGTCGCCGACCTGATGTCGCCGGCGCTCGGCGTGTTCCGGCCGGAGATGAGCGTTGCCGAGACGGTCGAGGAATTGCGCGAGCTGACCCGCTCGGCGATCATCACTTATTGCTACGTCACCGACGCCGAGGGCCGGCTGGTCGGCGTCGTGGTGATGCGCGACATGCTGCTCGCCGATCCCGACACCCGCCTCGACGCGCTGATGCTCGAGGACGTGTTCGCCTTCCAGGAGGATCTGAAGCTCGAGGAGGCGCTGAAGTCCGCGGTCGCCAAGCATTTCCCGGTCTATCCGGTGTGCGACGCGGACGGCCTGCTCAGGGGGCTGATCCGCGGCGAGGAATTGTTCCGCAACCAGGCGATCGAGATCAGCGCCCAATCGGGCAAGATGGTCGGCGTCGACAAGGAGGAAAGGCTGGCGACGCCGCTATCGCGCAGCCTCAAGCTCAGGCATCCCTGGCTGCAGATCAACCTGGTCACCGCCTTCGTCGCGGCCGCCGTGGTCGGCGCGTTCGAGCATACGCTGCAGCAGCTCGTCATCCTCGCCGTCTTCCTGCCGGTGATGGCGGGGCAGACCGGCAATACCGGCTGCCAGGCGCTCGCGGTCACCCTGCGCGGCATGACGCTCGGCGAGCTGCAGCCGAGCCTGGTCAAGAGGCTGGTCGCCAAGGAGGGCCTGCTCGGCCTCGCCAACGGCCTGCTCGTCGGCATCACCGCCGGCATCGGCATGGCGGTCTACGCGACCATGCAGGGGCAGGCGCAGCCCTGGCTGATGGGCCTGGTCGTTTTGTTCGCGATGACCGTGAGCTGCACCGTCGCCGGCATTGCCGGCGCGATGATCCCGCTCACCCTCAAGCGCATGGGCGCCGACCCCGCGACCGCGTCGAGCATCTTCCTCACCACCGCCAGCGACGTGGCGAGCATGGGGATCTTCCTGAGCCTGTCGACGATATTGCTGCTCTAGCGAAAGGTAGCGGACGCCATGTTCGAATGCCTCACGATCATCCAGTTCATCTGCCTCGCCGAGGCCGAGTCCGTCAGCTTCCATCCAAGCACCATCATCTCGACCGCGGAGGTGCGTCTCGACGAGGCCGAACTCATGATTATCCTTGGCACCGACAATCTGGCCACGCTCGATCCAAACCGGATGGATCGGGCCTGCGCCGGCGAGAATTGCGTCGCCTATTACCGACGCTGCGACACCCAGCCCGCGCGTATTCGATGCACCTATGCCCTCTTTGGCCGGGAGCAGGTGCCCGCCTTCGAGCTGAGCGCCCCCGACGCCGTTCGCTACGCCCGCGCGGAACGGCAGATCCGTGTCGCCTCGGGATCCGGAGCATGGGTCCCGCTCGCCGCGTTCGACCGGACGCGGGAGACGGGGTGGCCTTTCTGCCGTCCTGGCGGGGGGCGCGCCCCGCGCTGCCCGGAGGGTGTGCACTGAGGCCTCGGAAGTACACAAACTACCCGCATCCAGCGCGAAGAAACGCTTATCTTTCAGTAATCCCATGGATCGCGCTCCACCCGGGGCCAGCGCCTGCCGCCGGGCCGCTGGCGCTCCATCAGCTTGAGCACGGCGATGGTGAGCCCGTCATTGTAGAGGACGCGCTCCCCGCATTTGCGGCCCCGGTAAAAGACCGGCCGGACCTCGCCGGCGATCGAGCGCTCGATCGCCCGGTCGAGTTGCGCGCTCTGTCCCATCGCCTGCGCCCGATCCCAGGCGGCGGCGAAGCTCTCCGCCCCCGCCCGCTCGCGCAGATTGTAGGCACTCTTCCGAGTCATCCCCACCGCCCGCGCCGAAGTCGACACGGAGCCGCACAGAGCGAGACGATGGATGAAGGAGATCTGCCGGGCCGGCGTCCAGCCGTCATGGCGCGCGCGGACGGGAACGGGGGTGAAGACGAGCTCGGCAAGCGGGAGCGCTTCGAGGATCACCTGGAGGCGGGGCGGGAGGGGGTAGGAGTCGGCCATCCCCAGTATATGCTTGATTCTGGGTGATGTAGGAAAGGCAATTCAGTTATACCTTGACTTTTTGCACTGCAGCATGCATATCTCCCCTCAGCGAGGCGCCATGCAGCGTGATCGGCGGTCATCCGCCCGGCTCCGCTTCGTACTTTCCCCAAGGTTTCCCTTTTCACGCGGGTCACCAGAACCCGCCGCGTTTCGCGCGCCGTTCCGGCTGCGCGTTCGCCGCACATTATTTGTGAGTTTTTCAATGTCATTCCAATCGCTCGGGCTCTCGCAGCCCATTCTTCAGGCGCTCGCCTCGAAGAGCTACACCCAGCCGACGCCGATCCAGATGCAGGCCATTCCCTCGGTCCTCGCGGGCCGCGACCTGCTCGGCATCGCCCAGACCGGCACCGGCAAGACCGCCGCCTTCATGCTGCCCTCGATCGACCGGCTCGTCGCCGCCAACCGCCGCGCCGCGCCCAAAGCGTGCCGGATGCTGGTGCTCGCGCCGACCCGCGAGCTGGCCGGCCAGATCGCCGAGAGCGCCCGTTCCTACGGCCAATATTCGCAGATGCGCGTCGCCACCGTCTTCGGCGGCACCTCGATCGGCAAGAACCGGCAGGATTTGGCGCGCGGCGTCGACGTCCTCGTCGCCACGCCGGGCCGCCTCATCGACCTGATCGAGCAGCGTTACCTGACGCTGGCCGAGGTCGAGATCCTCGTCCTCGACGAGGCCGACCAGATGATGGATCTGGGCTTCATCCACGCGCTCAAGCAGATCGTCCGCTTCCTGCCGGCCAAGCGCCAGACGCTCTTCTTCTCGGCGACCATGCCCAAGTCGATCCAGCAGCTCGCCGCCCAGTTCATCAACGATCCGGTGCAGGTCTCGGTCGCGCCGCAGGCGACGACCGCCGAGCGCGTCGACCAGTATGTCACCTTCGTCCAGCAGGCGGAGAAGCAGGCCTTGCTCACCATGATGCTTCGCCACGGTTTCTCCGAGCGCGGCAATATGGAGCGGGTGCTGATCTTCACCCGCACCAAGCATGGCGCCGACCGGGTGGTGAAATTGCTCGGCGGCAATGCGATCCCGGCCAACGCCATCCACGGCAATAAGAGCCAGCCGCAGCGCGAGCGCGCGCTGGCCGAGTTCAAGAGCGGCCGGGCCAAGATCCTGGTCGCCACCGACATCGCCGCGCGCGGCATCGACGTGTCGGGCGTTTCCCACGTCATCAACTTCGAGCTGCCCAACGTCGCCGAGCAATATGTGCACAGGATCGGGCGGACGGCGCGGGCGGGCGCCGCGGGCGTCGCCATCGCCTTCTGCGCCGACGACGAGAAGCCCTATCTGAAGGACATCGAGAAGCTGACCCGGTCGCGGATCGCGGTCGAGCCGCTGCCGGCCAATTTCGTCGCCGAGGCGCACCGGATCAAGACGACCCGCGCCGCGCCGCCGCCGCCGTCGCGCGAGGAACGCCGCGACGAGGAGCGCGCCCAGCGCCGCTTCCCGCCGCAGCGCGCCCAGCGCGGCCGCGGCCGCTACGCCTCTTCGGTCAAGCCGATGGGCGGGAGCGGCCGCCGGGCGGCTTCGCGCTGAGCCTTGCCTTAGCGGGCGCGTGCTGCTAGTGGCACGCGCCTGCGCCGCGGGCCTTGCTCGCGGCGAATCCATTTCAATGCCGAGCCAAGCACAGGAAGAGTGACGCGCTTTTATGCAAATCATCGTTCGCGATAACAATGTCGACCAGGCGCTGCGGGCGCTCAAGAAGAAGCTGCAGCGCGAGGGCGTCTATCGCGAGATGAAGCTGCGCCGGCATTATGAGAAGCCGTCGGAGAAGCGCGCCCGCGAGCGCGCCGCCGCGATCCGGCGCGCGCGCAAGCTCGAGCGCAAGCGGGCGGAGCGCGACGGCGTCCGCTAAACCGCCGTCACCTCACCTTTCCGGGGGCCGGGCCAACGCGCTTCACATCCCGACCGGGCGGCGATAGACCAAGCGCCGCCCGTTCTCGTTTGGGGGAAGCCGATCCATGTCCGCCGTCACCGCCGTCCCGATTCGCCCGATCGCGCGCGGCTCCGTGCTCAAATTGTGGATCGCATTGGTCGTGCTGGTCGCCGCCGGCACCGGCCTCGCCTGGATCGGCACCGCGCCGGTGCAGCGGATCACCACCCCGTCCGGCCTGCAATATCGGGTGCTCAAGGCGGGCACGGGCCCGGTCGCCACGGCCAACGACGTCCTCGTCCTCCATTATGAGGGCCGGCTGGCCGACGGCACCTTGTTCGACAGCAGCAGGACCAGCGGCCAGCCGTTCGTCACGCCGCCGGTCGGCCTCATCCCCGGCTTCGTCGAGGGCCTGCAGCTGACCCAGGCCGGCGGCCGCTACCGCATCTGGATCCCGCCCAATCTCGGCTACGGCCCGGGCCGGGTCCCGCCCGATTCCGCCTTCACCGACCGCGACACCCTGGTCTTCGACGTCGAGGTGCTCCGCATCGTCCCCAACGCCGCCGAAATCTGGCAGATGCAGCAGATGCAGCGGCAAATGCAGCAGCAGCAGATGCAGCAGCAGCAGATGCAGGGCCAGCCCGGCGCGATGCCGCCCGGCGCCGATCCCCACGGCGGCACCGTGCCGCCGGAGGGCGAGCGCTGAGGCGGTCCTTCGATACGGGCCCTCGCCAGGCTCGGTCCCTCGTCAGGACGAGCGATCGAAGACCGTCCGTTGCTGCTGAATAGGCATCGAGCCCGGCGAAATGCCTATCGAAGCACGCCGCCCGGTCAGGTCGCCCGCTTGCGCCTGAACGAGAAGCGGCGCTTGCGCGGCGGCTCGGCCTCGGCCTCGACCGCCGCCGCGGCGGCCGCCTGGCTTCGGGCTTCGACCATTGCTTCGGCCTCCGCTTCGGCCTCCGCCTCGGCGTCGGCCTCGTTGTCGTCGGACTTCTGCTCGAGCCCGGTCTTGATCATCGCCACCATCGGATCGGCGAGCATCAGCCCCATGATCCCGAACAAAGCGCCGGCGAGGAGCTGCGCGCCGAGCACGAGGGCCGGGGCGAGGTCGACCGTCTTCTTGGCGACATAGGGGACGATCAGATAGCCGTCGACGGTCTGCACGATGAAATAGACCGCGATCGCCCACAGGCCGTGATTGACGTCGACCGAGAAGCCGGCGAGCACGATCAGCACGCCCGAGACGATCGCGCCGATATTGGGCAGGAAGGCGAGCAGGCCGGTCAGGATGCCGAGCAACGTCGCCATCGGCACGCCGCCGATGAGCAGCAAGGCCCAGGTGCCGACGCCCTCCACCGCCATGCCGACGAGGCGGCCGGCCATCAGCCGGCGCAAGGTGCGGCCCATGCGCTCGGCGGTCCGGTAGAAGCGCTCGCGATTGTCGCGCGGCAGCATCCAGGCGACGCCGCGCTGATAGAGGCGCGGCTCGACCGCGATGAAGATGCCGATGACGAAGATCATGATGGCGCTGGTGATCGCGCCCAGAGCGGTCGACACCGCCGAGCCGAGCCGGCCGAGCGTGCCCATCAGCTGGCCGCTCAACTGCTCGGTGCCGCGGCCGCCGCCCTGGACGAGGCCCATGTCGTGGGCCCAGACGAAGATGCGGTCGATCTGGCCGCTGATCGTCTCCTTCAGCCGCTCGGTCTGGGCGACCAGCTCGGTGCCGGCATAATAGAAGGTCCAGACGACGAAGCCGACCGCGGCGAGGGTGACGATGGTGAGCCGCCAGCCGCGGCCGATCGGCAGCACCCGGCCGAGCAGGCGGGTGCCGCCGTCGAGCATCGAGGCGAGCACCACGCCGGCGAAGATCAGCATCAGGGGCTCGGCGAGCACGATCACGCCCATGATGGCGAGGACGACGCCGGCCCAGACCATGGCGCGCTTGAATTCGTGGCGGATCACCGGATCGCGGAACTCGATCGGGCCGGCCTGCTCGGGCCGCTCGGCCTCGGCGACGGCATTGGGGTCGATGAGGCTTTCCGGCGGTGTGATCGTCATTGCCCCGGCGCTCCCTGTGGCGGCGGCGCGCTCGCCGGGTGGAGCGAGGTGCCCGCGCGGCCGCCGCGCAGCGCCGTGAACCAGCTGATCGGATTCCAATATGAGGAGCTGCCGTCAAGGCTGAAGGTGATGAACTCGGCGCGGCCGCCGATATTCTCCCACGGCACCGGCCCGTTCAGGCCCTGGTCGGCGCTGGCGAAGCGGCTGTCGGCGCTCTGGTCGCGATTGTCGCCCATCAGGAAGACGTGGCCCTCGGGCACCAGGGTGGGCGGATAATCGTCGCCCTTGCTGCGGCCGAGGTCGATCGTGTCGTAATGGCGGCCGTCGGGCAGATATTCGCGCACCACCGGCATCCGGCACCAGGTCCGCCCGTCCTCGACCCTCCGGAAGGCGCCCTCCTCCTCCTCGCACGGCACATTCTCGTCGACCGGGATCCGCGTCCGTTCGCTGAGCCGCTCCTGCCGCAGCGGGCGGCCGTTGATCAGGACGGTGCCGCCGACGACCTGGACGGTCTCGCCCGGCAGGCCGATCACCCGCTTGATATAATCGGTGCTCTGGCCGGGCGGGGTGACGATGACGATGTCGCCGCGCTGCGGCATCGCGCCCCAGATCCGGCCCCGCCATTGCGGGAAGATGTGGAAGCTGGGCGACACCCAGGACCAGCCATAGGGATATTTGCTGACCACCAGCCGGTCGCCCTTGAGCAGCCCGGGCATCATCGATTCCGAGGGGATGTAGAACGGCTTGGCGACGCAGGAGTGGAAGAGGAGCACGGCGAACACCAGCCAGAGGATCGCCTTGAGGTCGTCGAGCCAATGGCCCTTCTTGGCCTTCGCCTTTTTGTCCGGCGCGGCCGGCGCGGCCTCCAGGCCGGCGGGCGCGGCGACGACTTCGCCTGCCGCGGGCGCTTCGGCGGGAGGCTCGGCCGCCTTGTCGCGGTCGCTGTCGGTCAAGTCTGAGGCTCCTGCGGCACGGCTTCGATGATCACGACGGCCATTGCGAAGGGATGGTCGTCGGTCATCGTCAAATGGACGGTGGCGGCGTGGCCCGGCGGGGTGATCGCGTCAAGCCTCTCCTTCGCGCCGCCGGTGAGCGCCAGCGTGGGCCGGCCCGAGGGCAGGTTGACGACGCCGATGTCCTTCATGAAGACGCCGCGCTTGAAGCCGGTGCCGACCGCCTTGGCGAAGGCCTCCTTGGCGGCGAAGCGCTTGGCGAAGGTGCCGGCGCGGGTGAACGGGCGGCGCCCGGCCTTGGCGCGCTCCACGTCGGTGAAGACGCGGTTGGCGAAGCGCTCGCCGAACCGGTCGAGCGAGGCCTGGATGCGCTCGATGTTGCATAGGTCGGAGCCGAGGCCGATGATCATGACCGTGCCCGTAAATAGTGACAGTCACTATTTTTCGCCGCTGCCGGGAAGGTCTCGTCGCCCGCTCGCTGAAAAATAGTGACTGTCACTATTTACCCCCGTGCCTCGTCCATCAGCGCCCGCATCTTCCTCACGCTTGCCTCGAAGCCGGTGAAGATCGCCTCGCCGACCAGGAAATGGCCGATATTGAGCTCGGCGAGCTGCGGGATCGCGGCCACCGCCGCGACATTGTCGAAGGTGAGGCCGTGGCCGGCATGGGCCTCGATGCCGTTGCGGCGCGCGAGCGCGGCGGCGTCGGCGAGGCGGCGCAGCTCCTCGGCCCGCGCCTCGCCGCCCAAATGAGCGTAGCGGCCGGTATGGAGCTCGACGACCGGCGCGCCGAGGCGGATCGCGGCCTCGATCTGGGCGGGATCGGGCTCGATGAACAGGCTGACGCGGATGTTGGCCGCGCCAAGCCTGTCGACATAATAAGCCAGATGATTGTGCCGCCCGGCGGCGTCGAGCCCGCCCTCGGTGGTCCGCTCCTCGCGCTTTTCGGGGACGAGGCAGGCGGCATGGGGGCGATGGGCGAGCGCGATCTCGAGCATCTCCTCGGTCGCCGCCATTTCGAGGTTGAGCGGGATTTCGAGGCTTCCCATCAGGGCATCGATATCGGCGTCGGTGATGTGGCGCCGATCCTCGCGCAGATGGGCGGTGATGCCGTCGGCGCCCGCTTCGGCCGCGGCGAAGGCGGCGCGGACCGGATCGGGATGCGCGCCGCCGCGCGCGTTCCGGATCGTCGCGACATGGTCGATATTGACCCCCAGACGCAGATGCGCGCTCACGCGGCCTTGCGGCTTCCGGGCTTTTCGGCGGGAATGGCGGCGAGATCGTCGGGCAGGTTCGCCGCCTCGTAGGTCGGCACGCTGAGCCGGACCAGCGGGAAGAAGGACACGCCGAGATCGGCCTCGCCGCCCGAGCGATCGACCAGGGACGCCGCCGCGATCACCGCCCCGCCCTCGGCCGCGACCGCCTTGATCGCCTCGCGCGAGGAGAGGCCGGTGGTGACGACGTCCTCGACCAGCAACACCTTCTGCCCGGGCTCGAGCCGGAAGCCGCGGCGCAGCTCGAAAATGCCCGCCGGCCGCTCCAGGAACAAGGCCTGGACGCCGAGCGCCCGGCCCATTTCATGGCCGATGACGACGCCGCCCATGGCCGGCGAGACGACGATATCGATCCGGCCGCGAAGCTCGCGCGGGATGCGCGCGGCGAGAGCGGTGGCAAGGGCCGAGGCGCGCATGGGATCCATCAGCACCCGGGCGCATTGCAGATAATGCGGGCTGTGCAGGCCCGAGGACAGGATGAAATGGCCCTCGAGCAGCGCGCCGGCGGCCCGGAATTCGGCCAGAACCTCCTCGTCGGTCATCTTTTTCCTCAAGGCTGGATCGCCGCCCGACAGATAGGGAACATCCCCCAGGGCATCAAGCGTTCAGCAAAGGCGCGCAACATGCTTGAGGGAGCGTATCGCCCTGCCTATAAGGCCGGCGCGCAAGCCCCCCGGGGGCGGCCGAATCCATCCGTCGCGAGGCGGGTCCAAGGGGTCTAGATGAAGACAATTTTCAAGCTCGCCGCCGTCGCCGCCGCCTTCGGCCTGGCGCCCGCGGCCGCGCTCGCGGTCGTGCCCGGCGCGCCCGCGGGGACCACCGACACGCCGGCGCTCGCGCCCGCCGCCGCCCCGGCGCCGGCACCAGCCGAAGCGACCCCCGCGACCGCCAACGCCGCCACGCCCGCCGCCGCGCCCGCCGCGGCGCTGCCGCGCACCGCGCCGACGGCCGGCATCGGCCAGCCCGACGGCCGGCTCGGCCTGCAGGAGCAGGTCAGCCCGATCGGCCAGGAGGCGGCATGGTTCCACAACATGATATTGATGCCGCTGATCACGGTGATCTCGGCCTTCGTGCTGCTGCTGCTCGGCTGGGTGATGTTCCGCTACCGGCGCGGCCGCAATCCGACGCCGTCGCGCAACACCCACAATACCACGTTGGAAGTGGTCTGGACGCTGGTGCCGGTGCTGATCCTGGTGGTGATCGCGGTGCCCTCGATCCGGCTGCTCGCCCACCAATATGATCCTCCCCGCGCCGACGTCACGATCAAGGCGATCGGCAACCAATGGTGGTGGGATTACGAATATCCAGACCATGGCAATTTCACGGTCACCTCGCGCATCCTCACCGACGAGCAGGCCGCGGCGCGCGGCGAGCCCCGCCAGCTTGCCGTCGCCGACCGGATGGTGGTGCCGGTCGGCACGACCATCCGGATGATCGTCACCTCGAACGACGTCATCCACGCCTGGGGCGTCCCCGCCTTCTGGACCAAGATCGACGCGGTGCCGGGCCGCCTCAACGAGACCTGGTTCCGGGCCGACCGGACCGGCGTCTTCTACGGCGTCTGCTACGAATTGTGCGGCGCCCAGCACGGCTATATGCCGATCGCGGTCGAGGTGGTGACGCAAGAGCAGTTCCGGGCCTGGATCGCCTCCCAGCCGGGCGGCCACATGCCGGGCGCCCAGCCCGCGGCGGCTCCGGCCGGCGGCAACACGATCGCCGGCGCCGAACCGCCGGCGGCGACCAATCAAAGCGCGACCAGATAAGGCGGCAGACGCAATATGACCGACACCACCGCAAACGCCGTCCATTTCGAGGCCGCGTCGCATGACGCGCATCATGACGCGGACCACAAGCCGGGCTTCTTCGTCCGCTGGTTCATGTCGACCAACCACAAGGATATCGGCACGCTCTATCTGATCTTCGCGGTCGTCGCGGGGATCATCGGCGGCGCCATTTCCGGCCTGATGCGGGCCGAGCTGGCCGAGCCCGGCATCCAGTATCTCGGCGCCTGGGCCAATTCGATCCACGCTTTGGTCGGCGCCAAGCCGGCCGAGTTCAACGAGGCGCTGCATCTGTGGAACGTGCTGATCAGCGCCCACGGCCTGATCATGGTCTTCTTCATGGTGATGCCGGCGATGATCGGCGGCTTCGGCAACTGGTTCGTGCCGATCATGATCGGCGCGCCCGACATGGCCTTCCCGCGGATGAACAATATCAGCTTCTGGCTGCTTCCGCCCGCCTTCCTGCTGCTGCTCGGCAGCCAGTTCGTGCCGGGCGGCACCGGGCTCGGCGCCGGCGTCGGCTGGACGGTCTACGCGCCGCTCTCGACCTCGGGCTCGCCGGGGCCGTCGGTCGACATGGCGATCTTCGCGCTCCACCTCGCCGGCGCAAGCTCGATCCTGGGCGCGGTCAATTTCATCACCACCATCTTCAACATGCGCGCGCCGGGCATGACCCTGCACAAGATGCCGCTCTTCGTCTGGTCGATCCTGGTCACCGCCTTCCTGCTGCTGCTGGCGCTGCCGGTGCTCGCGGGCGCGATCACCATGCTCCTGACCGACCGCAATTTCGGCACCCATTTCTTCGACGCGCGCGGCGGCGGCGATCCGGTCCTCTACCAGCACCTCTTCTGGTTCTTCGGCCATCCCGAGGTCTACATCATGATCCTGCCGGGCTTCGGCATGGTCAGCCAGGTCATCGCGACCTTCAGCCGCAAGCCCGTCTTCGGCTATCTCGGCATGGCCTATGCGATGGTCGCGATCGGCGTGATCGGCTTCGTCGTCTGGGCGCATCACATGTTCACCGTCGGCATGGACGTGAACACCAAGATGTACTTCACCGCGGCGACGATGGTGATCGCGGTGCCGACAGGCATCAAGATCTTCTCCTGGATCGCGACCATGTGGGGCGGCAGCCTCACCTTCGAGACGCCGATGCTGTGGGCGATCGGCTTCATCTTCATGTTCACGGTCGGCGGCGTGACCGGCGTCGTGCTCGCCAATGCGGGCGTCGACACGGTGATGCACGACACCTATTACGTGGTCGCCCACTTCCACTACGTGCTGTCGCTGGGCGCGGTCTTCTCGCTGTTCGCGGGCTGGCATTACTGGTTCGGGAAGATGTGGGGCAAGCAGTATAACGAGATACTGGGCAAGCTCCATTTCTGGTTCTTCTTCATCGGCGTGAACATCCTGTTCTTCCCGATGCACTTCCTCGGCATGGAGGGGCAGCAGCGCCGCACGCCGAGCTATGCGGACGCGTTCGCGCCAGGCAACCATCTGGCGACGATCGGCTATATCGTGATGGCGATCGGCATGGTCTTCTTCTTCATCAACGTCTTCTGGTCGCTGTTCGCCGGCAAGAAGGCGCCCGACAATCAATGGGGCGAAGGCGCGACGACGCTCGAATGGACCTTGTCGAGCCCGCCGCCCTACCACCAGTTCGAGACGCTGCCGAAAGTGGACTGACCTAGCCTCCCCTCCCGCTCGCGGGAGGGGATTGAGGGGTGGGGCCAGCGGGCCCGCTCACCCCACCCCCGGCCTCTTCCGCAAGCGGGAGGGGAGGAAATGAGAATGACGAGCACGACGTTCCAGCCCCAAGCCGCACTCACCGCCGACTGGCGGGATTTCCTGGCGCTGACCAAGCCCAGGGTGATGACGCTCGTCGTCTTCACCGGGCTTGCCGGGCTCTTGGTGGCGCCCGTCAAGCTCCCCGCGGTGCTCGGCTTCACCGCGATCCTGTGCATCGCCTTGGGCGCGGGCGCGGCGGCGGCGCTCAACATGTGGTGGGAGGCGGACATCGACGCGCTGATGAAGCGCACCGCCTCGCGGCCGCTGCCGGCCGGGCGGATGGAGCGGCAGACGGCGCTCCATTTCGGCGTCGGCCTGGCCTTCTTCTCGGTGGTGCTGATGGGCGTTGCGACCAACTGGTTCGCCGCCGCGATCCTCGCCGTCTCGATCCTCTTCTACGTCTTCGTCTACACGATCTGGCTGAAGCGGCGGACGCCGCAGAACATCGTCATCGGCGGCGCCGCCGGCGCCTTCCCGCCGGTGATCGGCTGGGCGGCGGCGACCGGCGACGTCGCCACGCTGCCGATGCTCTTGTTCGCTTTGATCTTCCTGTGGACGCCGCCGCATTTCTGGGCGCTGTCGCTGTTCGTGCGCTCCGATTACGCCAAGGCCGGCGTGCCGATGCTGCCCGTGGTGGCCGGGGCGAAGGCGACCCGGAGCCAGATCCTGCTCTACACCATCCCGATGACCGCCGCGGCGCTGGCGCCCTGGGCGCTCGGGCTCGCCGGGCCGCTCTACGGCGTCGCCGCCGCCTTGCTCAGCGCCCTTTTCCTCCTCCTCGCCATCCAGGTCCTCGCCAGCCGCGCCGTCGAGCCGGCGGCGATGAAGGCGGAGAAGAGATTGTTCGCTTTCTCGATCCTCTACCTGTTCGCCATGTTCGGCGCGCTGGCGGCGGACCGCTGGATCGGCGCATGACTCCGGCCGAGCAGGACGAGGTCCGCCACCGCCAGCGCAGCCGCGCGCTCATCATGGCGGTGCTTCTCGGCGCCTTCGTCATCCTCGTTTATGCGATCAGCATCGCCAAGATGGGGATGAAGGGATGAGGCGGACGACTCGCACCGCCCTGCTGCTCGGCCTCCTCGTCTTCGGAATGACCGGCCTGGCCTTCGCCAGCGTGCCGCTCTACCGGGTCTTTTGCGAGCTGACCGGCTTTGCCGGCACGCCCCAGCGCGCCGAGGGCGGCAGCGCGCCCGGCGCCACCGGCCGGACGATCGACATCCGCTTCGACGCCAATACGTCCGGCCTGCCCTGGCAATTCCAGCCGGTCGACCGGCTCCGCACCGTGCCGATCGGCGCGCGCAACATCGCGCTCTACACCGCGCGCAACGATTCGGGGCACGCGGTGACCGGCCAGGCGACCTTCAACGTCACGCCGAGCCAGGCCGGCCGCTATTTCACCAAGATCCAGTGCTTCTGCTTCACCGAGCAGACGCTCGCGCCCGGGCAGGAGGTGCAGATGCCGGTGACCTTCTACGTCGATCCGGCGATCCTCGACGATCCCGACGCGCGCAACATCAGCGAGATCACCCTTTCCTACACCTTTTACCCGGTGGACCGGCGCCCGGACGGAAGCTAGACACCCCCAAGTTCCGACAGAGGAAGATGAGATGGCCGGATCGAAGACCCACCAATATCATATCGTCAATCCGAGCATCTGGCCGCTGATCGGCGCGATCTCGGCGCTGGCCTTCTTCTCCGGCATGGTGCTGTGGATGCACAGCAATCCGGCCGGCGCCTATGTCATCATCGCCGGCCTGATCGGCATCGCCTTCACCATGTTCAGCTGGTGGGCCGACGTCATCCGCGAGGCCCATGGCGGCGATCACACGCCGATCGTCCAATTGCACCTGCGCTACGGCATGATCCTGTTCATCGCGTCCGAGGTGATGTTCTTCGTCGCCTGGTTCTGGGCCTTCTTCGCCTCGGCTTTGTTCCCCGCGGCGGCCCCTTCGGTCGGCGGGGTCTGGCCGCCCGAGGGCATGCACGTGCTCAACCCGTTCGGCTTTCCGCTGCTCAACACGCTGATCCTGCTCTGCTCGGGCTGCACCGTGACCTGGGCGCACCATGCTTTGATCAACGGCCATCGCGAAGGGCTGATCAAGGGCCTGTGGTGCACGATCGGGCTCGGCCTGCTGTTCACCTCGATCCAGGCCTATGAATATATCCACGCCCCCTTCCTGTTCGTCGGCGAGGTCCGCGACGGCGCCAATATCTACGGCTCGACCTTCATGATGGCGACGGGCTTCCACGGCTTCCACGTCATCATCGGCACGATCTTCCTGACCGTCTGCCTGGTCCGCGCCTATAAGGGCCATTTCACCCCTCGGCAGCATTTCGGCTTCGAGGCGGCGGCCTGGTATTGGCATTTCGTCGACGTGGTCTGGCTGTTCCTGTTCCTGTGCATCTACGTCTGGGGCGGCTGGGGCGCGGCTTATCACTGACCCTCGTCGTCATCCCGGCGAAGGCCGGGATCTCGTGGAGACGGCCGTGACTTCTGGTTCCGAGACCCCGGCCTTCGCCGGGGTGACGCCTTTGGCGGTGTCCCTCAAGGGCCTGTGCCCGCGCTGCGGCGCCAAGACGCTGTACGCCGGCCTCGCCTCCTTCGCGCCCAAGTGCCGCGCCTGCGGGCTCGATTATGCCGGCTTCAACGTCGGCGACGGGCCCGCGGCCTTCCTGATCTTCATCGTCGGCGGGCTCACCGTCGGCCTCGCCATCTGGCTCGAGCTCGGCGCTTCGCCGCCCTGGTGGCTGCACGTCCTCTTGTGGCTGCCCTTCGCCACAATCCTCACCATCGGCCTGCTGCGTCTCTCCAAGGGCCTGCTGCTCGCGCTCGAATATCGGCACCGCGCGCGCGAGGGCCGGATCGCGGACGAAGGATGAGGCGGCTGCCGCTCCTGCCGACGATGTTCGTCGCCGGCGCGGTGGCGGCGATGATCGCGCTCGGCATCTGGCAGCTGCAGCGCGCGGCCTGGAAGGAGCGGCTGCTCGCCCAATATGCGGGGGCCGCTTCGCTGCCCGCCGTCGATCTCGATCCCCTGCTCGACGGCGACGGCCCGGTCCCGCCGCTGTCCTTCCGCCGCGTGCTGATCAGCTGCGACGCCCGCGACGCCGCGCCCGACATCCGCGCCGGCCGCAGCGCCGCCGACGTGCCTGGCCAGGTCTATGTCGTGCCCTGCCGCCCCGGCGCTTCGGGCCTGGCCGGGCGGATCAGGGTCAATGCGGGCTGGGCGAACCGGCCCGACGCGGTTCGGCGGCTCTCCCTCGCCGGCATCGTCGCCGGCCATCTCGGCCCGGTCGAGGGCGACGGCCCGGTGACGCTCACCGCCGCCACCGCCTCCCCGCCGCTGACGCCGAGCCAGCCGACCAGCATCGAGAACATCCCCAACAACCACATGCTCTACGCGCTGCAATGGTTCTTCTTCGCCATTGCGGCGGCGGTGATCTACCTCCTCGCGCTCCGCAAGCGGAACGCCCCAAAGTTGCCGCCGGAGCCCTGAGCGCCTAAATCCGCTTTTCCCATGATGAAGCTCACCATCCTAGAGAGCGGCCTCAAGGTCGCCAGCCGGACGATGCCGGGCGTCGAGACGGTCGCGGTCGGCCTCCATGCCGAGGCGGGCTCGCGCCACGAGCCGGCGCGGGTCAACGGCATCGCCCACCTCTTCGAGCATATGGTGTTCAAGGGCGCCGGCGGCCGCTCGGCGCGCGAGATCAGCGAGGCGATCGAGGATGTCGGCGGCGACCTCAATGCCTGCACCGAGCGCGACGGCACCAGCTTCACCGCCTCCCTGCTCGCCGAGCACCTGCCGCTCGGGCTCGAATTGCTCTCCGACATGGTGCTGAGGCCGCATTTCGACCCCGCCGACCTCGTCCGCGAGAAAGAGGTAGTGCTGCAGGAATTGGGCGAGGCGCGCGACACGCCCAGCGACATCATCTTCGACGACCTCTGGATGGCCGCCTTTCCGGACCAGCCGCTCGGCCGCTCGATCCTCGGCGACGAAGCGAGCATCGCCGCCATCTCGGCGGACGATCTGAACGGCTGGCGCACCGGCCATTATCGCGCCGGCAGCCTCGCTCTGGTCGCCGCCGGCAAGGTCGACCATGACGCGCTGGTCGCGCTCGCCGAGGCGCGCTTCGCCGGGCTCCCCGAGGGCGCGACCCCGGCGCCGGACGCGGCGCGCTTCGCCGGCGGCGTCCGCGCCGGCGGTGCGCGGGCCGATCAGGCGCATCTCGCCGCGGCTTATGCGGCGCCCGCTCTGCTCGACCCGGATTTCCACGCCGCCCGCCTGTTCGCCGACATCGCCGGCGCCGGCGCCTCGTCGCGCCTGTTCCAGGCGGTGCGCGAGGAGCGGGGCCTGGCTTATTCGATCTGGGCCGCGCTCGCCGGGCACCGCGATTGCGGCCTCTTCTATTTCTACGCGGCGACGGCGCGGCGCGAGGCCGCGGCGGCGGCGGCTTTGATCGCCGAGGTCGTCGCCGACACGGCCGCGACCGCCACCATGCGCGAGCGCGACCGGGCGCTCGCCCAGGCCAAGGCCGGGCTTTTGATGTCGCTCGAATCCTCCTGGGGCCAAGCGGCCTATGTCGCGCGCCAGCTCGCCTTGCACGGCCGGCTGGTCGAGCCTTCCGAATTGGTCGGCCAGCTCGAAGCGGTGACGCTCGACCAGATCCGCGCGGCGGGTGCCAGGATCCTGGCCGGCGCCCAGGCCAGCGCGACGATCGGCATGCCCGCGGTCCGCGCCGCGTGAGCGCCCCCGTCACCCCGGCGGCTCTTTCGTCACCCCGGCGAAGGCCGGGGTCTCGTTGAGACCCGCCGTGACGTCTTGTCCTGGGATCCCGGCCTTCGCCGGGATGACGAAATAGATGCACCTCGCCACCCTCATCGCCGAGCCCTGGCCCGATTACGGGCTGGTCGATTCGGGCCATGGCCGCAAGCTCGAGCGCTACGGGCGCTATCGCTTCATCCGGCCGGAGGCGCAGGCGCTCTGGGCGCCCGCCTCGGCCGAGTGGGACGCGGACGGCGAGTTCATTCCGGGCTCGGACGAGGAGGGCGGCGGCCGCTGGACCTTCGCCCGGCCGGTGCCGCGCGAGGGCTGGGCGCTGGCCTGGGAAGAAATCAGGTTCCGCGCCCAGGCGACGCCCTTCCGCCACCTCGCTTTCTTCCCCGACATGGCGCCGCAATGGGCGTGGATGCGGCAAAGGACGGGCGCGCAGGACGAAGTCCTCAACCTGTTCGGCTACACCGGCGTCGGCACGCTGGCGATGGCGGCGAAGGGCGCGCGGCTCACCCATGTCGACGCCTCGAAGAAATCGGTCGAAGCGGGCAAGGCCAATGCCACGCTCTCCGGCATGGCGGACAAGCCGATCCGCTGGCTGGTCGACGATGCCTCGAAATTCACGGCGCGCGAGATCCGCCGCGGCCGGCGCTATGACGGCATCATCCTCGATCCGCCCAAATTCGGGCGCGGGCCGGCGGGCGAGGTCTGGCGGCTCGAAGAGGGCCTGCCCGGCCTGATCGCCGATTGCCGCTCACTGCTCGACGCCGACAGCCGCTTCCTCGTGCTCACCGTCTATGCGGTGCGGATGTCGGCGCTGGCGATCGGCGAGCTGCTGCGCCAGGCGCTCGCCGACCTCGGCGGCACCGTCGAATGCGGCGACATGGCGGTCCGCGAGGAGGCCCGCGGCCTGCTGCTGCCGACGGCGATCTTCGCGCGCTGGTCGAAGGACTAATCCCGCCCCGCGCGGATCGCCGCGCCCGCCGCGAAGGGCGCCCCAGCCACCAGCAGCAGCGACACCGCGCCGAGCAATTGCAGCGCCCCCGATTCGTTGCCCCGCTCGAGGAAGCCGGCGCCGAAGATCAGCAGCGGCACCGCCAGCGGCAGCATCAGCAGCCCGGCGAGCGCTCCGCCGCGGCGCAGCCCCGCGGTCAAGGCGGCGACGCCGAGCGTCAAGGCGGCCAAGCCCGGCGTGCCGACGAGCAGCCCGAGCTCGAGCCGCATCAGCACCTCGCCCGGCAGTTTCATCAGCGCGGAGGCCGGGACGGCGGCGAGCATCAGCGGCGGGCCAAAGCTCAGCCAGTGGCCGGCCAGCTTGGCGAGCGCGACAATCTCCTCGGCCTGGCCGCGAAGGGCGAGCTGATCGAGCACGCCCGAAGCGCGGTCGGGCTCGACCAGCCGGTCGACCGGGAGCAGCGCCGCAAGCAAAGCCGCCATCCACAAGGCGCCGCCGCCGGTCCGCGCCAGCAAAGGCCCGTCCGGCCCGACCGCGAACGGGAAGAGGGTCGCCACCAGCAGGAAGAAGATGAGCGGCAGCAGAGCCGCGCCGCCCGACGCGGCGAGGCGGAGCTCGCGCAGGATAAGCGCGGTCATCCCAGCATCACCTGTTGCGCGCCGGGCAGGCCGAGCGGCTGGTGGCTGGCGGCGAGGATCGCGCCGCCCGCCGCGCGGTGCGCCGCCATCGCCGCTTCGAGCCGCGCCAGCCCGTCCCCGTCGAGGCCGTTGGCGGGCTCGTCGAGCAGCCACAAAGGCGCGCCCGACGCCACCACCCGCGCGAGCGCGGCGCGCTTGCGCTGCCCGGTCGACAGGATCCGCACCGGCACGTCGGCGAGGTCGGCGAGGCCCATCGCCGCGATCCCGGGCGCCGCATCCGCGACCCAGAAAGCGAGCGCGGCGCCGAGCCGCCGCCGCTCGTCGAGCGCGAGATGCTCGTCGGCGAGCGCCGCCTCGGCGCGCGCGACCTTGCCTGCGGCGGGCCGGAGCAGGCCGGCGGCGAGGCGGATCAGCGAGGATTTGCCGGCGCCGTTCGGCCCCGTGACCAAAGCCGCCTCGCCGGGCGCGAGCGTCAGGCCCAGCCCCTCGAACAGCAGCCGGCCGCCGCGCAGGCAGGCGACCCCCTCGAGCCCGAGCAGGCTCACCCGGCTTCGTCCTCGATGGCGTGCATGTCGGCGTCGGAAAAGCCGAAATGATGGCCGACCTCGTGGACGATGACATGGGTGATGAGGTCCTCCAGGCCGACCCCGGTCTCCACCCATTCGTCGAGCAAGGGCAGGCGGTAGAGATGGATCATCGGCGGCAGCTCGCCCGAGGCCCAGCTCGTCTCCTCGCGCATCGAGCGGCCCGAATAGAGGCCGGAGAGCTCGAACGGATCCTCGATGCCGAGCGCTTCCAGCACCTCGTCGTCGGCGAAATCCTCGATCCTGAGCACGACATTGGTCAGATGCGTGCGGAAGCGCGCGGGCAGCCGCGCGATCGCGGCGTCCGCGAGCCGCTCGATCGCCGCGGCGTCCGGCGCATAGGTTTGACCGCTCCCCATCATTGCGCGACATAGAGGCGGAGCGACCAAGGAGGAAGAGCCGTGGCGGTGCTGGGCGATGCGGAGCGGGACGAGGCGCTGGCGGGTCTGGCCGGCTGGACCTTCGATGCGGAGCGGAACGGCCTCGCCAAGCGCTTCACCTTCGCCGATTTCAGCGCCGCCTTCGCCTTCATGACCCGCGTCGCGCTCGCCGCCGAAAAGGCCGACCACCATCCCGAATGGTCGAACGTGTGGAACCGCGTCGACATCCTGCTCTCGACCCACAGCGACGGCGGCGTCACGCTCAAGGACATCGCGCTCGCGAAGGCGATCGAGGCCAGCTTGCCCTAGAGGCGGACGCCGACTAGATGACCGCCTTCCAGTGCATGCGGAGCGGTGGCCGAGTGGTCGAAGGCGCTCGCCTGGAAAGTGAGTATACGCCAAAAGCGTATCGAGGGTTCGAATCCCTCCCGCTCCGCCAGCTAGTCCCGATCATCTGTGGTCTCCGACGTCTTGACGTGGGAACGGCGCGGAACCGCGCGATTCCTGACCCGGGCGGTAGTGGGGAGACGAGGCCGGAGCTATTTGCTTTCGAAACTAACGCCTGTTTCTCCGAGCGTAGGACTGCCAGTACCGTTTTGTGTGGCCCGGCCAGTTTCCTTGCCCGTAGGGTAATTTCGACCGATACGGGCGCATGGGCCTGCCCGTGCCCGCCACAGGGCACTGATATCACGACCCTTTTTCTCGACGAACTGCCGCAATTCCCTAAAATGGGAGCAAGGAATTTCTCGCGGGCAGCAGGGAAAAATTCGCGGAAAATGTCGAAGAAGCAGGCGTTGAGAACGCACCGCCGACCGCGGGAAGGGGGACTGGCTTTTTCGGCCCGCGCACGCGCAATCTGATGCGGCCGCCACGGGAGGTCGAGATGCCGCGCAATGGAATCACCGTGAACCGAGGGCGGGGCCGGCCGCCATATGATCAGCTATTTATATATCTTTGGGTCGAGGCCGGCGCGAAGCTGAACGGGATGTCCATCAATCGATTCTGCGATACCAGGCATCTTGAGCTTGCCGACCATCCGAACCGCCCGGCGTCGCCGTACAGCAAACTGCACCCTTCGCGCTTAATGGGCGCTTCACTGAAGAGACGCTTTTATGCGTCGAAGAAGGCGGTCCGTGCGTCTCACGCTTGTCCGCCGGGGGTGAAATTGAAGTCTTGGCCGGACCCGTTGGATCGGCTGATCGATGAAATGGCCCGAAACCTCAAAAAAGAGGGTTTTAAGCGCACAACAGAACACTCTTAGTGACTCGGCCCTCTAGAAAGACAGGGGGCCAACATGGCATTAGAATCTCATAATCAAGCAACGCCCGCCGCCGCGATCGGCACCGGGCGCAACGACAGCATGAACATCGACTGGCGGAAAACGAGCTCGTTGCGGCAGGCCGATGCCGACCCCCGCCGATATTCCGCACGCGATATAAAGAAGGCTGCGGGCATCGTCCGACACCACGGCATCCGGCTTCCGCTCGTAGTATCTTCTGACGGCTGCGTGTTGGCGGGGTTCGTCGCAGTGCTTGCCGCGTGCGAACTCGGGATTGAGCAACTCCCGGTCCTCGTCGCCGACGATCTGGCGGGACCGCAACTCCAAGTGCTTTCGCTGGCCTTGAATCGGTTTTGCGAATTGGGCGAGTTCGACAGCGAAGCGCTGGGTACGCTTGTGATGGAATTGGAGCTCAGCGTCCCCGATCTCGATCCGGTAAGCTTCGGTTTCGAGATTGCCGAGATCGACATCGCCGTGTCCGCTGCGCGCTCGCGAAAGGAAGAGAAGCCAGAGCCAGCGCCGCCGTCGGGGCCGGCGGTCACGAAGCTCGGCGATATATGGTTGCTGGGCCATCATCGCGTTGGATGTGGCGACGCGACGAAGCACGATTTTTACGCCGAGATCATGGTGGGCGAGCGGGCGGAGATGGTCTTCACCGATCCGCCTTACGGATGTCCGGTGAGGGGATTCGCCTCAACCCGCGAACATCGGGAGTTCGTACAAGCCTCCGGGGAGTTGAACGCGGATGAGCTGAAGGCATTCTTCTCCTCCTGGTGCGCGTGCGTCGGGAGACACGTCATGCCCGGCGCGGTCATCGAGCTATGCATCGGCCGACGATAGTCGCTTCAATTTCGCCGGCTTCGATGCGAAAGCCCCGGATCTTCATTTGCTCGTCGCTTCGGCCGCAAAACTCGATCGCCCCGTCGGTGCCGTGCCGCCCCAGGTCGCCCGAGTGGAAGTAGCGGCCTCCATCCTCAAGTCGGACGAACCGCTCGGCGTTCTCGTCCGGCCGATTAAGATATCCGCGCCCCACGCAGAGACCGCCAATGTAGATTTGGCCAGTTTCGTGACGCTTTACCGGCTGCAGCGCGTCATCGAGGATTTGGATCGATGAACCTCGGATTGGTGTGCCGATAGGAACGGTTAACTGGCGCGACGGCTGGCGGCCGGTGACCCGATGGCAAAGAACGCCGACTGTCGTTTCCGTCGGACCATAGTGATTCCAGATTTCGCAATCAGGTCGCCAGCGCCTAACCTGCCGTATCAAATCCCAGGTCAGGACCTCGCCGCCAAGGATCAATGTCTTCCTCGGCAGGACATCTGCCGGGTTGGGCAGGCTCGCGAGCATGGACGCGAGGTGCGAGGGGCACATCTTAATGCAGTCGACGCTGTGATTTCCAAGATGTGCCGCCAGCTCACGGGCATTTGAAAGCAGCTGCCGGATCAGGATGCGGACGCCGGAGCCACTACAAATGGCCGGAAAGAGCGCCGTGAAGGCCAAGTCAGCGGCGAGCGTGGACAAGGTCGCAAACGATCCGCAGGCGCCCAGATTCAGACGGTCGTGTACAGCCAGGGCGTAGTTGACGATGCTGGCATGCTCTACCATCACGCCTTTCGGCCGTCCCGTCGTCCCTGAGGTGTAGATGACATAGGCTAAGGAGCTCGGCTCCGCATTCCGACCGAGACTCGAATCATCTACATCGTGAAAATCGATCCACGCGGCGCTTACGATGATTATTCGGACCGGCAATCCCTGCAGCCGCCGCGCGTGGGTAGGCGTCGTGATTATCGTGTCTATGCCCGCATCTACGAGGACGAACTCAACTCGACGTCCGGGCCATGCGGGCTCGATCGGCACGAACGCTCTGCCGGCTTTTAGGATGGCGAACATCGCCAATACCATTTGCGGCGAATGATCCATGTAGATGCCAACCAAGCTTGCGGAACCGGTGCCGACCAAGCGACGCGCCAGCTGGTTGGCGCGCGAGTTAAACTCCGCATAAACGAGGTGGTCGTCGTCCCAGTACAGGGCCGGCCGATCAGGGGCGATTGCCGCGTACAACTCGACGAAGTCGTGCAGGCATTCGGGTCGCAACCCTGGCGAGGGCATTGTCATATTAGCGAAGATGCCAACGCCGGACCCGTGAGGCCGCGAAGGTCGGACATACCGACGATGATCCGTCGCGGTCCGGAAAAGGGTTCTCGTCCGTGCATCATCAGCATGTTATCAAGTAAGAGGCAATCATTTCGTCGCCATCGGAATGTGAGACTTGTCATTTGGCAAGCCAATAATATCTCATGTATCATTGTCGAGGGGATGGTCGATCCGTCACCGAAATAGGCATTTCTTGGCAGATCTTCTTCCCGCATGAGTTGCAACAGCGCACGTTTCACTTCCGGCGCGAGACCTTCAACGTGGAAAAGATGCGCTTGGTTGAACCAGACGAGCTCCCCCGTCAGCGGGTGCGTGATAATGGATGGACGGATTGCATAGGTTTTCAGGCGGTCGCGTCCGATCCATTCAAAGGTCGTCGAGCGGGCTCGGCAGATTTTCTCGACTTGAGTGCGATCAGTGGTACCAAATGCCTTCTGCCAAGTGAAGTCGACGCCGGTATTGTAATTTCTGATGTATAAGACTTGGCGGTCCGCGAAGAGGGAGCGAGTCTCTTCGGAAAGCCTGGCGAGCAGCTTGCGACCGTCGACCGCGGGGGTGCGGCCTCCGGTTCGTGCGGCACGTTCGCACAGGAACCATATCCACCGCGGCCAGTGTGACGAATAAGATCCCTCATGATGAAGCGGGATCGAGTGATTCTGGGAATATTCCGTAGAGGAGTAGAGTCCGCGACCTAGGGTCCGGACTCAATTGCACCAGTAGATGATCGCGGCTGCGATGAGTGCGCCGGAGAGGAAGTTTCTGGCGAGCTTGTCGTATCTGGTTGCGATGCGTCGCCAGTCTTTGAGCCTGCACCA
>JAXDPD010000038.1:0-16004 GCA_034668505.1 Sphingomonadales bacterium
CCCGAAGGCACCGCGGCGAGCACGATCCAGCGGACGACCTGGCTTCGCGTGGGCGGCGGCGCGGTCTCCTCCGGCACCACCTCGACCGCGTCGGCGGGGACGGTCCAGGCGCAGCCGGCGACGAGCAGGACGAGGAAGATGTAGAGCGAGGTCCACAGCCAGCTCTGCTGCTCGAGCGTCATCAGCGGCTCGACGATCAGCGGGTAGGAGAGCAGGCCGGCGAAGCTGCCGAGATTGGAGGCCGCGTACAGCGGATAGGGGTCGCCGCGCGCGGTCTCCAGCGCGTACCAGCGCTGCATCAGCGGCGCCTGGGCCGAGACGATGAAGAAAAGCGGTCCGATCGAGCTGATCAGGAACCAGGGCACCCAGAAGAAGGGCTCGCCGCCGGCCGGAGGCAGCACCTCGCGCAGCCCGATCGGCAGCCACAGGGCCGCCACGCCGAACAGGATCAGGTGGATGCCGACCTGCTTGCGCGGCCTCAGGCGCGCGATCCGGTCGGCATAAGCATATCCGGCGAGGAGCAGCAGCTGGTAGACCAGCATTGCGCTGTTCCACACCGCCGGCGCCCCGCCAACCCGCGGCAGCGCCATGCGCGCGATCATCGGCTGGGTGAGAAAGAGGAGGAACGAGCCGGTGACGATGGTGAGGATGAAGAGGGGCCGGGCATAGCGCTCGCGCGACGCGGCGGCGGCAGTCAGTTCAGGCAATCCATGTCTCCCCTCCGCAGCTGCATCTAGCGGCCGAGCAGCCGCGCCGCCACCGGCGCATGATAGCTGAGCACGCCCGAACAGCCAGCCCGCTTGAACGCCGTCAAGGTCTCGAGGACGAGCGCGTCGCGGTCGCCGGCGCCGGCGGCCGCGGCGGCCTCGATCATCGCATATTCGCCCGACACCTGATAGGCGAAGACCGGCAGCTCGAACCTTTCCTTCACCCGCCGCACGATGTCGAGATAGGGCAGCCCCGGCTTCACCATCACGCTGTCGGCGCCCTCCTCGACGTCCATCGCCACCTCGCGCAGCGCCTCGAGCGCGTTGGCCGGGTCCATCTGATAGGTCTTCTTGTCGCCCTTCAGGAGGCCGCGGCTGCCCACCGCGTCGCGGAACGGGCCGTAGAATGCCGAGGCATATTTGGCGGCATAGGCCATGATCTGGACGTTGACCTGGCCGGCGCCGTCGAGCGCCTTGCGGATCGCGCCGACCCGGCCGTCCATCATGTCCGACGGGGCGACGATGTCGGCCCCCGCCTCCGCCTGGACGACCGCCTGGTCCATCAGCACGCGGACCGTGTCGTCGTTGACGACATAGCCCTTGTCGTCGGTGAGCCCGTCATGGCCGTGGGCGGTATAGGGATCGAGCGCGACGTCGGTGAGCACGCCCACCTCCGGCGCCGCCTCCTTGGCCGCCCGCACCGCCCGGCAGATGAGGTTGTCGGGGTTGAGCGCCTCGCGTCCGTCCTCGCTCCTCAGCCCCGCCGGCGTGTTCGGGAACAAGGCGATGCAGGGAATGCCGAGGTCGCGGGCCTCGCGGGCGAGCGCGCCCACCCGGTCGATCGAGTGGCGCGAGACTCCGGGAAGGCTGGAGATGGGCTCCTCGACCCCCTGCCCTGCGGTGACGAACAGCGGCCAGATCAGGTCCGCCGGCGTCACCGCCGTCTCGGCGACGAGCGCCCGGCTCCAGGCGGCGATGCGGGTCCGGCGGAGGCGGAGGGCGGGAAAGGACGGCATATCGCCGCGGGCTTAGCCTCTGCGGCTGCCGCTGCAAAGCCGCGATGGCGGGACCGCGCCGCGCGCGGCCAGGGCCCTCGCTTGCTTGAAACGGGCTCCGATCAGTGGCATCCTCGGCTCGCTCAGTAACGTTGGGAGTCGCCGCAAGAGCAGCAAAGTCGTGCATCACTCGAACGAGGGGGAAAGAGGATGAAGACGCTTAAGGCATTCATGAAATTGTCCGGCGCGGTGATGCTGGCATTGCTCGCGGGGACGGGTCCGGCGCTGGCCCAGCCCAATCCCGTCCTCTATCTGGTCGCGATCGAGCCCTATACGACTCCCGGCGGCAGCTTCAATCGCTACCGTTACGACGTCCTCAACAAGGACCAGTATCCGGCCGCCATGTTCGCGCCCGCCCCCGGTCTTCCGCCCTGCGGCAGCAACACCAATTCGTCGCGGACCTGGGTCGATTTCTTCAACGGCAATACGCGCCAGCGCATCTACGGCTTCTGCGCGCTCACCAACCCGAGCCAGCTCGGCTCGATCTGGTTCGCCATGCCCGAAGGCCAGATCCCGCCGAGCTACGTCTATATCGAGATCATCGACCGGCAGACCAACACCCGCTACCGCTCCAACCTCGCCGATACGGTGATGTAGAAACTTTCCCCGCCCCGCGCTGTTGGGCGGGATGTGAGTTCATCAAGACCGGTCCCGCGCGAGGCGGCGCTCATCGTCAACGCCCATTCGCGTCGCGGACGCGCGCTGTTTCGCGAAGCGAAGGAGAAGCTGACCGCCGCGGGCGTCCGGCTCATCGAGTCGCACGCGGTCACCGATCCTCGCCGCCTGGTGCCGACCGTCACCGCGGCGGTGCGGGGCGGCGCGCCGATGGTGATCGTCGGCGGCGGCGACGGCTCGCTCTCCTGCTCGGTCGACGAACTGGTCGGCCGCGACTGCGTCTTCGCCTTGCTGCCACTCGGCACCGCCAACAGCTTCGCGCGCACGCTCGGCATCCCGCTCGACCTCGACGGCGCCATCGCAACCATCGCGACCGGCGTCCGCCGCCGCGTCGATCTGGGCATCATCAACGGCGACTATTTCGCGAACTGCGCGGCGATGGGGCTGTCGCCGATGATCGGCGAGGGCATCCCGCACGGGCTGAAGCGGTATCTCGGCCGCGTCGGCTATCTGGTTTGGGCGATCTGGTGCCTGATCCGCTTCCACCCGTTCCGGCTCACCGTCAGGACCGATGAGGGCGAGACGCGCTTCTGGGCGACCGAGGTCCGCATCGCCAATGGCGGCCACCATGGCGGAGTCGAGCTGATCGAGAGCGCCGAGGTCGACAGCGGCCAGATCGTCGTCCAGGCCGTTGAGGGGCGGAGCAGCCTCAATCTGCTCCGCGACTGGTTCGCCAAATATTGGAAGCTCGAGTCGCGCCAGCACACGACCCGCGAGTTCCACGCCCACCGCATCGAGATCGAGACCCGCCCGCGCCAGCGTATCTCGATCGACGGCGAGGTGCTCGCCAGGACCCCCTGCGTCGCGACCGTGGCCGAAGCCGCGATCGAGGTGGTGGTGCCGGCCTGACGATCAACCCAGCCGCGCCAGCGCGGCCCGATAGCGCTCCGCGTCGGAAGCCTTGGACGCATGGTCCTCGCGCGCCTTCTCGACCGCCTCCGGCTTCGCCCGCTCGACGAAGCTGGGATTGGAGAGCCGCGCGGCGAGCGAATCCCGCTCCTTCTCGGCAGCCTGCGCCGCTTTCTCGAGCCGGGCGCGCTCGGCGGCGACGTCGATCACGCCTTCTATCTCTAGGAAGAGAGTGGCTTCGCCGATAACGACCTGAAGTCCATTCTGATTTGGCGCAGATACATTCGAGACGCTGCCAATCCGGGCCATCCGGCGCAGAACGGAGTGATGAGTGAGCATCCGCTGGCTCGTCTGCGGGCTCGCGCCATACATCCAGGCATTGATCAGCGCAGAAGGGGGCACTCCGACTTCTGTCCGAGCCGAACGGATTTCAGTGATTGTTCGAATCAGCCATTCGATCTCCGACCCCGCCTCCGGATCGAGCGAACGTGCGTCCGGCATCGGCCATTTTGCGAGGATCAGTGGATAAGGCCGAGGGTTGGCACTCCACAATTCCTCGGTGATGAACGGCATGAACGGGTGGAGCATGACCAGGATCTGGTCGAGCACCCACGCTGCGACGGCGCGCGTCTCCTCGTCTATCTGCCCCTTGATCAGCTCCAGATACCAGTCGCAGAAGGTCGCCCAGACGAAGTGGTAGATGGTGTTCGCGCTCTCGTCGAAACGGAATTCGGCCAAAGCGAGGTCGAGCGCCTGGACCGTCTTCACCGTCTCCGAGACGATCCAGCGATTGACCGGGAGCTCCGCCCGCGGCGGCTCCAGCGCCGCCGACGCGCCGATCCCGTTGGCCTGGCAGAAGCGCGCCGCATTCCAGAGCTTGGTGGCGAAGTTGCGATAGCCCTCGACGCGCTTCTCATCGAGCTTGATGTCGCGCCCCTGGCTCTCCATCGCGGCCAAAGTGAAGCGCAGAGCGTCGGCGCCGTAGCGGTCGATCAGGCCGAGCGGATCGACCGTATTGCCCTTCGACTTGGACATCTTCTGGCCTTTGGCGTCGCGGACCAGGCCGTGGAGGTAGAGCGTCTTCCAGGGCTTCTCGCCCATGAAATGGAAGCCCTGCATCGCCATCCGGGCGTCCCAGAAGAAGATGATGTCGAACCCCGAGATGAGCACGTCGTTGGGGTAATGGCGCTTGAGCTCCTCGGTCTCCTCCGGCCAGCCGAGCGTCGCGAAGGGCCAGAGAGCGGAGGAGAACCAGGTATCCAGGACGTCGGGATCGCGAATCAGCGCGTACACATCATCATCAAAAACAGAAGGCTCGCCCCGCTCAAATCCAGCGATTCCCTCCTCAAAACTATCGAATACAACGATTTTTCTGTCACCCGCCCGGGTCTTCGCTTCAGAGATGGCTTCTGCCTCGGTCTCAGCAACGAAGATGTGAGGCGTCCCTACAGATATCAAATCATCCCCATCGCGCCGATATTCTGTTGACGCCCAAGCCGGGATCCGGTGGCCCCACCAGAGCTGGCGGGAGACGCACCAGGGCTGGATGTTCTCGAGCCAGTTGAACCAGGTCTTCTCCCAGCTCTTGGGCACCACCCTGATGTCGCCCGAGCGCACCGCCTCGATCGGCTGCTGCGCCAGCGTCTTCGCATCGACATACCATTGGTCGGTGAGCCACGGCTCGATGACGACGCCGGAGCGGTCGCCATATGGGAGCTGGATGACGCGGTCTTCGACGCGCTCGAGGAAGCCGCCCTCCTCGAGCAGCTCGACGACACGCTTGCGCGCCTCGAAGCGGTCGAGGCCGACCAGCTCGGCCGGGACCAGGCCGTCCGCGGTCTGCACGACCTTCGCATCCCCGCTCAGCATGTTGAGCATCTCGCCAGGTTTGATCCCGACGCGCCTGCCGACCTCGAAATCGTTGAAATCGTGCCCCGGTGTGATCTTGACCGCGCCCGAGCCGAGCTCCGGATCGGCATGCTCGTCCGCCACGATCGGCACCCGCCGGCCGGTGATCGGCAGCCGCACTTTCCTGCCGACCAGCGCCCGGTAGCGCTCATCCTCCGGATGCACCGCCACGGCCATGTCGGCGAGCATGGTCTCGGGCCGGGTGGTGGCGACGTGGATGAAGCCGGAGCCGTCCTCCAGCGGATATTTGAGGTGCCAGAACTTGCCCTGGACCTCGCGCGTCTCGACCTCGAGATCGGAGATGGCCGTGCCGAACTTCGGGTCCCAATTGACCAGCCTCTTGTCGCGGTAGAGCAGTCCGTCGCGGTAGAGCTGGACGAACACTTTGGTGACCGCCCGGCAGAAGCCCTCGTCCATCGTGAAGCGCTCGTTCGCCCAGTCGCAGGAGGCGCCGAGGCGCCGGAGCTGGCGGGTGATCTGCCCCCCGCTCTCCGCCTTCCACTCCCAGACCTTGGCGACGAACTCCTCGCGCGAATAGTTCGTCCTCTTGTCCTGCCGCTCCTCGAGCCGGCGCTCGACCACCATCTGCGTGGCGATCCCCGCATGGTCCATGCCGACCACCCAGAGCGCGTCCTTGCCCTGGAGCCGGGCGTGGCGGATGAGGATGTCCTGCAGCGTGTTGTCGAGCGCGTGGCCGATATGGAGCGAGCCGGTGACGTTGGGCGGCGGGATGACGATGGTGAACGGCTCCGCTTCCGGCCGCTCGGGCCGGAACAGCCCTGCCCCCTCCCAATGCGCATACCAGCGCGCCTCGATCTCGGCTGGGTCGAAAGTCTTGGGCAGCTCGGTCATGGGGTGCGCTTAGCCACTAAGAATGACCGATGCCAACCGGTTCCTCCCCATGCAGCAGCATGGGGAGGGGGACCATGCGGAGCATGGTGGAGGGGTAACTGGCGAGGCCTTCGCGAATTATCCCTCCACCACCCTCCGGGCGGTCCCCCTCCCCACCGGCTTCGCCGGCAGGGAGAAACTCACTGCCCCGCCCGCAGCCAGCGGTCGAGCCAGCCGTGGACCTCGCGATACCATTGGATCGAGTTCTGCGGCTTCAGGATCCAGTGATTCTCGTCCGGGAACACGACCAGGCGCGAGGGGATGTTGCGGCGCTGGAGCGCGTTGAAGACGCCGAGCGACTGGCTGTAGGGGATGCGGAAATCGCGCTCGCCGTGGAGGACGAGCATCGGCGTCCGCCAGTTCTGGACGAAGTTGACCGGGTTCGAGCGTTCGTAA
Organism: Sphingomonadales bacterium; assembly: GCA_034668505.1. Lineage (GTDB taxonomy): Bacteria > Pseudomonadota > Alphaproteobacteria > Sphingomonadales > Sphingomonadaceae > Allosphingosinicella. The sequence goes on from JAXDPD010000038.1 coordinate 6,482, forward strand.
TTGGCGGCGGCGCCGGGATCGAAATAGGGGCCGCCGAACTCCCATTCGCTGAACCAGAGCTCCTCCGTCTCATAGGCCATGGCGCGCTGGTCGAAGACGCCGCTATGGCTGACCAGGCATTTGAAGCCGTCGGGCCAGTTGCCGGCGATCCAGTTGACCATGAAGCCGCCATAGGAGCCGCCCAGCGCGCAGGCGTTGGCGACGTCGAGACGGCCGTCCTCGCGGCCGGCGGCGGCGAGGCCCAGGCGAAGGTCCTCGAGCGGGGCGCCGCCCCAGTCGCGGTTGATCGCGTCGGTGAAGGCCTGGCCGTAGCCGGTCGAGCCGTGGAAATCGACGGTGACCGCGCCATAGCCCGGCGCCGCGAACACCCAGGGGTTCCAGCGATAGGACCAGGCATTGCCGAAGCTGCCCTGCGGGCCGCCATGGATCAAAAGGAGGGTCGGGACGCGCCCGCCCGCGCCCGCCGGCTTGACGATCTGGCCCCACACGCGGTCGCCATGGGCGCCGGCGAAGCTGAACCGGCGGACGGTGACCGGATCGAGCCCGGCGAGCCGGTCGGCATTGACCCGGGTGAGCTGGGTGGCGGTGCCGCGGGCGTCGAGCCGGTAGAGGTCGTCGGGCGCCTGTAAGGAGTTCAGCGTGTAGAGGATGCCGCCGCCGCGCAGCGGAACGACGTTGCCCGCCGTGCCCGCCTGAGTGAGGCGGGTGACCTGGCCGGTGCGGACGTCGACCCGGAAGACCGGCGTGTCGAGCGTGTCGCCGGCGGTGACGTAGAGCGAGCGGCTGTCCGGCGCCCAGGCGATCGAGCCGACCGACCGGTCCCAGGCCTGGGTCAAGGCGCGGGTGGCGCCGGTGCGCAGGTCGCGAAGCTGCACCACCTGGCGGTCGGCCTCGTAGGTCGCGCGCGCCATCGCGGTATAAGCGAGCCAGCGGCCGTCGGGCGAGACGGCGGGGCCGGTGTCCTGGCCCCGATTGGCGGCGGTGAGGTTGGCCGGCGCGGCGCTGCCGTCGGCGGCGACGGCGTAAATGTCCATGTCGGTCGAGTTGGGCTCGCCGCGGCCGCCCTCGCGCAAGGTGAAATAGAGGGTGCGGCCGTCGGGGCTGAAGGCGAGCTCCTCGGCGCCGCCGAACGGCTTGGACGGCGAATCGCCGATCAGGTTCGGCGCGACGTTGGTGCCCTGGCCCTGCGGACGGCCGTCGGCCATCGGGAAGGTGAAGAGGCGCGAGCGAACGCCGGGCTCGGCCCATGTGTCCCAATGGCGCACGAAGGTCTCGTCATAGACGCGGCCGCTGCCGCCCGGACGCGCGGCCGGGCGCGCATTGGTGCAGTTGATGTCGGTGCAGGCGATCGGACGGTCCGCCCACATCGCGATCCGCGTATCGTTGGGGGCGACCAGGAAGCCGGCGACGTCGGTGTTGAAATCGCTGACCCGCTCGGGCGTGCCAATGGGAAGCGCGACTCGCCAGAGCTGGTCGCTGCCCGAGGCGTTGCTCAGATAATAAAGCCAGCGGCCGTCGGCGGAAAAGCGCGCGTCATGCTCGTTATGCTCGGGCGCCGAGGCGATCCTGGCCGGCGCCGCATCGGGCGCGCGCAGATCGACCAGCCACAAATCGGTGCGGCCGCGATTGGCCTCGAGGTCGGTCTCGCGCAGCTGATAGACCGCCCAGCGTCCGTCGGGCGAGACCGCCGGCGCCGCCAGCCGCCGCAGCGTGGCGAGGTCGGTGGCGGTGATCGGGCGGGCGAAGGCGGCCGGGGCCTGGGCGAGAGCGAGCGCGGCGAGGCTCGCGAGCATGAGCTTTTTCATGAACGGGGCGATTAGACCACGCCCACCCTACTCGCAAGCGGGAGGCGCGAGGCCCGCCCCCCCGAGCGTCATCCCGGACCTGATCCGGGATCCACCTTCTTCAGGCCAGCGGGGAATAGAAAGGTGGCTGCCGGATCAGGCCCGGCATGACGACCTTCATGGTGCGTTCGGGCCGAAACCGAAAGCGTCAGAGATTGCGCCCCGTGAGCCGGGCGATCTCGCGGGTGACGAGGTCCTCGACGATCTCGGGCAGGCGCTGGTCGAGCCATTCCTTGAGCATCGGCTTCAGCATCTCGCGGACCACGGCCTCGAGCGCGCCGGGATCGGGCGGGCTCTCGCCGCGCTGGCGCAGCGCCGACAGGCTGGCGAGCCTCTTGCTGCTGGCCGCGGCGGCATCTTCGGAAAGCAGGCTCGGCCCCTCGGTGACGGGCTCGTCCAGCTCGAGCACGTCCTCCTCGGCGGCGGGCGGCTCGGCGGGGCGGGCGATGCGCCGGGCCGGGCGCGCCGCGGCCGTCGAGGCGACGGCACGGCCGTCCTCGGCGATCACACGCTTGATCGAAGCGAGGATCTCCTCCATCGACGGGTCTTGCTGAATATCCCCCATGTCAGGGCTCAAACCCATAGCTGGAGGTGGCCGTGATCGGCCGGAGAAGCCGGCTGGGTAGGAGAGCGCCGCCGGGCGGGCCGGGCAGCCCGACAAAGGTGATCGACCCCCCCAGCAGGCTTCTCCGGCCGACCGCGAAGCGGCGGGCTGTCCTTTGCCGCCCGGGCAGCATCGCAGCGTCGGTCACGATGCGTTTAGCATCGCTCCCTCCCTGCTCCTTGCCGGACGACAAATGCCAACCCGTCACGACCGCCTCCAGCTATGGGTTTGAGCCCTAGGCGCTTATCGCTTATTGCGGCGCCTGTGTCACGGGGGGTTCTGTCACCGGGCTGCTCGAATTGGGCGGCGCGGTGCGCGTCGCCACCGGATGGATGACCGGGCCGTCGTCCCAATCGTTCCAGCTGCGCGAATAGCGGTTGTAATTGACCACCGGGTCGTAGAGCGGGCCGCCGTCGAGATTGAGATCCTCGGCTTCGGCCGCGCCCATCGTGTTGAGCAGCTGGAAGCCGGCGACATAAGCGTCGCGGCGGGCGGTGACGAGCAGCACCTGGCTGTTCAGCAGCTCCTGCTCGGCGTTGAGCACGTCGAGCACGTTGCGGGTGCCGACGGTCTGCTCGGCGCGGGTGCCTTCGAGGGCGAGCGTATTGGCGGCGACCGCGATTTCGTTCGAATCGATCGCTTCCAAGGCGGCCCGGTAATTGGCGAAGGCGGCGCGGGTGTTGGAGATGACCAGGCGCTCGACCGCGACCGATTGCTCGAGCAGCTGGCCGCGCAGCGCTTCTGCCCGGCGGACGCGGGCGCCGGCGCCGCCGCCCTGGTAGAGCGGCACGGTCAGCGACAGGCCGATGCCGGCGCTGGTCACCGAATTGGGCAGAAACCCTTCGGGCGTGTCCGCCACCTCGTCGGCGCGGCCGAGCGAGTTGCGGTAGACGCCCGAGCTCACCGCCGAGATGCTCGGCAGCCGCTCGCCCCGGGTCGCGCGCACGTCAAAGCCGGCGGCGCGGGTCTGGGCGGCGATCGAGGCGAGATCGGCATTGTTGCCGAGCGCGACCTCGGTTGCCTGGTCGGCCGTGCCCGGCAAGGTCGGCAGCGGCGGCGGCGGCTGCAGATCCTCGGGGGTTTCGCCGATGACCCGGCGGTAATTCTCCTCGCTGGTCTCGAGCCGGCCCTGGGCCAGCGCCAATTGGCTGCGCGCCAGCGCGAGGCGCGCGTCGGATTGGGCGACGTCGGTGCGGGTCAGGTCGCCGACCTCGAAACGGTCGCGCGTCGCCTGGAGATTGGTCTGGAGGACGCGGACCTGATTCTCGTTGAGCTGGACGATCGAACGGTCGCGGATCACGTCCATGTAGGCGGCGACAGCCTCGGTGAAGATGTCGCCCTCGGTGGCGCGCAGATCGGCGCGGCCGGCATCGACGCGGGTGTTGGCGGCGCGGATGCCGTTGCGGATGCGCCCGCCGGCATAAAGCGGCACGCTGGCATTGGCGCCAATTGTCAAATCGCGCCCGTTGCGGCCGATGCCGCGGCCCTGGGTGTTGATCGAGAGCACGTCCTGGTTGAGCCCGGCATTGGCCGAGAGCTGCGGCCGGCCGGCGGCGCGGGCGATATCGACGGTCTCGTCGAGCTGCCTGAGCGACTGCCGCTCCGCCATGATCGTCGGATTGGTGTGGTAGGTGCGCACCAGGGCCTCGCGCAGCGATTGCTCGCGGCCATGATCGACGGGCGGCGGGGGCGCGGGGACCGGCACCGGCCGGGAGGCCGGCGCCGCCGTCTGCGCCAGCGCGCCGCCGCCGCCGCCGCTCAAGGCGATGGCCGCCACCCCGGCTGCCGCCAGCAATCCTCCACGCATTAAAACCACTCCGTCCTCAAAATGTGAAACCGCGGGGCTTTTCGAAGCCCGGCAGCACCGCCGCTTCCGCGTCGGCATAGACAGTCATTCCGAACGCGCCGGCGACGGCGCGCCCGAGCGCGAGTCGGGTCACGCCGCGATCGAGCAGGGCCAGCGAAATCCGCCCGCCATCGGCCGCCTGGCCGACGATCGCCGGCGGCAGATGCTCGACCGCGCCGTCGACCAGGATGAAATCGTAAGGCGCGCTTTTGGCGTAACCCTTCGCCAGCGGCCCCTTGACCAGGGCAACGCCCGTCCCCGCCAGCGCCTTTTTCGCGAAGGCGGCAAGCTCTTCATCCTCCTCGAGCGCGGTCACCGAGCCGGCGAGCCGCGCCAGCAGGGCGGCCGAATAGCCGGTCGCGGCACCGATGACGAGGACATGCTCGTCGCCGTTCAGCTGCGCCTCGGTCAACATCCGGCCGAGCGCCATCGGCGGATTGAGCGCGCGGCCGCCGCCGAGCGGGACCAGAGCGTCGGCATAAGCGAGCGCCGAGCGCTCGACCGGCACGAACCGCTCGCGCGCGACCTCGCCCATCGCGGCGATCACGCGGGGATCGTTGACCCCGGTGGTGCGCAACTGGCTCGCGACCATCGCGCGGCGCATCGGTTCGAAAACATGCTCGGTCATCGTCGCTTCGCTACTCGCACAACTGTTTTAGTGATGCAACACACTTGTTCGTCTCTGGGGCTTTTATCGGTCAAGGCCGGGAAGGCCAAGCGTAAGTCTTGAATGGGCCTTGCCCGGCAGCGCAGCAAGAGGCGTGCCGAAATGAGGACGGTCACTTTTCCGCACTGCGGCGCCCGGTTTCCGCTGCCGTGCGGAAAAGCAACCGTCCCCCGCCGGCGTCCGAAACCGGACAATCTGTCCGGCAGCGGACAAAGGCGCGCGCTCAGGCGGCGGCCGCGTCCGCCTGCATCAGCCCCATTATGTTGCCCTCGCCGTCCTTGACATAAGCGAGCCAGCCGACCCCGGGCACCGCCATCCTGGGCAAAGCCACCGAGCCGCCATTGCCGCCGGCCTTGGCGACATAGGCGTCCAGATCGTCCACATCGACCGTGCACACCCAGCTGTTGACCGGCTCGCCGCCCTTGGGCGCCGGGCCGTGGCGGCGCATCATGCCGCCGTCTATCCCCGGCCCCTCGCCGGTCAGGACCAGGCGATAGGCGCCGTCGCCCCAGCTCTGGAACGTCCAGCCGAACATCGTCTCGTAGAAAGCCTGGGCGCGGTCCAGGTCCTGGGCGTGAATTTCGAAGTGAATCGGGCGTGGCATCCTTCCCCTCCCCTTGGCGGCAGGCGCTGAGTATAGCGCAATCATGGCTTCTTCGAACCAGCCTTTCGATCCCCGCCTCGGGCTCCTGCGCCGCGCGCGCGGCGCGCGCGCGGGGCGCGACGCCGCGTTCCTGCACCGCCGCGCCGCCGAGGAGCTGCTCGAGCGGCTGGCCCTGGTCGCGCGCCCGTTCGCGACGGCGCTCGACCTCAGCGCGCATCCAGCGCTCGCCGAAGGGCTGCGCGCCCGCGGCCTCGCGGTTGCCGAAGCCGGCGAGGCCGACCTTCCCGCGATCGGCGGGCCGTTCGATCTGGTCACCTCGCTCGGCCTCCTCGACACGGTCAACGATCTGCCCGGCGCGCTCGCCCTCATCCGCCGCGCGCTCAAGCCCGACGGCCTGTTCCTCGCCGCCTTCGCCGGCGCCGGCAGCCTGAAGCGGCTGCGGCGGGCGATGCGCGCGGGCGAGGAGGCCCAAGGCCTGGACCCCTCCCCGCGCATCCACCCGCAGATCGACGTGCGCGCGGCCGGCGACCTGCTGGTGCGCGCCGGCTTCGCCTTGCCGGTGGTCGACCGCGACGTGGTCGAGGTCCTCTACCCTTCGCTCGCCGGGCTGGTCGCGGACCTGCGCGCGACGGGCGCGACCAACAGCCTCGCCCGCCGCTCGCGCCGGCCCTTCACCAGAGCTGGCCTTGCCGCCGCCGCCGCCGATTTCGGGACGGCAACGCCGGAGCGGTTCGAGATCGTCTATCTGAGCGGCTGGGCGCCGGCGCCCGGTCAGCCGGTGCCGGCGCGGCGGGGCAGCGCCACCGCCTCGCTCGCCGACGCGCTCAAGCCGCGCTGATCGCGGCGCAGCTCGACCAGGATCAGGGCAAGCAGGACGATCGGGGCGAGCGGCGCCAGGTTCGGCCTGGCGCTCCAGCCCAGCGCCTGCAGCAGCCCGAGCAGCAGCACCGCCCAGCAGGCCGCCAGCGCCAGCAGGTGGCGGCCGCGCGCGACCAGCCAGGCGAAGGGCGCGACCAGGATCAAGGTGTCGTAGCCGAACATATAGGGGCTCGCGAGCACGGTCGCGGCGGCGAGCGCGGCGATGCGCGCGCCCCAGTCGCCATGGCGGTGCCACACCCAGATCGCCGCCGCGAGCGCGGCCAGCGCGACCAGGCCGTGCAGGATCCAGGCCGGGCCCGCGCCGAGGCCGGCGAAGCGCGCCGCCGCATAGACGCTCGCCATCCGGTGCCAGCCGGCCAGCCCCTCGCTGGCGACCGAGGCGAACAGGCCGGCCTGGCCGATCCAGGCGACATGGGTGCGCCAGCCGAAGACGAGCAGGCCGAGGAGCAGCAGCCCGATCGAGGAGGCGGCCGCCCCGGCGAGCGCCCGCCATTGCCTGCCGGCGAGCAGGACCAGCGGCAGCGCCAGGCCGAGCTGCGGCTTGACCACCAGCAGCCCGAGCAGCAGCCCGCCGGCAAGCGGGCGCTTGGGCAGCAAGGCGGCGCCGCCGAGGAGCAAGGCGGCGGTGAGGAAGCCGGCCTGGCCGGTGATCGCGTTGACCAGGACCGGCGGCATTGCCAGCGCCGGCCACAAAAAGTCGGGCCGCCACACGCGCACGGCCGCCGCATAAAGCGCGAAGGTCACGGCCACCCAGGCGACCGCGGCGACCGGATAGGAAAAAAGGGCGAACGGCGCCGTCAGCAAGGTGAAGCAGGGCGGGTAGCCGAACGGCAGCCCGCCGACCATCGTCGCCTGGAGCTCGACCGCGCGGTGCGCGGCGAAATCGTAAGCGGCGGCCGGATTGCCGTCGAGGGCGAGCCGCGCCGCGGCCCAATAAGAGATGAAATCCATCTGATAGGGGTCGCGCAGCACCGTCACCAGCGCCAGCACCGCGACGAACAGGAACAGCAACGCCACCGCCATCGCCGGCAGCCTGAGCCGCTCCAGGGGCGCGCGGATCATGACGCCGCGCTTTGGGCGATCAGCGCCGCGAGCAGGACGATGAGCGGCCGGTCGGCCGGCGGCATTTCGGCCGGATCCATCTCCGCGGGCGTCAGCCATTTGAGCGCGCTGGCGTCGAGCGGCCGCGGCTCGCCGCGCCACGACCGGCACAGATAAAGGAGCAGGATCATGTGGCGCCCGCCGAGCGGCGCGGAGGCGAAGCAGGCGGGCGCCAGCGCGCCTGCGTCCGTGCCGATGCCGAGCTCTTCGGCGAGCTCGCGGACCAGTGCCGCCTCGGGCAGCTCGCCCTGCTCGACCTTGCCGCCGGGAAATTCCCACAAGCCCGCCATGGCCCGGCCGGGCGCGCGCCGCTGCAGCAGCACCCGCCCCTCGGCGTCGATCAGCGCCGCCGCCACCACGGTCATTGTCGGAATTTTTTCCACAATCGCCTTCCCTGGAAAGACTCCGTTAACGGTATGCCCGTTAACGCCGCGCGGGCAAGGCAAGGATGCGGGCAATGCGGCGACTGAGGGAAATTACGCGGGACAAGAAGGGCGCGACGGCTGTCGAATACGGCCTCATCGTGGGGCTCGTCTTCCTCGCCATCGTCAGCGGCGTCGCTTTGCTCGCCGCGACCACCACCGGGATGTGGAACAACGTCTCCAGCGAAGTGCGCGACGCCAGCTAGGAACCCGGCCGGCCGCTTTCCTGCCGCGGCAATAACCGGATCCGGCTTTAACGCTTTCTTAACGCCGAATCCCGAAGTCTCGCCTCATCCTGATATCAGGACGTCAAAGAAATCAAGGAACTGGACATGCACTCTCTCCGCAAAATCATCAGGAACGTCAAAGCCGCCACGGCGATCGAATATGGTCTGATCGCGGCGCTGATCGCGGTCGCGGCCATCGCGGCCATGCAGGGTCTCGGCACCAGCATCGTCACCACCTTCAACAACGCCTCCTCGGCCATGAACGGCTGATCCGGCGGCGGGCTTCGGCGGAGGGCGGCGGAAGCGATTCCGCCGCCTTTCGCATGAGCGCCGCACGGGGATACGCGCCCGGCGCATCGGCCCATTAAATATTTGGCAATAACCCTCGCATAAGGAGGGCGTAGCTGACCCACAGAGCCAGAAGCGGGCGGCGAGGAAGTGTGGACTTCCGCAAGGAACGTGGAACCAAGGAGACCGGAAATGCAGTTCATTCGTAAACTCATTAAGAGCAGCAAGGGCGCCACCGCCATCGAGTACGGCCTGATCGCCGCTCTCATCGCCGTCGCCGCCATCACCGCCATGCAGGGCCTCGGCACCAGCATCCGGACGACCTTCAACAACGCTTCTTCGGCGATGAACGGCTAATCCCGCTCGACCGATAAGAGTTGCGAGGGGCGGCGGAAGCAATTCCGCCGCCCCTTTCGTTCGTGGGAATGGGCACAGTCACTTTTCCGCACGACGGCGTCCAGCTTCCCTCTGCCGTGCGGAAAAGTGACTGTCCCCTAAGCGACGTCGAGGAATTTCTGCCGCCGCGCCGCCCGCACTTCGCCGCGGGACAGCGGCGCCAGCGCGTCGAGCTCCTCGCCGAGCGCCGCGCCCAATGAGGCGATCATCGCTTCGGGATGGCGGTGGGCGCCGCCCATCGGCTCGGGCACGATCCGCTCGATCACCCCCAATTGCTTCAGATCGGCGGCGGTCACCCGCATCGCCTCGGCGGCGTCGGCGGCCTTGTCGGCGGTGCGCCACAGGATCGAGGCGCAGCCCTCGGGCGAGATGACGGCGTAGACGCTGTGCTCCAGCATGAGCACCCGGTTGGCGGTGGCGTTGGCGATGGCCCCGCCCGACCCCCCTTCCCCGGCGATCGCGGCGACCATCGGCACGCCGAGCGCGAGGCAGGCCTCGGTCGAGCGGGCGATCGCCTCCGCCTGGCCGCGCTCCTCGGCCTGGACGCCCGGGAAGGCGCCGGCGGTGTCGACGAGCGTGACGACGGGAAGGCCGAACCGGTCCGCGATCCGCATCAGCCGCACCGCCTTGCGATAGCCCTCCGGC
>JAXDPD010000039.1:0-8578 GCA_034668505.1 Sphingomonadales bacterium
GACCGAGCGGATGCTGAAGGACAGCGCGGCCGCTTATCCCCTCAACTATTGCGCCCTGCGTTATTTCAACGTCGCCGGCGCCGATCCGGCCGGGCGCTCCGGCCAGTCGACCAAGGGCGCGACTCACCTGATCAAGGTCGCGGTCGAGGCGGCGGTCGGCAAGCGCAGCCACGTCTCCGTCTACGGCACCGACTACGATACGCCGGACGGAACCGGCGTGCGCGACTACATCCATGTCAGCGACCTCGCCGCGGCTCATGTCCATGCGCTTAAGAAGCTGATCGCCGCGCCCGACACGAGCCACGTGATGAACTGCGGCTACAGCCGCGGCTTCTCGGTGCTTGAAGTCCTCGACGCCGTCGACCGGGTGACCAACCTCAAGATCGAGCGCCGGCTGGAGCCGAGGCGGGCCGGCGATCCGGATTCGCTGGTCGCCGACAACAGCAAGATCCTGACGACCCTGCCCTGGCGTCCGAAGCTCGACGATCTCGACACCATCGTCACCCATGCGCTCGCCTGGGAGCGGCATCTCGCCGAGCGCCGCGGCGCTTGACTTGAGCCGCCTCCCGCCCTAGTGGGGGCGCCTTCAATTTCCCAGCAAAAATCGCACGAGAACAGGCAGGTCGTTCGGCCATGAAGATCCGCAATTCCTTGAAGTCCCTGAAGTCGCGCCATCGCGACTGCCGGGTGATTCGCCGCCGTGGCCGCACCTACGTCATCAACAAGACGAACCGCCGCTTCAAGGCGCGCCAGGGCTGAGCCTCCCTTGGCGGTGACGGCCGCCGTCTTCGACGTCGGCAACGTCCTTTACGGCTGGGATCCCCATTCCTTCCTCGCCCGGCAGATACCGGAGGATGAAGCGCGGCTGCGCTATATCCAGGACGTGGATCTGTGGGGCTGGCACGACAGGCTGGACGGCGGCCGGCCCTTCGCCGAGGCCGCGGCCGAGCTGTCGGAGAAATTCCCCGACTACGCTCATCTGATATCCGCCTGGGGCGAGCGCTTCGGCGAGACGATCTCGGACCCGGTACCCGGGGTCCACGCGATCGTGGAGGCGCTGGACGAGCGGGGCGTGCCGCTGTTCGCAATCACCAACTTCAGCGCCGACTTCTGGCCGCCGTTCCGGGCCAAGGAAGACGCCTTCTTCCGCCGCTTCCGCGACATCGTGGTTTCCGGCGAGGAGAAGCTGCTCAAGCCCGATCCGGCGATCTACTACCGCGCCCTCGACCGCTTCGGCCTCAGGCCGCAGGAGGCGCTGTTCATCGACGACCGCCGGATCAATGTCGACGGCGCCGAGGCGGTGGGAATGCGGGGCCACCTCTTCACCGATGCTGCGGATCTGCGCCGCCGGCTGGAGGCCGAAGGGCTGCTCTGAACTTTCGCGGCCCTCGCGCTTTGTTTCGGCGATGAGACAAAGATGGCCCGAAAAGCTCTGGATCGCCCGCCATGGCCAGAGCGCCGGGAACGTCGCTCGCGACGCCGCCGCGGCGGCCGGCCTCAGCACGATCGACATCGACATGCGCGACGTCGATGTGCCGCTCAGCGAGCTCGGCCACAGCCAGGCGGCGGCGCTCGGCCGCTGGTTCGCCTCGCTGCCCGAGGCGCAGAAGCCGGAGGTTGTCCTCTCCTCGCCCTATGTCCGCGCCCGGCAGACCGCGAAGGCTATCTGCGAGGCCGGCGGGATCGTCGGTGAGGGACGGCCGCCGATCGTCGACGAGCGGCTTCGCGAGCGCGAATTCGGCATCTTCGACAGGCTGACCACCGCCGGCATCCGCGAGAAATATCCCGAGCAGGCGGAGCACCGCACGCTGCTGGGCAAGTTCTACCACCGGCCGCCGGGAGGCGAGAGCTGGGCCGACGTCATCCTGCGCCTGCGCGGCGCGCTCGACACGATCAGCCTCCATCACGCCGACCGGCGGGTGCTGATCGTCTGCCACCAGGTGGTGGTCCTGTGCATCCGCTACATTCTAGAGGAGATGGACGAGGCGCAGATCCTGGCGATCGACCGGGAAGGCGACGTCGTCAATTGCGGCGTCTGCGAATATGATTTCGAGCCCGACGACGCCAAGGATTGCGTGCCGAGGCTCGTCCGCTACAATTTCGCCGCGCCGCTGATCGAGGAGGCGGCGCCGGTCACCTCGGCGCCCGACGCCATGGTCGCCGCGCGATGAAAGATGTCGCGGCGCTCGACGCCGATACGCTGCGCGCCTTTCCACTGCCCTGCCTATCCGAGGACGGCGACAAGGAGGATCGCGGGCGGGCGCTGATCGTCGGCGGCAGCGCCAGGGTGCCCGGCGCGGCGATCCTCGCCGGCATGGCCGCTTTGAGGGCCGGCGCGGGCAAGCTGCAGATCGTCACCGACCCCGCCGTGGCGATCGCGATCGGCGTCGCCGTGCCGGAGGCGGCGGTCATCGCCGGCTCGGCCATCCCGCATGTCCGCGAGGCGCAGTCGGTCACCATCGGCTGCGGCATGGCGCATGGGCCATCGTTCGACCGGCAGCTGGCCGCGCTGCTCGATTGCGGCGCCGATGTGCCGCTGATCCTCGACGCCACCGTGCTCGGCTCCCTTGCCGATGTCGCGCAGAAGGTCCGCGCCTGGCGCGGCGGGGTCGCGTTGCTGCCGCATGCGCGCGAGATGGCGCGGCTGCTCGAATGCGCGGCGGAGGAGGTCGAGATCGACCCGCTCGACGCGGCCTCGCGCGCGGCGAAGCGCTACAATGCCGTCGCCCTGGTCAAGGGCCGCTTCAGCTTCGTCGCCGCGCCGGACGGGCGCGCCTTCCGCTTCGAAGGCGGCGGCATCGGCCTCGCCACGTCGGGGTCGGGGGACGTGCTGGCCGGCATCGTCGGCGGCCTCGCCGCGCGCGGCGCGGACGTGCTGACCGCGACGCTCTGGGGCGTCTGGCTGCACGGCGAGGCGGGGCGGATCCTGACCAAGAAGGTCGGCCGCGTCGGCTTCCTGGCGCGGGAGCTTCCGGACCTGGTGCCGGGGCTGCTTGGGAGGCCGTCACCCTGAACTCGTTTCAGGGTCCAGCTTTCCACCCGCACAGCGGCGCGTCGCTGGATGCTGAAACAAGTCCAGCATGACGTGGTGCGCGCGGCGGGGGCCTAACCCGATTTATGCCGGTCCAATTCGTCGCCGATCAGGCGGGCGACATGGACGACGTTGGTCGAGCCCGGCACGCCGAAGGGGACGCCGGCGGTGACGATGATGCGGTCGCCGGCTTTGGCGGCGCTGTGGCGCAGCGCCATCCGCTTCGATTTGCCGACCATCTCCTCGAAGCTGGCGACGTCGCGGGTGCGCACGGCGTGCGCGCCCCAGAGCAGGCCGAGCCGCCGCGCGGTCTTGAGCGAAGGGGTCAGCACCAGCAGCGGCACGGTCGGCCGTTCGCGCGCCACCCGCCGGGCGGTCGAGCCCGAGCTGGTGAAGCAGACGATCGCGGCGGCGCCGACCGTGCGGACGATGTCGCTCGCCGCGCGCGCGATGGCGTCGTTGGTGGTGGCGTCGGGCAGGGTCTCGGTGAAATGGACGCGGGCATAATGGCTCGGGTCGGATTCGACGCTGGTCGCGATCCGGTTCATCATCTCGACCGCCTCGAAGGCATAGCTGCCCGACGCGCTCTCGGCCGAAAGCATGATCGCGTCGGCGCCGTCATAGACCGCGGTGGCGACGTCGGAGACCTCGGCCCGGGTCGGCGAGGGCGAGGAGATCATCGATTCGAGCATCTGGGTCGCCACCACCACCGGCCGGCCCATCCGCCGCGCCGCCTCGACGATGCGCTTCTGCAAGGGCGGCACTTCCTCGGGCGGCATTTCGACGCCGAGGTCGCCGCGCGCCACCATCACCGCGTCGGCCAGCTCCAATATGCCTTCGAGCCGGTCGATCGCGGCCGGCTTCTCGATCTTGGCGAGCAGGTTGGCCTTGCCGCCGATCAGCCGCCGCGCCTCGGCGACGTCCTCGGGCCGCTGCACGAAGGAGAGCGCGATCCAGTCGACATGCTGGTCGAGCGCGAAGGCAAGGTCGGCGCGGTCCTTCTCGGTCAAAGCGGCGAGCGGCAGCACCACGTCGGGGACGTTGAGGCCCTTATTGTTGGAGATGGTGCCGCCGACCTCGACCTTGGTCTCGATCCGGTCGGCGCTGGCCGCGACCACCCGGAAGACGAGCTTGCCGTCGTCGACCAGCAGCCGCGTCCCCGGCTCGACCGCCACGAAAATCTCGCGATGGGGGAGATTGGCGCGGGTGGCGTCGCCGGGCCTCTCGTCGCGGTCGAAGACGAACGCCTGGCCGGTCTTCAATTCGGCCTTGTCGCCCTTGAAGCGCCCGACCCGAAGCTTGGGCCCCTGGAGGTCGGCGAGGATCGTCGTCGGCCGGTCGAGCTCGGCCTCGAGCGCGCGGATCGCGGCGATCCTCTTGGCATGATCGGCGTGGGTGCCGTGGCTCATGTTGATGCGGAAGGCGTCGGCGCCCGCCTCGGCGAGGCGGCGGATCATCGCGGGCGTGTCGGAGGCCGGGCCAAGCGTCGCCAGGATCCTCACCTTGCGGCTGCGCGGAACGAACCGGCTGGTGGTCGCTTCCCTGGTTGGCATGGGCAGCGCAATAGCCGCTCGGGGCGCCAGTTCAACCCGCCATGGCGCTCAACCCGCCAGGCCGCGTTCCTCGATATAGGCATTGTCGAAGACGGCACGGTCCTTGTCGTCGGGGAGCAGCTCCTTGCGCGCCTTCAGCCATTTGGCGACGTTGCCGCCATAGGCCTTGAGCACCCGAGCCTTGGTCATCGCGTTCACCTTGCCCCAATGCTGGGTGAAGCCGATGCCGAGGGCCTCGAGCCGGTCGGCGGCGGCGGCGAAGAAGGCGCGCGAGCTCTTGCTGTCGACGCCGTCGATGCTGATCGCCAGCGTCCTCGGATAGGTGTTGAAGGCGAGCAAGGCCGGCGACTTCTTCACGTAGCGGCAGCCCAGGACCAGGGGCACCGGGCCGATATCCTTGTAGAGCTGGATCAGCGCCTCAAGCGTCTTGCGCGCGTCGGGCAAGGCGACGGCGATGCTGCCGCTCGCGACATGAAGCAAGGGCGGCTTGTATCCGTAGATCTGGCCGGACGTGCCGGTCTTCTTGGCGGTGTCGAACAATTGCTTCACCGCCAGCTGGGAGAAGGCCGGAATCAGCCCCTTGAACGCGCCGAGGATGATGCCGACGGTCGACAGGCCGTCGAAGCCGGGCCCGATCGCCTTGGGATCCTGGGTCAGGCCGTATTCCGGCTCGCGGCCGTCGTCGGCCCGCTGATAATTGGCGTTGAGCAACACCTCGTCGGTGGCCGGGTTGATCACCGCCTGGAAGAAATAGGGCTCGAGCCCGCCGAAGAAGGGATGGGCCTTGAAATCGAGCGCGCCGATCGCCTTCCACAGTTTCTCGTCGAGCTTCTCGATACCGGGCTTGGTTTCCAACAGATAGCGCGGCACCGTCTGGATCACGACAGCCTGGATGATGCCGAAGCTGCCGAACGAGACGACCGCGGCGTTGAACAGATCGTCGTCGTCGCGCTTCAGGGTGGCGCCGAGCTGCTTGACCCAGGCGGCCTTCATGACCGGCTCGCTCTTGCGCTCGATCCAGAAGTGATTGTCGCCATTGGCGATGAGATGCACGGCGACGATATGGTCGTGGAGGGCGCCGTGCCGGAGCGCGGAGCCGTGTGTGCCGCAGGAGGTGGCGCCGGCGATGGTCTGGCCGTTGGCCGCGCCCGAGGTGAAGAGCGAACGGCCTTGGTCCTTGCTCTCGATCACCTTGTTCACGTCGGCGACGGTGTTGCCGCATTGAAACAGATAGAGGCCCTGCTTCTCGTCGGCCGTGCCGGTATGGCCCGCGTCGAGATCCGCCGGGTCGATCTTCATGCGGCCGCGCAGCCGATTGGTGTTGAGCGCCCAGCCGGTGGTCGTCGGCGCCCGCGACAGCGACCAGGCCGAGCCGATCGCGCGCGCCTTCAGCCCCTGCTTGCGGGCGTCGGCGATCAGCGTCTGGAACTGGCGCGTCGTTTCCTTCATGTCCTCGATTGTGAGGCCGGCGCTGTGCCGGGGCATGAACAAATCATATTCGCCCGCGATCACCTGCTCGTAGCTTTCGTGGAAATTCTTCCATTGCTTGACCGGGTTGAAGCTCGGCTGCCGCGCCATCGCTCATTCCCTCCCGCCGCTGCCGCTGCTGTTGCCGAGCGGCGGATCGCCCGCATTGGCG
The DNA here is from genome assembly GCA_034668505.1 of Sphingomonadales bacterium. Lineage (GTDB taxonomy): Bacteria > Pseudomonadota > Alphaproteobacteria > Sphingomonadales > Sphingomonadaceae > Allosphingosinicella. Next base: position 6,224 of record JAXDPD010000039.1, read on the forward strand.
CAGGTGTAGACCACGGTGGCCGGAGCGATCAGCCCGAGGCTGATCCAGCTGACCAGGCCCTGCAGGAAGTCGCGCTTGACGAGCACCCGCGCCAGCTGCTCGCCGTCCTGGCACCTTTGCGCCAGCACATAAGGCGGCTGCTGGACCTCGGAGCCGAGATAGGATTTGACGTGCACCGTCTGCGGGCTGCCGGCAAGGCTCGGCTCGGTCGGCTGCACCAGATATTGCATGCAGCCTCCGGTCAGGACGGCCAGGAGACAGGCCGCCGTCTTTCGCATGCGATCCATGATCTCCCCCTCTATTTGATCGAGTCTTTCCGCCGGACCCCCATGGAGGCTAGGCCTCGCCGCTCTTCCTGTACAGGACCGCGCCGCCGCATGGCCGGCGCCGCCCGCCGCGGGCGCTTGAGCCGGGTGGCGCGAGCCGCTAGAGCCACCCGCTATACCCCCGAATCTGAGGATGAGTGAATTGGCGGAAGGAAGCATTGCGGCCGACGAATTGAGGCTGCTCATCGAGCGGATCGAGCGGCTCGAGGAAGAGAAGAAGGCGATGTCCGACGACATTCGCGACGTCTATGGCGAGGCCAAGGCGCGCGGCTACGATCCCAAGACGATGCGCAGCGTCGTGCGCCTGAGGAAGATGGAGAATCACGTCCGCCAGGAAGCCGAGGCCCTGCTCGACACCTACAAGGCCGCCTTGGGCCTGGGCTGATTCCCTTTTCGCTCATCCTGAGCAGGGACTGAGCGAAGTCGAAGGCCCGTATCGAAGGACGGGTCGCAGTCGCAACGATCCGAGTGAGACCATGGCCGGCCACAGCAAATATAAGAACATCATGTATCGCAAGGGCGCGCAGGACAAGAAGCGCTCGACGATGTTCTCCAAGCTCTCGCGCGAGATCACGGTCGCGGCCAAGACGGGCGTGCCCGATCCGGACATGAACGCGCGCCTGCGCGCCGCGGTCAACGCGGCCAAGGCGCAGTCCATGCCCAAGGACAATATCCAGCGCTCGATCGACAAGGCGTCGGGCGCCGACGCCGAGAATTACGAGGAGATTCGCTACGAGGGCTTCGGCCCCGGCGGCGTCAGCCTCGTCGTCGAGGCGCTGACCGACAACCGCAACCGCACCGCGACCAACGTCCGCACCGCTTTCTCGAAGAATGGCGGCAATCTCGGCGCCTCGGGCTCGGTGACGCACGGCTTCGAGCGGCTCGGCCTGATCGAATATCCGGCCGCCGCCGGCGATGCGGACAAGGTGTTCGAGGCGGCGATCGAGGCCGGCGCCGAGGACGTCGAATCCGACGAGGCGGGTCACGAGATCTGGACCGCCGTCGACGACCTCCACGGCGTCGCCCGCGCGCTCGAAGGGGCGCTGGGCGAGGCCGAAAGCGTCAAGCTCGCCTGGCGCGCGCAGACTCCGGTCGAGGTCGGCGAAGGCGACGCCGAGCAGCTGCTCAAGCTGGTCGACACGCTCGAGGAGGATGACGACGTTCAGACCGTCTGGGGCAATCACGAAATCCCCGATGCGGTGCTGGAGAAGCTGGGATGACTCCAATCCTCCCCGGAACGGGGAGGGGGACCAGCCGCAGGCTGGTCGAGGGGTCGCGAGCGCAGCGAGCATGGCGAGGCCCCGACCCCTCCACCACCGGCTTCGCCGGCGGTCCCCCTCCCCGTTCCGTGGAGGACCTCAGGTGATGATCATCATTGGCCTCGACCCCGGCCTTGCCTGCACCGGCTGGGGGATCATCGTGGCCGACGGCAACCGGCTGAGCCATGTCGCCAACGGCCAGGTGCGGACCGATGCGAAGCAGGCGCTGCCCGATCGGCTCGTCAAGCTGGAGGAAGCGCTCGGGGCGGTGATCGAGGCGCACGCGCCGGCCGCCGCGGCGTGCGAGGAGGTGTTCCTCAACGATAATCCGCAATCGACGCTGAAGCTGGGGCAGGCGCGCGGCGTGGTGCTGCTCGCGGCGGCCCGGCGCGGGCTCGCGGTGGGCGAATATGCGCCGCGACTGGTCAAGAAAGCGCTGGTCGGCACCGGGGCGGCGGAGAAGGTCCAGGTCCACGCCATGGTCCAGCGGCTGCTGCCCGGAGCGAAGATCGCCGGCGCCGACGCGGCGGACGCGCTGGCGGTGGCGATCACCCATGCCCATCATCTCGCGACCGCGCGTCGCGTCGCCTGAGATCGTCTCGGAAACCCAAAGCTCCGTTCGTCCCGAGCGAAGTCGAGGGGCGTAGCTCGGGTTCGGTGCCAGCACCCCTCGACACGCTCGGGACGAACGCATTCTGTATGGCGCGTAAAATAGCCTCAGGCTCCGGCAGCCGACCCGGGCCATATTCGCCGCAGGCCATCTCGCCCTC
>JAXDPD010000040.1:0-96315 GCA_034668505.1 Sphingomonadales bacterium
CTGCGCCCTGCGCACCGAGCCAAGCGACCGCCTCCTCGTCGACGCCCTCGCGATAGGAGATCCATTTCTCCATCGCCTCGTCGTCGGTCTCGGCGGCGATCACCATGAAGAGGGCGTAGATGCGCACGTCGCGGCCGGTCTTGGCGGTGGCGGCGAGCAGGCGCTCGTTGTTGGGCGCGAAGGCGGTCGGCGTGTTGACGCCCTTGCCCAGGCAGAAGGCGTAGTCGGCATATTGAGCGGAGAAAGCGAGGCCCTCGTCGGAACTTCCCGCGCAGATGATCTTCATCTCGCCCTGGGGAAGCGGCCGCACCCGGCAATCCTCCATCTGGTAGTATTCGCCCTTGAAGTCGGAGACGCCGGTCGCCCACAGCTCGCGCAGGATCCGGGCATATTCGCCGAGCATCTGGTAACGGTTGCGGAAATGCTCGTCGCCCGGCCACAGCCCCATCTGGCTATATTCGGGGCGCTGCCAGCCGGTGATCAGATTGAGGCCGAAGCGGCCGTGGCTGATCGAATCGATCGTGTTGCACATCCGCGCGCAGAAGGCCGGCGGGATGACCAGCGTCGGGCAGGTCGCGTAGATCTTGATCTTCTCGGTGACCGCGGCGAGGCCGGCCATCAGCGTGAAGCTCTCCAGATTATGCTCCCAGAATTCGGTCTTGCCGCCGAAGCCGCGCAGCTTGATCATCGAGAGCAGGAAATCGACGCCGTAACTCTCGGCCTTCTGGGCGATCGCCTTGTTGAGGTCGAAGCTCGGCATATACTGGGGCGAATTTTCCGAGATCAGCCAGCCATTGTTGCCGATCGGCGTGAAGATACCGATTTCCATCATTGAGCTCCTTCCTGGGGCGCGCCGGCGAGCCAGGCGCCGAGAATCTTGTCGAACACCGCCGGTTCGGTGACGTTGCAGGCGTGGCCGCCCAGCATCAGCTGCAGGCCGGCATTGGGCAAGGCCCCGACGAGCCGGTCCGAGCCGCAGTCGGGGACCAGCATGTCGTCCTCGGCGGCGATCATCAAGGTCGGCGTGGCGATCGCGGCGAGGCGGTCGTCGATATCGAAGGCGAGCAAGGCATCGATGCGGGCCTCGACATTGGCGGCGCCCTGGAATTGCGCGACGTGGCCGGCTTCCTCGGACTCCAGCCGCTCGAAATTCTCGGAGATCCAGCGCGCCGGATAGAGGAAGAGCGGCTGCGCGCGGACGAAGGCCTCGACGCCGCAGCAATGGAGCAAGGCCAGCCGGATCTCCATGCAGCGGGCGAAATGCGGGTCGGGCTTCGAGAAGCCGTTGACCACGACCAGCCGGTCGAGACGCTCGGGGTGCCGCAACGCGATCGAAAGGCCGATCGCGCCGCCCGCGGCATGGCCGATCAGGGTGGCGCTCGCGAGGCCGAGCTGGTCCATCAGCGCCAGCACGTCGTCGGCCATGGCGTCGACGGTGAGGCCGGGCGGCAAAGCGCGGTCGCTGCGGCCGGTGCCGCGATGGTCGTAGGCGATGGCGCGGTGCGCGGCGGCGAGCGCGGGCAGGTTCGGCGCCCAATAGGCCGCCGAGCCGCCGAGGCCCGCCGAGAGGATCAAAGGCGGGCCGTCCGCCGGCCCGTGCTCCTCATAGAAAAGACCCCCGATGTCCGGCATCAGCCGATATGCGCCACGCTGGCGATCTCGACGAGCAGGCCGGGCTTCACCAGGCCGCATTGGATGCAATAGCGCGCCGGCTTCGCGCCCGGAAAATATTCGGCATAGACCGCGTTCATCGCCGGATAGTCGGCCCAGTCGGTCAGGAAGATGTGGTTGAAGGCGACGTCCGCCATGGTCGCGCCGGCCGCCTCCAGCGTGATCCGGATCGTGTCGAGGACATGGCGGGTCTGCGCCTCCGCGTCCCCGGGATGGAGCACGGTGCCGCCGGGCCCGAGCGCCAGCGTCCCGGATACGTAGACCGTATCGCCCGCCCTGGTCCCCGCCGAATAAGGCGCGATCGGGGTCGGGAATTGCGGCGGATTGATCGGCTCGAAGCTCATGGTCCTACTCCTGGTCGTGCGGGATCTGGCCGAACGTGCCGCAGAAATCGGCGACCGTGGAGACCCAGCCGAAGAATTTCTCGACATTGTAGACGCTCGCCGCCTGGATGAAATCGGGGCCGAGATGGTGGGTGGCGTCCTCCAGCATCACCCCGAAATATTCGAGATGGAAGCCGTCGCGCAACGTGCTCTCGACGCAGACGTTGGTGGCGATGCCGACGAAGACGATGTTGCGGATGCCGCGCGCCCGCAAGGTACTGTCCAGCTGCGAGTTGAAGAAGGCGCTGTAGCGGGTCTTGCCGAGCACGATGTCGCCGGGCCGGGGCGCCAGCACCTCGACCAGATCGTAATCCCAGCCGCCCCGGGCGAGCAGCTTGCCCTCGAGCTCGGGCTGCGCGCGCATGGTCTTGAGCGCGTTGGACTTGTGCCAGTTGGGCGAGCCCGGGCCGCCGGCCTCGACATAATCTTTGTCCCAGCCATTCTGCAGATAGACGATCTGGACGCCCGCCGCGCGCCCCGTCTCCAGCACCTTGGCGATCTGGCCGATCGTGCCCGCCGCGCCCTCGATGTCGAAGCCGGCCAGATCGACATAGCCGCCTGGCGAGGCATAAGCGTTCTGCATGTCGATGACGACGATCGCGGTCTCCTCGACCGCGACGCGGATCGGCTCCGGGCGCGCGGGGAGCGTGACCATGCGTCCGCTTCCTCTGCCCGATTCAACCGTCATGCCGCGCAGCCCCCTAAAGCCGGGCGCGGAATGTTCACTCTTTGGCGGCGCGGCGCAAGCCCTCAGGGGAAGCGGCCCGCATGGACGAACTCGGCCTGCGGCTTGCGGCCCGAGGGGTGCTCGCGGGCCTGGAGCCTCTCGTCGATCTGGGCGACATCGCCGATCCGGCCGATGACGCAGGCGGCGTTGAGCCGGTAGCGCTCCGCCAGGCCGAGTTCGGCGCGGGCCAGATCATATTGGATGCCGGACATGCCGTGGGCGTGATAGCCCATGCGGGTCGCCTGCAAGGCGAGGCTGACCCAGGCGGCGCCGGCATCGAAGCTGTGCGTGGTCGAGGGCGCGGGCTCGCCGGTCTTCTTGTCGGTGAAGGGCAGGCTGTCGGAGACGATGTAAACCAGAACCGAGGCGGTGTGCGCCCAGCTCTGGTTCCACGGGATGAGCAAGGAGAGGAACCGCGCCCAATTGGCGTCGCCGCGCTTGGCGTAGAGGAAATGCCAGGGCTGCGAGTTGAACGCCGAGGGCGCCCAGCGCGCCGCCTCGAACATCGTCGCGAGATCGGCGTCGGGCACCTCCGAACCGTCGAAGGCGCGGGGCGACCAGCGGTCGAGAAAGAGCGGGTCGATCGGGTGCTCGGCCTGGCGGTCGGTCATAAAGGGTTCCTTCGAGTCGGGGCTTCGCCGAACTATACAATCTAAACACGGGGGAGGGTGCATTCGTCAGGCCAGAGCGGGCAACGGCTTGACTCATTCATAACTCATGAGTTATGAATCGCGCATGGATGCAACTTCCGACCTCCTGTTCCGGACCCTCGGCGACCCGACCCGCCGGGCCTTGTTCGAGCGGCTCGCGGGCGCCGAGGCGCTGACCGTGCGGGCGCTGACCGAGCATTCGGGCGTGTCGCAGCCGGCGGTCTCCAAGCACCTGAGCGTGCTCCGCCGCGCCGGCCTGGTCGAAGGCCGGGCCGCCGGGCGCGAGACTCATTATCGCGCGCGCCCCGAGGGGCTGAAGCCGCTGCTCGGCTGGATGGCCCGCTACGCCGAATTCTGGGAGGGGCGCTTCGACGCGCTCGAGGATCTGCTGAAAAGGATGGACCAATGAACCAGGCCACGCCCGAGACCGGACCCGCCGCCGCCGCGACCAAGAGCATCGTCGTCGAGCGCGAGATGCCGCATGCGCCCGAGAAGATCTGGCGCGCGCTCACCACCTCCGCCTTGATCGCCGACTGGCTGATGGAGAATGATTTCGAGGCCGAGCCGGGCCGCAGGTTCCAGTTCCGCGCCAAGCCGATGCCGGGCTGGTCGGGCATCACCAATTGCGAGGTGCTTGAATCCGAACCGTCCAAGCGCCTCGCCTATAGCTGGGGCGACGGCAGCGAATCCGCCAGCGGCCTCAGGACGATCGTCACCTGGACGCTGACCCCGACGCCGGGCGGGACCCTGATCCGCATGGAGCAGAGCGGCTTCCGCCCGCAGGACGAAGGCGGCTACCAGGCGATGAGCGGCGGCTGGCCGCGGATCCTCGAAGGGCTGGAACGGGTGGCCGGCCCGGCCTCGTGAGTCCAGGCGAGCTTTGAGTTGACGGCTCATGGCCTGACGCTTAAAAGCGTCAAGTGTTGCACGAAGTCCAAAAATCGCCTGCGTTCGAGGGCTGGTTGAGGACTCTGCCGGATATCGCTACCCGCGACGCGATTACCGCGCGCATCGCGCGCGTGCGGCGCGGGTTGTTTGGCGATCGCCGGAGCGTTGGGGACCGGGTCAGCGAGCTCAGGGTCGATGTCGGACCGGGCTACCGTCTCTATTACACAATGAGGGGGCGAACGCTCGTCCTGCTGCTGTGGGGCGGAAGCAAGAAGAGTCAGAAGGCGGATATCAGGAAGGCGGAGGCGATGGTGAAAGCCGTGGACGCAAAGAAGAAGGTCGCCGGGAACAGCCGCGTCAGGGATCGGCAGACGGGCTATGTGGTTGAGACGGACGAGCCGGTCATCACCGATGAAGACATCGCTTTCTCGCCGTTCGATCCGGCCGACTATCTCGAGGAGGAGAGTTCCCAGCAGTATTTGCTCCGCGACGCGCTCGCGAGCGGCCATCCCGGCTATATCGCCGACGCGATTGGCGCCGTCGCCCGCGCGCGCGGGCTCAGCAACCTCGAGCGCGAGACCGGGATCAAGCGGCAGACGCTCAACAAGTCGTTCAGCCTCAAGGGCAATCCCACGCTGGAGACCCTGCTGCCGGTGCTGGGCGCGCTTGGCTTGAGGCTGGAGATCGTGGCGGACCGGCCGGAGCGCTCCAGCGACGCCTGAGGGGCCCTTCCCGGCGAATTGCATCGCTATTCCGCCCCGTCGGTGGTAGGGCCGGCCATCACCCGCCGTTCCTGAAGCAAGCGCCCGTGACTGAGAGACCGCTATGCGCTCCCGCTTGCACAGCTTGAGGTGCGCCCATGGACGAGAGATATTGGATCGGCCGCAAGCGCGCCGCCATGGCCATGGCGCGCGCCGCGACCAGCGCCGAGGCGCGGCTCATCCATTACGATCTGGCGGGCCGCTACAGCGTCAAAGCCGCCTTCGACATCCCCTTCATGATGCCGATCGAGGGGCCGGCGACGCCGGGCGAGGGGCTCGCGCTCGACCGGGCCATCCCCGCTTTGCCGCGGCCCCGCCCCAGCTATCGCGGCCGGCGCGGGCCGGGCAGGCCGGCGAAGGACGGACGATGAGCTTCGGCGGTTTCCGCAAGGCGAAGAAGGGCCCCGTCCTTTCGCGCGACGAGAGCGCGCGCCAGGGCCGCGCCGTCCGCTCGGCGCAGGCCGCTTTGGGCAGCGTCGAGGCGGTCCGCGCCTTCCTCAACAGCCATGACGAGAGCTTGAGCGGCCGTCCGATCGACCTCGCCGTGGCCAGCGAGGCCGGGCTGATCGCGGTCGAGGCGGCGATCGCCCGCCAGGCCGGCGGCGGCGCGGCCGAGGCCGGCTCATGAGCCTCCACGACTGGCTCGGCACCCATGCCGCCGACACCAAGACCAGCCATTGGGAAGGCGGCCATTTCGTGACCCGCTGCACCGTGTGCGGCAAGACGATGGTCAAGCTGCCGGGGCTGCCCTGGCGGCTGAAGGCGGGGCGGGCCTAGAGCGCGGAAGTTTCATTAGTTTCAGCTTCCCTGGGGCGAAAAAACCTCGGCTGAACTTTGGGGCGGAAGTACACAAACTACCCGCATATCGCGCTGGCGCGCATCGCCGTGTCTTCCAATGCCGGCTCGATTTTTCGAGCGACTTCAGCGGGCTTGTCTGTTCGATGGCATCGCTCGGCGCGACCAACCCGGACGCGGATTCCATCATGGCGCGCCACGCCCAGCGCTATCTCGACATGCTGTCCTCCGGCCGGGCCGACGGCTCGATCACGGAACGCACGCGCCGATCGATCTATCTGCTGCTGCCGGCGGGACGCGCGACCCTCGAGCAGGCCAGCCGGAATCTGGGCCTGAGCCCGCGAACGCTCCAGCGGCTGCTCGACAAGGAAAAGCACATGTTCGCGGACCTGCTCAACGAGGTTCGGCGGGAGCTGGCGCTGCGCTACCTTGCGAGCTCGGCGCATAACCTGGCCTCGATCGCGCAGATGATCGGCTATGCGAGTCAAAGCTCGTTCACCCGGTGGTTCGCCGCCGAGTTCGGCATTGGGCCAGCGGCATGGCGGGCCGAGGAACGACAAGAGCGCAGCCCGCGCCAGGCCGAACTGTTCGAGAAAGTCTGAGCCTCGCCCCACTTCCCCAAAACCGCCGTTTCTGGCAGCGAGAGTCGGTAGACGCTGAAGCGAAACGAGAGGATTCCGGCCGCATGGAATTTGACCTTACGGAACGGCAGGCTTTTTGCCGGGACCGGGTGACGGACTTCATCGAGACTCGGATTCGGCCGCGCACGGGCGATTACAAGGCGCAGCTCGCCGAGGGGGATCGCTGGCAGCCGATCCGGGTGATCGAGGAATTGAAGCCCGTGGCCCGCGAGGCCGGGCTGTGGAATCTGTTCATGCCGCCGGGGCACGCGCTCAAGCATGTCGACGAGAGCTTCGCGTTCGAGGGCACGCAGCTCAGCAATCTCGAATATGCGCTCTGCGCCGAGGAGATGGGGCGGATCATGTGGTCGAGCGAGGTGTTCAACTGCTCGGCGCCCGACACCGGCAATATGGAGGTGCTGCACCGCTACGGCACGCTGGCGCAGAAGGAGGAGTGGCTGAGGCCGCTGATGGAGGGCAGGATCCGCTCGGCCTTCCTGATGACCGAGCCCGCCGTCGCCTCGTCGGATGCGACCAACATCGAATGCGACATCGCCCGCGACGGGGATGAGTATGTGATCAACGGGCGCAAATGGTGGTCTTCCGGAGCGGGCGATCCGCGCTGCAAGGTCGCCATATTGATGGGCAAGACCGACAAGGGCGCCGACAGGCATCGCCAGCAATCGATGGTGCTGATGCCGCTCGACGCGCCGGGCGTCACGGTCGAGCGGGCGCTCACCGTCTACGGCTATGACGACGCGCCGCACGGCCATATGGAGATCGCGCTCAGCGACGTGCGCGTGCCGGCGGCCAACATGCTGCTCGGCGAGGGGCGCGGCTTCGAGATCGCGCAGGGGCGGCTCGGGCCGGGGCGCATCCACCATTGCATGCGCACGATCGGCGCGGCCGAGGAGGCGCTGAAGGCGATGGTGAAAAGGCTGCAAAGCCGGGTCGCGTTCGGCAAGAGGCTGATGGAGCATTCGATCTGGGAGCAGCGCGTCGCCGCGGCGCGGATCGACATCGACATGGCGCGGCTCTTATGCCTGAAGGCGGCCGACATCATGGACAAGGCCGGCAACAAGGCCGCCCAGGCCGAGATCGCGATGATCAAGGTGTTCGCGCCGCAAATGGCGCTGAGGATCATCGACGATGCGGTCCAGGCGCATGGCGGGGCCGGCGTCTCGCAGGATTTCGGGCTGGCGGCGAGCTGGGCGGGGATCCGGACGCTGCGGCTGGCCGACGGGCCGGACGAAGTGCACAATCGCGCGATCGCGCGGCTGGAGTTCGCCAAGCATGCGCCGGAATAAGATCCTCCCCGGGACGGGGAGGGGGACCGCACGGAGTGCGGTGGAGGGGGCTTCGAGCCCGCAGTGCGGATGGAGGCCCCCCTCCACCAGCCTGCGGCTGGTCCCCCTCCCCGTCCCGGGGAGGATTGAGAATGAAACTCTTTGATCTGAGCGGAAAGGTCGCGATCGTCACGGGCTCGTCGCGCGGGATCGGGCGGGCGATTGCCGAGGCACTGGCGGATCATGGCGCCAGGGTGGTGATTTCGAGCCGCACCGCTGCGGCCTGTCAGGAGGTGGCGGACGGAATCAACGCCGCGCACGGCGAGGGGCGCGCGATCGTGGTGCCGGCGAGCATCTCGTCCAAGGCGGCGCTGCAGGAACTGGTCGACGAGACCCGGACGCGGCTCGGGCGGATCGACGTGCTCGTCTGCAACGCCGCCTCAAATCCCTATTACGGGCCGATGAGCGGGATCAGCGACGACCAGTTCCGCAAGATCCTCGACAACAATGTCGTCGCCAACCACTGGCTGATCCAGATGGTCGCGCCGGAAATGCTCGAACGCGGCGAGGGCTCGATCATCATCGTCAGCTCGATCGGCGGCCTGAAGGGCTCGGGCGTGCTCGGCGCCTACAACATCTCCAAGGCGGCCGATTTCCAGCTCGCGCGCAACCTCGCCGCCGAGTTCGGGCCGCGCCAGGTCCGGGTCAATTGCATCGCGCCGGGGCTGATCCGGACCGATTTCGCCAAGGCCCTGTGGGAGAATCCGGCGACGCTGGCGGCGGTCACCGCGCACACGCCGATGCAGCGGATCGGCGAGCCGCACGAAATCGCCGGCGCCGCGGTGTTCCTCGCCTCGCCGGCCTCGACCTTCATGACCGGGCAGGCGATCGTGGTCGATGGCGGCTCGACGACGGGGGTGGGCTTGTGATCATCAGTTTCCCGGCGAAGGGGCACCCCGCAAAGTACTACTTTGCGGGGACCCCGAAGGCCGGGACCCAGTCGGGAAGAAGGGCTGGGCCCCGGCCTTCGCCGGGGAACGGAAAGGGTTGCGCATGAGCGGAAGACTGGAAGGCAAGGTCGCGATCGTGACCGGGGCGGCGTCGGGGATCGGCAAGGCCAGCGCGGCCCTGTTCGCGCGCGAGGGGGCGATCGTGATCGCGGCCGACGTCAACAGTTCGGACGGCGTGATCGGCGCCGATGCCGGTCGCGAGGAGGATGTGGTCGGGCTGATAGAGGCGGCGACCGGCGAGCATGGCGGGCTCGACATCTTCTTCGCCAATGCCGGGATTTCGGGCGGGCTCGCCTCGATCTTCGAGCAGTCGCCGGCCGACTGGCAGGAGATATTGCGGGTCAACCTGATCGGCCCGTTCCTCGCCATCAAGCATGCGGCGCCGGCGATGAAGGCGCGCGGCGGCGGCTCGATCATCTGCACCGCCTCGGTCGCGGGCCTGCGCGCGGGCGCCGGCGGGCCGGCTTATTCGGCGTCGAAATCGGGCGTGATCAGCTTGGTCGAGGTCGCCGCGACCCAATTGTGCGGCGCCAATATCCGGGTCAACGCCATCTGCCCCGGGCTGATCGAGACCGGCATGACCCAGCCCCTGTTCGACAATGCCCGCGCCGCCGGCAAGGAGGAATTGATCGGCCACCTCAACCCGATGAAGCGCGGCGGCGAGCCCGACGAGATCGCCCGGGCCGCGCTCTTCCTGGCCTCGGACGATTCCTCCTACGTCAACGGCCACGCGCTGGTCGTCGACGGCGGCCTCTCCTGCTCGCACCCCCATTATCGCCAGGAATATGGACGCACATCGTTTTGAATGGGGACAGTTACGGTAACTGTCCCCGGTAACTGTCCCGCTCTCGAGCCGGGCGATCTGGCGACGGACGCCGGCCAGCGCCTCGCGGCTCAATATGGCCGGCGGCCGCGTGGCTCGTGCCTTCGAGGCGCGCTCTGAAGCGGGACAGTTCGGCCTGGGCCGGCGCCAGGATCTCGTCATTCTTCGCCCGGGCGGAGATGCGGCAAAGTCGGACGAACGCCCCGGCAAGCCTCCGGACGAGATAGCGAAACTCCGCGCGTCCCGGCGCCGCCGCATCCATCCCCGCCGGCGGCGAGGCGGCGACCTGCGGCGCAAGCACCGGGATCCTGCCGAGGCGTGCCTGCGCCGACTCCCGCGCCATGCGGACATGCACGGCAGCAAAGCCCGGATCGGAATTCCCAGCATCGGCTGTCGGCCGCCATTTCGTAGAGGGCGTCGCTGCGCGCCGCGGCGAGGTGGACTCCGGCGGGGGCCGCCGCCATGCGCGCTTCAAAGGCGCGCGCCGTTGCGTGCTCCGCGGCGAGCACCAGCGCGCGGCGCAGCGCCGGCCGCGCCGGGCAGGATTCCATGTTGAGCGCCAGCCATGGCGGCGACGGGCAGCGCCATGGCGATGATCGCGATCCTGGCCAGATTCCGCTTCACCGCATGACGCTACAGACCCGCGCCAACCTCCGCAATGCGGGCAACCTGCAGGCACGCCCGCGCGGTTGACGTTCACGTAAGGAAGACGCATGGCACGGCGCAGATTTTCCCGCGGAGAATGAGATGAGCCCCATCACCACCAAGCGGCACGGCGACGTGCTGATCGTCACCTCCAACAACCCGCCGGTCAACGCGCTCGGCCACGCGGTGCGGGTCGGGCTGGTCGCGGCCATCGAAGAGGCGGACGAGGAGGACGCCGTCAAGGCCGTGGTGATCATCTGCGAGGGCCAGACCTTCTTCGCCGGCGCCGACATCACCGAATTCGGCAAGCCGATGCAGCTGCCGATGCTGCCGACGGTGGTCGACATCATCGAGAATTGCACCAAGCCGGTGATCGCCGCGATCCACGGCACCGCCTTCGGCGGCGGCCTCGAGGTCGCGCTGGCCAGTCATTATAGGGTGGCGGTGCCCGACGCGAGGCTGGGCGTGCCCGAGGTCAAACTCGGCCTGCTTCCCGGCGCGGGCGGCACGCAGAGGCTGCCGCGCGTGGCGGGCGTGGAGAAGGCGCTGCAAATGGCGACCTCGGGCAATCCGATCGGCGCGAAGGAGGCCTATGAGGTCGGCCTCGTCGACCGGCTGGTCAATGGCGAGCTCGAAAAGCATGCGGTCGCCTTCGCCGAGGAGGTCCGCGACATCCGCCCGATCCCGAAGGCGAGCGAGCAGGAGGGGAAGATCGCCGAGGCCCGCGCCAATCCCGAAATCTTCCAGGAATTCCGCAAGGCCAATGCCCGCAAATTCCGCGGCTTCGACGCGCCCGAATCCAACATCAGGGCGATCGAGGCGGCGGTCGCCAAGCCCTATGCCGAAGGCGTGCTCGACGAGCGCCGCCTGTTCGTCGAATTGATGATGGGCGATCAGGCGCGCGCCCAGCAATATTTCTTCTTCGCCGAAAGGAAGGCCGCCAAGATCGAGGGCGTCCCCGAGGGCACCAAGCCGCGCGACATCTACAAGGTCGGCGTGATCGGCGCCGGCACGATGGGCGGCGGCATCTCGATGAACTTCCTCAGCGCCGGCTATAAGGTCAGGATCGTCGAGATGGCGCAGGACGCGCTCGACCGCGGCACCGGCGTGATGCGCAGGAATTACGAGGCGACCGCGGCCAAGGGCCGGATCACCGCCGACCAGGTCGAGCAGGCGATGGGGCTGCTGACGCCCTCGCTCAACCTCGAGGACCTCGCCGATTGCGACCTGATCATCGAGGCCGTGTTCGAGAATATGGACGTCAAGAAGGAGATTTTCGGCAAGCTCGACAAGATCGCCAAGCCGGGCGTGATCCTCGCCTCCAACACCTCCTATCTCGATATCGACGAGATCGCCGCCTCGACCGCGCGGCCGCAGGACGTGGTCGGGCTGCATTTCTTCTCGCCCGCCAACGTGATGAAGCTGCTCGAAGTGGTGCGCGGCGCGAAGACCGCGCCCGACGTGCTGGTGACGGCCATGGGAGTCGCCAAGAGGATCAAGAAGGTCGCGGTCGTGGCCGGCGTCTGCCACGGCTTCATCGGCAACCGCATGCTGATGCCGCGCCAAATCGAGGCGATGAAGATGCTGCTCGAAGGGGCGACGCCCGAGCAGATCGATCTGGTCCACAAGAAGTTCGGCATGCCGATGGGGCCATTCGAAATGTCCGACCTCGCCGGCGTCGACATCGGCTGGCACCGCGACCCGGCCAGGATCGAGAATATCCGCGACGCGCTCTGCGCCGCCGGCCGCTGGGGCCAGAAGAAGGGCGCCGGCTTCTACGATTATGACGACAAGCGCCAGAAGCACGCCTCCCCAATCGTCGCCGGGATCATCGAGGATTTCCGCAACAAGGCGGGCATCGCGCCGCGCGAGATTTCGACCGACGAGGTCGTCGAGCGGACGCTCTACACGATGGTCAACGAGGGCGCCCGCATCCTCGAGGAAGGCATGGCCCAGCGCGCCTCCGACATCGACGTGGTCTGGGTCTACGGCTATGGCTGGCCGGTCTATCGCGGCGGCCCGATGTTCTGGGCGGACACCGAAGGGCTCACCAAGATCGTCGAGGGGCTGAAGCGCCGCGGCTTCGCGGTGGCGGAGTTGCTGGCCAGGAAGGCCGAGGCCGGGGAGAAGTTCGCGCGCTAGCGCGGCCTCGCCATTGGAACCACCGTTCGCCCTGGGCCCGTCGAAGGGCTTTCCTTGTCTTTCGGAGTCGGGAAGAAGGAAGGGGGCTTCGACAGGCTCAGCCCGAACGGTTTTGGGAAAGGACGGTGACCTTGGTTAATCCAATCACCCGGCGCGGCGCGATCGAGACCGCCGCCGCGATCGCCGGCGGCGAGACCTCCGCCCGTGCCGAAACCGAGGCGGCGATCGCGCGGATCGAGGCGCTGGACGGGCCGATCAACGCGGTGGTGGTGCGCGATTTCGAGCGCGCCCGCGGCGCCGCCGACCAAGCCGACGCGGCGGTCAAGCGAGGCGAAAGCGGGCCGCTGCTCGGCGTGCCGATGACGGTCAAGGAAGCGTTCGACGTCGCCGGCCTGGCGACGACCTGGGGCTTCGAGCAGCATCGCGATTTCATCGCGAAGGAAGACGCCGTCGCGGTCCGCCGCCTGAAGCGGGCCGGCGCGATCGTCCTCGGCAAGACCAACGTGCCGGTCGGCCTCGCCGACCACCAGTCGGCCAACCCGGTCTACGGCCGCACCGGCAACCCGATCGACCTCTCGCGCTCGCCCGGCGGCTCCTCGGGCGGATCGGCGGCGGCGCTGGCGAGCGGGATGGTGCCGCTCGAACTGGGCTCGGACATTGGCGGCTCGATCCGCGTGCCGGCGGCGTTCAACGGAATCTGGGGCCACAAGCCGACTTATGGCGCGCTCAGCAGCGACGGCCATTTTCCGCCGGGCACGGACGGCCACGCGCCGCCCATGGCCGTGATCGGGCCGCTGGCCCGCAACCCCGAGGATCTGGTGCTGGCGCTCGACCTGCTCGCCGACCGGCCGCTGCCGCGAGCCGAGGCGCGCGGCCCGGGCGGCTGGCGCATCCTGCTCATGGCCACCCACCCCTTCGCCGCCATCGCCCGCCCGATCGCCGACGCGCTCGAAGGGATCGGCGCGGCGTTCGAAGCCGAGGGCGCCAGGGTCGACCGAAAGACCCCTCTCCTCCCCGACCTGTCGGCGCAATTCGGCCATTATATGGCGCTGCTGATGACCGCGCTGACCCGCGGCGCGCCGCTGGACGGCGGGGCGCCGCCGTCGCTCGGCGCCTGGTTCGACCTGCTTGACCAGCAGGCGCGCGCGGTCCGCGCCTGGCAGGCTTTGTTCGCCGATTATGACGCGGTGATCGCGCCCGCCTTCGGCGTCACCGCTTATCCGCATGACGACACGCCCGTCACCGAGCGCCATCTCGCGGTCGACGGCCAGGACACGCGCTACGGACTGCAGCTCGCCTTCCCCGCTTTGGCCAGCCTGCCGATGCTGCCGGCTACGGCGGTGCCCGTCGGCACGGATCCGGACGGGCTCCCGATCGGCGTCCAGGTGATCGCCGATCTGTGGCAGGACCATAAGGCCATCGCAATCGCCCGCGCGGTGCACCGGCTGGCGCAAGCGTGAGGCGCGCCGCCGCCGCATTGCTCCTCCTGCTCGCCGCCGCCTGCGCCCGCGCCCCGGCCGTGGATCCCGCCGCCGAGGAGCGCGCGATAAGGCAGGTGATCGCCGAGATGGAGGCGGCCTGGAACCGGGGCGATTTCCGCGGCTACATGGCCGGCTTCAAGAATCCGGACGTGGTGTTCGTCTCCCGCGGCGAATTCCAGCGCGACTGGCAGGGCACGCTCGACCATTATGTCCGCGATTATGGCGGCGACCCGGCCAGGCGCGGGCGGCTCCATTTCCGCGACATTAGCGTCGAGATGCTGGGCCCCGACGCCGCCCAGCTGATCAGCCGCTACCGCCTCGAAGGCGGCGGCCGGCCCCAGGACGGGATCAACACGCGGCTGATGCGCAAGGTCGACGGCCGCTGGGTGATCGCGCTGAACCATGTGAGCGCGCGGGAGCCGAGGTAAGAAGAACGCTCAGATAAACTCGATGTCGAACTGCCCGTCCTCGAACGTGGCGGGGCCGCAGGCGACGTCCACCACCGGCCGCATGTTCTGAGAGGCGGGCAGGCCGCCGATCGTCTGGGCCGCCAATTCGGGCGGCGTACCCTCGGCGACATTGTTCACCGTCTGGGCGAAGAGATAATGCCGCCAGGGCCCGAGCGGCACGCCCTCGCCGGCGGTGAACGAACCGAAATAGAGGCAGGCCTCTGTCCGGATCCTGATGTGCAAGCCGTCGCGTATCTCCTCTTCCGACAAAGCGGCTTCAATCCGCCCGAGAACGACGCCGAAAATGGCTCCGGCCTCGCGCAGGACGACCGGGAAGAGCCGGTCGACGCGGATCGGGGTCAGCAGGGCGACGCAATGATAAGCGGAGCAGGGTTTCGAGTGCGTGCGGCCGGGCGGGATTATCGCCGCCATCAGCTCGACCGTCTCGCCGGGGCGGTAGCGCTTCTTGTCCGTGTAGAGCGCCTTGAACTTCAGCACGTGCGGATTGCGGTTTTCCTCCTCCACCTCGAAGGAAAGATCGCCGGCCGTCGTTTCCCGGAGATATTGCCAGGACGCCCCGACCCGGAAGGGCGTGCCGGGGATGGGAAGCTCGGGATAGCGCAGCTTCACCGAATGCCGCTCCGACCGGGTGAGCGCGCCGCGCCGCGGCTTGGTCGCTTCCTGGCCGCGTCGGGTCGGGTCGATCACGTCGCTGAGCGCCGCCGCCGCGGCCGCACCGGCCGACCAGGAAGCCAGCAACGTGCCCAACGGCGTGTTCGGCGTGTCGAGGCGGAAGAAGTGCGGGGGCGTGCATATGTCCAGTTGGAAGCCCACCTCCACCGAATCGTCGAGCGCGACCGGCGCCGGCTGAATCACGTGCTCGCCCTCGAGCGCGTCGAGCACATGGAGGTTGCTGAGCACGCGCGGCGCGCCGCTGGCGCGATCGAACACGGTTGCTCCGTAGGTGCCCCTATTGAACGGATGATTGGCCGTGCCGATCGAAAGGCCCCCGACCAGCGGGTCCCTGCGGTCGGCACGGCTGCCCGAGGCCGCGGCCGGCTTCATCCGTGGTCCTTCGACGACATCGGTGGGAATGCGATTCAGCTGCTTCGGGACCAACGGCCATCCACGTTTTTCGACTTCGCGCGGGCTGACCTTGCGCGCGACATAGACGCGGATCGCAATCCTGTCCGTTCGTTTGCCGTCCACATATTTATAGCCGAGGCCCAATGCGGTCACGTTCGGCTTATGGATCCAACGCGCGGTGATCCTTTCCAGCACTTTGCCAGCCCGCTCGCGCGCCCGCGCCTCGGCCGGGGCCACAACCGGTGCTCCTTGTTCGACCACGTCGACCGGCAAGCCGTCGATGGCCGTGGGCAGCGGCGTCCGGCCCTCCGCCTTCAGCGCCCGCGGGCGAAGCTTGCGCGCGACGGTCACGACGATAGCGGCGTAACCGCTCAGTCGACCTTTGATGCGCTCCGGACCGGCTCCGACGGCGACCACTCCGGGCAGGGTCAGCAATCGCTGACGCTCGCGGCCGGCGATGTAAACCGCCCTGTCGAGGTCCTGCCAAAAAATGTCCGATTGAGTCATCGCCGCGCCCTGCCTAGGGGTTGAACCGGATATTGAGCTCGTCGGCGACGGCGCGGATCGGGTTGGCCCCCCCAAATGTCCCCACGTCCGCCTCGTCTCCGGAAAAGTTTAGCGCAACCGGTCGTCCGTTGGTGAGGTTGACCCACACCGCTCCCGAATCTCCGCCCTGAGAAAGAGGCTGCGGCATTTCCTTGATCTGCTTCACCAGCACCTGCTTCGTAAAGATAACCGACCCGCTCATGTACTCCTCTTCATCAAACTCGATCGGGGCTTTATAATGGACGTCGGCCACGCGACCACGCGTCGTCCCGCTGGTGCCTCCCGATTTCCACACGATATCCTCTTCCGATGCGTCTTCCATTCCAAACATGGGCTCGCCATTGGGATCGAAATTATCACTCCGGTCGAGCTGCACGATGCTGTCGATCGCCACGATCGGGTGCGCGTTGTTGACATCATCCGATTGCGCATCAAGCATCCCGAGATCGATGCTGCGGCTGCCGTCGAGATCGCTCAACGCGCAATCGACATTCTTTGAAGTTCGTCCCCGCCGGACCACTCTGCCAATTATGAACTTGGGGTCCTTTGCCGCCTGCACATAATCGGCGATCTCCGAGCCTAATCCCAACGCAACCGCGAGCAGGATGAGCGCGATCTTCCACCAGGGGTCTTCGAACGCCAGCGGCCCCAATTGGCCAGCGAAGGGAGTGGCGTATTCAACCCTGTATTCGAATTCGACCGGCAGCCAGGCGACCGGCTTGAAGCGGCACCAGTCGTCCGCGCCGTTGCCATCGGCCAGCCCGCCGCCCGGATGGCCGCCCTGGCCACCGTCCCCCGGCCCGCCGCTTTCGCAGCATTCCGGCCGGCCGCATTCATCGAGGATCGTACGCAGCCTGCACGGATCGACGTCCTCGCCGGCGAGCAACCCCCTGAGAAGCCGGCGCAGCTCATCGGCGAGGCGGCCGGACTCGGACCCGGCCGGCCCGCACGACCCCGGCCGCCGGCCGAGGCATTCGCGCGCCGCCGAGGCCGCCGCGTTCGCCGCCTTGCGGTCGATCACCACTTCCTTCAGCCGCAGCCGCAGCGTCCCCTCGGGCAGGCGGGCAACCATCTCGCGGGCAACCGGGTCGTAGCTCAGCCGCGTGACGAAGATCCTCCGCCGCGCGATCCGCCAGGGCGCGGCGAAATTGGGATCGAAGGAAGAGACCCGCTGGGCGACGAGGCCGATTTCCGGCTTGCCGGGCTGCGCGTTGGCGAGGTCCAGCTTGAAATAGATCATCCGCTCGGCGCCGATCGGAAGCTCGTCCACCCCGACCGAGCCGCCGTCCATCACCTGCCCCAGCGCCTGCTGCTCCGCGGGGCTCCACGCGTCGATCACCTTGATGCCCTGCGAGGCGAGCATCACCCGGCTGTCCGGCGCGATGCCGATCTTCATCGCGGTGTCGAGCACGTCCGCCGTCCAATCGAACACCCAGGCGTTGCGGATCCGTACCCCCATATATTGGACGCCCTGGCTGGCATCGAAGATGCCGTCGGGGAGCATCGTCAAGGTGCCGCGATCGAGGGCGAACGGCCGCTGCACGATTTCGACCAGCGGATCGAGATATTCGAAGCTGACCGCGAGATCGTCGAAATCGCCGTCCCGTTCGGCCGGGAAATTGTCGTCCGCGCGCAAGAAGTGCAGGATCACGATCGAGCTGGACATGCCAACGGATTCGAGCACCGCGCTGTCCCGCCAGCCGGAGCCCGCACCATTGTTCCATTGCAGCGATACCGCCGTGTCGGCGCCGTCGAATTCAAGGCTTTGCCCGACGACGCCGGGATAGACGCCGTTGCCCGCGGCCGCGCCGGTGACCCGGATGCGCTGCGCGAAACCGGAATTCTTCTTGAACACCCGCGCCCGCCAGCGCCCTTTGAATTGGACGGCCATGGCCCCCTCCGGTCGCGGTCGCGCCGATGCCGACGCGACTCGGGATCCACAAGCCTAAATATAGCAAAAGACCGGGTGCGGCAAATTACTTGCGAAGACTCTGGCGATTCTAAGAATATATGGCCTCGTGGATTTGCGAATGCTGACCGTCAACAAGGCGCGATCGTCGATTCGACTGGCCGGAGGGCGGCAAGCTCCGTCCGAAAGCGCGGCCGGCGGGTCCTGGAATGCGGAAGAGGCCGGGCGCCTAGCGCTCGGTCCGGCCCAACAAGCCGACCAGCTCGGCCGTCCAGAAGCGCGCCCAGGTATGGGTGCCGTGGCCGCGCGTTTCGGCGCTGGCTGGGATCAGCACGTAGCGGGCGCCCGGCATCCTGCGCGCCGCGGCTTCGGCGATGCCGTAATCGGGCGGGTTGATGAAGTCGTCGGCGCTGTTCACCCAGGTCATCGGGACGCGGATCCGCTCCAGGTTCGGCAGCGGATCGTAGGTGCGGCTGGCTTCGAGCTGGTAGATGAGGTCGTTGGCGTCGCGGGTGCCGATGTCGCGGTCGATGCGCTCGACGATATACCTCTCGGCGGTCTCCCGGGTCGGATAGGTAAGCTGCAGATAGAGCGGCGCCATGCCGGCGATCTGCAGGATCGAGACGGCGGTGCGCAGCCCCTGGAGCGGCTGGGCGGTGTAACTGCCGCCGGCCCAGGCGGGGTCGCGGCGGATGCCCTCGACCGCGGCGCGGCGCCACATCCGGTTGTGGCCGGCAATCTCGACCGGCAGGCAGGCCATCGCCATCGCCGCGCGGGCGAAATCGGGATGGGCCTCGGCCCAGACGAAGATGTGCATGCAGCCCATCGATGTGCCCATGACGAGGCGCAGCCGGGCGACGCCAAGCCGCGCCAGCATCAGCCGCTGCGCCTCGACCATGTCGTCATAATCGTAAGCGGGAAAGCGCATCCTGAGGCCGTCGCTCGGCTTGGACGAGCGGCCATGGCCGATCGAATCGGGCAGGATGACGTAATAGCGCGCGATGTCGAGCGGCTGGCCGGGGCCGTACAATATATCGGCGAACTGGGGCGCGAGGAATTGCCGGCCCGAGCCGCCGGTGCCGTGCAGGACCATCACCGCATTGTCGATCCGCCCCTGCGCGTCGCGGTGCGGCGTGCCGAGTGTGGCATAATGGACGCGCAATTCCGGCAATGTCTCGCCGGAGCGGAAACGGAAATCGCGCAGCGTGACGTCGCCCTCGGTGAGGCGGGCGGCCCAATCGGTCTGGGCGGCGGCGGGCGCGCCCGCGAGCAGCGCGAAAAGCATGATCAGCAGCCGCATCGGCGTCCCTCTCCTCAATTGCGGTCGAGCATGTCCCTGACGCGGGCGGCGAGGTCGGCATAGGCGAAGGGCTTGGTGATCAGCTCGACGCCGGGATCGAGCCGGCCGTGATGGACGATGGCGTTGCGCGCATAGCCGGTGGTGAACAGGATCCTGAGCCCGGGACGGAGCGCGCGCGCCTCCCCGGCCAGCACCGCCCCGGTCATCCCGCCGGGCAGGACGACGTCGGTGAACAGGAGATCGACATTGCCCTCCTGCCGCTCGAGCAGGCGCAAGGCGCTGGGCCCGTCATGCGCCTCGAGCACGCGATAGCCGAGCTCGCGCAGCACCTCGACCGTATAGGCGCGGACGTCGTCATCGTCCTCGCAGACCAGGATCGTCTCGTCGCGCGTGCCTTCCGGCACCGGCGCCACGGCGCGCTCCTCCTCGACCGTCTCGTCGCCGACCAGGCGGGGGAGATAGATGCGGACCGTCGTCCCCTCGCCTTCCTCCGAATAGATTTTGAGATGGCCGCCCGATTGCTTGACGAAGCCGTAGACCATGGAGAGGCCGAGCCCGGTGCCCTTGCCGACCTCCTTGGTAGTGAAGAAGGGCTCGAAGGCGCGGGCGAGCGTGTCGGCGCTCATCCCGGCGCCGATGTCGGAGACGCAGATCGCGACATATTGGCCGGGCGAGATGCCGGCATTCTGGCCGGCATAGTCGCGGTCGATATGGGTGTTGGCGGTCTCGATGGTGAGCTTGCCGCCGTCGGGCATGGCGTCGCGGGCGTTGACCGCCAGGTTGAGGATGGCGTTTTCGAGCTGGTGCGGATCGGCCTCGATCCGCCACAGGCCGGCGGCGAGCACGGTCTCGACCGCGATCGTCTCGCCCAGGGTGCGATGGAGCAGCTCCGACATGCCGATGACGAGCTTGTTGGGATCGATCGGGCGTGGATTGAGCGGCTGGCGGCGCGAGAAAGCGAGCAGGCGCTGGGTCAGCACCGCCGCCCGCTCGGCGCCGACCATGGCATTGCCGAGCGCGCGCTGGACGCGGGCCGGCGCCTCCTCGCCGACATGGCGGCGGGCGGCGTCGACATTGCCGGTGATGATGGTGAGGAGATTGTTGAAATCGTGGGCGATGCCGCCGGTGAGCTGGCCGACCGCCTCCATCTTCTGCGACTGGCGCAGCGCTTCCTCGGCCTGCTCGCGCTCGGCTATGGCGGCGGCGACGCGCGATTCGAGCGACTGGTTCAGCTCGCGCAGCGCCTCCTCGGCGCGGCTGCGCACGGCGATCTCGCGCTGGGCGGCCTCGTAGAGCCGGGCGTTGTCGATCGCGATCGCGGCCTGGCCGGCGATGCCGACGATGAGCCGCTCATGCCGCTCGGTGAAGCGCGCCGGTTCCGCATGGCCGAAGAAGAGGCCGCCGATCACCTCGCCCGAGCGGCTGGTCACCGGGACGGCGAGGTAGGAGGCGACGGGCAGATGCTCCTTCGGCATGCCGTGATGGGTGTCGCTCTTGCCGTAGCGCGGATCCTTGGTGATGTCGTCGGAGCGGACCACGCCCTCGCCGCTAAAGGTGGGAGCGAAAACCGCCGTATTGCGCGGCATCGGGAATTTGTCGAAATGGCCGCGGTCGACGCCCGAAATGGCGTAGAGCATGTAGCTTTCGTCCGCCTCGTTCAGCACATTATAGAAGAAAGCGCCGAATTGCGCCCCCGACAAGGCGACGGCGGCGTCGGTCACCTGCTGGACGACGCGCTCGAGGTCGAGCTCCGAGGCCAGGCTGGCGCCGACCCGGTTCAGCGTCTCCAGCGAGCCCTTGTCCTCCTGGAGCGCCGCTTCCGCCTGCTTCGCGTCGGTGACGTCGACGGCCATGCCGACATAGCCGATCAGCTTGTCGTCGGCGTCTAGGCGCGGCCGGCAGCTGACCTTCATCCAGCGCATGACGCCGTCGGCGCGGCGGTAGCGGGCCTCATAGCCGTAGCCGGTCCCTTCGGCCCAGGCGCGGTCGCGCATGGCGAGCACGGCGGGCAGGTCGTCGGGGTGGATCATGGAAATCCAGACCGCGCCGGTCAGCTCCTCGGCGGGCAGGCCGGCCACCTCCTCGAAAGCCTTGTTCGCGAACTCGATGCCGTCCGCGCCCGTGACCCAGACCGGCGCCGGCGCGCAATCCGCCATCGCCCGGAAGCGCGCCTCGCTTTCGCGCAACTCGGCCTCGGCGCGCTTGGAACTGGTAATGTCGAGCGCCATGCCGACGAAGCCCGCCGGCGCGCCGGCCGCGTCGAAGCGGGGCTTGAGGCTCGCGTGCAGCCAGCGCCATTCGCCGTCGTGGCGGCGCATCCGCGCTTCGAACTCATAGACTTCACGCCCCGCCAAAGCGGCGGCGCGGCGCCTCATCACTTCGGGGAGGTCGTCGGGGTGGACGATCCCGGTCCAGCCGGTCCCGCGCAATTTCTCGAGCGGCAGGCCGGTAAAGTCGATCAAGGCGCGGTTGACGAACTCGATGCCGTCGGCGTCGGTCACCCAGACCGGCGCCGGCGCGCTGTCGGCGATGATGCGGAAACGGGCCTCGCCGTCGGCGAGCGCGGCGCGCAGCCGAGCATTTTCGGCTTCGAGCGCGGCAAAGCGGGCGTCGTCACGGGTGGAGACGGGCGCGGCACCTTGGTTGGCGGACGGTTCGGACAATCGACCCCCCTTAGCATCCCCGATCGAACAGGATTCAATCCCCCGAGGCCCGTTTCGTTCCAGCCAGGGCCGCCGCCCAGGCGCCCTCGTCGAAGCCGACCAGCCTGCGCCCGCCGAGATCGAGCAATGGCCGTTTGATGATCGACGGCTGCGCCTGCATCAGCGCGATGCCGCGATCCTCGTCGAGGCCAAGCTTGTCGGCGTCGGGCAGTTTGCGGAAAGTGGTGCCGGCGCGGTTGAGCAATTTCTCCCAGCCGAGCTCCGCCGCCCAGGCGCGCAGGCGGCCCGCGTCGAGCCCGGCCAGCTTGTAATCGTGAAAATCATAAGCGGCGCCGCGCGCGTCGAGCCAGGCCCGCGCCTTCCCGACCGTGTCGCAATTGCGGATGCCGTAGAGAATCATCGCGCCGTCTGAACGCGCGGCGCGGCGATCGTCAACGGTGGCGATGACTTACGTCACGGCTCTATCGTGATCGCGGCCGCCGTCCCTGAATGCTGGACCCGGAACGTCGCACCGCTCGAACCCCGGCAAAGGAGCCCAAAGCCGGAAACCCCCGCGGTAATCGCGACCGGCGTGGTCGGGCCGTCTCCGCTCACATTGAGATCCACGAAGGAGCCATTGCGAAAGCGGCACGTCATGGTGCCCGAGACATATTCGGCCACGTTGACGCTGATGTAGCGAACCTCGGAGGCGGGCCAGGCGGTCAGGAGATCCGAGCTTACGGTTCCTGAAGTGGCATAATAATTGGCTCCATTCGCATTGTCCCAGACGATCGCGGGCAAGGAGTGCCTCGCGGTGGGATAGCCGCCGAACGTCATGTCGGTCGGGATATGGAGGTTCGGATCGGGGAACTGGTTCTGGGCCATGGCCGGCGTGGCGGCGAGGACGAGAGCGGCTAAAGCGAAGCGACGGATCATGATCATCTCCCTCTCATAAAAGCATCACCGCGCGTCCGGCCTTCGATGTTCGCGCCGTTTCAACTCGGATATTGGCCGGGATCGTGAAAGGAGAGAAAAGCATGAGTCGACAACCCCGCCGACAGCATGCCGCGCGGCGAGGATGATGCCGGGATCGTCCGTTACAGGCGATGGCGAAGTACCTCCGGCCAGTTCCGCCGAACCATGTAAGTCAGAGTCGGGCAATTCGAAGCCGCGCTCCATCCCAGATGCCTATTCTGTTGCCGACACGACGTTCATTCCCGCCACTATTACACGAGGAGCCGGGAAAGACCAGCCGACGGGAGCATCGGTTTCATCGATCACCTTGTTCCCTGAGTTGCTCGCACGTTAAGCCGGCGGTCGGAGCCCGCTTTCCCGCCCCGCCGGACTTCGGTCGCGCGCCGCAGCGTCACTCGTGGACAGCAAATGCGACATAATGTTCTTTATACTGAACATTATCCCCTTGCGACAGGTAGGCGAGTGTGCTACATAATGGGCATGAAAACGAAAGCCCCCACGCTCCGCCAGTTCCAGAACCAGTTTCCGACTGAGGAAAGCTGCCTCGATCACCTGATGCGGACCCGCTACGGCGACCGTCACGATTGCGAGGGCTGCGACCGCAACGCCCACTTCTACCGGATCAAAGAGCGCCGCGCTTACTCCTGCGAGTATTGCGGGCATCAGGTCTATCCGACTGCCGGCACCCCCTTCGAGCGCACCCGCACCAGCCTTCGCGACTGGTTCTATGTCATGTTCCTGTTCACCACGACCCGCAACGGCGTCGCCGCCAAGCGCGTCGAGCGCGAGATCGGCGTGACCTACAAGACGGCGTGGCGCATGTGCGACGAGATCAGGAAGTACATGGCGGTTGTCGATCGCAACGATAGCGTTGGCGGCGACGGCATTGTCGAGATCGACGAGACACTGATCGGCGGCAAGGTTCGCGGCGGCAACAAGCCCGGTCGTCACCTAGAGGGTAAGACGGTCGTTCTCGGCATGGTCGAGCGTGGCGGCGAGATCGTCACGAAGATCGTTGCCGACCCGAAGCGCTCCTCACTGGTTCCCGAAATCGTCGCCAACGTGGTCCCCGGCGCAACGGTCCACACGGACTTCCTGCACTCCTACCGTATCCTTGGCGAAATGGGCTTCAAGCATGACCGCGTGAACCATTCGGCTGGCGAATATGTCAGCCAGACCGGTTGCCACACTCAGACGCTCGATAGCTTCTGGAACCTCCTAAAGAACGGCATCCGGGGCACGTACATTCATGTCAGCGAGAAGCATCTTCCGAAGTATCTGGCGGAGTTTGAATATCGCTGGAACATGCGGTTTGCCCCTCACGCCATGCTTTCACGCTTGATGACGGCTTTTGTGCGTTAGGTCCGACCATCTCCTTTAGGAGAGCGTCGAAGCGTTCATTCGCCTTGCTGTCCATTTGGCTTCTCCTTCACCCGTTCCACGGTAGGGCCGCCACCGGGTATCGTTTCCAGAATCTCATCAGCGTGGGGGCCGCCGAACGCCGCCATATAGATAGCGCTCGACACATGGTTGCGCAGCCGCTTCCAATTGTTGAATTTGGCAATCTGGGTTTTGTATTTGATGACTTGGCCATGCTTCTGAAACAGGTCGTCAATGTCCCCCCAGCCAGATGATGTTAGGCTGTCGGAGGGCACGTCGTTTATCCACTCTCGAACCTTAGGTTGCCAGCCATCCGCAACCTCCAGCCAGTGGCCCATCGCGCCTTCCAGCCTTAATTGGCCGGCTTCCCAGTCGGCCCAGTCGTCGCCCTGGAACGGCTCATTGTCGCGGACCTTCGCTTGAAGCGCGGTGCCTTCTTCCTCGACTATGTCGGCATAGAACCTCTCAGTTTCGCGAGCTCTTATCGCCTGTAGCGCAAGGTATAGCTGGGCGGTTGATTTAGCAGTCGCGTCGCGAAGCTCTGTCAAATTCCTCTCGTCGATAAAATGGCGATCCTCGAACACCTTATCCTTCGCTTGAATGGCCTCTTTCAGCTTATCCAACGCGTCGGTAAAACGCACTTCCAGCCCGGTCATGCGCTGATAGTCATTAATCACCTTCGCATACTGGGTTTCGAGTTTGTCGAGGCGTTCGCGCGCCTTCCGGTAATTGGAGGAAACAGTCTCGCCTAGCGCTGTCACCACCGCATCGGCGGCTTCGCCCGGGGTTGGCGATGGGCGGGAGAGAGGGCGGAAATAACGATAGAGCGCCAGCGACGATGTGACCGCCAGCGAGGTGACAAGCGCGGCGGGGATGGCGATAGCTATCTTCTCAGCCAAGCTAAGCGGGCCGAACCACGGCAACAGACCTGCCAGCCAAGTATAGGCGCCGGTCATCAGGGTGTAGATCCCAGACCAGCGCAGCACCGCATCCGCTCTCGTGTCAGCCTTTGGCAGCCACTTAACCATGCCCCTACCCTGCCTCGTCTCGCACCGGTTTGCGAGTCCGAAGCCCTCCACATGGGGATTCGCCCTACCTGTTCCAAGGGGATAATGTGCTTGATACTTTACATCACGTACGAATCACCATACACCGCGTTAATCAAACCGAACGGGATTCGCCAATGACCTTTCACGAGAAGAGCCGCGGGATCGCGCTCGTCGCCAATCTGGCCGTCTGGGGCTGGTATTTCGTCATCGTCGCGCGGGCGGTCGCCGCCGGCTATCCGGACGAGCCCTATCCGATGTGGCTCATGGTGCCGGTGATCGGCGCCCTCACCATCATCCACGTCGTCGCCCACATCGTCGTGGCGGTGATGAACCCCAGCGAAGCCAATGAGGGGCTGGACGAGCGCGGTCGCGCGATCGGCTATCGCGCCTCGGCCTGGGGCTACGACATCTTGTGCGTCGGCGTCTTCGCGGTGATCGTTGCGAGCTTCTTCTGGTGGAACAGCTTCATGATCGTGAACAGCCTGATGTTCGCCTTCATCCTCGCCGAAACCGTTCGCTACGCGATCGAGATCCGCGCCTATCGTCGGGGGCTGGCATGAACATGGCCTATCGCGAGAAGATCGCCTGGCTGGAGCTGGCCGGGCAGGTGGTGGCCTATGGCGGCTTCTTCGCCGCGGTCATTGTGGCCGAGCGGATGGGCGGCGTCTCGCTGCTGCTCTTCATCGGCCTGTTCGCCGCCGCGTCCGTCATCCGGATGCTCATCGAGGGCGTGGGCCGCTTCGTCATCGCCGCCCGCTCCGGCGCCGACGCGCGCGTGCCGGCCGACGAGCGCGACCGGGCGATCGCGCGGCGCGGCGCTGCCATCGCCTATTACGTGCTGATGGCCGGAATGATCCTGGTCGGCCTGGTGATGCCGTTCACTGCCTCGGGGATGAAGATCGTCAGCGCCGCCTTGCTGGGCCTGGTCCTCGCCGAGCTGGTCCGTTGCAGCATCATAGTGTCCAGCTACCGCCGGGGCTGGCATGGCTGAGCGCCGCCTCACCAACCACATCCGCACCCTGCGCTTCCATGCGGGCGAGATGACCCAGGCCGAATTGGGCGAGCGGATCGGCGTCACCCGCCAGACCGTCGCCGCGATCGAGCAGGGCAAATATTCGCCGACGCTGGAAACCGCGTTCCGAATCGCTGACGTCTTCGAAGTGACGCTCGACAAGGTATTCCGCTGGTCGGAGGGCTGAGCGCCGGCATCGGCCGCGATCATTCCCCGTCGCTCCATTCACCCGCTTTTTTGGAGGAAGACCCATGCTGCGTTTCATTCCGGGCGTTTTCACGTTCGTCCTGGCCGCCGCCGCGCCCCTGCCGGCGGCGGGGCAGGCCCCCACCTCGCCCGGCGGCTTCGTCCGCCCGGCCGCTCCCGGCCGCCTGGTCGATGTCGGCGGAGGCCGCCGCCTGCACATATTGTGCAAGGGCGATGCGCGCGGGCCGACCGTGATCTTCGAGGCCGGCCTCTCCCAATTTACCGCCAATACCACTTATGGCGTCGCGCAGGACGCGATCGCATCCTTCGCCCGGGTCTGCACCTATGACCGGGCCGGGCTCGGCTGGAGCGACCCGGCGCCCGAAGGCTGGACGCAGGACCTCATGGTCCGCGACCTGCATCGCCTGCTCGGCGCCGCGGGCGTGGAAGGGCGCTACGTCCTGGTCGGCCATTCGCTCGGCGGGCTGCTGGCGCGCTCTTATGCGCGCGCCTATCCGGACGAGGTCGCGGGTCTGGTGCTGGTCGATGCGACCAGCGACCGCGACTTTCCCGAGCTTGAGGCGGCCAGCGCCGTCGTCGTCCCGCAGATCGTGTCCGCGCTGGCCGGTTCGCGGCCGGGGGTCCCGGTCGTTGGCATGCCCGCGGGCACGGCTGCGGAAGTGGTGATGGCGTTCACGCCGGAGATCCTGCGCGGCGTGAAGGCCGAGTTCGAGGCGCTGGGCCGGCTGCCCGCCCAGATGACGCGGCCGGGCGGCTTCGGCAGGCTGGGCGCTCTTCCGCTGATTGTCATCCGGCGCGGCAAGACGGCGCAGCCGCCCAGCCCGGCCGACATCAGCCATCGCGAGGGCCAGGAAGCGCTCGCGACCCTGTCTTCGAACAGCGCGCTGATCGTAGCAGCGAATAGCGGCCATACGATCCCGCTGGACGAGCCGCAGGTAGTGGCGGACGCGGTGCGCCGGATGCTCGACGCGCAGCGGAGCGGCGCGCCGCTTTCCTAGGGCCGGATGAAGCGGAAGGAGCCGACCGGGCGCGTGTGATGTGGAAGCGGCCGTCCGCGCCGCGCGCCAGATCGAGCCTGGCCCGCGCCCGGTAATAGACATCCCGGGGACTCCGGCCCGGCGCCTGCCATCGCATAGATGATATGGCGGACGACCCGGCCATGGTCGCCGATCACAGAAAGCGGCCCAGCGTGACCACCTTCTGCCGCTCGAGGCCGAGCGCCTCGTAAAAGGCCAAGGCCGCTTCATTGTCCTCGCGGACCATGAGCTGGATCTTGGGGACATTGCGCGCGCGCAGCCAGGCTTCGGCGGCCGCCATCATCCGGGCGCCCAGCCGCTCGCGCCGCCGCTCCGGCGCGACCGCGAGATAATAGACCCAGCCGCGATGGCCGTCGAAGCCGACCATGGCGCTGGCGGCGAGCCCGGCCGCGCCGCGCAGCAGGAGGATGGCCGAGGTCGTCCCCTCGACGGCGAGGCGGAAATCGCGGGCGGGATCGTTCCACGGGCGAATGAGGCCGCAAATCTCCCACAGGCCGGTGACCGCCGCCTCGTCGGCCGCTTGGGCTTCGGCGATCATCGGCAGGCGCCCGCGTTCACGGTGAAATCCTGGACCTTCCCGCCGAGCAGCACGCCGCTGACGGGGCCGGCGGTGAATTCCTCGATCGGAACGTCGGTGACGTTGACCCGGCGCAGGGCGACCGGACCGAGCGCGCTCAGCGCCGCGCGGGGCGACTCGATCGCGATCCCGCCCCGCATCCGGTAGCCGGCGCCGGCGCCCTGCTCCCAGGCCGCGAACCTGCCCGCCTCGAAGGTGAGCGCGAGGCCGCCGCGATAGTCGAGCCGTGTTTTGGGCTGGACGCTGCAATGGGGATCGTCCGTGCGCGCCGCCGGAGCGCCGGTCACGGGCTCGATCAGGTGCCTGGTTTCCGCTTCCGGCGTCCCGAACGTCACCAGGCGCGCGGCGCCGGCGCCGTCGACCGCCTCCAGGCCGTTGCGGGCGAGATAGAGCCGGACGATGCGGGGGGCCCGCGGTGTCGCCCTGGCCGCGGCCGGCGCCTTGTCCGCCGCGGCCTCCTGCCGGCCGCAGCCCGCGCAGAGCAAAGCCAGCGCCGCCATGCCCGTGCCCGGCAGCCGACTCAACGCGCGGGGACCGCCGCGTTCGACGGCGGCGCCGGCACCGGCTGGGCCGGGCGCGCCGCGGGCGCCGGCAGGGCCTTGGCAGGCGGCGGATCGTCGAGCTCCTGGCCGCGGCGCAGGATCCGGTAGCAGCGGCCGCCCTCGCAGGCGATCACGCTGCCGCTCCTGGTGTCGACGCGAACGACCCGCCCGTCGCCGACCGCCGCCTGGTAGCGCGGCGGCGACGGGCGGAAATAGATGGCGAGCGCGATCAGCCCGCCGGCGATGACGATGGCGGTGACGAGCTTGCGAACGACGCCGTCGGCGATGTCGGCGAGCGAAGGCGCCGGCTCCGGCTCGTCGAATTCACCCGGGTGTGGCCCGCGCCGGGCCTCGCTCATCGGTCCGTGTCCATCGTGACGACCACCTTTCCTCGCGTATGTCCTCCGGCCACATAGCGGATCGCCTCGCGGACTTCACCCAGTCCGTGGCGCACGTCGAGGACCGGCGCGATCTTCCCGGCCTCGACGAGCGCGGCGAGGGCGGCCAAATCCGTCGCGTCCATCTTCGCCATCAGCACGACCAGCTTCCGCGTCGTGAACCGCGACTGCAGCAGCCCGGCGAGGAGACGCGCCGCCAGCCGGCCGAGCCGGGGGCCGTCCGGCCCGACGCCGCCGCCCGCCGCAACGAGGATGCCGTTGCGCGTGAGGACCCGCCGGCACGCGGAGAACCAGAGGTTGCCGACCGCGTCGAGGATCAGGTCGTAAAGCTGCCCTCCTTCGGTGAAATCCGCGTCGGCATAGTCGATAATCCGATCTGCGCCGATCGCTCGGACCAGATCCATGTTGCCGGCGCTGCAGACGCCGGTGACATCGGCCCCATGGGCCTTGGCGATCTGAACCGCGAACGTGCCGATGCCGCCGGCCGCGCCGTTGATCAGCACCTTCTGGCCCGGCTGGACCGCGCCCTTGTCGCGAAGGCCCTGCAGCGCCGTCAGCCCGGCCACCGGAAGCGAAGCGGCCTGCGCGAAACTGAGGCCGGGCCCCTTGGCGGCCAGCCTCGATTCGGGGGTGCAGACGAAATCGGCGAAGGCGCCGCCCCGGCACGTCCCGAACACATTGTCCCCCGGCTTGAACCGGGTCACGCCCGCGCCGACCGATTCGACCTCGCCCGCCACGTCGACCCCGGGCCGGATGCGCCTGGGCCCGGTAAGCCCCATCGCGATGCGGGCGACATAGGGCTTGCCCCGCATGAAATGCGCGTCCAGCGGATTCACCGACGCCGCGCGGACCCTGATCAGCACTTCGCCGTCGCCGGGGACCGGCCTTTCGACCTCTTCGAGCGCGAGGACATCGGCCGAACCGTAAGCGCGATGGATGATCGCCAGCATCGCCATCCTCTACCCGTTTTTTCGCGGGGCGCCCATCACCGCCGCCCGCGCCGCGCCGGCAATGGCTGCATCACCCGGTCCAGCACCATGCGCGCGGCGCGGCGGCCGATCTGCTCGCCGGCCTCGTTGGAGAAGCGGTAATGGACCCCGCCATAGATGCGCGAATCGGATACCTGCTGCGCCCATTCGTCCCAGCTCGGCAGCACCTGCATCGCGGAGAGCGGGATGGCCTGGGAGCCGACCCGGACACCGCCGGCCGGGCGCGGCCCGACCTCCGCGGTCATCACCTCGGCGATCGTCGCGGCGATCGTGCAGTGGCCGCAGGGATATTCGGGGAAATTGGGCGTGGCAAGCAACGGCGCCCAGGCGGGATCGGGCTGGGTCGCGTCGTTGCCGTCGGCGGCGCCGTTGCGGATGGCGGTGATCGGCCGCCAGTAATTATAGTACATCTTGGACTCGGCCATCGCCAGCGCGGCATCGTCGAACGCCATCTGGTAGATGGCGAACATGCGCGCATTGCGCACCGGGGTGCGGCCGGGCGCGTCCGCGGCGGCACGCATCGAGGGCGTGATATCGAAGGCCTGGCGGTAGCGCGCGACCAGCGTCTGGAACGGCGTCCGCTCGGTGCTGGCCCGGCCGCCCAGCCGCCGCACCTCCTCATAGTCGCGCGCCCAGACCGGGCTGGTCAGCGCGGGCGGCGGCGGCGCGCGAAGCGCCTCGGCGCTGGGGATCGCCCAGGGACGGAAGGCGGACATGAAGGGATCGATCACCGGCAGCGAGGCGCCGATCCATTCGCCGGGCGTGGTGCGCGGGCGGTAGGGAATCTGGACGATGGCGGGATCGATCCCGCCCGCGGCGATCGCCGCCGTGGCCGCGGCCCCGCCGATCAGCCGGCCGGCCTCGCGATGCGGCCCCTCGGGAATCGCGGCCATGGCGATGGTGTAGCTTTCCTCGAGCGCGGCACGCTGGGCCGGGAAGTGGTGCAGCAACACCTGATAGGCCGCGGTCGCGGCGGCCGCGTCTTGCGACGCCGTCGGATCGCCGGCGGGAAAGCCGAGATAGGATTGGTAGCGCCGGTCGATCGCGTTCAGCGCCTCGAACATGGCGAGCGCGGTGCGGCTCACGGCGCGTTGCTGGTCCGGCGTGGCGGCCAGGCCGCTCGGGCCCTGCGCCGTCGCGGTGATGCGGTTGGCGAAATCCCACCAATCCGTGACCGGGTCCGCCGCCGCCGGCTGCGCGAAAATCAAAGCAGCCGCCGCGGCCGTCCCCATAAGTGCCTTACGCATAGTGTCCGCTCCTTCTGCTGCGCTGGCTTGCGCTTCGGAAGAACTAGGCGTATTGCTTGACTAAGACACCTTCCATGACGTGATTTGAGGCGCCAAAAGCATGATCGCAGGTTGCATCGAGCGAATGAGGCAGAGCGGCTGCGGCGGCTGCGAACGGCGCGATGCCTGCGCTTCCCTGTTCAAGATGTTGCGCTTCGAGCGACCATCGGAGCGTCCGGCCGTGAGGCCCGAGGAGCGCGCGGCGGCGCGGCCGAAGAACCCCTTTCTGGTCCTGCTGGGCGAGGTCGCGAAGGCGATCGAAGGCAAAATCGCCGCGCCGAAGAGCGAATTCCGGAGCGAGGTCGAGCGCCGGATGGAGCCGATGCTCGCCTCGGGCCCGGTCCGGATCGACGCGGTCGCCCGCGCGATCGGCTGCAGCCGGCAGACCCTGTACCGGCGGCTCAAGGCGGAGGGCGTCACCTTTGCCGAGCTGCTCGACGACCTGCGCCGCCGCCTCGCCTTGCGCTTCGTGCGCGAGCAGGGGCTGTCGGTGAAGGAATCGGCCTATCGCCTCGGCTTCTCGGATCCGGCCGCCTTCTCCCGCGCGTTCAAGCGCTGGACCGGGACCTGCCCGAGCGCGGCGCGCGGCAAGGACCGGAACTGAGCTAGAGGCGCCGGAAACAGCCCAGGGCGTGATCGTCGACGATGCCGACCGCCTGCATCCAGGCATAGACGATGGTCGGCCCGACGAACTTGAAGCCGCGGCTTTTCATGTCCTTCGAGATCGTCTCGGAGAGATCGGTCTTGGCGGGCAAGCTGCGGCCGTCGCCCTTGAGCGTCTTGCCCTCTGTGAACGACCAGCAATAGTCGGCGAAACGCTCGTCCCGCGCCGCCATCCCGCAATAGATTTGCGCGCCGCGGATCGTCGCTTCGATCTTGGCCCGGGCGCGGACGATGCCGGGATCGGCCATCAGCCGCGCGACGTCGTCCGCGCCGAACGCCGCCACCTTTTCCGGATCGAAGCCGGCAAAGGCGGCGCGAAACGCCTCGCGCTTCCTCAGGATGACGATCCAGGACAGGCCCGCCTGAAACCCCTCCAGCATCAGCGTTTCCCACAGCATGCGGGAATCGCGGACGGGGACGCCCCATTCGGTGTCGTGATAGGCCTGCATGAGCAGGCCGCTTCCGGCCCAGCCGCAACGGGTCACCACCGGGACTTCACCGGATAGGCGCGGATATTCTTGTCGGCGGTGACCAAGGTGAAATCGCCGGCGATCGCATGGGCGATCGTCATTCGACCGACCGGATCGCGATGCAGGCCGGGCAACGCAGCGACAATGGCCCATGCCTCGGCCGGAAAGTCGACCAATGTTGCGCCGAGCGTGGCGGCGACCACGCCGACCGATTCGGACATCGTCACTCGCCGACGCGCCTGAAGGTCGGTCAGCTCGAAGGCGGTTATCGCGCTGATGAACAGCTCGGCTTCCGGATCTTCGATGGCCGCCCGCGCCGCCCCGCTCATCCGCGGGTCGCCGGTCGGCATCCAGATCAGGACATGGGTATCAAGAAGGAGACGCACCGAACTTCCGGCGCAGGCGCTCCTCATATTCATCGTCGGTCATCGACGGCGGCACGGTCAATGCGTCCGTATTGTGCAGATGCTTGTACTTTTCCGCCCAGATGCCGAACGCCGCCCTGCGTTTGGCGCCGATTTCTGCGCGCCGGGCCTCCTCGGCCTCCGGCACGGGTACGAGCCTGACCTGCGGCGCACCCGCTTTCTGCAGCACGACCTCCTCGCCGCGCATGGCGGCGGCAACCAACTCCGAGAGCCGGGTCTTGGCTTCACCAATGTTGACGTGAATAGCCATGGCTTGGCCAAGGTAACTTGGCCAAGCGCAAATTTCAAGCAATCACTCCCACTCGATCGTCCCCGGCGGTTTCGACGTATAGTCGTAGACCACCCTATTAATCCCCCTCACCTCGTTGACGATCCGGGTCGCCACCCGGCTCAAAAACGTCGCGTCGAAGGGGTAGATGTCGGCGGTCATGCCGTCGGTGGAGGTGACGGCGCGCAGCGCGCAGACATGGTCGTAGGTGCGGTGATCGCCCATCACGCCGACCGTCTTCACCGGCAGCAGCACCGCGAAGGCCTGCCAGATCGCATCGTAGAGGCCGGCATTGCGGATCTCCTCGAGATAGACGGCGTCGGCCCTGCGCAATATGTCGCAGCGCTCCTTCGTCACCTCGCCGGGGATGCGGATGGCGAGGCCTGGGCCGGGGAAGGGATGGCGGCCGACGAACGCCTCGGGGAGGCCGAGCTCGCGGCCGAGGACGCGGACCTCGTCCTTGAAGAGCTCCCTGAGCGGTTCGACCAGCTGCATGTTCATCCGCTCGGGCAGGCCGCCGACATTGTGGTGGCTCTTGATCGTCACCGAGGGGCCGCCGGTGAAGCTGACGCTCTCGATCACGTCGGGGTAGAGCGTCCCCTGGGCGAGGAAATCGGCACCGCCGATCTTCTTCGCCTCGGCCTCGAAAATCTCGATGAAGGTCTTGCCGATCAGCTTGCGCTTGGCCTCGGGCTCGTCGAGGCCGGCGAGGCCGGAGAGGAATTGGTCCGCCGCGTCCACATGGACGAGCGGGATGTTGTAATGGTTGCGGAAGAGCGAGACGACCTGCTCGGCCTCGTTGGCGCGCATCAGCCCGTGGTCGACGAAGACGCAGGTGAGCTGGTGCCCGATCGCCTCGTGGATCAATACCGCGGCGACGGCGGAATCGACGCCGCCCGAGAGGCCGCAAATCACCCGACCCTGCCCGACCTGGGCGCGGATGTCGGCGACCTTGGTCGCGCGATATTCGGCCATCGTCCAATCGCCCGCCAGGCCGCAGACGTGGCGGACGAAATTGGCGAGCAGCTTGCCGCCGTCGGGCGTGTGCACCACCTCGGGGTGGAACATCAGGCTGAAGAAGCGGCGCTTCTCGTCGGTGGCGACCGCATAAGGCGCGCCTTCCGAGGAAGCGACGACGCCGAAGCCCTCGGGCAAGGCCTCGACGCGGTCGCCATGGCTCATCCAGACCTGGTGGGTCTCGCCTTTGTGCCAGAGCCCGTCGAACAGCATGCTCTCGCCAATGATCTCGATATAGGCGCGGCCGAATTCCTTGTCGTCGGACGGCGCCACCCGGCCGCCCAATTGGTGGGCCATGGTCTGCTGGCCGTAGCAGATGGCGAGGATCGGGATGCCGGCGTCGAAGAAATGCTGGGGCGCGCGCGGGCTATCGTCCCACATCACCGAGGAGGGGCCGCCGGAGAGGATGATGCCCTTGGGCCTGAGCCGCTGATAGGCCTCGCCGGCGCGGTTGAACGGCGCGATCTCGCTATAGACGCCGGCCTCGCGGACCCGGCGGGCGATGAGCTGGGTCACCTGGCTGCCGAAATCGACGATCAGGATGGAATCGCTGGGCTGCGTCATGGCCGGGCGATAGCAGCGCAAGCGCGGCTGTAAAGGCGAGCGATGGCGAACCACGGGCCGTCATGCTGAACTTGTTTCAGCATCTACCCCGCAGGTCTCCGGAATGGACCCTGAAACGAGTTCAGGGTGACGATAGCGGGAGCGGCGGCCGCCGCGTCTAAAGCGGCAGCGCCACCAGCAGGGTAAAGCCGTTCAGCGTCAGCAGGGCGCCGAGCGCGCCGAGCAGGCCGGAGAGGATCAGGATCGGCCGGTTGATCGCGAGGATCGCGACCGAGCCGAGCACGAGGGCGAGCTGCAGCAGCACCTCGGCCCAGTCGAAATTGTCGTCGCGGGCCATGGCGATCTCGCGCGCCGCTTCGTGGGCGCGTGCCCGCGCGGTGAGCTGGCGCCTGCCCTCCCCCGCCGTCGGGTCGTTCGGCGCGGCCGGATCGGGCTCGCTGTCGTAGCGGGCGATCGTCGCCCTGTTCCCGGCCAGCCTTCGCTCCAGCCGCGCGCGCGTCGCCGGGTCGAGGCCGGGCTCGGCCAAGTCGCCCTCGATTTCGACGTTGGCGATCTCATAAGCGGTCTGGCGAATGTTCTTGGCTTGGAAGAAGGCCCAGGTGTCGCTGGCGCGGATGGTGTTGATCAGCATGGCGTCGGTGGCGTTGCCGCCGCCGAGGCCGCCCACCGCCAGCACCGCCGCGATCACCGCGATCAGCAGGGCGGCGCGGCTGCGGAAGCGGTTGACCGAGTCCTGCGCCGCCGGCTCTTCCGGGACTTCGCCGATCAGCTCGGCCGCGTCTGCTGGTTCCATCTTTATTCCCTGCCGCCGAGGCGTTCACTAGCGCCGCAGCGGCGGAAGTCGAGTCGAGCGCCGTGTCAGCGGCGGGCCAAGGCCGGAATTGCGGTCCGCCGGCAGGTCATCGCCCAATGGGATTGGGTCCGCATCGCGGGCGATGCGACGTCCATCCGGTAGTCGGCGCGCCAGCTTCGGCGATCCACCTCCAGGCTGGATCGGAAGGAGAGATCGGGCTCGACGGACTCCTGCTCGACGCGAATGCTCTCCGGCGCGAACCTCGCGAAGCATCGCAGCTGGCCCGGGCAGTGGTCGTCGAGCAGCCGCAGCGGGAGCAAGGCGCGCCGCACGGTCTGCGCGCCCTCGTCGATCACGTAGATTTGGCGGGTCCGTGCCGGGAGCTCTTCGGGCAGCGACCGGCCGCTTTGGCTCATCCTCAACGTTGCCACCCCTTCGCAAGCGATGGCGAACCGTTCGGCCTGCGCGGCCGCCGGGACCATGAGAGCCGCCAGCGCGAGGAGAAGCTTGGGCATGGGTCATCTTCGCCGCGATCCCTTCGCTTCGCAAGGACCGTCGACTCCGTGCCCATAGTTAAGCGGGCACTGAAGTTTTTCTTGCATAGCGTGTGGACCCCGATTACTTAAGCCCATGCTTAACGAATCGGCCCGGCTCGACCTCGCTTTCCAGGCGCTCGCGGATCCGACGCGGCGGGGGATGCTGGCGCGGCTGAGCCGGGCGCCGGCCTCGGTCAGCGAGCTTGCCGCGCCCTATGCCATGTCGCTGCCGGCGGTGATGCAGCATCTGCAGATGCTCGAGGCGAGCGGGCTGGTCCGCTCGGAGAAGAAGGGCCGGGTGCGCACCTGCCGGCTGGAACCCAAGGCGCTCGGCGTCGCTGAAACCTGGATCGCCGAGCAGCGCGCGCTCTGGGAAGGCCGGCTCGACCGGCTCGAAGACTATCTCGAAACGTTGCAAACCAAGGAGAGTGACAAGTGAGTGACCACGATCTCGTATTGGAACGCGTGCTCGACGCGCCGCGCGACCTCGTCTGGAAGGCATGGACCACGCCCGAGCATATCCGGAAATGGTGGGCGCCCAGGCCCTATGAAACGCCCGAGGTCGAAATCGACCTGAAACCCGGCGGGATATTCCGCATGCGCATGACCGGCCCCGACGGCTTCGACACCGGCACCGGGGGCGCGGGCTGCGTCCTCGACGTGGTGGAGCGCGAGCGCGTCGTCTGGACCTCGGCGCTCGGCCCCGGCTGGCGGCCGAACGCCCCGGGGCCGGCGGATTGCGGCGGCTTCCTGTTCACCGCGATCATGACCTTCGAGGACGCGCCCGGCGGCAAGACGCTCTACCGCGCAATCGCCAAGCACAAGGACGGCCAGGACGCGCAGACCCACGCCAAGATGGGCTTCCACGAAGGCTGGGGCACTTGCGCCGACCAGCTCGGCGAGGTGGCGAAGGAGCTGGCGCGATGAGGCGCGTTATCGTCGGCGCGTTCGTCAGCCTGGACGGCGTCATGCAGGCGCCGGGTGGGCCCGAAGAGGATCCGACCGGGGGCTTCGAACATGGTGGCTGGACCTTTCCTTATTGGGACGCGGTCATGGGCGCGGCGATGGGCGAGAGCTTCTCCAAGCCCTTCGAGCTGCTGCTGGGGCGCACGACCTATGAGATCTTCGCCGCCCACTGGCCGTTCACCGAAGAGGAGCCGGCGGCCCTCTTCAACGGCGTCACCAAATATGTCGCCACCTCCTCGGCCGAGCCGCTCGCCTGGGCGAACAGCGTCAGGCTCGAGGGCGACGTGCCGGACGCGGTCGCCCGGCTCAAGCAGGGAGACGGCCCCGACCTGCTGACCCAGGGCAGCTCGGTGCTGGTCCGGTCCCTGCTCGCGCACGGCTTGGTCGACGAGCTCAACCTGCTCGTCTTCCCGGTGATCCTGGGCAAGGGCAAGAGGCTGTTCGGCGAGGAGACCAAACCCGGCGAGCTGGAGCTCGTCGACAGCAAGACCGCGACGACCGGCGTGATCATCAGCCGCTACCGGCCGCGGGGCCCCGTGCGCACCGGCTCCTTCGCCCATGCCGAGCCGAGCGAGGCCGAGCTGGCGCGGCGCGAACGGATGAAGAAGGAGGATTGAATGACCGAGACCGTCACATTGACCCTGGAGCGGCGCATCGCGGCCCCGCCCGAAACCCTGTTCGACGCCTGGCTCGATCCGGACGGAGTCGGCCGATGGCTGTTCGCGACGCCGGGCGGCGTCATGGAGAGGGTCGAGATCGATCCGCGCGTCGGCGGCCGCTTCGCGATTCTCGAGCGGCGCGGCGCCGAGCTGGCGGAGCATTTCGGCGAATATGTGGAGATCGACCGCCCGCGCCGGCTCGCCTTCGATTTCTGGACGAGCTTCAGCGACGAGCGCACGCGGATCACCGTCGAGATCGCGCCGGACGGCGAGGGGTCGCTGCTGACGCTGACGCACGCAGGCGTGTGGAAGGATTATGAGAGCCAGACCCACCAGGGCTGGACGATGATCCTGGAGAATTTGGAGCGGATGATCGCCCGGCTCCGCGGCTGAGCAAAATGAGGACAGTTACTTTTTCGGTGAAAAAGTAACTGTCCCCTCTTTCGCCTGAGCTAGCAGCGAGTCGCCTCGCGGCCGATCAGGGCGCCGATCGCGCCGCCGATGATCGCGCCGGTGGTGCCGCTGCCGCGGCCCCGATAGCGGCCGCGATAGCCGCGGCCGTCGCGGCCGATCTCGCGACCAATCAAAGCGCCGCTGGCGCCGCCGACAATGGCGCCGGTGGTGCCGTTGCCGCAGCGATAGCGGCTGCGGCCATAATAGCCGCGCCCGCCATAGCCGCTGTTGTAATAGCCATAGCCGCCGCCGTAATAGCCGCCGCCATAACCGCCATAACCCCCATAATAGCCCGGGTTATAGCCGTAACCGTAGCCGTAGCTCGGCGCGAAATAGACGTTCACCCGGCTCCGCGGCCGGTAATAGCGGCGGTTGCTGCGGTAGCGGTCGCGGCGATAGCCGCGATAATTGTCGTAGCGGCGCCCGTCGCGGTAGCCGTCATAGGAACGGCTCTGATAGCCGTCGCGATAATAGCCTTGGGCGCTGGCGGTGGCCGGGAGCGCGACCATAGCGCTGACCGACACCGTGGCGCCGATAATGAGTGTCCTGAGCATGGCACGCTCTCCAGTTGATTGAGTATTCGGGCAAAAAACGCGGCCCGGAAGCAGATTGTTTCCTACAAAGCGCCTGAGCGGGCGATGAACGGGATGGTTAAGGGGCGTTCACATGCTTGCCGGACCGGGATTTTCGCCTCACAAGTCGGGGCATGAGCCAGGCCGATTTCCCTTTGCCCGCCTTCATGGACGACGAGGAAATCCGCATGTTCGCGGAGTCGGTGGGCAAGTTCCTGGACCGGAACGCGCCGCCGGAGCGAGTCGCCGGCTGGCGCGCGGCGGGGATGGTCGAGCGCGAATTCTGGCGCGAGGCGGGCGCGGCCGGGCTGCTCGGAGTCAGCGTGCCCGAAGCCTATGGCGGGCCCGGCGGCGATTTCCGCCACGACGTCGTCGTCGCCGAAACGATCATCCGCAAGGGCGTCGAGGGCTTCGCCGCCGGCCTGCACAACGTCATCATCACCCCCTATATCCAGGCCCACGGCACCGAGGGGCAGAAGCAAAACTGGCTGCCCAAGCTGGCCAGCGGCGAGCGGGTCGCGGCGATCGCGATGAGCGAGCCCGGCGCGGGCTCGGACCTGCAATCGGTGCGGACCACTGCGCTGAAGGACGGCAACGGCTATCGGATCAACGGCGCCAAGACCTTCATCTCCAACGGCCAGATCGCCGATTTGATCGTCGTCGTCGCCAAGACCGATCCCAGCGAAGGCGCCAAGGGCGTCTCTTTGCTCGTCGTCGAGCCCAACGAGGTCGAGGGCTTCCGGCGCGGGCGCAAGCTCGACAAAATCGGGCTCGACGCGCAGGACACGTCCGAATTGTTCTTCGACGACGTCTGGGTGCCGGCCGACAACCTGCTCGGCCTCGAAGAGGGCAAGGGCTTCTACCAGCTCATGGCGGAGCTGCCGCGCGAGCGGCTCTTGATCGCGATCGGCAGCGCCGTCGCCATGGAGCGGGCGATCGAGGAGACGATCGCCTACGTCAAGGAGAGGAAGGCGTTCGGGAAGCCGATCATCGACTTCCAGAACAGCCAATTCGTCCTCGCCGACTGCAAGGCCAAGGCGGTGGTCGCCCGGGTGATGGTCAACGACTGCATCGCCCGCGTCCTCGCCGGCACGCTCGACGCCACCACCGCCGCCATCGCCAAGCTCTGGGTCACCGAAGCGCATGGCGAGGTGGTCGACGCCTGCCTCCAGCTCCATGGCGGCTACGGCTATATCAACGAGTACCCGATCGCCCGGATGTGGCGCGACGCCCGCGTGCAGCGCATCTACGGCGGCTCGAGCGAGATCATGAAGCTGCTGATCGCGCGCTCGCTTTAGGCTGCAAGGGGACAGTCACTTTCCGGCTGCCCGGGCCGAAAGATCGAGCCGCGGCGCGTGAAAGTGACTGTTCCTATTCCCCGCAACAACGCAATTCGATAAGGCATTTGACGATCTTCGATAAGTGTGTTATCGTTTATCGATATATTGAATCGTTGGAGTGCCGCCCAGATGACCCGCCACTATTCCGCCGCTTTGCCGATCGCCTATGTCCTGCTGCGCATCCTCGTCGTCCTGAACTGGCTGTTCGGCGCCGCGATCCTCGTCCTGCTGCTCGTCATGCCCAACGAGCAATGGATCATGAGCGCGTTCAAGCTGACGCCCTCGCCCGACGCGACCCGGCTGGTCTGGGGCCTGCGCGCGGTCGCCGCGATCGGAATCGCCTCGATCCCGATCAACTATCTCATCCTCAAGCGGCTGCTCGCGATGGTGGATACGGTCCGCATGGGCGACCCGTTCGTCGCCGCCAACGCCCGGCGCCTGCAGGGGATCGGCTGGGCGTTGGTCGCGCTGCAGCTTCTCGGCCTCCTCGTCGCCATTATTTCGAGGTTGATCTCAACGCCGGCGCATCCGGTCGATCTCGATAGCAGCTTCTCGCTCAACGGCTGGCTCGCCGTGCTTCTCACTTTCGTGCTCGCCCGGGTGTTCGCGGAAGGCGCGGGTATGCGCGAAGACCTCGAAGGGACGGTGTGACATGGCGATCGCCGTCAAGCTCGACGACCTCCTCTACGCGCGTCGCATGACCCTGACCGAGCTCGCCGAGCGCGTCGGCATCACGATCGTCAACCTGTCGATCCTGAAGACCGGGAAAGCGCGCGCGATCCGCTTTTCGACGCTCGAGGCGCTCTGCGCCGCTTTGTCCTGCCAGCCCGGCGACATTCTTGAATTCCTGCCGGACACCGCGGGGGGCGAGCAGCCGGCGGCGGATGACCCGGAGAGGGAGGCGGCATGAACATCGTCATGGGAGTCCATATCGCAGGCGGATGCCTCGCCATCCTCTCGGGCACGGTCGCGGTCGGCGCCCGCAAGGGGGGCAAGCTGCACGGCCGCGCCGGCACCTGGTTCTTCGCGTCGATGCTCGTTCTTGGACTCACCGCCGCGATCCTGGAGCCGTTCAGGACGCCGCCCGGCTCCCCCGTCGGCGGCATCCTGGTCTGCTATTTCGTCGCGACCTCCTGGGTCGCGGCGCGCCGCCGCGACGGGACGACCGGCAGGTTCGAGATCGTCGCCTGCGCGGGCGTGCTCATCGCCGCCGCGCTGATGCTCTGGTCGGGTCTCACCGGCGCGTCGACGACGCCCGTCGGCCGCGGCCCGATCTTCGTCTTCGCCGGCGCGTGCCTGCTCGCGGGCCTGCTCGATCTCAACGCGATCCTGCGCGCCAGGCTCACCCACGTTCAGCGGATCTCGCGTCATTTGTGGCGGATGTGCGTCGCCTTCTTCATCGCGACCGGCTCCTTCTTCCTCGGCCAGCAGGACGTCATGCCCCAGGCCGTCCGCGGCTCGCTTATTCTCTTCGTCCTGGCCTTCGCGCCGTTCGCGGTGATGGCCTTCTGGCTTATCCGGCTGCGGCTCGGAAAGGCCTTTCGCCCGGTCCCCGCCACGTCTTGAGATGGAGAGCTGAAAATGGCTTCGACTGCAGCACAGGCCCCCGAAATGGCCCCGGCACGAGCGGAAGACAAGGTCTCCCTCATCCGTCTCTACGTGCTTAGGGCGGCCTACCTCCTGCTCATCGTCGGCCTTGGCGGGCTGATCGTGCCCCAGATCGTCAGCCACCCGATCAGCGACCGCGGGATCATCGCCGCCTTGCTCGGCGGAATCTGGCTGCTCGCCTTCATCGGCCTTCTTCACCCGCTCCGGATGCTGCCGCTGCTGATGTTCGAGTTTGCGTGGAAGGTGATCTGGGTGCTCGCTTACGGGCTTCCTTCATGGTCGGCGGGGCAGCTGACTCCCGTGACTTCGGAGGACCTCACAAACACGCTCGTCGGCGTGGTGCTGATGCCGCTGGTGATCCCCTGGGGCTATGTCTGGCGTCGCTACGTCCGGCAGCCGGGCGCGCGGTGGCGGTGAAGCGCGGCGAGGCCGGGCGCCTGCCCTCTTCG
Source organism: Sphingomonadales bacterium (assembly GCA_034668505.1). GTDB lineage: Bacteria > Pseudomonadota > Alphaproteobacteria > Sphingomonadales > Sphingomonadaceae > Allosphingosinicella. The sequence continues at coordinate 42,050 of JAXDPD010000040.1, forward strand.
CGGCATCAAGAGGAGATTTGACATGGCTTCGACCGCCGATTCAGCGTCGCCGAGCATCTGGAAAAGGGGCGAGCACGAAGTCTCGCTGGTGCGGCTCTACGTCATGCGCGCGGCCTGCCTCGCCGCCGCCATCGCCCTGGGGTCGAGCAATCTGCCCGCTTTGATCTGGCCCGATCCGATGGGCCGCGGAATGATTACCGGGATATTGGGCGGCTTGTGGGTGATGGCGCTGATCGGAATTCGCTACCCGCTGATGATGGTTCCGATCTTCCTGTTCGAATTCGTCTGGAAGACGATCTGGCTGCTCCGCTTCGGGCTGCCGCAATGGCTGGCCGGGAGCGGATCGCCGCGCTTGAGCGCGGATCTGATCGAGATCGGGCTTTTCCCGGTCCTGTTCGGGCTCGTCATCCCCTGGGGCTATGTCTGGCGCCATTATGTCAGGGCGCCGGCGGAGCGCTGGCGCTGACCGGCGCAAAGCGGTTTCCATCCGAAATTATCGAGTTCGGCCGAAGGGGCAGCGCAAACTGGATTGCTTCGTCGCTCCGCTCCTCGCAATGACGACTCTTTCGCGGGGAGAATCGGAATGGCCGAAGCCTATATCGTCAGCGCCGTCCGCACCGCTGGTGGCCGCAAGGGGGGTCGCCTCGCCGGAACCCACCCGGTCGATCTGGCCGCGATCAGCCTCGATGCGGTGGCCGAGCGGTCCGGCATCGATCCGGCGGCGATCGACGACGTGATCATGGGCTGCGTGACGCAGGCGGGCGAGCAATCTCTTCATGTCGGACGCAACGCGGTGCTCGCCTCGAAGCTGCCGCAGAGCGTGCCGGCGGTGACCATCGACCGCCAGTGCGGCTCCTCGCAGCAGGCGATCCAGTTCGCCGCCCAGGCGGTGATGTCGGGGACGCAGGACGCGGTGATCGCCGCCGGCGTCGAGAGCATGACGCGGGCGCCGATGGGCCTCTCGATGGTCGCCGACAAGGGCTTCACCCCCTTCCCCGCCAGCGTCACCCAAAAATATGGCGTGCCCTTCTTCAACCAGTTCCTGGGCGCCGAGATGATCGCGAAGAAATATGGCTATGACCGCGGCACGCTCGACCAATATGCGCTGGAAAGCCACCGTCGCGCCAAGGCGGCGACCGAGGCGGGCGCGTTCGCGGACGAGATCGTCGCGGTCGAGGTCACCCTCCCCGACGGCAGCACCGAAATCCACCGGATCGACGAAGGCATACGCTTCGACGCCACGCTCGAAGGGATAAGCGCGGTCAAATTGCTCAAGGAGGACGGCGTGATCAGCGCGGCCTCGGCGAGCCAGATCTGCGACGGCTCGGCGGCGGTGCTGGTGGTCTCGGAGCAGGCGCTGAAGGATCACGGCCTGACCCCCCTGGCGCGCATCCACAATCTCACCGTCACCGCGGGCGACCCGGTGATCATGCTCGAAGAGCCGCTCTTCGCCACCGACCGCGCGCTGAAGCGGGCCGGCATGCGGATCGAGGATATCGACCTGTACGAGGTCAACGAGGCGTTCGCGCCGGTGCCGCTCGCCTGGCTCGGCCATGTCGGCGCCGATCCCGACAAGCTCAACGTCAATGGCGGGGCGATCGCCCTCGGCCACCCGCTCGGCGCCTCGGGCGCCAAGCTGATGACGACGCTCGTCCACGCGCTGCGTGCGCGCGGGCTACGCTACGGCCTGCAAACGATGTGCGAGGGCGGCGGCGTCGCCAACGTGACGATCATAGAAGCCCTCTAGTGACCGGCCCTCTCGCCGGCCTGCGCATCCTCGAAATGGAAGGGCTCGGCCCCGCGCCGTTCGCCGGGATGATGCTGGCCGATCATGGCGCGGAGGTGATCCGGATCGAGCGGCAAGGCGGTTTCAAGCTTCCCGGCGATCCGCTGGCGCGCTCGCGCCGGACGGTGACCGTCGATCTCAAGCAGGCCGACGGGATCGCGCTGGTCCGCGATCTGGCGAAAAGCTGCGACGGCCTGATCGAGGGCTATCGGCCCGGCGTGATGGAGCGGCTTGGCCTGGGGCCGGAGGTGCTGCTCGCCGACAATGCGCGGCTCGTCTACGGCCGCATGACCGGCTGGGGCCAGAGCGGGCCGCTCGCCGCCGCCGCCGGCCACGACATCAATTATATCGCTTTGTCCGGCACGCTCCACACGATCGGCCGCGAGGACCGGCCGTCGCCGCCGGTCAATTATGTCGGCGATTTCGGCGGCGGCGGGATGATGCTCGCCTTCGGCATGGTGAGCGCGCTGCTCGCGGTGAAGGGCGGCGGCGCCGGCCAGGTGATCGATTGCGCGATGACCGACGGCTCGGCCCTGCTCGCCAGCCTGACCTGGGGCCTTTACGCCAAAGGCCTGTGGGAGGACCGCACCGGCGTAAACCGGATCGACGGCGGCGCGCCTTATTACGACACCTATCAGACGGCCGACGGCAAATGGATCGCGGTCGGCGCGATCGAGCCGCAATTCTACGCTCTGCTCTGCGAAAAGCTCGGCATCGCCGCCGACGGGCAGGACGACCGGACGGCCTGGGCGGACCGCAAGCAACAGCTCGCCGCCTTGTTCGCCGCCCGCACGCGCGACGAATGGTGCGCCTTGCTGGAGGGCAGCGACGCCTGCTTCGCGCCCGTATTGTCGCTCGCCGAGACGCCGGCGCATCCGCACAACGAGGCGCGCGGTACCTTCATCGATGTTGAAGGCGTCACCCAGCCCGCGCCGGCGCCGCGTTATTCCAGCACGGCGACCGAGCCACCGCGACCCCCGCGCGATGATGCCGACGCGCTGCTCGCCGAACTCGGCTACGCGCCCGACAGGATCGCCGCCCTGCGCGCTTCAGGCACCGTCGCCTGAGCCCCACCCGTTCGGGCGAACGGTGGGTGGTGCCTCAGAAATTATACGCCCGTTCGCCATGGTCGGTGATGTCGAGGCCCTCGCGCTCGGCGTCGGGCGGGACCCGGAGGCCCAGCGCCAGCCTGACGATGGAGAAGGCGATCGCCGAGCCGACCGCGGACCAGCCGACCGCGACCGCCACCGCCTTGATCTGGATCCAGGTCTGCGCGGCGATCTCGTAATCCTCGGGCCGAAAGCCGCCGAGCAAAGGCGAGGAGACGAGGCCGGTGCCGATCGAGCCGATGATGCCGCCAATGCCGTGAATGCCGAACACGTCGAGGCTGTCGTCGAGCCTGAGCCTATGCTTGAGGCTGCCGACGAAGCCGTAGCAGGCGAAGGCGGCGACCGCCCCCAAACCCGCCGCGCCCGCCACGCCCGACGTCCCGGCCGCCGGCGTCACCGCGACCAGCCCGGCGATCGCCCCCGAGGCGCCGCCGAGCAGGCTCGCCTTGCCCGAGACGAGCCGCTCGGCGAGCATCCAGGCGAGCACGCCCGCCGCCGGCGCGACGAAGGTGTTGATCATCGCGATGGCGGCGCCGCCGGTCGCCTCGAGGTTGGAGCCGGCGTTGAAGCCGAACCAGCCGACCCAGAGCAGGCCGGCGCCGGCCAGGGTCAGGCTCAGCGAATGGGGCGGCGTCATTTCCCGCAAGAAACCGAGCCGCTTGCCGGCGATCAGCGCGCCGACCAGGCCGGCGACGCCCGAATTGATGTGGACCACCGTGCCGCCCGCGAAATCGAGCGCGCCCCAGCCGAAGATCAGCCCGTCCGGCGCCCATACCATGTGCGCGAGCGGCGCATAGACGATGGTCAGCCAGATCGCCGAAAAGAGCAGAAGCGCGCCGAACCTCACCCGCTCGGCGAGCGCGCCGACGATAAGGCTGGCGGTGATCGCCGCGAAGGTCATCTGGAAGGCGACGAAGGCGAGCTCGGGGATGCCGATGCCGGCGCTGAAGGTCGGGCTGAGGCTCTCGCCGGTGATGCCGGAGAGAAAGAGCTTGCTCGTTCCGCCGACGAAGGCATTGCCCGCATCGAAGGCGAGGCTGTAGCCCCAGCCGACCCAGACCAGGATCGCGACCGCGGTGATGCCGAGCACCTGGCTCAGGATCGAGAGCACGTTCTTGGCGCGGACCAGGCCGCCGTAGAAGAGCGCGAGGCCGGGCAGGATCATCGCCAGGACGAGGATAGTCGCGGTCAGCATCCAGGCGGTGTCGCCCTTGTCGACGCTCAGCGCCGGGGCCGCGGCCGAGGCGGCGGCGGGGAGCGCGAGCAGGCCCGCGAGGGCGGCGAAGCGAAGTCCAGTCCGGTGCATGTCGGCCCCCCTAAATCGCATCGTCGTCGCGCTCGCCGGTGCGGATCCGGATCGCCTGATCGACGTCGAGGACGAAGATCTTGCCGTCGCCGATCGTGCCGGTGTTGGCGGCCTGCTGGATCGCCTCGACCGCCGACTGGACCAGCCCCGCGGGCACCACCGCTTCGACCCGCACCTTGGGCACGAAGGCGGTCGTATATTCGGCGCCGCGGTAGAGTTCGGTCTGGCCCTTCTGGCGGCCGAACCCCCGGGCTTCGGACACGGTCATGCCCTGGACGCCGGCGGCGGCGAGCGCGTCGCGCACCTCCTCGAGCTTGAACGGCTTGATGATGGCGATGATCAGCTTCATTGCGCCCCCTCGCGTCGAGGGCCCATTGGTCGCGGCATTGCTGCACTGCGTCAACGCACGCGTGAAGATTTCACGCAGTTGCGGTAAGCCAATGGATAAACATGGTTATTTCAGTCGATCCGCGTGCCAGCGCAGATGATCCGCCATGAAGGTGGAGATGAAATAATAGCTGTGATCGTAGCCCGGCTGAAGCCGGAGCGTCAGCGGGATGCCGGCTGCGGCGCAGGCCGATTCGAGCAATTCGGGGCGAAGCTGCTCGGCGAGGAAATTATCGGCGTCGCCCTGATCGACGAGAATATCCGGCACGCGCGCCCCGTCCTCGATCAGCGCCACCGCGTCATGCTTGCGCCAGGCCGCCCGGTCGGGGCCGAGATAGCGGCCGAGCGCCTTCTCGCCCCAGGGCACCTGAGAGGGCGCGACGATCGGCGCGAAGGCGGAGACGGCGCGATAACGGCCGGGATTGCGGAGCGCGATGGTCAGCGCGCCGTGGCCGCCCATCGAGTGGCCGGTGATCGCCTGGCGGTCCATGTCGGCGGGGAAATTGGCGGCGATCAGCGCCGGCAATTCCTCGACGACGTAGGAATACGTGCGGAAGTTCGCGTCATAGGGCGGCTGCGTCGCATCAACGTAGAAGCCGGCGCCCTGGCCGAAATCATAGGCCTCGTCGTCGGGCACCCCCTCCCCGCGCGGGCTCGTGTCGGGCGCGACGAAGATCAGGCCGAGCTCGGCGCAGGCGCGGCGATATTCGCCTTTCTCGGTGACGTTGGCATGGGTGCAGGTGAGGCCGGACAGGTACCAGACCACCGGCAGCTTCGCGATCGCCTCGGCCTGGGGCGGCACATAGACCGAGAAGGTCATCGCCGTGCCGGTCTCGGCGGAGGCGTGTCGGTAGACGCCCTGGACGCCGCCCTGCGCCTTGTTGGTGGAGAGCGTTGCCAAAGCCGTCATCGGCTCAGGCGATCCGGTGCAGCGCGCAAAGCTTGTTGCCGTCGGGATCGCGCAGATAAGCGAGATAGAGCTTGCCGAAGCCCCCTTCGCGCACGCCCGGCGGATCCTCGATCGCGGTGCCGCCATTCTCCATGCCCGCCTGGTGCCAGGCATCGGCCTGCTCCGGACTCATGCCGAAGCCGATCGTGCAGCCGTTTCCGGACGTCGCGGGGGCGGCGTCGAGCGGCTTGGTGACGATGAAGATGCCGCCATTGTGCAGGTAGACGAGCCGGCCCTTGTCGTCCTCGAACCCCGGCTTGCCGCCCATCGCCTCGAAGGTGGCGTCATAGAAGGTCTTCGAGCGGGGAATGTCGTTGCTGCCGACCATCATATGGCTGAACATGTCTCTCTCCTCTTGTCCGGTTCAGTAGACCACGACCGAGCGGATGCTCTCGCCGGCGTGCATCAAATCGAAGCCCCTGTTGATCTCCTCGAGGCTCAGCACATGGGTGATCATCGGGTCGATCTCGATCTTGCCGGCCATGTACCAGTCGACGATCCTGGGCACGTCGGTGCGGCCGCGGGCGCCGCCGAAGGCGGTGCCCTTCCAGACCCGGCCGGTGATCAGCTGGAACGGGCGGGTGGCGATCTCCTTGCCGCTTTCGGCGACGCCGATGACGACGCTGGTCCCCCAGCCGCGATGCGCGCTTTCGAGCGCGGCGCGCATGACGTCGGTGTTGCCGGTGCAATCGAAGGTATAATCGCCGCCGCCCCCGGTGAGCGCGACCAGATGCGCGACGAGGTCGCCCTCGACCGCCTTGGGATTGACGAAATCGGTCATGCCGAAGCGGCGGCCCCATTCCTCCTTGCCTGGGTTGATGTCGACCCCGACGATCATCCCGGCGCCCGCCATGCGCGCGCCCTGGACGACGTTGAGGCCGATCCCGCCGAGGCCGAAGACGATGACGCTGGCGCCCGGCTCGACCTTGGCGGTGTTGAGCACCGCGCCGACCCCGGTGGTGACGCCGCAGCCGATGTAGCAGGCCGACTGGAAAGGAGCGTCATCGCGAATCTTCGCGACCGCGATCTCGGGCAATACGGTGAAGTTCGAGAAGGTCGAGCAGCCCATATAATGGTGGATCGCCGCGCCTTTGTAGCTGAACCGGCTGGTGCCGTCCGGCATCACGCCCTTGCCCTGGGTGGCGCGGATCGCGGTGCAGAGGTTGGTCTTGCGCGACAAGCAGCTCGGGCATTGCCGGCATTCGGAGATGTAGAGCGGGATGACGTGATCGCCCGGCTTCACCGAGGTCACGCCCGCGCCCACCTCGCGGACCACGCCGGCGCCCTCATGGCCCAGGATCGAGGGGAACAGCCCCTCGCTGTCGAGCCCGTCGAGCGTGTAGGCGTCGGTGTGGCAGATGCCGGTCGCCATGATCTCGACCAGCACCTCGCCCGCCTTCGGCCCTTCGAGGTCGAGCTCGACGATCTCGAGCGGCTGCTTGGGCGCGAAGGCGATTGCGGCGCGGGTCTTCATGAATCTGGCTCCCTCGCGACTCGCCTAAATCGCGCGCTGCGGCGAGGCAAGAAGGCGGCGATCCCGGCGCCTAGCCGCAGCCCTTGCCGCCGCGTTCGAGCGCGGCGGCGAGATCGCGAACCTGTAGATTGCTGGAGTTGCTCCGAACCTCGGCGATGAACCTGCCAAGCCATCCCTCGCGCTGGATGCTCTCAATCAGATCAAACACTTGATGCTCGAACGGCCCGGGCGCGATCAGCTCCTCCAGGTGGATCGAGAATTGATCGGCCAGGAACCTCTGCAGCCCGCGGCGATCGAACGCGGCAAGCAAGGCATTTCGAACCATTTCGAGTTGCCCGCCCGTGAGCGCATTCCAATCGATTCCGTCATCTTCCGGCATCGGCGCCTCCTTTGATTTCCAGCGCGGCGACGGCCTGTCCGATGAGGTCGGCACGCACCTCGCCGGTACGGGACTTCTTCCCGGACAGGTGTTGGGCCGATTCGTGCAAACCGATCAATTCGAACCCCGCGTCGAACACCGGGGCGCCGCTCGAGCCGGGCTGCGTATCCGCATCGGTCGCGAAACGGGTAGCGCCTTCGTCCCATTCGACAACCGATCCGGCCGACATCATCAGCGGACCCGAGTGCGGATGCTGGAGGATGAAGACGGGGTCGCCGATTTCGATCGGCGTGCCCGTTGGCAGGGGGACCCAGCCGCGCGGCTCGCCGTTGGAGAGGATGTCGTGGCCGACCGGCTCCGCCAGGCGCATGACGATGAAATTCAAACCCCTTCCCGCACCCCCGGGGAGGTCGAATGGCTGGCGGGCGACGATCCAATCGTCGGCCAGCTTGCAGGTCCGTCCCTCCAGCGTTTTGTTCTGTTCGATCACATAATCGAATCGCAGCTCGGTATCGGCCGGGTCCTCGACCTGCCCCACGACATGATCGCAGGTGATCACCAGATCCTTGCCGATCAGGCAGCCGCTGCCGCGCCACTTGCCCGCGTCCACTCGGCAGACCCGGCTGCGCATCGCATTGAGCCGTTCGCCCCATTGCAGCGGCGACGTGAATGTCGGCGAGGCCCGCCGTATCAGCCGTTCGAGCGGCGGATCCTCCTCCCGGACGTCGGCAGCGGCGACCGGAGGCGGCGCACTTTTCGTGGCGCTCTCGAGCAGCGCGAAGGTTTCGAACACGGTCCGCAGGCCGGGCGCGTCCGGATAGAGCTTCGCGGTGGCCTGCACGAACCTGTCGAGCCAGCCTTCGCGCTTGGCGGTCAGGACCAGCTCGAACACTTCCTCATCGAAGCTGCCTTTCTCGACCAGATTTTCATAATCCCGCTCGAACTCGTCCATGAGCAGCATTTTCAGCGTCCGGCGCGTGTAGGTCGCGAGCAGGCCGTGGCGAAGCACCTTGAGCTGCGAACCCTTCGCCTTGTTGAATTCGAAGTCCATCACTCCCCGCTCCCGGCAATCTGTGCAAGGCAAAGGCGCCGCCGGCCGAGGATAAAGGCAGTTGCCGCGCGGATGAAGGCTTTCATTGCGCAACCGCCCAGTCTTTCACTCTCTCAGAAACCGCCCGATCCATTCGCCGACGCGCCGATTGTCGTTGGGCGCGTCGAGCGAGGCGATGGCGGCGTCCACCCCGGCTATGCGGTCGCGGCGGCTGTCGTAGAGCGCGCGGGCGAAGGCGGGCGACATTTCGGGGTGGAACTGGAAGGAGATGGCGGCCTGGTCGCGCCAGGCGAGGCCGGCATAAGGCGTGAACAGCGACGAGGCGATCACCTCCGCTTGCGGCGGCGGCAGCACGATCTGGTCCTGGTGCGAGGCCGGCGCCGAGACCAGGGGCGCCGCGTCCATCCAGGGCTCGCGCTGGACGATCGGATAGCCATGGAGACCGACGCCCCAGCCCTTCGCCGATTTCTCGACGCGGCCGCCAAAGGCCTCGGCCATGATCTGGTGGCCGAAGCAGATGCCGACCAGCCTGGCCCGGCCCTTGGCGGCGCGAAGGAAGGCCGCGAGCTTCGCGATCCAGGGCAGATCCTCATAGACGCCCGCCGACGAGCCAGTGATCAGATAGGCCGCGTGGCGCCCCACGTCCGGCGGCAATTCGCCGGCCGCGACATCGTAGCTCGTCGCCGCCATGCCAAGCAGCCGCTCGAACATCGCCGGATAGCGGCCATGCTCGGCGATCAAAGCGGCCGGCGGGGTCCCGGCTTCGAGGATGGCCAGGTTCATCCGGCGAATGGCACGAGTGGCACGAGCGTCACATGGAATCGCGGGGGGTGTTCCTCCCCCTCGGGCCCCACGGACCGGCGGAGCGGGCATCCGGCAGGCAGGGAATGGCAAGGCGAATCGACGCGCATCGCTACAGGCTGGCAGGCGAAATCCAATTTGTATTCAACAATCGCGCGCCTCAGAGCCGCCGCCGCCGCACGGGCGCCAGCGCCTCGCGGAAGAAGCAGATCGTGACCGGCCAGGCCAAAGCGCGGGCGCGGTCATTGCCTTCGATCGTGCCGCCGAGCATCGGCAGCATCTCGGCCCTGGTCGGCCCGATGGCCGGCGGCGCGGGCGCCATGTGGCCGGCGTCGGGATAGGAGACGTGGTTGACCCGGTGCCGGAAGTGCCGCGCCCGAAGCCGGGCGACAATCGCTTCGGCCATCGCCGTCGACGGCCAGAGCGCGTCGGCGCGGCCGGAGATGAGCAGGATCGGCCCGTTGATCCGCTCGACCGGGATCGCGGCCCCGGCATGCTGCGGCAAATTGGGCAGCGCATCCTCGTAAAACTTGAAGATCGAGGTGAAGCCGTGGCTCGTCTCATAGGGCAGGAAGGCCAGAGGCGCGCCGCCCGCCGACCAGCTCGACCTGAGCCCGAAGTCCTGCGACAGGCCCTGCCAGGCGACATGGCTCGGCGAGCCCGCCGCGACCGCGCGGATCTCGGCATGGCGCGAGGCGACGAGCAGGGCCGCCTCGGCGCCCTTGGAGATGCCGAACACGCCGATCCGCCGGGCGTCGACGCTGGGCTGGGCGGCGAGCCAGGCGAGGCCGTGGTCGAACGTCTCGAGCGGGATCTGGTCGAGCGCGGCGGGCAGCCCCTCGGCGCGGAAATAGGACAAAGCGAGCACCGCATAGCCCTGGGCGGCGAACGGCGCGGCCAGCGCGCGGACGGTGCGCGTCCCGCCCTCGGAGCCGCCGAGGATCAGCAGCGCCGGAAAGGGCCCCGGCCCCTGCGGCCGAATGAACTGGGCGACGATCCCGTCCTGGACGACGTCCTGGGTGACGGTCGCGACGTCCGCCGCCGGCGTGCATTGCGCCGCTGTCTGCGCCGTCGCGGCGCCGGACCACAGCAGCAGGGCCGGCAAGACCATCCACGTCCGCATCATCGTCTCCCGCATCGCCAGCGCTCGGGATAGGGACCGCGGGAACAGAGGGACAGTCCCTATTTTCCCCGCCTGCCGCGTGCCAGGAGCGCGCTTGAAATGGACCAATCAATGGTCTATATTCTCCCAATGGAAATTCCCGTCTCCGAGGCGAAGGGCCGGCTTACGGATCTCGTGCGGCGCGCCGAGGCCGGGGACGAGGTGGTCCTGACTCGCCATGGCCGGCCGGCCGTTCGACTCGTCTCCGTCACGCGCGGTCCGACGCGCGCGGAGAAGCGCGTGCTCCTCGAGGCGCTTCGCGGTTCCGGAAAAGACGGCTTCGGCCCCGACGCCGCCCGGAGCCAGGACTTTCTCTACGACGATTACGGCCTGCCGGCGTGATCGTCGTCGACAGTTCGGCGCTGATCGAAATTATCCGGGATGGCCCATGCGCAAGCGGCTGCATGGCGGCGCTCGAAACCGCGGAGAAGGTCTTCATCTCGGCGGCCACGATGACCGAAAGCCTCATCGTCGCAGCCGGTCATCGCGCGGAAGGCCCGTTGACCTCGCTGTTCGAGCGCTTCGGCCTGGACGTGATCGCGCTTACGTCGGACCGCGCCAAGGACGCGGCCAACGCTTATCGGCGATACGGCAAAGGCTGGCATGCCGCCGGACTGAACTTTGGCGACTGCTTTGCCTACGCCCTGGCCAAGGAGCTCGATTGCCCGCTGCTGTTCGTGGGCAACGACTTTCCAATGACGGACGTCAAGGTGGCGCTGGCCTGAGGGACAGTTTCTATTTTTTCTTGGCCCGCCGGTCCCGCGTCGCCAGCGTGCGCAGGCGGAGCGCATTCAGCTTGATGAAGCCGGCGGCGTCGCGCTGGCTGTAGCTCGACGAGCCTTCCTCGAAGGTGACCAGATCCTGGTCGTAGAGCGCGAGCGGGCTTTCCCGGCCGATCACCGTCGCATTGCCCTTGTAGAGCTTGAGGCGGACCTTGCCCGTCACATGCTCCTGGCTCTTGTCGATCAGGGCCTGGAGCATCTCGCGCTCCGGGCTGAACCAGAAGCCGTTATAGATGAGCCTGGCGTAGCGCGGCATGATCTCATCCTTGAGATGGGCGGCGCCGCCGTCGAGCGTGATCGATTCGATGCCGCGATGGGCGGCGAGCAATATGGTGCCGCCGGGCGTCTCGTAGACGCCGCGCGACTTCATCCCGACGAAGCGGTTCTCGACCAGATCGAGCCGGCCGATGCCGTTGTCGTGGCCGAGCTGGTTGAGGCGGGTGAGCAGGCCGGCGGGTGAGAGCGCCTCGCCGTCGATGGCGACGGGATCGCCGCGCTCGAACTCGATCTCGATGATCGTCGCCTTGTCCGGCGCATCCTCGGGCGAGAGCGTGCGCTGGTGGACATATTCGGGCGCCTCCAGCGCCGGATCCTCGAGCACCTTGCCCTCCGAGGAGGAGTGGAGGAGGTTGGCGTCGATCGAGAAGGGCGCCTCGCCGCGCCTGTCCTTCGAAATCGGGATCTGGTGCTTCTCGGCGAAGTCGATCAATTGCTCGCGGCTGGCATAGTCCCATTCGCGCCACGGGGCGATGACGCGGATGTCGGGCTCCAGCGCATAATAGCCAAGCTCGAAGCGGACCTGGTCGTTGCCCTTGCCGGTGGCGCCGTGGCAGACCGCGTCGGCGCCGACCTGACGCGCAATCTCGATCTGGCGCTTGGCGATCAGCGGCCGGGCGATCGAGGTGCCGAGCAGATATTGGCCCTCGTAGAGCGTGTTGGCGCGGAACATCGGGAAGACGTAGTCGCGGACGAACTCCTCCCTGAGGTCGTCGATGAAGATGTTCTCCGGCCTGATGCCGAGCAGCTCGGCCTTGGCCCTCGCCGGCTCGACCTCCTCGCCCTGGCCCAGATCGGCGGTGAAGGTGACGACCTCCGCGCCATATTCGGTCTGCAGCCATTTCAGGATGATCGAGGTGTCGAGCCCGCCCGAATAAGCGAGGACGACCTTCTTTGGCTTGTCAGTCATTCTGGGTCCTTTTGCTCTCCTGCGAAAGCAGGAGCCCAGCGGCGCTGGCGGAAGGGGACTGGGCTCCTGCTTTCGCAGGAGCACAAGAGATGCTCATACGTAAGCGACCTTCTCCTGGCCCATCATCCGGCGGAAACGGGTCAGGACATGGTGGGTGGCGACGCCGTCGCGCACCGCGACGAACAAGGTGTCGTCGCCCGAGACGGTGCCGGCGATTTCGGGCAAGGCGGCATGGTCGATCGCCGAGGCGACGAGATGGGCCGAGCCCGGCGGGGTCTTGAGCACGATCATCTGGCCCGCGGCCTCGATCGAGACGACCCATTCCGTCAGGATCTTCTCGAGCCGGTGCGCGCCCCAGTCGGCGGCCAGCATCTGCTCGGGCAGGACGTAGGCGAGGATGCCGGCGCGCTTGGCCTTGATCGCGCCGATCTGCTCCAGATCGCGCGACACCGTCGCCTGCGTCACCGGAAAGCCGAGCCTGTCGAGCTGGGCGGTGACCTCCTCCTGGCTCGCGAAATTGCCCGACCGGATGAGATCGGTCAGCGCCCGCAACCGTCGGGTGCGGATGTCGGTCACGGCCGCCTCCGAGGGGGACAGTCACTTTCACGCGCGGCGGCGCGAGCTTTCGGCACTGGGAGCGTGAAAGTGACTGTCCCCATCACCGTCACCGTACTCCCGCCAGCCATGCCAATGCCCCACGCGCGGTGTGCATGCGGTTCTCGGCCTGGCGCCAGACCGCGCTCCTCGCGCTCTCCATCACTTCATCGGTCACCTCCTCGCCGCGCCGGGCGGGGAGGCAGTGGAGGAAGAAGGCGTCGTCCGATTTCGCCATCAGCGCCGCATCGACCCGATAGTCGGCGAAAGCGCGCAGCCGCGTCTCGGTCTCGGAATCCTGGCCCATCGAGACCCAGACGTCGGTATAGACGATCTGCGCGCCGGCCACGGCCTCGCCTGGATCGGCGACCTGGCGGACGCCGTCGGGCGCGTCGCTCAGCTGATAGCCTTGCGGGCTGGCGAGCGTCAGCGCGGCGCCGGCGGCGGCGCAGGCCTGGGCGAGCGAGCGGGCGACATTGTTGTCGGCGTCGCCGACATAGGCGATGCGCGCGCCTTCGAGCCGGCCGAGCAATTGCCTGACCGTGAGCAGGTCGGCGAGCGCCTGCAGCGGATGGTCCCGGTCCGAGAGCAGGTTGAGGATCGGCGTCTCGACCGCCGCCGCCATGCGGACGAGGTCGCGATGGTCCATCACCCGGGCGGCGATGATCGCGTGATAGCAGGCCAATGTGCGCGCCACGTCCTCGGCGCTCTCGCGCGTGCCGAGGCCGACCTCCTCCTTCTGGATGTAGACCGGATGCGCGCCGAGCTGGACCGCGGCCATCTCGGTCGAGTTGCGGGTGCGCGCGCTCGGCTTCTGGAAGACCAAGGCGACGCCCCTGCCCTCGAGCGGGCGGCCGAGGTCGCTCCGCTCGGACAGAGCCAGGATCTCGGCGAAGGCGCCCTCGGGCAGGCCGGCGATGCTGAGAAGGTCGCTCACCAGTCCCGCTCCTTCTTGATCATCGTGCCGATGCCCTGGTCGGTCAGCACCTCGATCAGCAAGGCGTGCGGCACGCGGCCGTCGATGATGTGCGCCGAGCCGACGCCGCCGTCGACCGCGTCGGCGCACGCGCGAAGCTTCGGGATCATGCCGGCGGAGACGCTCTCATGCTCGATCCGCTCGCGCAATTCGGCCGAGGTCAGGCGGGGGACGAGCGTGCTCTCGTCTTTGGCGTCCTCGAGCAGGCCCGGCGCGGCGGTGAGGTAGACGATCTTCTCCGCGCCCATCGCCACCGCGATCGCCATCGCCGCCTCGTCGGCGTTGATATTGTAGGGCTGGCCCGACGGGTCGGCGCCGATCGTCGAGACGACCGGGGCCAGGCCCTGGTCGAGCAGGCCGTGCAGCCGCTCGGCGCGGACGTGGGCGACGTCGCCGACGAAGCCCAGCGCCGGGTCGCGCGGCGTCGTCGTCAGCAGCCCGCCATCCTCGCCGGCGACGCCGACGGCGGTGGGATCGTCGAGCGTCTCGCGGTTGATCGTGGCGACGAGGTCGCGATTGACCTCGCCGACCAGCACCATCCTGACGATCTGCAGCGTCTCGGCATCGGTGACTCGCAGGCCGTCCCTGAACTCGGGGACCTTGCCCATCTTCTTCATCAGCGCATCGACCTGCGGCCCGCCGCCATGGACGAGCACGCAGCGCACGCCGACGCTCATCAAGAGCAGCACGTCCTGCGCGAGCGCGCGGTCGAGCGCCTTGTCGATCGCGGCGCCGCCGAGCTTCACCACGATCGATTTGCCGCGGAAGCGCCGGATGTAGGGCAGGGCCTCGACGAGGATCTGCGCGGTGAGGGCCGGGCTGGTGGTCATGACGTTTTCGAATTTTCCTTGATGTAGCCGGGGCCGAGATCGATGCCGATCGTGCTGGCCTCGCCGGTGCCGATGCCGAGATCGACGAGGATCTCGATGCGCTCCTGCTGCATGTGACGGCGCAGGGCGGCCTCGTCATGGGCCACGCTCGTGCCGCCCCTCGAGACGGTGATGCCGCCATAAGCGACCGACGATGTGTCGGGATCGAACGCGACGCCCGACGAGCCCGCCGCCGAGAGCAACCGCCCCCAATAGGGATCGCTGCCGTACCAGGAGCATTTGACGAGGTTGTTCTCTGCGATGTTCTTGGCCGCCGCGCGCGCTTCGGCGTCGCTGGCGGCGCCGGTCACCTTCAGCATCACCATCTTGGTCATGCCCTCGGCGTCCCTCGCCATCTGCCAGGTCAGATTCTCGCACAAAGCGCGCACTGCTTCCGCGAACTCGCCCGCCTCCGCCGCGCCGCGCCGGCCGTTGGCGAGCAGGATGACGGTGTCGTTGGTCGAGGTCGCGCCGTCCACGTTCAAGGTGTTGAAGGTGGCGTCGGCGGCGTCCTTGAGGATGCGCTGGAGCGTGTCGCGCGGCAGCTCCGCGTCGGTGGTGAGGAAGGCGAGCATGGTCGCCATGTCGGGGGCGATCATGCCGCAGCCCTTGGCCATGCCGCCAAGCGTGAAGCTCGAGCCGCGGACGATGGCGCTCTTGGGCAAGGTATCGGTGGTGAGGATGCCGCGCGCCGCATCCTCGGCGCCGCTTTGGGAAAGCTTCTTCGCCAGCCTCGGCGTCGCCTTGAGGATCACCTCCATCGGCAAAGGCGTGCCGATGATCCCGGTCGAGCAGACCAGCACATGCTCCGCCGCGACGCCGAGCGTATCGGCCGCGCAATCGCCCATCGCCACGGCGTCGGCCATGCCCTTCGCGCCCGTGCCGGCATTGGCGTTGCCGGAATTGACCAGGATCGCGCTCGCCTTGCCGCCATTGGCCGCCAGCCGCGCGCGGTCGAGGATCACCGGCGGCGCCGCGAACTTGTTCCGGGTGAACACGGCGACGGCGGTGGCGGGCTTCAAATCCGCGGTCGCGACCAGCGCCATGTCGTGGCGGCGATGCTTGATCCCGGCATGGCAGCCGGCCGCGACGAAGCCCTCGGCTGCGGTGACGCTCACGGCCAGACGCCCACGTTGGAAAGGCCCGCAACCTCGTCGAGGCCGAGCATCAGATTGGCGCATTGGATCATCTGTCCGGCGGCTCCCTTCACGAGATTGTCGAGGGCGGCGATGACGAGGACGCGGCCGGTGCGCTCGTCATAGCGGGCGGTGAGATGGACGGCGTTGGAGCCGTGCGTCCATTTGCTCGAGGGCGGACGCTCGGAGACGTGGATGAAGGGCTCGTCCGCATAGGCCTCGCGCAATGCGGCCAGCGGGTCGCACGGCCCCTTCGCCATCGCGGTGCAGGTGGCGAGGATGCCGCGGTTCATCGGCGCGAGATGCGGCGTGAACAGGATATTGCCGCCCAATTCCATCTCCATCTCGGCGGTGTGGCGGTGATCGAGCAGGCCGTAGGCGGTGAAATTCTCGTCGACGCTGTTGAAATGGGTGACGTCCTTGAGGCCCTTGCCGGCGCCGCTGACGCCCGAGGCGGCGTCGACGTTGATCGTGCCGGGGTCGATCAGGCCGAGCAACGGCCTGAGCGCGAGGATCGCCGCGGTCGGGTAGCAGCCGGCGGCGGCGACCGTCCGCGATCCGGCGATCGCGTCGCGGTGCAATTCGGGGATGCCGTAGACGAAGCGGCCCATCAAGGCGGGCGCCGCATGCGGCTCCTTGTACCAGCGCTGGTAGGCGGCGGCGTCGTCGAGGCGGAAGTCGGCGCCCAGATCGACCAGGGGGATGCCGCGCGCGATGACCTCCGGCGCCAGCTCCTGCGACTGGCCGTGCGGCAGCGCCGCGAGGACCAGGCCGATGCCGTCCAGGGCCGCCGGCGCGTAGCGCTCGATCCCGGCGCCGGCATAAGCAAGGGCGAGGTGGGGATGGACGTCCGCCACGGCCGCGCCTGCCTGACTCTCGCCGAACAATTTCGCCGCGCGCAGGCCGGGATGGCCGGCGCAGAGCCGCAGCAGCTCCGCCCCGACGAACCCCGAGGCGCCCAATATGGCGACGTCAATCATGGAGGATGTATGCAGTACAATGCATAATTATGCAACCCCTTCGCAAAAAAACGCCCCGGGGCCGCCGGGGCGCTTTAGTGGGGAGACCCTCTGCGGGCTTACGGGCTTTCGGGGCCCTTATCGTCCTTGGTGAGCTCGATCACGCCCCAGACGATGAGGCCGAGAACCACCGCACCGATAAGATAGATGCCGATTCCGTTGCGGCTGTCGAGCGCGTTGAGCCCTTGTGCATCCGCGCCCGCACGCATCGCTGGCGAGCCGGCAAGGCTGAGCGACTGCGCCGATTGCGCAACCGCCGCGCTGCTCGCGGTGAGCATGGAGATGGCGACGAGCGCCGACAGTTTCTTCGAAAGCATACTACCTCCCAGTAGTGGGGCGTGGGAAATCCACCGACCCCAGACCGCAACATGCGGGACGCCATTTGGTTCCGCAACTATTTCTGGCTCCGGCGGGCCGGTCCCTGCGCGCGTCGCCGGATAAAAAGAGAAGCTTTTACATGGGTTAAGTCAGGCCATCCGCGACCGCACCCATTCCGCCACCACCGTCGCCAGCACCTCGAGCGGCATGTCGCTGTTGAGCAGCACCGCGTCGTGGAAGCCCTTCAGGTCGAAGCGCGCGCCGAGCCGGGTGCGCGCCTCCTCGCGCAGCCGGACGATCTCGTTATGGCCGATCTTGTAGCTGCAGGCCTGGCCCGGCCAGACGACGTAGCGCTCGATCTCGCTGGTCGAGGACAATTCGTCGAGCCCGACATTCTCCATGAAATAGCGGATCGCCTGCTCGCGGCTCCAGCCCTTGGCGTGCATGCCGCTGTCGGTGACCAGGCGGGCGGAGCGGTACATGAAGCTCTGGATCATGCCGAGCCGGCCGAGCGGATAATCCTCGTACATGCCGATTTCGTCGGCGAGCTGCTCGGCATAAAGGCCCCAGCCCTCGCCATAGGCCGCGATGCCGATATTTCGGTGGAGCAGCGGAATCGCCTGGTTCTCGATCACGATCGAGCCCTGCCAGAGATGGCCCGGTATCGCCTCGTGATGGTTGAGCGTCGGCAGCGCCCATTTCGGCCAGGAGCGGGTGTCGCGCAAATTGATGTAGAAGGCGCCGGGCCGGCTGCCGTCGAGGTTCGGCCCCATCGCATAGCCGCGCGGCGCGCCGACCTCGATCGCCGGCGGCACCCTCTTGATCTCCATCGGCGAGCGCGGGATGGTCGCGAAATAATCCGGCATGCGCGCCCGCATCCGGGTCATATAGGCGGTGAGGCCCGCGAGCAGCTCGGCGCGCCCCGCCTCGGTGTTGGGATAGAGGTGCCGCTCCTCGCGGCCGAGCGCGGTGATCCGGGCGCCGACGCTGCCCTGGGTCATGCCCTCGGCGCGCAGCAGCGGATCGGCCAGCGCGGAAAGCTCCGCGATCTGGCGCAGGCCGGTCTCGTGCACCTGATCGGGGGTGAGCCCGGTCGAGGTATGATAGCGAAGGCACATTTCGTAGAAATGCGCGCCATCGGGCAGCCGGCCGGCGGCGGGATTGTGGCCTGCGCCGCGCCTGAGCTCGGTCAGCAAGGCGAGCTGCCGGTCGAGCGCGGCGGCGAGGCGGCCGTCGACGATCGCGCTCGCCTGCGTCGCCCAGTCGCCTTCGATGTTCTTCTCGCGCGCGCGGCGGACGAGGGACTGGACCAGGCCGGCCCGCTCGCCGCGCTCCGCGCGCAATGCACGGGTCTGGGTCAGCGTCTTGTCGAGGATGAAATCGGGCGGGACGACGCCGCGACCGGCGTCGGCGCGGGCATGCTCGACCTCCAGATCGATGTTGCGCGCGAACGCCTCCAGCCGGCTGACATAAGCGTCGGCGTCGGCGCGGGTCTCGATCTTGTGCTGGCTGTCGAGGAAGTCGGGCACGCTCTGATAGGAGCCGGTCAGCTGCGACAGCACGTAGGGGACGGGATAGCCGTCGAGCGTGCCGTAGGGCACCCGGCTGAGCTCGGCGACGCGCTCGCCGAGCCACAGGATCGTGTCGCGCCAGCCGCGCTCGCGCGGGGCCAGGCCGTTGCGGTCGATCCGGCGCAGCGCCGGCAGCGCCTCGACCAAAGGCCGGTAGCCGCCCATCTTGCCGGCCGGCCCGGATTCGCTCAAGCGGCCGCGCAGATGGGCCTTGTCGCCCACATCGAGGCCGAGGCCGGTGGCGAGCTCGGGCGAGACCTGGAGCATCTGCTCGAAGATGCGGTCGTAAAGCGCGCGGGCGCCGCCGGCCCGCGAACGCGGCGCCATCGTCGCGCAGCCGCCGAGCGCGAGCGCCCCGGTCGCGGCGGCGGTGGCGAGCAGGAACTGGCGGCGGTCGAAGCGCATGGTCATCTCGTTGTCCTCCCTGGGTCCTTCGATACGGGCCCTCGACAGGCTCGGTTCCTACTCAGGATGAGCGGGTTTAGGGAAGAGTCGCGATCCTTATTTCACGCTCATCCTGAGTAGCCGTCGAGCTTGTCGAAACGGCGTATCGAAGGACCAAGGCAATTTCGACGAACTCACGGATCCAGTCGATGGACCCGGCCCCGGGCCATCACGAAATTCATCTGCCGCAGCACGCCGACATCGGCGAGCGGGTCGCCGCGGACCGCGACGATGTCGGCGATCTTGCCGGGCTCGATCGTGCCGACCTCCGCCGAAAGGCCGAGCAGATCGGCGGCGTTGACGGTCGCCGCCACGATCGCCGCCATCGCCGGCATGCCGTGCTGGACCATCAGCAGGAATTCGTCGGCGTTGCGGCCGTGCAGCGAGACTCCGGCATCGGTGCCGAAGGCGATCCGGACGCCGGCCGGATAAGCGCGGCGAAGCGCCTGGCCGGTGATCCCGATCCGCCATTCGATCTTGGCGCGGACCTCGCCCGTGTAAGCGTTGGGATTGGCGCGCAGCCGCTCGATATAGCCGTTGATGGTGGAGAGCGTCGGCACGTAATAAGCGCGGCTGCGCAGGAACAGGCGGATGCTCTCGTCGTCGAGCAGGGTGCCGTGCTCGATCGAATCGGCGCCGACGCGGAGCGCCAGGTTGACGCCGTCGGCGCCATGGGCGTGGACGGCGACGCGCTTGCCGTAGAGATGGGCGGTCTCGACGATCGCCCGCGCCTCGTCCTCGAACATCTGCGCGCCGAGCCCCAGCCCGATGCGGCTGTTGACGCCGCCGGTGGTGGCGATCTTGATCAGGTCGACACCAAGCGCGATCTGGCGGCGGACCGCGCGGCGGCAATCGTCGGCGCCGTCGCAGGTCGAGCCCGAGCGGCGCAGCACGTCGTGAAACTCCTCGCGCAGGCCGAGCGTCGGATCCATGTGGCCGGTGGTGGTCGAGATCGCGGTGCCGGCGTCGATGATCCGCGGGCCGATCGCCCAGCCGCGCGCGATCGCGTCGCGCAGGGCAAGCGTGACGCCGCCCTCCGAGCCCAAATTGCGGACCGTGGTGAAGCCGGCGTCGAGCGTCTTGCGCGCGTTCCACGCCGCTTCGTAGGCGCGCAGGGGATTGCCGTCGGTGACGTCGGCGAGCTGGCCCTCGATACCGGCGCGGTCGGAGGTCAGATGGACGTGGCTGTCGATCAGGCCGGGCAGCACGAAGCGGTCGGACAGGTCGATCAGGCGGCCGCCCGCCGGGACCGGCGCGAAGCCGTCCTGCACCGCCTCGATCCGCTCGCCGCGCACGATGATCGTGGCGCGCTGCCGCGGCGGCCGGCCCGGCCGGTCGAGCAACGCGCCGGCGTGGATCACGATCACTTGCGGCGCCGCGGCCGCGGGCGCCTGCGCCGTCGTCGAAGCGGGCAGGAACAGCAACGCCAGCAACAGCGGCAGGATCGCGGACGGACGCATCTTCACATCTCCCCAAAGACGGCGCGACGATAGCGGATCGCCGGCCGCCGCCAATCGCAAAAATGGCGGGACGGGCGATGGTGCCCGGGCACCGCGGATGGCAATTGCTATCGCCGCCGCCATCGCTGTTGTCGCCGTACCGCTCGCCGTCCAGGGCGCCGAAGGGCCGACAAAGGCCGCGCCCGTGAAAAGCGCACCTGCGAGGTCACATTGCCCATGGGCAGCCGGCTCGGCGGCATTCGCCGCTGCCGCACCGAGGCCGAGCGGGATGCGCACAAGGCGGAGGCCCGGGAGACCGTCGACCGCATCCAGGCGCTGAGGCCGACCTTCTGCGAGCCGATGCCCTGCTGAGTTTGGCCGGTTCTGCGCCCAGCCCGACGATTATGATGCTTGGCTTGGAGCGGCAGTCCATGCCTGCGCAGTGGCGCAGCCGTTTCCGTCCCGGCTTGTAGCGGCGGCCTGACCGAAGGCTGGCGGGCTTGCCCACCATGTTGCAAAGCAGCAACAGCGCGCGAAACTTTGTTGCGGTGCGGCCACAGCGGTTGTGCCGCCTCTCCCGCCGTTTTATTCTGAGCGCGAAACAAAAAGGGGGAAATACCCATGTCACGCCCAATCTTCCGCCGCCGCGCCGCGTCCCTCGCCGCAGTCTCCGTGCTGGCGCTCGCCGCGGCGACGCCCGCTTTCGCCCAGAACGAGCCTGCGGCCGCGGCGCCGGAGGGCGATCAGGAGATCGTCGTCACCGCGACCAAGCGCGAAACCTCGCTGCTCGACGTTCCCTTTTCGATCAATGCCCAGACCGAGGCGATGATCCAGCGCTCGGGCGCCAACACGATCGAGGATCTGTCGCGCAACGTCGCCGGCCTCGCCATCCAGAATCTCGGGCCGGGCCAGAGCCAGGTCTCGGTGCGCGGCGTTTCCGCCGGCCAGATCGTCCGCGACCAGCCGGGCGTCAAGGAGCAGGTCGGCGTCTATCTCGATGAATCGGTGATCTCGCTGTCGCTGTTCACCCCGGACATCGACCTTTACGACCTCAACCGCGTCGAGACGCTGCGCGGCCCGCAGGGCACCTTGTTCGGCTCCGGCTCGGTCGGCGGCACCATCCGCTACATCACCAACCAGCCCAATCTGCGCCGGGTCGAAGGCTCGCTCGAGGCCAATATCAACCTGCTGGCCGGCGGCGATATCGGCGGCCACCTCAAGGGCATGATCAACATCCCGCTCACCGACGGCGTCGGCCTGCGCGCGGTCGGCTATTACACCCGCTATGGCGGCTTCGTCGACGCGCTCGGGCCGGCTGGCGGCGAGAACGTCAACGACGGCCACCGCGCCGGCGGCCGGCTCTCGCTGACGCTCGAGCCGGGGCCGGGGATCAGGATCACGCCGCGCATCCTCTATCAGGAAATCCGCGCCAACGGCTTCAACCGCCAGGAAGTGTTCAACCTCTACGCCAATCCGTTCACCACCCCGCCGACCGTCTATGACGAGCGCGAGCAATATCTGCTGCTCCGCGAGAGCTTCGCCGACGATACCCTGCTCGCCGACCTGAACGTCGCCGTCGACATCGGCTCCAATCTCACGGTCACCTCGATCTCGACCTACATCAACCGCGACATCGTCGTCAGCCGCGACGCCAGCGCCCTGACCGGCTCGGTCTCGGTCGATCTCGCCTATCCGCCCGCGGCGGTGCTGCTGCCGTCGAACCTGGTCGACACCACCGATCTCGAGACCTTCGCGCAGGAGGTCCGGATCTCGTCCGACAATGACGGGCCGTTCAACTTCGTGATGGGTGTCTTCTATTCGGACACGAAACGCCTTTACAGCCAGCGTCTGCCCACGCCCGGCTATGACGCCTTCACCGACGCCCGCTTCGGCGCCGGCACCTCGGCGGCGGTCGCGAACGGCTTTCCGCTCAACTCGCCCTACAATGCAGATCTGCCCTACGACATCGAACAGCTCGCCGTGTTCGGCGAGGGCACCTGGGACATCAACGACCGGCTGCACCTCACCGCCGGCGGCCGCTGGTACGACTTCTCCGAAACCCGCCAGTTCAACTCGGGCGGCCTGTTCTCGAACGGCGACAACAATATCGACGAGACCTCGTCGACCGGCTTCAGCCCGCGCGCCATCCTCACCTACGAACCGGCCGAGAACATCCGCGTCAACGCTCAGGCGTCGAAGGGCTTCCGGCTCGGCGGAGTCAACGACCCGCTGAACATCCCGCTCTGCACCGGTGGCGCGAACGGCATCGACGCACAGACCTACGGCAATCGCCCGACCTACGAGGACGAGACGCTGTGGAATTACGAGCTCGGCGTCCGTGGCCAGCGCCGCGGGCTGAGCTTCGCGGCCGCCGCTTTCTACACCGACATCAGCAATCTGCAGGTCACCGCCGATGCCGGCAGCTGCTCGTCGCGCGTCGTCTTCAACGTGCCCAAGGCCCATACGATGGGCATCGAGGCCGAGCTTTCCATCTCGCCGGCGCCGGGGCTCGACATCTCGATCAACGGCAGCCTGCTCGAGGCGAAGTTCGATTCCGACGTCACCACCACGGCGGGCGTGGTGATCGCCGGCATTCGCGACGGCAATCGCCTGCCGACGGTGCCGAACTTCCAGATCTCGGCGAATGCGAGCTACACCTTCCCGGTCGCGGACGGCGCCGACGCCTATGTCGCCGCCTCCATCCAGCATGTCGGCAGCCGCTACACCCAGCCGAGCGACCAGGAGAACAACCCGCGCAGCTTCGTCTCCGGCCTCGCCTTCGCCGGCGCGACCGGCACCGGCGCGACCGTGGTCGACCTGAGGCTGCCCTCCTACAATTACGTCAACCTCAGCGCCGGCATCGATTGGACCAACGGCCTCGGCGTGATGCTCTACGTCACCAATTTGTTCGATGAGAACGCGCTCTTGTCCTTCGACCGCGAGCGCGGCGGCAGGGCGCGGCTCGGCTTCAACATCGGCCAGCCGCGGCAGATCGGCATCACGCTGCGCAAGCGCTTCAACTGAGCGGGCTCGGGGACAGTTACCGGTAACTGTCCCCATTCCCTCGGCCCCTTGGCTGAGGCATGACGGGGACAGTTGCAGGCGATCGTCCCCTCGCTTGCTTCGGAGGCCGCCATGATCAAGTTCACCCGCCGATCCTTCCTCCTGGCAGGCGGCGGCGTCGCCGCGGCGGCCTCCCTCCCCAAATCGCTCGGCGCCCGGGCCCGGCGAGCGGCCCCGGACGTGATCGTCGTCGGCGCCGGCGTGTTCGGCGTGTGGACCGCGAAGACGCTGCAGGAGGCGGGCAGGAACGTGCTCCTGATCGACGCCTGGGGGCCGGCCCATGCCCGCGCCTCCTCGGGGGGAGAATCGCGGATGACCCGCGGCTCCTACGGCGCCGACGAGGTCTACACGCGCATGGCCCTCGATTCATTGACCGACTGGCGCGCTTTGTCGCGGCGCGCCGGGCTGCCGATCTTCCACGAGACCGGCGTGCTGTTCTTCTTTCCGCAGGCCGATCCCTTCCTCGAGGAGACGATGCGGGTCCACCGCCGGCTCGGCCTGCCCACCTTATTGCTGGACGGCGGCGAGATGCGGCGGCGCTTTCCGCAGATCGATTTCACCGGCGTCGCGGCGGGCCTCTACGAGCCCGGCTTCGGCGCGCTGATGGCGCGGCGCGCGGTGCAGACTTTGTTCGCCGAGTTCCTCCGCGCCGGCGGCACCTACCGGCAACAGCAGATCCGGACGGTCGAGGCGGCGGGCGCGGCACTGCCCGCCAT
This sequence comes from Sphingomonadales bacterium, assembly GCA_034668505.1. Classification (GTDB taxonomy): domain Bacteria; phylum Pseudomonadota; class Alphaproteobacteria; order Sphingomonadales; family Sphingomonadaceae; genus Allosphingosinicella. Next base: position 66,567 of record JAXDPD010000040.1, read on the forward strand.
CACCGCCGCCGACGGGACAAGCTACCGGGCCGAGCGCTTCGTCTTCGCCTGCGGCCCCTGGCTCGGACGGGTCTTCCCCGCTTTGCTCGGCCCGCGCATCTTCCCCACACGTCAGGAAGTGTTCTTCTTCGCGCCCGAAGCGGGCGACGGCCGGTTCGAGCCGGGCCAGCTCCCCGGCTGGGCGGATTTCAACGGCGGCGACATCTATTACGGCTTTCCGAACCTGGAAGGGCGCGGCTTCAAGATCGCCCATGACGCGCACGGCCCGGCCATGGATCCCGACACCGGCGACCGCATCCCGTCCGCGGGCGCGCTCGCCGACGTCCGCGCCTTCATGGCGCGGCGCTTCCCCCTTCTGGCGGACCGGCCGCTGAGCGAGGCGCGCGTCTGCCAATATGAGAACAGTTCGAACGGCGACTTCCTGATCGACCGCCACCCGACGCTGCAGAACGTCGTCCTGGTCGGCGCCGGCTCGGGGCACGGCTTCAAGCACGGGCCGGCGGTGGGGCGCTATGCGGCGGAGCTTGTGCTGGGCAGGCTGAGGATTCCGGAGCCCCGCTTCTCGCTGGCCAGCAAGGCGAAGCAGGAGCATCGGGCGGTTCACTGAGGCGATTGACGTATCGGCTTAACCCGATATAATGTCGCTCCATGACCCGCCCCGCCGCCGACGCCTCCGCCTTCAGCGCCATCGCCCACCCGACCCGGCGGGCCGTGCTCGATCTGCTGCGCCGGGGCGAGAGCAGCGCGACCGACCTGCGCCTGCGCCTGGCGCCCGGCCTCTCCGGCGCCAGCCAGGCGGCATTTTCCGAGCATCTGTCGGTTCTCGCCCGCGCCGGCCTCGTCGATGCCAGGCCGCGGGGGCGCGAACGCATCTATTCGCTGAACGCCCGGCCGCTGGCCGAGGCCTATGACTGGCTGAAGCCGTACGAAGCCTTCTGGGAGGAGCGGCTGGCGAAGCTGGGCGACTATCTTGACCGGAAAGCGAGGCCCCAATGAAGTCGTTCCGACGGGTGGCGACCTACAAGCACGGCATCGAGGACGTGTGGACCGCGCTCACCGATCCCTATGCGCTCGCCGAATGGCTGATGCCGACCACCTTTTCGGAGCCCAAGGTCGGCAGCAAGTTCCGCTTTCAATATGATCCGGAGCGGCTGTGCCCGTCGGGGATCGTGGATTGCGAGGTCATCGAGGTCGAGCCGCCGCGCCGCCTCGCCTGGTCCTGGCAAAATCGCGCGGTCGAGGGCGCGACGCAGCCGCCGCCGATGCGCGTCGAATGGACGCTGACCCCGGTCGAGGGCGGGACCCGGGTCGGCTCGTCCAATCCTACGAGAACCAGCCGTGGGCGCTCACCTTCGCGATGGGCATGGGCTGGCGCTTCTACCTGCGCTGGTTCCTCCCCAAGGCGCTGAAGAATGTCGGCGACGGCACCTTCCGGCGGGGCGCGATCCCGCTGAAGAAGCGCGCCTACAAGGCGACCAATCTGCCGGACGACGTGATTGTCTAGGGGGACGACGATGAAGCGGCGCGATCTCCTGCTCATCCCCGCGGCGGCGCTGGCCGTGATGATCGCGAACGTCGCGATCGGCTTCGGCATCGTCTGGGTCTATTCGGCCTTCATCAGCCCGGGCCAGCCGCTCTCTCACTACCAGGGCTTCGCAGAGGCCGCCGCGCCGATCGGCAGCGTCGTGGCGGGCATCCCGCTCATGCTGCTTGCAGGCTATCTGCTGGGGAGAGGCCGGCAGAAACGCGGCGCCCTGCTCGCGGCTGCCGCCGCAGCCCTGGTCTATATCGTCATGGACCTGACGATCCTCGTCGGCGCGCATGCCGGCGGCTCAATCTGGGCGTGGGCCGCGCTCTCCCACGCGACCAAGCTGGCGGCCGCCTTGGCCGGCGCGGCGCTCGCTGCGGCCCGCTAGGGTCCGTGCGGACCCCAGGGTCGTATCGACGTTCAGTGCGAAGACGGCGCGATAAGCCCCTCCCCTTGATGGGGAGGGGTTCGGGTGGGGTGGAGTCGCCGGAGAAGCACCGTCCTTCATTGACGTTCACCCCCACCCAACCCTCCCCCATCAAGGGGGAGGGCTTTTCGCTGAAGTCGATTCAGCCTAATCCCCTCGCCGCCGCGCGCCCGGCGCGAAGTTGACGCGGCCGATCTCGCGGATCGTGCGGCCCCTCATCTCCCCCTCGACCAGCTCATAGCCAAGCAAGGCGAACACCCGCTCGCCGAGGAAGATCGGCCGGGCATTGCCGTACCAGTCGGTGCAGGAGGCCTGGCAGGCATCGTCGGCGACCCCGCGCGTCTGCGCGGCGAGCTCGCCGGCCGGCGCGAAGCGGCGGTTGTCGCGGCGCAGGAACAGCATCGCCGCGGCGCTGCCGAAGAAGCGCCGCATCGCCGGCTCCGCCTCCCGCGCGATCGGCAGGCCGATCACGCCGGACGCGCCGTCGGGCGTCGTCGGCCGGAAGAAGAAGGCATGGCTGCGGGTCTCGCCCTCCGAGGCGGCGGGCAAGGTGAAGACGTCGCCGCGCCGCGGCCCGCCGGCGGCCGGCAGGTTGATCGCGGTGAAGCCGAGGCTTTCGTCGGCGCCGTCGCCGACGACCAGCGCGTCGCGGCCGAGCGCCTCGATCCGGTCGACCGCATGGCCGAGCGCGATCCGGGCCACCGGGCCGCCCCGCACCGGCGCGACGACGACGAGCCCGGTCTTGTCCTCGGCCCCGCTGCCCAGTTCGCCGGCGCCGTAGAGGACATGATCGCCGACGAAGCGGTTGCGGAACGAATATTCGTCCCCGGGCGGGCTCGGCAGCCAGCGATAGCGGGACGCCGGCGCGGGGCGCCAGCCGTCGCCGAACGAGGCGATCGGCACGCGCAGCAAGGCGACCCGGCCGCCGCTGACCTCCGGCCCGCCCATCGAATCGCCATTGCCGCCCTCGTCGCGGACCAGCACGTTGAGCATGCCCTGGGCGCGGTCCTCGCGGAACGAGAATTGATCGACCGGCGCCCCGTGCGCGCCGATCGCCGACGGCCGCTCGCGCCCGAACGGCAGGCGGTAGAGGAAGGCCTCCGGCTCGCCCCGGCGCCGCTCGTCGCGGAAATCGGCGACCCACAGATAGACGGCGTTGCCCGAGACGTAGAAGGTGCGCGAGGCGGGGCCGAGCACGCCGATCGCGGTGCAGGTCAAGGTCGGCGCGACGAGGTCGCAATTGGTCACCGAATGGAGCGCCTCGATCTCGTCGCCGGTGGCGTTGCGCATCAGCGGGGCGATGTAGATCTGGCGGGCGCCGGCGATCGGCCGGAACGGCCTGTCCTCGTTGCCGCGCTCCCATTTGCGGATGCCGGGCAGCGCTTCGAGCGGATCCCCGTTCCATTCGAGATTGAGCGGCGTGTAGAAGATCAGCCGGTTGCCGATCAGCCGCGAGGCATAATTGCGCGAGGAATAATAATCGTTCGAGCGCAAATGATAGGCGTCCTCGAAGCGCAGCCGGCCGGCGGCGTCGAGGCGGAAGCGGTTGATCTCGGTCCCGCCCCTTGCATAGCTGAAGCCGACGACGATCACCCGGTCGCCGTGGATCAGCATCTCGTCATACCAGTCGCCCTGGCCCGATACGCCGGGCGGGAAGGCGTTGATCGAATCGATCGGCCGCATGCCGCCGCCCGCCAGCGAGACCGTGAACAGCCGGCCGCGCCGCAGGATCACCAATATGTCGCCGCGCACCTTGACGATGCCGCCCTCGTCGACGTCCGCCTCCTGGTTGTTGGTGATGCCCGGAGAGGAGATTCGCGTGCCGGTCACCGCGATGTTTTCCGACACGCTTCCCGCCATCGGCGCCGCGTCCGCGGCAGGGGATGGAGGGGAGGGCAACACGATCGGCGAGGGCGCGCCGGTCACCGGCGGGGAGTCCGGGTCCTCGCCGCGCAGCCGCCGCAGGAAACGCCGGAGCTCGGCATCCGAACGGAAGGCGGTGAGGCTGCCCGAGGCGTGCGGCGCGGCCGCGGGGCGGTGCTGCGCCGCGCGCCGCTGGGCGGCATGGCCGGGCGCCGCCAGCATCAGGGCGGCACCCAGGACCGCGATCCAGCTCATCAGGTTCGTGCTCGTCCGCATGCCGCTCTCCCCAGGATGACGTCGCACCTTATCGCCGCCGGTCCGCTGAATGCTCCCTGACTGCGCGGAACTCCGAGCCCTGCCGCCATTGCGGCCACGCCCGCGAAAAAGCGAGCTCGCGCCCGATAGCGTAGGCGAGCGCCACGTCCTGCGCGGCGCCGCGCAAATCCCAGTCGGGCCGCCATTCGTCGCAGGTCTGGTGGTAGCAGCGGGCGGTGAAGTCGGCGACCCAGCGGTCGCCCGCCTCCCGCCCGCCGGTGACGAGGTCGACTCCGCCGCCCAAGGCCATCAGCAGCAGGACCGGCACGCCGCGCTTGGCGAGCGGGAAATGATCGGCGCGGTAGAAGAGGCCGCGCTGCGGCTGCGCGTCGGGGGTGACCGCCCTGCCCTGCGCCGCCGCGAGGCGCGCCAGCCGGTCCTCGAGGTCGCTCTGGCCCTGGCCGATCAGCACGACGTCCCGCGCGGGGCCGGCGCTCTGCAAGGTGTCGAGCGTCAGGTTGGCGACCATCGTCTCGGCCGGATAGAGCGGGTGGGAGGCATAATATTCGGAGCCGAGCAGGCCGCGCTCCTCGGCGGTCCAGGCCGCGAACAGCAAGGTGCGCGCGGGCCGCGGCCCGGCGGCGAAGTGGCGGGCAATCTCCAGCACGCCGGCCAGCCCGAGCGCGTCGTCATGGGCGCCGTTCCTGATCCGGTCGCCATTCGCGTCGGGCGCGCCGCTGCCGTAGGCGTCCCAATGGCCGGAGAACATGATCGTCTCGTTGGGGCGCCGCGCGCCGCCGAGGCGGGCGATGACATTGTGGCTCTCGACCCGCTGGACCGTCACCGGCAGGCTTGCCGACAGGGTCGCGCCGAGGTCGATCGGGCGGAAGCCGGCGACCCGCGCCCGCCGTTTCACCTCCTCGAAATCCAGGCCGGCGCGGCGGAACAGGTCGGCGGCGACGTCGCGCTGCAGCCAGCCCTGGAGCAGCACCGGCGCCCGCGCGCCCTCGCCAAGCACGACATTGTAATTCTCGCCCGCCGGCGCCTGGACGGTGTTCCAGCCATAGCCGGCGCCCTCGGCCTCGTGAATGACCAAAGCGCCGATCGCGCCGCGCCGGGCCGCTTCCTCGAACTTGTAGGTCCAGCGCCCGTAATAGGTCATCGCCCGCCCGCCAAAGCGGCCCGCGACAGCATCGCCGGCGGCGGCCTCGAAATCGGGGTCGTTGACCAGGAAGACCGCGATCTTGCCGTTGAGGTCGACGTCGCCGAAATCATCCCAGCCGCGTTCCGGCGCGGTCACGCCATAGCCGACGAAGACCATCGGCGCGTTGGCGATCGCTACCCGCTCGGCCTCGCGCACCGTGCTGACATAGAGGTCGCGCGGCGAGCGCAGCGCCAGAATCTGGCCGTGGCTGGCGATGCTGAACGCGGCCTCGGCGGCGACCTGGGTGCGGATCAGCGGCACGCGCTGGGTCCAGCCGCCATGCGCGCCGCCCGGCTCCAGGCCGAGCGCCTGGAATTGCGCGATCAGCCAGGCCACGGTCCGCGTCTCGCCTTCGGTGCCCGGTGCGCGGCCCTGGAGCGCGTCGGCGGCCAGGGCGCGGGTCCAGCCGGAGAGGCGCTGCGGATCGATCGGGGCGTAGGAGGCGGACGAGGCGGGATCGGCGACCCGCGCATTGGTTGCGCAGCCGGTCAGGGCCAGCGCGCACAAGGTCATGAAGGGCGTTCGCATGGCGTCCACTTTGTCGCTTTTCGCGAGCGGCACAAGGCTGCTAGACCGCGCCTGCCCACGTCAGGAAGGCTTTCCGCTCATGCGTTTCATCGCCGCTTTGTTCCTGCTCCCCTTCGCCGCCGCCGCCTTCGCCCAGCCCCCCGCCCAGCTCGTCTATCCCGAAACGGCGCGCGGCGACGTCGTCGAGGACCAGTTCGGCGAGCGCGTCGCCGATCCCTATCGCTGGCTCGAGAACGACGTCCGGCAGGATCCGCAGGTCCGCGCCTGGGTGACCGCGCAGAACGCGCTCAGCAGCCGCTTCCTCGCCGCGCTTCCCGGCCGCGCGGCGATCCGCGCGAGGATGACCGAGCTCTACAATTACGAGCGCTTCGGAATCCCCCGGCGCGCCGGCATCCGCTATTTCTACACCCGCAACGACGGCCTCCAGAACCAGTCCGTCCTCTACGTGCGCGACGGCCTGGGCGGCGCGCCGCGCATCCTGATCGATCCCAATACCTGGGCGCAGGACGGCGCCACCGCGCTCGCCGAATGGCACCCTTCCGAGGACGGCAGCCACCTCCTTTATTCGGTCCAGGACGGCGGCACCGACTGGCGGACATTGCGCGTGCTCGACGTGGCGACCGGCCGGCCGGCGAGCGACGAGGTCCGCTGGGTCAAATTCTCCAACCTCGACTGGGCCAAGGACGGATCGGGCTTCTTCTATTCGCGCTTCCCCGAGCCGACCGGCGCCCAGTTCCAGCAGCTCAACCAGAACCAGGCGGTCTATTTCCACCGGCTCGGCACGCCGCAAAGCGAGGACCGGCTGGTCTTCGCGACGCCGGACCATCCCGATTACAACAACGATGCCCAGGTCTCGGAGGACGGCCGCTGGCTGATCGTCAGCTCGACCCGGGGGACCGACGCCCGCCACGAAATCTCGCTGATCGACCTCAGCCGGCCGACCGCGCCGGCGCAGCGCCTGATCACCGGCTTCGAGCATGAATGGGCCTATCTCGGCAACGAAGGCACGACCTTCTACTGGCGGACCAACAACGGCGCGCCGCGCCAGCGCATCGTCTCCACCAACATCGCCCGCCCGCGCCTCTTCATCCGCGAGCTCGTGCCCGAGGACGCCGCCACGCTCGAGGACGCCTCGATCGTCGGCCGCCGGTTCGTCGCCGAATATCTGGTCGACGCGAAAAGCGAGGTCCGCACCTTCACCTTCGCCGGCGTGCGCACCGGCGCGATCGCTTTGCCCGGCATCGGCAGCGTCGGCGGCTTCGAGGGCGACCAGTCGAGCGTCGAGACCTTCTTCTCCTACACCAGCTTCACCCAGCCGACCGCGATCTTCCGCTACGACAGCGCGACCGGCCGCGCCGCCGCCTTCGCCGAACCGCGCCTGGCCTTCGATCCGGCGCGCTTCGAGGTCCGCCAGATCTTCTTTCCGTCGAAGGACGGGACCCGGGTACCGATGTTCCTCGTCCACCGCCGCGACGTCGAGCTTACGCGCGCGCAGCCGACCTTGCTCTACGCTTATGGCGGCTTCAACGCGTCGGAGCGGCCGCGCTACCAGCCCAAATGGATGACCTGGGTCGACATGGGCGGCGTGCTCGCGGTCGCCAATATCCGCGGCGGCGGCGAATATGGCGAGGCCTGGCACGATGCCGGGCGGCGCGCCAACAAGCAGAACGGCTTCGACGATTTCATCGCGGCGGCCGAGCATCTGATCCGCGCGGGGATCGCCTCGAACCGCACGCTGGCGGTCGAGGGCCGTTCCAATGGCGGCCTGCTGATCGGCGCCGTCGTCAACCAGCGGCCGGACCTGTTCGCCGCCGCGCTCCCGACGGTGGGCGTGATGGACATGCTGCGCTTCGACCGCTTCACCGCGGGGCGCTATTGGGTCGACGATTACGGCTATCCGAACCGCGAGGCCGATTTCCGCGTGCTCAGGGCCTATTCGCCCTATCACAACATCCGCTCGGGCGTGCGCTACCCGCCGATGCTGGCGACCACCGCCGACACCGACGACCGCGTCGTCCCCGGCCACAGCTTCAAATATATCTCCGCCATCCAGCACGCCGACCCCGATGGCGCGCCGCACCTGATCCGCATCGAGACCCGCGCCGGCCACGGCTCGGGCAAGCCGACCGACAAGCAGATCGAGGAATATACCGACATGTACGCCTTCATCGCGCATTTTACCGGGCTGCGGGTGGCGGGCGCCGAGCGTTAGGGCCTACCTCGTCATGCCGGGGTGACGACTGGGGACTATCGGGTCCCGTAAGTCCGGTCCCCCGCGTCGCCCAGGCCGGGGACGATATAGCCGTGGCCGTTGAGCTTCTCGTCCATGGCGGCGGCCCAGATCGGCACGTCGGGATGGGCGGCGCGGACCGCCTCGGCGCCGGGCCGGGAGGCGAGCAGGCAGACGAAGCGCATGTCGCAGACTCCGGCCTCCTTCAGCCGGTCGATGGCGGCGATGGCGGTGTGGCCGGTCGCCATCATCGGATCGACGATGATGACGAGACGCTCGGCGCAATCCTCCGGCGTCTTGAAATAATATTCGACGCACTGGAGCGAGACCGGCTCGCGGTAGAGGCCGATATGCGCCACCCGGGCGGAGGGGAGCAAATCGAGCATGCCCTCGGCCATGGCGAGGCCGGCCCTGAGGATCGGCGCGATGATCAGCTTCTTGCCCGCGATCGCCGGCGCCCGCGTGGCCGCGATCGGGGTTTCGACCTCGATCAGGTCGGTCGGCAAATCGCGCGTGACTTCGTAGCAGAGCAGGGTCGCGATCTCCCGCACGACCGTCCGGAACAGCTGGATCGAGCTGGCCCGGTCGCGCAGGATGGTGAGCTTGTGCTGCACCAAAGGATGCGAGACGATCGTCAATCCGTCCATTAGAATACCGTTCCGTCGCTGATGATGGTGAAGGGAGGCCCGCCGCCGGTGCGGCGCTCGGCGGCGATGCGGCGGCCCGCGGTCCAGGTGCCGCCCTCGAGCATTCGGGCCAAAGGAAAATCCGCCGCGGAGACGCCGAGCTTCGTCCGCACCAGCGGCGCCAGCCGGTCGAGCAAGGCCACGGTCATCGCCCGCCACGCCACGATCAGCGGATCGGACACGGCATGCGCCCGGCCGGCGTCGGCGGGATCGGCGAGGCGCAGCACGCCGAGGTCCACGAACAGGCCGCCATTGCGATATTCGGCAAGGCCGGTGAGCCCGTTTATATCGACGACCTCGATGCCCGCCTCCTGCAGCGGCTCGATCAGCGAATAGCTGAGCCATTGCGAAAGCTTGTGGAGCGGCACCAGCCCGTCGCTGGCATCGTCCCGCCGGATCGCCGGATGGCGCCAGCAATCGCCGAGCGGCACGCCGCTTATTTCCAGCCGATCCGCCCAGATCGGGCCGAGCGCCTCGAGCAGCAGCTCGAGGATCGCCGGCGCCGCCAGCCTGCCGTCTTGCGCGCGCGCGGCGAGCCCGTCGTAGAGCCCGCCGGGGCGCCCGCCCGGGAACAGATCGGGCCGGGCCAGCACCTGCATGCCGAGCCGGCGGAGCAGGAAGGCGCGGCCGTCGAGGCCGACCAGATCATTATCGTCCGCGACCTGGAAGCCCCGGGCGAGCGTCTCCGTCTCCAGCGTGGCGAGATCGTCGAGGCTTCCGGCTTCGAACATGCGCTGGCTGGCGACCGCCAGGCCCTCGGAGCGGGTGAAGGTCTCGCCGCTGACCGGGTCCGCGAAGCGCCAGCCCGGCCCGGTGCCCGCATCGAGCAGCACCGAGAGGATGACGAGATCGAACATTGCGCGCGCGCGTTCGGCCGGGTCCCGGTCCGGCAGCAGCGGCGCGCCGGCGACGAAATGGCGCCCGCGCGCGTGGAACGGGATATCGAGGTCCGGAAAGCGCTCCCGGGTAATCGAGGCGACCAGCTCGGCAGCGGCGTCGAGCGCCCCCAGGTCGACCGTCCAGCCCTGGACTTGCCCGGCGACGGCAAGGTCGAGCATCTCGTGCGCCCGCTCGCGCACGGCGGCCGCGTTGAGCAGGCCCCTTATCGGGTCGGCCGTGCCATGCATCGGCGCTAGAATTTCCCGAGGTCGCGGCCGACCACCTTCTTCAGCGCGTCCTCGCTCGGCGCGGCGTCCGACGAGAAATAGCCGGCCGCCTTCTTGGCCTCCATCTCGACGCTGGCATCCTCGGGCACCAGCCAATCGGGAATCGGCACGCGCTCGCCAATCTCGACGCCGCCGGAGACGAGCGCGTCATATTTCATGTTGGACATCGAGACGAAGCGGTCGATGCGGGTGATGCCGAGCCAGTGGATGATGTCCGGCATGAGCTGCTGGAAGCGCGCGTCCTGGACTCCGGCGACGCATTCGGTCCGCTCGAAATAGGTCGCCGCCTGGTCGCCGCCCGGCTGGCGCTTGCGGGCGTTGTAGACCAGGAACTTGGTGACCTCGCCGAGCGCGCGGCCTTCCTTCCTGTTGTAGACGATGAGGCCGACGCCGCCCGCCTGGGCCTGGCGCGTCGCCTCTTCGATGCCGTGGGTGAGATAGGGGCGGCAGGTGCAGATGTCCGAGCCGAAGACGTCGGAGCCGTTGCATTCGTCATGCACCCGGCAGGTCAGCGTCTTGGCGGTATCGCCGAGCGAGGCCGGATCGCCGAAGATGTAGAGCGTCATCCCCCCGATCGGCGGCAGGAAGACGCTGAGGTCCGGCCGGGTGACGAGCTCGGGATACATGCCGCCGGTCTGCTCGAACAGGCAGCGGCGGAGGCTCGATTCCTCGACTTCGAACCGCTCGGCCACGCCCGGCAGCCACCAGACCGGATCGACCGCGATCTTGGTCACCGAGACGTCGCCCGCCTCGTGGACGATCTCGCCGTCGACCTCGAGCCGCCCGGCGGCGATCGCGCCCTGGATCTCGCCCAGGGTCAGCCGCGCCTTGGTGATCGCGATCGAGGGCCGGATGTCGATGCCCTCCGCGATCAGCTCGGCGAAATCCAGCGCCACGCGATGGCCCCAGGGATCAAGCGAGACGATCTTGCCCGGATCGCCCCATTGCTTATGCGGGCCGATCTCGCAGACCGGCGAGGTATCGTGAAGGTCCGGCCGCGCCTCGGGATCCATCGCCCCCGAGGAGATCGCCAGCGCGCGGTAGATGGAATAGGAGCCGCCATGGGCGCCGATGGCGTTGCGGTCGGCGCGCGAATTGACCGTCGCCACCACCGGACCGCGCGCCTCGGCGGTGGGAGCGCCCCAGGTCAGCGGGAACCGCACCGGCCCGCGCGAGCCGGGATGCGAGGTCAGCCTGATATGGCCGCTCTTTCCCTCCGGTGGCTTCATCGACGCTCTCCACTCCGCATGCCGAGGCTGTTCCGCCCCTGCCCCGACGCTACGACAGCGCGGGCACAGTGGCTAGGGGGAGCGGGCGGACAGGGAAAATGGTGGGCGTGGCAAGGATTGAACTTGCGACCCCTGCGATGTCAACACAGTGCTCTACCACTGAGCTACACGCCCACGCGGCCCGCGATGTAGCGGGGGGTTAGGCGGGGCGCAACCCCGTCAAATCCGACAATCGCGTCGGAGTCTCGACCTTAGGCCGCCTTGGGCGAGCGTCGGGGCGTCCGGGCCGCGCTGGCGCGCCGGTCGCGCTCGTCGCGGCGGTTGTAGCGCGTGTAGAGCAGGGCCGCGACCAGCGCCGCCGAGCCGATGCCGAGCGCGGCGCCGAGGCCGGCGCGGTTCCCCCTCGCCCAGCCCGCGACGCCGCCCGTTTCCTCGGCCGCGGCCTCGGCCTTCCCTTCGCTCTCGGCCTCGCTTCTTTCGGGCATCGGCGCCGGGTGCAACGGATAGGGCGACTGGGCGGCTTCGGGGATGGGGCGTTGGTGAGTCATGACGGGTCCTTCCGGCTGGGCTTGGCGCTGTAACGCCCGAGCGCGAGACCGGTTGCGGCCCGGGCCGGCCTAAGACGATCTGTTCGGTTGCCATCAATCCGGCAATCTTCGATAAGTGCCGGTGCGATTGGGGGGCGCCGTGGAGTCGGGGCATGTCTTTCTTTCCTACAGCACGACAGACCGCCCACTGGCGGAGACCTTGTTGCGACGCCTGGAATCCAAGGGCGTCTCCATCTGGATAGCTCCGCGCGACATTCCGCCCGGCTCGGATTACTCTGAGGCGATAGAGAATGCGCTCGATTCGAGCAGTGCCGTCGTCGCTTTGATTTCGCAAAGCGCGAACGCCTCGCGCCACGTCAAGGCGGAAATTGAAATCGCCTTCAGCCGGGGCAAGCCGCTTTTCCCCGTTCGCTTTGAGGATATCCAGCCGGCCAGGGGGTTGAGCCTGTTCCTAAACCTGGGTCACTGGACGGATTTGTTCGGCAGCGAGGAAACGGTCAGTCTCGACCGGCTCGCCGCAGAGCTGATCGGGCGGTCCGGAAGGACCCTGCCCCCGGCCCCGGTCCCGCCGATCCGCCCGCCAGCGGCTCCAGCGCCCGCGCCGCGACGGCCGGTCGTCGGCACCCGGTTCCTGGTCGTGACGATCGCGCTCAGCCTCGTCGTCATCTTCGCCGTGATGGCAGTCGCGCTCGTCCGCAAAAGCGGACCGGCCGCGGGACAGGGCAAGGACGCCGCGACCGGGACCGCGGACGCCGAAAGGGGTTCCAGGACTTCGCGGCATCGCCGGCCAAGCTGGCGGGACAGGGGCGGCGGCGGCATGTGGGAGCATAATGGTTCGCGCCTCAGGCTCCGCGCCGAAGGCCCGCGCCAGTTCTTCGTCTACGTCCGGCCCGCGCGGCGGGTGCCGGCAACGCCGGGCGATATCGTCTTCAGCGGCGAGCGCAGCGGCGCGACCTATCGGGGCACCGCTTATCAATATTCGAGTCGATGCGGGCGCATCGGCTATGCCGTGGAGGGATCGGTGGCGCCGGGCGACAGCCAGGTGACGCTGCGCGGCGATGCGCCCGTGCGGGACGACAATTGCCAGGTCGTCGGATCCCGGCCCGACGAGCTCATATTCCGCCACGTCGACGCCGAGTGACGGGCCTAAAGCCGCCCGTGCTGGTCCTCGGTCATGAACATGCGCTCGACCTCGGCGATCAGATCCCTGAGGTGGAAGGGCTTGGAAAGGACCTTGGCGTCCGGCGTCTTGCGGCCCGCCTTGAGCGCGACCGCGGCGAAGCCGGTGATGAACATGACGCGGATGTCGGGCGCGATCTCGGCCGCCTTCTGGGCGAGCTCGATGCCGTCCATTTCGGGCATGACGATGTCGGTCAGCAGCAGGTCGAACGGCTCGCTTTCGAGCAAGGGCAAAGCGGCAAGGCCATTGTCGACCGAGACCACCTGGTAGCCGGACCGCTCCAGGGCGCGGCCCAGATAGAGCCGCATCGATTCGTCGTCCTCGGCAAGCAATATTCTCAGCATCGAGCTTCCCCTGACCGCTATATGGGCGAAGGAATCGCGATTTGCCAGCCGCCTGCGCGCGGGCAATTGCACCCGTCCCAGACCGGGCCTAGTTGTAGGCCGAACATGACCGACCTTCTTATTCCCCCCTTCTTCCGGATCGGGCCCGAGCGGCCGGCCTCGCCGGTCATCCTGTCGGTGCCCCATGCCGGCCGCGATTATGGGCGGCACCTGCTCCAGGCCGCGCGGCTCTCGCAAAGCCAGCTGGAGACGCTCGAGGACCGGCTGGTCGACCGGCTGATCTGGCGCGCCACCGCCAGCGGCATGACCGCCTTCGTCGCGCGCGCGCCGCGGCTCGAGATCGACCTCAACCGCGAGGAGCGCGAGATCGATCCGGCGCTGATCGCCCCGCCTTTGCCGACCGGCAGCCTCGTCCAGTCGGCGCGCACGAGGGGCGGGCTCGGCCTGATCCCGTCGCGGATCACCGGCGCCGGCCCGATCTGGCGCGAGCGCATCCCACGGGCCGAGCTCACCCGGCGGATCGAGCAGATCCACCAGCCTTATCATGCGGCGCTGGCGGCGGCGCTGGCGCAGGCGCGGGCCCGCTTCGGCGAGGCGGTGCTGCTCGATTGCCATTCGATGCCGCCGCGCCACCGGCCGGACAATGACGGATCGCGCACCGCGACGATCGTGTTCGGCGACCGCCACGGCACCACGATGAGCGCCGATTTGCTCGACGCGGCGACGGCGGCCTCGCGCGCCATGGGCTACCGCACCGCCTGCAACGCGCCTTATGCGGGCGGTTATATCGTCGCCCGCCACGGCCGCCCCCAGCACGGCGTCCACGCCCTCCAGATCGAAATCGACCGCTCCGCCTATCTCGACGCCGATCTGCGCACGCCGGGGCCGGGCTTCGAGGGCATGGCGCGGCTGATCGCGGGGGTGGCGCAGGCGATCGAGCAAAGGCTGCTGGCGGGGCAGGACGCGCTGGCGGCGGAATAGGCGCGGGTGATTCCCGAGGAGGGGCCGGCTGCTCTGGCATGGGCGAAGCGCGGAAGGCGGTTGCTTCCCGAATGAGTGCGCCGTCGCCGTAACCCGGCACGCGTTTTCAGAATTCCAGCGTCAGTTCTGCTCAGCGTACGACATCGCTTCCACCCAAACCCGAGCATGATGGCGACACATTCGTTCCAAGGATGTTGAACAGGCCTTGCCGATAGTGGCGATTTTGAAAGGTCTCTCTCCAGTAAAGCACGAGGCGGCCATCGAAATAGGCGAGCTTGAGCTGGATATCGATCTCGCCGGCCGGATCGACGAGGTCGGCAATGTCGTTGATGAAGCGGCGATGCCCGGAGGCCATTTCCTCGACGATGAGGTCGGCGCGATTGATGAACACGCGAAGCTCGCCGTTTGGGCCATCGACGTCGACGGATGGATTTTCGAGGAACATGACCCGATGCATGTGGTTGGGCTCGGGCTGGAACCCCGTCCCCATCGCGCTCGGCGCGCTCGCCGCGGACCCCGCGTCCGTGCACCGGTCGACAGGCGTCTCGGCGTGCGCCCGCGGCGCGAGCATGGCGCAAATCAGAAGGGCGCAGCCGATGAAGGCCGCGCGCAGCAGGCCCGCCGTCATCGTCACGCCCTTGCGGACTTGGCGCAGGCCGCGGCCGTGGCCGGCCTGCGGCGGGCGACCGATGCCGCGCGGCGGCCGCATGCTCGCCGCGCTCAATTTGGCGAGATCACGTTGACGTTGGTGCGGTTGTCGCCCGTGTCATATTGATATTCGGCCTTGACGCCGTTGTTGACGCTGCCGCTCCGCTCGACCTTCACCAGCCGGCCGCGCGCGTCATAGGTATGGGTGATGGTCTCGCTGGCCCAGGCCGCGACGCTTGCGAGCCCCGCTATTGCCAGCGCCGCCGCGGCGATCCTGTGGGTATTTTTCATGTGTCGACGCCCCCAACTGGGGCGTGGATCGTCTTCGCCCGCGCCGCCGGGTAGATACGACCGCGACGGACTATGCCAGCGACCTTGCCGTTTCGGCCCCGCTACGGTTCAGCGACCGCGCTTTTGGGCCGGAAGAGGGCCGAAATGCCGATTGCTCATGCCAGAACGTAAAAAAGACCGCCTCACGTTTCCGTGAGGCGGCCCAGGTTCAGGGAGGTGCGCCCCCGCTTGCGAAGGGGCGCGGTCGCGCCGGCGTAAAGGGGGGGATACGGCGGCGCTTTACCCTAGATAATAAGGCGATTTCCGGTTTCAAGAGGAAACCGGAATGGGGAATGGGGACAGTCACTTTCAGGCGGCCGGCTCCGAGAGTTCCGACGGCCGCGCGTGAAAGTGACTGTCCCCGAGCCCCCTATGCCGCGCCCTCGGGCTCCATCGCCTGGAGCTGCTCGGGCACCTTGCCGAGCTGCATCTGGCGGCCGAACACCTCGCGGATCAGCGGCAGCGAGAAGAGGTGGGCGTGGATCAGGGCCATGATCCCGTTCTGGTTGATCTTCCTGAGCACGTCGCCGTTGAGATCGCGGAACTTCTCCTCGTCGACCATGCGAAAGCCGCGATAGAGGAAGGGCTGCGGCGCGTCGCCCGGCTGGATGGTGACCTCGCCGTCGATCAACAGGTCGAGCTCCTGCAATTCCTTGATGAAGGCCGAGGTGCGCTGCGCGGCGATCTCGAACTCCTCGCAGAATTTGAGGATGGCGTTGAGCGTCTCGGTCGGCTTGTCGTCCTCGAACAGGGCCTCGCCCTCGATCGACTCGCCGATCAGGTCGCTGGTCGGATCGTAGCAGAGCGACAGCTCCTCGGCGCTCTGGTCGAGCCGAGCGAGGAGATAGGGATAGCGGCGGACATAGGCCGGGATGTAGACCGGGTTGATCGGCTTGCCCTCGTCGTCGATGAAGACGTTGACGCCGTCATTGAGGCCCATCAGCGCCAGCGGCACCGGGGTGTCGCCCGACGAGAAGACGATCGGGAAATGCCGCTGGGCGGTCATGAACTCGTCGATCGTCAGCGGAATCGCATTGGCCTTGGCCAGATGCGGCGCGCGGTCGGTCGAGCGGACCTTGAACTTGGCGTGGATCGAGCTCGAGAGCGGCGCCAGGTTGTTGTAGAAGACCGGCAGATTGGGCGGCGGCTGGGTCGCCATAAGTGATTCTCCATGAGGTTAGGGAGCGGCGCTCGCGCGGCCGCGGAATTTCCGCGCAACCGTCTATGAGCGAACGGTCTTTTGTGCAAGGCTCTCCTGAGCGGGTCTCCTAGAGAGGGTTTGGGGGCGGCACCAGCTTGCCGGGATTCATGATGTTGCCCGGGTCGAGCGCCCGCTTGATCGCGCGCATCGCATGGAGCCGCGCCGGCTCGCCCAGCCGGGCCAGCTCGGCGACCTTCATCTGGCCGATGCCGTGCTCGGCCGAGATCGAGCCGCCGGCGGCGGTGACCAGATCGTGGACATGGTGGCTGACCGCCTCGCCCTCGCCCTCGATCCAGTCCGGGCCCGCCCCGGCGGGGGCGCGGACGTTGAAATGGACGTTGCCGTCGCCGAGATGACCGAAGGCGTTGACGCTGGTGCCGGGAAAGCGCGCCTCGACCGAAGCGGCCGCCTGCGTCATGAAGCCCGCCATATCCTCGACCGCGACCGAAATGTCGTGCTTGGCGGCCGGCCCGTCCTTCTTCTCGGCCTCCGAGATGCTGTCCCTGAGGCGCCAGAAATCCTCGGCCTGCGCCTCGCTGGCGGCGATCGCGGCGTCGCCGATCAGGCCCATGCCGAGCGCCGAATGAAGGCCCTCGTAGAGCAAAGGCTCGGGGCCGGGCGCCGCCATCGGCGAGACCGCCTCGACGAGCACGTTCCACGGCGCCGGCGCGGCCAGCGGCGGCCGCGTGCCGGGGACATGCGCCAGCACCAGATCGAGCGCGCTCTTCGGCACCAATTCGAAGCTTTCGATGGCGTCGCCCAATATCGCCTCGAGGTGGCGCAGCAATTTCATCGCCGCCAGCCCCGACTCCACCCCGACCCAGGCGACCGCGCGCTCGCCCACCGCCGGCACCAGCTTGAGGCTCGCCGCGGTGACGATGCCGAGCGTCCCTTCGGCGCCGACCAGCAATTGGCGCAGATCGTAGCCGCGATTGTCCTTCTTGAGCGCGGTCAGCCCCGCGAACAGGCTGCCGTCGGGCAGCACCGCCTCGATCCCCAGCACCAGCGACCGCATCGGCCCGAAGCGCAGCACCTGGGTGCCGCCGGCATTGGTCGAAACCAGGCCGCCGATCGTCGCCGAGCCGCGCGCCCCCAAAGTGAGCGGGAAGCGGCGCCCCTTGGCGAGCGCGCCAGCCTGAAGGTCGGCGAGAATCACGCCGGCCTCGCAGACCGCGACGCCGGCGCCGGCGTCGAGGCTGCGGATCCGGTTCAGCCGCCGCGTCGAGACCAGCAGCGACGCGCCCGACCCGTCCGGAGTCGCCCCGCCGACCATCGAGGTGTTGCCGCCCTGCGGCACCAGCGCCACGCCGGCGCCGGCGCAGGCGCGGACGATCGCCGCCACCTCGCCGGTCGTCGCCGGCGAGAGCAAGGCGGCGGCGGCGCCGTGATAGCGCCCGCGCCAGTCGCTCAAGCGCGGCGCCATCTCCGCCGAGTCGCGGGTGAAGCCCCTGGGCCCGAGCAGATCGGCGAGCATGTCGAGCAGGGCTTGCGCAGGATGGGCCATCGGCGCCGCGATAATATGCGCGTGCAAGCGGGGCAAATTAATCCCATGTTCAACCGCGCGCATGGATTCGAGGCGGCGATGGAGCTTTTGGCGTGATCCGGGTGGCTGCCGCCGCCCTTTTGCTGCTTGTCTCGCCGGGGAGCGAGGACAAGCAGCCGCGCCAGCGCCCGCAGGGCGGCTCGGTGACCATCCACCAGCAGATCATCATCCGGGTCTCGCCCGGCGGCCGCCGCGCCATGGCCGAGCAGAGCCGGGCCCTGGGCCTGGGCCCGGTCACCTGGCGGGAGGATCGCGGCCCGCGCTGCATCGTCGCCCGCCAGATCGCCCATGCCGATCTGCTGCGCCAGGAGAGCTTCGACCTCGTCCTGCGCGATAGGACGCGGGTCCGCGCCCGGCTCGCGCGGCGCTGCCCGGCGCTCGATTATTATGTCGGCTTCTACATCAGCCCGACGCCCGACGGCCTGATCTGCGCCGACCGCGATTCGATCCGCTCGCGCGCCGGCGGCGAATGCCGCATCGACCGCTTCCGCTCCTTGCGCGCCGCGCGACCCTGACGATTCCTTGACAAGCGGGGCCGCTTCGCACAAGCGGCTCGGCGAAGCGCCTGCGCGAAAAGCGACGGCCCAAACCCCGGACCTTCCATGACCTTTGCCGACCTCGGCCTTTCCGACGAATTGCTCCGCGCCGTGACGGAGTCGGGCTATGACGAGCCCACCCCCATTCAGCGCCAGGCGATCCCCTCCGTCCTGATGATGCGCGACATCATCGGCATCGCCCAGACCGGCACCGGCAAGACGGCGAGCTTCGTCCTGCCGATGATCGACATTCTGGCGCAGGGCCGCGCCCGCGCCCGCATGCCGCGCTCTTTGATCCTCGAGCCGACCCGCGAGCTCGCCGCCCAGGTCGCCGAGAATTTCGAGAAATATGGGCGTCACCACAAGCTCTCCATGGCCCTGTTGATCGGCGGCGTGCAAATGGGCGACCAGATCAAGGCGCTGGAAAAGGGCGTCGACGTCCTCATCGCCACGCCCGGCCGGCTGATGGACCTGTTCGGCCGCGGCAAGATCATGCTCAACGGCTGCTCCCTGCTCGTCATCGACGAGGCGGACCGGATGCTCGACATGGGCTTCATCCCCGACATCGAGGAAATCTGCACCAAGCTGCCCAAGAACCGGCAGACCCTTTTGTTCAGCGCGACGATGCCGCCGCCGATCAAGAAGCTCGCCGACCGCTTCCTGTCCAACCCCAAGTCGATCGAGGTCGCCCGCCCGGCCTCCTCGAACCTCTTGATCGACCAACGGATGATCCGGGTCGACGCGCGCAAGAAGCGCGACGTGCTCGCCGATTTCCTGCGCAACGGCGACGTCCGCAGCGCGCTCGTCTTCTGCAACCGCAAGACGACGGTGCGCGAGCTCGCCACCAGCCTCAAGCGCGGCCATC
Organism: Sphingomonadales bacterium; assembly: GCA_034668505.1. GTDB lineage: Bacteria > Pseudomonadota > Alphaproteobacteria > Sphingomonadales > Sphingomonadaceae > Allosphingosinicella. The sequence goes on from JAXDPD010000040.1 coordinate 85,859, forward strand.
TGAACGTCGGCCAGATCCAGGGCGACATGGCCCAATCCGACCGGATCAAGGAGCTGGACCGCTTCAAGAATGACGAGATCAACGTCCTCGTCGCCTCCGACGTCGCCGCCCGCGGGCTCGACATCAAGGGCGTCAGCCACGTCTTCAACTATGACGTGCCCTGGCATCCGGACGATTATGTCCACCGCATCGGCCGCACCGGCCGCGCCGGCAAGACCGGCATCGCCATCACCCTGGTGACCGGCGCCGACGCCGAATCGATCGACAATATCCAGAAGCTGACCGGCACCAGGCTGCTCGAAATGGGCGACGCCCCCACGGACGCGGCGGCGCAGGAGGAGGCGCGTGAACCGCGCGAGTCCCGCCCGCCGCGCGAGTCCCGCGAGCCGAGGGAACCCAGGCAGCGCGCCGCGAGGCCGCCCCGAACCCCGCGCACGCCGCGCTCCGAAGCGGACGCCCCGGAAGCCCGCGCCCCACGTCCGAAGCCCGAGGCCCGCGCCCCCCGTCCCGAGCCCCAGGCCCGCAAACCCGAGCGCGCCCCGCGCCGCGAGCGCAAGGCGGAGCCCGAAGCGGCCGACGAAGGCTGGAACGGCCCGGTCCCGAGCTTCCTCGGCAAGGGCTTCGGGAGCTAGGCCGAATCGACGCTCAGTCCGAACGAATTCCCCCCACCGACCGCCACCGACCGCCATCGACCGCCGTCGACAGGGGGCTTGGCTCAGCGCTCATCATTGTTCCCTTATAAGGGAGCCCCTTACAAGGGACGGCCCGTCGGCGCGTCTCCACCTTGAGGCCGACAACCGATTGCGAGGCAGCGGCCCGCCCCAGGTGGGTAGCCGCATCTCCTTCAGGCGGCGATCGGGGATCAGTGAGAGCCCCAGCTTTTTCTGGAATGACGGGTCATGTTTATGGCATCGGACAGTGATGAGATCACGTCTCGCCCTGCTCGCCCTTGCCGCACCGCTCCTCTTGCCGGCCTGGGCCGCCGCCCAGCCGTCCCGCGACCAGGCCCTTCGGACGTTTCTCCAGACCAGCTTCGCCGAGGCGCGCGCGGATTATGGCGAAACCTCCTATGTCGCCGCCTTCGCCGACCTGAACGGCGACGGCCGCGACGAGGCCCTGGTCTCGCTCCAGTCCGGCATGTTCTGCGGCTCGGGCGGCTGCGCGCTCTATATCTACACGCCCGCCGGCGCCTCATGGCGCGAAGTCGCCGAGCTCACCATCGTCAACGCGCCGGTCCGCCTGCTGAGCACGCGCAGCCGCGGCTGGCGCGACCTCGCCGTCATGGTCCGCGGCGGCGGCATCCACATCCCTCATGAAGCGCGCATCCGCTTCGACGGGCGCACCTATGCGTCCAACCCGTCGCTTGCGCCCCGTCTGCGGCGCGGCACGCCCGGGCGCGTCTTGATCGGCGAGCCTCAAGCGAGCCGTCGCTTGTTCCCATGACCGCCGATTTGTCCCGCACGATCCTATTGCCGATCGACGTCCAGCGCGGCTTCGACGATCCGAGCTGGCCGCCGCGCTGGAATGGAGAGATGGAGGCGAACGGCCGCGCTTTGCTCGCGCACTGGCGCGGCGCAGGCGCGCCAATCATCCATGTCCGCCACGATTCAGTGCAACCGGGCTCCTCGCTCGCGCCCGGCCATTGGGGCAATGACTTCCGCGAAGGCTTCGCGCCGCTGGACGGCGAGCCGGTCGTTTCCAAGAGCGTCAATTCCGCCTTCATCGGCACGGACCTCGACCTGCGCTTGCGCCGCCTGGGCCCGACCCGGATCGTGGTTTTCGGCATCTCGACCGACATGTGCGTCTCCACCACGATCCGGACCGGCGCCAATATGGGCTGGACGATGGTGCTCGTGCCCGACGCCTGCGATTGCTTCGCCCTTCCGGACGGGGCGGGCGGCACCATCGATGCGCGCACCATCCAGACCGCCCATGTGGCGACGCTGGCCGCGGAATTCTGCGCAGTGGCCACGACCGCCGAATTGCTCGGCACCGCGCGGCCATCCTCATGAACATCCTGACCGGCAACCAAGGCGGGGCGGCGCGCCTTTCGGTGAAGGGCGCGGATCTGGGACTCCCTCTCGAGCCCCACAAGATCATCGCGGACATCGCCCGGTCCGCCGCGTCCCCCGCGACACCGCTCCGGGCGGCGCCGGCGACCGGGGACCATGGCCTGCGCGCGCCGGTCCGCGCCTCCGGGTCGGAGACCGCGGAGATCAAGGTCTTCGAGCCGTTGGTCAAGGACGCCGTTTCCGCCATCCCCGGCGGCAAGGGACTCGTCAAAGTCATCGAGCTGGGGCAGTCGTCGCTAAAGCTGGCGACCACGTTCGACGACCTCGACTCATCCCTGCTTGCGAAAACGAAGGTGACCATCGATTTCGGTGGTGATCTCGTCAGCTTCGCGAAGGCGGCCTTCCCGCAGTTCGGCGCGAATCCGCTCGTCCAGGCCGTCGACTTTGGCCTGAAGGCCAGCGCGCTGTGCGTCGACCTCGTGGGCGCCGCTAAGGAAGAGCGGAAGCTTCCTTTCTGGATCGGTAGCGCGTCCTGAAGCCGTCCGCATAAGCCGCGAGCCGACCCTCGGCGATGGCGCCCCTCATCTCCTGCATCAGCCGCTGGTAGAACCAGAGGTTATGCTCGGTCATCAGCATCGCGCCGAGGATTTCGCCCGAGCGGACGAGGTGGTGGAGATAGGCTTTCGACCATTGCGCCACCGGCGATTCGGGGTCGAGTGGGGCCTCGTCCTCGGCATATTTCGCGTTGCGGATGTTGATCGGACCGTCCCAGGTGAAGGCCTGCCCGGTCCGCCCGCTCCGCGTGGGCAGCACGCAATCGAACATGTCGATGCCGCGCTCGACCGCGCCGACGATGTCGTCGGGCTTGCCGACGCCCATCAGATAGCGCGGCGCATCCTCGGGGAGCTGGGCGGGGGCGAAATCGAGGCAGTCGAACATCGCCGCCTGCCCCTCGCCGACCGCCAACCCGCCGACCGCATAGCCGTCGAAGCCGATCCCGACGAGCGCGTCGGCGGAGGCCCGGCGCATCCCCTCGTCGAGCCCGCCCTGCTGGATGCCGAACAAGGCGCCCTCCCCTGCGAAGGCGTCGCGCGAGCGCCGCGCCCAGCGCATCGAGCGCTCCATCGCCGCGCGCTGGGCTTCGGCCGTGTCGGTCGTCTTCACCAGCTGGTCGAAGGCCATGACGATGTCCGCGCCGAGCAGGGCCTGGATCTCCATCGAGCGTTCGGGCGAGAGCAAATGGCGGCTGCCGTCGAGATGGCTCTTGAACGCCACGCCCTCCTCGCTGACCTTGGTGAGCTCCGAAAGGCTCATCACCTGATAGCCGCCGCTGTCGGTCAGGATCGGCCGCTCCCAGCCCATGAAGGCGTGCAAGCCCCCCAGCCGCGCGATCCGCTCGGCGCCGGGGCGGAGCATGAGGTGATAGGTGTTGCCCAGGATGATGTCGGCGCCAGTCGCGCGCACCGCCGCGGGCTTCATCGCCTTCACCGTCGCCGCGGTGCCGACCGGCATGAAGGCCGGCGTCCCGATCGCGCCGCGCCGCATCGCGATCGTGCCGGTGCGGGCGCGGCCGTCGGTGGCGGCGATCGAGAAAGCGAAGCGGGGGCCGGCCATAAGCGGGCGGCTTAACCGCTCAGGGCGTCAGTTCAAGCTCCCAGGTCTCGCCCTGGACGGGCTCGCCGAATTCGTGGTGGACCGCGGTCTCGACGATGGTGAAGCCTTCCGCCTCGTAGATCCGGCGCGCGCTTGTCAGGATGGTGTGGGTCCACAGGCGCATGCGAGCGTAGCCGGCCTCGCGCGCGAACTGGACGCACTCGCCGACCAGCGCGCCGCCGATGCCGAGCCCCCGCGCCCAGGGCTCGACGTGGAGCAGGCGCAGCTGGCCGACATCGCCGCCGGCGTCGACCAGCATCACCGCGCCCGCCATCAGCCCCGCGCGCTCGGCGACCCAGCATTGCTCGCGGCCCGGCTTGAAGTCCCTGAGGAAGGCGGTGGTGACCTCACCCTGCAATATCTCCATCGGCCGCGTCCAGCCATAAGGCTCGTAGAGGATCGACTGGCGGGCCGCGATGGTGAAGAGGTCGCCGGTCCGGAAGGTGCGGATATGCCAGGGCGCCGCGCCGCCGCCGATGAGCCCGGTCACCGCGCCGAGCGCCGCCACCAAAGTCTCGCGGTCGGCCGGCCCCAGCGCCGCGATTCGGCCCGCGACGTCGGCCTTGGTGCGCGCGTCGAGCGCGGCGAAGGCGGCGCGGCCGGCCTCGGTGAGGCTGATCGGCCGGCTCCTTCTGTCTTCGCCGCGGCCGCGCGCGATCCAGCCGAGCGCCTGGAAGCGCCTGAGGATCCGGCTGACATAGCCGGCGTCGAGCCCCAATTCGGCCTGCAGCGCGGCGGCGAGCGGCGCCTCTGCATTGGCGATCTCGTAGAGCAGCCGCGCCTCGGTCAGCGACAGGTCGCTATCGAGATAATGCGCGCCGAGCGCCCCCACCGAGCGGGTGTAGAAGCGCGTGAAGGCGCGCAGCGCGGCGACGGCCTCGTCCATCGCTTTATCTGCGCGCAGGTAGTTGACTTTGTCAACTACCTGCGGAGCGTCACGATTCCCCCCGCGCGGCCTCATTCCCGCGACAGCGGGACTCCAGCCCCTTTCCACACAAGGGAACGGGGACCGGCAATCTAGCGCGCCTCTTTCGGCTGGGGCCTGGCCGGGGCGAGGATTCGGACGCGGCCGTGCGCGTTCCACACTTCCACCACTTGCCCGTCGCCGCGCTGTCTGGCGATGCGCGCGGCCGCATTATCGTCGGCCGCGTCGATGCTGTCGGACGCGATGAGCCGATTGTCCCGCAGATAGTAGAGGTGATAGCTTGCCATGACTTCCCCCCAGTCAGTCGGGGGTATCAGGGCTCATCCGCAAGCACATTAAAGCAGGTGAATCCGCAGGCGAAACAATCCCTACGGGCTTGGGAACTACATCGTCGCCTGGAGAGAAGACATCGGCCGGAATGCCGGCGCTGGCGGCACGTTGCCCGCCATGGCTTCAGTGGCGGCCGGCCCGAGGTGCAAGTAACCGGGATCGAATTCGCCGATCGCGGCGAGACGCTTCCAGTCGAGAATCTCGATCGCATGCGTCTCGATCCTGACGACATTCTCCTTCCTGAGGGCTTGCGCCGTGCGGTTGACGTGAACCGACGTCAGCCCGAGCATATCCGCGACATGCGCCTGGGTGGCCGGGAATTCGAAGCGGAGACCGACGCGGCGGCCCGCGGCATGGGTGCGGCACGCTATCTCGCAGAGGAGATGCGCCATGCGCGACCGTGCGTCCCGGCGGCCCACGTTCACCACCCATTCGGCGAGCACGGCGGCGTCGATCACGGATTCGCGCCAGAAGGCTTGGGCGATGGCCGGATAGCAGCGCGCGACGTCGCGCAGGGCCGGGTGCGGTATGCGCAGGATCGTGGTGACGGCGAGCGCCTGCAGCGCCGAGCACGCTTCCGGCACCGCCACCGATTGCAGGTTCACCATGTCCGTCGGAATGTGGACCGCGGTGATCTGTCTCTTTCCGTCCCGGTTCTGACCGAAGCGGCCGACGAGACCCTCGACCACGAGGCAGGCATGGCCGACCCGCTCGCCCAGCCGCACGAAGTCGCGGTGGGTCTGGATCCGGCCCGGATGCGCGGGAAGATCGAGGATCGCCTGGCGCTCGGCCTCGCCGAGGGCGGAATGGGAAAGCAGCTTGGTGAGAAAGGGCTGCAGCGGAGGAGGGTCGGAAACGCTCATGTCACCGCTCCTGGTTGGCAAGCGGGAGCATGACACGTGACTCTCTGCCGCCGGAGCCTGCGGGCTGAATTTAACCGGCGATAAGAGCCCTATAACATGGATTGAGCGCGCCTTCCGCAACCTGGGTTGGGGCGCGCAACTAATCGCGATTAGGCGGCCACGCGATATTCTGATTTTTGAAGCACTTAGGGCCTGAGCCAGGTTGGACCGGGGGCAGCCACCCGACGTCCCCTCTCTCGTTCCGACGACGCGTCTCAAGCCGAGGGCAACAGCAGGCTGGCATCGCCGTAGGAATAGAACCGATACCCCTCCGCAATCGCATGCGCATAAGCGCGCTGCATAACCTCCACCCCCATCAAGGCCGATACCAGCATGAACAGGGTTGAGCGCGGCAAATGGAAGTTGGTGAGGAGGCCGTCCACCGCCCGGAAGCGGTAGCCCGGGGTGATGAAGATGGCGGTGTCGCCCTCGAACGCCCGCACCCGCCCCCCTTCGTCGGCGGCGCTTTCGAGGAGGCGGAGCGAGGTGGTGCCGACGGCGATGATGCGGCCGCCCGCGGCCCGCGCCTGGTTGAGCCGGGCGGCCGCTTCGGGGGCGATCCGGCCCCATTCGGCGTGCATGACATGGTCGGTCGTGTCGTCGGCCTTGACCGGCAGGAAGGTGCCGGCGCCGACATGGAGGGTGAGCGTCTCGTGGCCGACCCCGGCCTCGGTCAGCGCCGCCATCAGGTCAGGCGTGAAGTGGAGCGCGGCGGTCGGCGCGGCGACCGCGCCGTCGGCGCGGGCGAACATGGTCTGGTAATCCTCGCGGTCGCGCGCGTCGGCTTCGCGCCGTCCGGCGATATAGGGCGGCAGCGGCATCCGGCCGGCGCGCTCCAGCAGCAGCTCGACGGGCTCCTCGCCGGCGAAGGTGAGCAGGAAGGAGCCGTCCGCCTCCCTGTCGCTCGCCACCGCGCTCACGCTTGCGCCGAAATCGACGCTCTCGCCGTCGGGCAGCCGCCTGGCGTTGCGGACGAAGGCGCGCCACGCGCGCGGCCCCTCGCGCTTGTGCAGCGTCGCGCCGATCCGCGCGCCTTCCGCTCCTGGGCCGCGCCGGCCCTCGAGCTGGGCGGGGATGACCCGGGTGTCGTTGAACACCAGCATGTCGCCGCGCCGCAGCAAAGCCGGCAGATCGCGCACGACGTGGTCCGAGAGTCGGCCGCCCGCCACCTGGAGCAGCCGCGCGCGATCGCGCGGGGCGGCCGGCCTCAGCGCGATCCGGTCGGGCGGAAGCGCGAAGTCGAAGAGATCGACGCGCACCCTGCGATCAGGTGCGCGGGCGCCGCGGCGGCGCGCCGGCGCCGCGGACCGGCTCGGGCGTGCGCATCGAGGGCGGCCGCGGCACGGCGGGGCCCTGGCGAAGGCCGTCGGCGACCGTCGGCGGCCTGGCGGTCGCGGCGGCGTCGAACCGCGCGATTTCGGCCTCGATCTGCGCCGGCGTCAGCGGCGGCAGATTGTCCGAGCCCAGCGAGGCGCGGATGATCCGGCTCGGCGCCGACGGCGGCTCGCCGCGCTCGATCGCGTCGACATAGTTCATCCCGCTCACCACCCGGCCGAAGACGGTATAGGAGCGGTCCATGCTCATCTTGGGCACGAACATGATGTAGAATTGGCTGTTGGCGCTGTTCATGTCCTGGGCCCGCGCCATCGCGACCGCGCCGCGCAGGTGGAGCAGGCCGTTAATCTCGGCGTTGAGGTTGGGGAGCTCCGAGCCGCCGGTGCCGTTGTTCAGCGGATCGCCGCCCTGCGCCATGAAGCCCTCGATGACCCGGAAGAAGGAGAGGCCGTTGTAGAAGCCCTGGCGGGTCAGCGTCTTGATCCGCTCGACCGTGGTCGGCGCGGCGTCCGGCCTGAGCTGGATCACCACCCGGCCGCCGGTGGAAAGATCGAGCACCCAGCTATTGTCCGCCTCGAGCGCGGGCGGCGGCCCCGCCGCCTTGAATTCCGCGCTTGCCGGCGGCTGCTGCGCCGACAAGGCGGCCGCGAAGAACAGGCCGATGAGGCCGAGGACGATCGATACCAGACGCGACATTCTCTTACCCCGATTCCCGATTAACGATTGATTCTAAAGCGGCTTGGGCCGCGCCTCAAGCCTTTCGGCCGATCTCTTCCACCCGCGCGCGCACTTCCGCGGCCACGGCGGGCGTCACGAACTTGCCGATATCGCCGCCGAACAGGGCGATCTCCTTGACCAGCTTCGAGGCGATCGGCTGCAGCGAGACCCCGGCCATCAGGAAGACGGTCTCGATATCCTCGTTGAGCTGCTGGTTCATGCCGGCCATCTGGAACTCATATTCGAAGTCGGCGACTGCGCGAAGACCGCGGATGATCATCGATGCGCCCTCGCGCACCGCGAAGTCCATCAGCAGCGAATCGAACGAAACCACCCTGATGCTGGCGCCGCCGGTGATGCCGGCGGTCTCGCGCTCGACCGCGGCGAGCCGCTCCGCGACCGTGAACATGGGCGATTTGCTGGGATTGGTGGTGACGCCGATCACCAGCCGGTCGACCAGATGCGCGGCCCGGCGGATGATGTCCATATGGCCGAGCGTGATCGGATCGAACGTGCCGGGATAGACGCCTGCCCTCATGCCGCGCTCCTTAGCGCCTCGCGCCGAACCTGTCGAAGCCTCAATGGTCGCGCTCCACCGCGAAGCGGGCGACGGCGCGGAGCAGGTCGGCATCCTCGCCGAAGGCGTGCAGATGCTCGATCGCCTGGCCGGTCAGCATTTCGGCCTGGCGCCGCGCCCGCTCCGGCCCGAGCAAGGAGACGAAGGTCTGCTTGCCGGCCGCCTTGTCCTTGCCGACGCGCTTGCCGGCTTTCTCCTCGAGCCCCTCATGATCGAGCAGATCGTCGACGATCTGGAAGGCGAGGCCGACGTCGCGGGCATAGCCGCGCAGGCCGGTCCGCCCTTCCGCCGGGGCCCGGCCCATGATCGCGCCCGCCTCGACGCACCAGCCGATCAGGGCGCCGGTCTTCAATTGCTGGAGCCGGGTCACGGCGGCGAGGTCGAGGCCCATTTCGGCCGCGATCAGGTCCATCATCTGGCCGCCCGCCATGCCCGCCGGCCCGGCGGCGCGGGCGAGCTCCGCGACCAGCTCGGCGCGGACGAACGGATCCTCGTGCGTCCCCTCGTCGGCCAGTATCTCGAAGGCGAGCGCGTGCAGCGAATCGCCGGCCAGGATCGCGGTCGATTCCTCGAAGGCGCGGTGGAGCGTCGGCTTGCCGCGCCTGAGGTCGTCGTCGTCCATGCTCGGCAGATCGTCGTGGATCAGCGAGTAAACGTGGATGCATTCGACCGCGAGCGCGACCCGCATCGCCCGTTCGCGGTCGACCTTGAAGAGGTCGCAGGCGGCGACGACCAGCATCGGCCGGATCCTCTTGCCGCCGCCGATCGCGGCGTAGCGCATCGCCTCGTAGAGCCGGGCGCGCGCGTCGGCGGGGATTTCGAGCAAGGCATCGAAGGCGCGGTCGACGCCGGCGCCGACCTCATCGAGCGCGGCCCTGAGGGTCATTCGCCGCCGAAGGGCGCGGTGCCGCTGGGCGCGCCGTCGCGCCCGAACTGGATCTGCTCGATCTTCGCCTGCGCCGCCTGCAGACGCGCCTCGCATTGCTGCTTGAGCCGGTCGCCCTCGCCGTAAAGCGCGATCGCCTCGTCGAGCGAGGCCTCGCCGCTTTCGAGCTTGCGCACGATCTCCTCGAGCCGCTTCAGCGCCGCCTCGAAGGTCAGCTCCGCGACGTCTTCCTGCTGGTCTGCCATGGCGCGAGCATTGGTCCCCTGCGGGTTTCCGGTCAAGCCGACGCCGGACGCCAGGCATGGGGGTGGCCGACGAGCGCCTCGTCGGTCGTGACCAGACGCAATCCTTCGGAGGCGCAGATTGCGATAAGCAGCCGATCGAACGGATCCCTCACGGCAAGCGGCGGTTCGACGGGCTGGATCACATGGGCCGTGCGAATGGTCAGGACCCTTATGTTGAGATTCTGCAGCGCCGCCGGCCAATCCGCCAGCGGACAAGGCAAGGCGAGCTTCCCGAGGCGATGCTTGATCGCCACTTCCCAGATCGACACCACGCTCGCCGACAAATCCGCGTCCTCGTCCCGGATTGCATCGACGATGTGGCTGGGAAGGTTCCGGCCGGTTCCGTCGACAAGCGGCACAAGGATATTGGTGTCGAGCAGAAGCGTCACGGCGGCCCGGCTTCATCGGGATAGCGGATCGGCGTGATCAGAAAATCCTCGGGCAGCGGGTCGTCGAAATCCTTGGGGATTGGTCCAACGATATTGTGGGGCAGGCCGCGCGCTTCCTTCCACCGGTCGAGCCCGTCAAAATCAATCCCGCCCCGCCGCGGCTTGACCATCTCGAATGCCGGTTCGCCGTGACGGGTAACGATCACGCGCTGCCCGCTCTCCATGAGACGAACCAGTTCGCTCAAGCGGTCTTTCGCTTCCTTGAGAGAAAAATGCTTCATATTGTCATGGTAGCTACTGGTGGCTACTTTTACAAGACGCTAGGTGGTGTGGACACTTATCGTAACCAGAGGATGGTTGCGGCGAGTGTGACGACGGCGAGATAGTTGCGGGCGGTTTTTTCGAACCTGGTTGCGACGCGTCGGAACTGCTTGAGCCTGGAGAAGC
>JAXDPD010000041.1:0-22640 GCA_034668505.1 Sphingomonadales bacterium
GAGCAGCGTCAGAAATACCTCCCCGGCCTCGCCAGGGGCGAGCTGGTCGGCTGCTTCGGCCTGACCGAGCCCGACGCCGGCTCCGACCCCGGCGGGATGCGCACCCGCGCGCAGAAGGTCCAAGGCGGCTATCTGCTCTCCGGCACCAAGATGTGGATCACCAATTCGCCGATTGCTGACGTGTTCGTCGTCTGGGCGAAGTCCGACGCGCACGACGGCAAGATCCGCGGCTTCGTCCTCGAGAAGGGGATGAATGGACTGAGCGCGCCGAAGATCGGCATGCAGCTGTCGCTGCGCGCCTCGATCACCGGCGAAGTGGTCATGGACGGCGTCGAGGTGCCCGAGGAAGCGCTGCTGCCCAACGCCGAGGGGCTCAAGGGCCCTTTCGGCTGCCTCAACCGCGCCCGCTACGGCATCGGCTGGGGCTCGATGGGCGCCGCCGAGGCCTGCTACGCCGCCGCCCGCCAGTACACGCTCGACCGCAAGCAGTTCGGCAAGCCCCTCGCTGCGAACCAGTTGGTCCAGCTGAAGCTCGCCAACATGGCGACCGAGATCGCGCTCGGGCTGCAGGCTGCGCTTCGGGTCGGCCGGCGGCTCGAGGCCGGCGAGCTGATCCCCGAGACCATCAGCCTGATCAAGCGCAACAATTGCGGCAAGGCGCTCGACATCGCCAGACAAGCCCGCGACATGCACGGCGGCAACGGCATCAGCGCCGAATTCCAGGTGATGCGCCATGCCGCCAATCTGGAGACGGTCAACACCTATGAAGGCACGCACGACGTCCACGCGCTGATCCTCGGGCGCGCGATCACGGGGATCGCGGCGTTTTGAGCCAAACTCGTCATTCCAGCGAAAGCTGGAATCTCTTTGCCTTCAAGGAAGTGAGATCCCAGCTTTCGCTGGGATGACGGTGGAGGGGTGATGGATAAGCCGCTGTCGGGCCTGAAGGTCGTCGAGCTCGCCCGCATCCTGGCCGGGCCGTGGGCGGGGCAATTGCTCGCCGATCTGGGCGCCGAGGTGATCAAGGTCGAGCGGCCCGGCGGCGGCGACGACACCCGCGCCTGGGGCCCGCCCTTCGCCGCCGACGGCAGCGCCGCCTATTTCCACGGCTGCAACCGCGGCAAGAGCTCGGTCGCGATCGACCTCGCGACGGCCGAGGGGCAGGAAAAGCTGCGCGCCCTCGCCGCCGGGGCCGACGTGCTGATCGAGAATTTCAAGGTCGACGGCCTGGCGAAATACGGGCTCGATCATGCCAGCCTCGCCACGCTCAATCCGCGGCTCATCTATTGCTCGATCACCGGCTTCGGCCAGGATGGGCCCTATGCCGGGCGCCCCGGCTACGACTTCATGATCCAGGGCATGGGCGGGCTCATGGACCTGACCGGCGACTCCGACGGCGCGCCGATGCGGGCCGGAGTCGCCGTCGCCGACCTCTTCACCGGCCTCTATGCGTCGAGCGCGATCCTCGCCGCCTTGCGCGGCCGCGAGGCGACCGGCATGGGCTGCCATATCGACCTGGCCCTGCTCGACGTCCAGGTCGCGATGCTCGCCAACCAGGCGATGAACTATCTGGTAAGCGGCGAGGCGCCGCGCCGGCTCGGCAACGCCCACCCCAATATCGCGCCCTACCAGACCTTCGCCGTCGCCGACGGCCATGTCATCGTCGCGGTCGGTAATGACGGCCAGTTCGCCCGGCTCTGCACTTTGCTCGGCGTCGCCGCCGACGCGAGGTTCGCGACCAATGCCAGCCGGGTCGGCCATCGCGACGCCTTGACCGCTTTGCTCTCGCCCGCCATCGCTCTGCGCCGCCGCGACGAATTGCTGGCCGCCTTGGCCGCCGCCGGCATCCCCGCCGGACCGATCAACGACCTCGCCCAGGTCTTCGCCGATCCGCAGGTGATCGCGCGCGGCATGCGCATCTGCCCGGGTGGCGTGCCCGGAATCGCCTCGCCGATCGTCATCGACGGCAAGAGGCAGGTCACCGGCCGGCCGAGCCCAGCGACCGGGGATTGATCGCGAAAACAGCCACTTGCAAGTCGTTAACGGTCAGGGTAAGGAGCCCGTCGCCAATCCGAAAATGGAGCCGTTCATGAAAGCGTTTGTAATCGCAGTGTCTTTGTTCGCTCTTTCGTCGCCGGCTTTCGCGCAGGGCGGGCCCCGTGCGGTCGGCGCCGACCATGGCGCCGACGTGGCCCCGGGGGACACCCGCCAGACCGGGGACACCGACGCGCAGGGCGAGCGGCTCGTCTGCCGCAGCATGTCGTCTTCCTCGACCACGCGCATGGCCGTGCGCCGCGTTTGCCGCACGGCGGCCGAGTGGCGCGAAATCTCCCGGCAAACGCGCGACTGAGCCGGCTTAACCCGCCTTCGGGCGCCTGAACAGCATGATGGGCTCGCCGCGATAAGCGGCGGGCTCATTTTCGTTGAACCCGCATTTCTGCGCGACCCGGATCGAGGCCAGGTTGTTCGCGTCGACGATGGCGACGATCTGGGGCGCCTTCAGTACCGCGTCGGCCCAGGCGAGGCCGGCCAGCGCCGCCTCGGTCGCATAGCCCTGGCCGCCGGCGGCGGCGGCGAACAGCCAGCCCATTTCAGGGATCGTCTCGACCGACGGCACCATCGCGCGCTTGAAGTCGGCAAAGCCGATTTGGCCGATCAGGCGCGCATCCGCGCGCCGCTCCACCGCCCAATAGCCGTAGCCGAACAGGCTCCACAGGCCGGCGCCGCAGAGCAATTTGCGCCAGCTCTCCTCCCGGGCCAGCGGGCCGCCGAGATGGCGCATCACCCGCGCGTCGCCCATCATCGCCGCCTGGGCGTCGACGTCGCTGGCGCGGAACGGGCGAAGCGTGAGGCGCGCGGTCGCGAGGACCGGTGCGTCCATCGCGGAGCTTATTTCTTGCTGCCGAGGCTGAGGCCGCCGAAGCGCTTGTTGAAGCGCGCGACCTGGCCGCCCGTGTCGAGCATCTTGCCGTGGCCGCCGGTCCAGGCCGGATGCGCGGTCGGATCGATGTCGAGCTGCAGCGTGTCGCCTTCCTTGCCCCAGGTGGAGCGCGTCTCGAAGACGGTGCCGTTGGTCATCTGTACCTTGATGAGGTGGTAATCGGGGTGGGTATCGGCCTTCATGTCTTTGATCTTCCGAAGTTTTGGCTGGTTCCGACCAGCCTCGGGGAAAAAGCAGACCGGGGCTCTAGCCGCTGGCCGTGCGATTGACAAGCCATGCTGCGGCGCAATAACGCTGGCTTACGCGAAGGTGCCGCCCGTCGAACGGCGGTGAAAAGGGAAGCCGGTGGAAAGCCGGCGCTGTGCCCGCAACTGTGAGCGGAGAGCGCCTCCCCGACAAGAGGGGACAAGCGCATGGACCCGCGAGCCAGGAGACCTGCCTTCGCCGTCGTCCGCGCCCGGCCGGGACCAGCCTGCGGTGCGTGGCGCCGCATGGGCCTTGTCCGCGCGGTTCCTCCGAGACGACATTCGACGTGTCGTTTCAGGAGGTTCGGATGTCTATTTCACTTCTTCTATTAACTGCCGCCGCCGCCCAGCCCGGCGCCGAAATCCTTGTTACCGGCGCGCGCGAGCCCGTCGTCGGCGACATCGCCGCGGTCTCCGCAACCGTGCTCGACGATGTCGAGATCGACGCGCTCGGCCTGCCCGCTGCCTCCGATCTGCTGCGGCTCGCCCCCGGCGTCTCGGTCGCGGCCACGGGGCCGCGCGGAACGCAGACCCAATTGCGCATCCGCGGCGCCGAGGCCAACCACACCTTGCTCTTCGTCGACGGCATCCGCTTCAACGATCCGGCCGCGGGCAACGAGGCGCGGTTCGAGCTGCTGACCAGCGACCTTTTGTCGCGCATCGAAGTGGTGCGCGGGCCGCAATCGGCGCTCTGGGGCTCCGAGGCGCTCGGCGGCGTGGTCGCGGTCGACAGTGCCGATCCCTTCGCCCGCACCGGCTTCGTCGCGGACGCCGAATATGGCAGCCTCCAGGGCGCCCGCCTCGCCGGCCGCTATGCGGTGCGGGCGGGCGATGTCGGGATCGGCGGAGGTCTGGGCTGGCAAAGGAGCGAGGGCGTGGATTCGTTCGGCGCCGGCGGCGAGCGCGACGGCTTCCGCAACCTGGCGGCAACGCTCCGCATCGAGGCGCGGCCCTCCGAGCAGCTCCGGATCGGCGCGATCGGCCATTGGGTGGAGGGCAAATCCGAATATGACGGCTTCGATCCCCTCACCTTCCTGCGCGCCGACACGCTGGACGAGACCCGGAATCGGATCGGCGCCGTGCGTGCCTTCGCGCGGGGCGAGTGGGGCGATTGGTCGGGGCGCGCCGAGGCAAGCTATCTCGACAGCGCCAACCGCAACCGGCTCGCCGGCGCCCCGCTGAACAGCACCTTCGGCGACCGGCTGACGCTGAGCAGCCAGGTTGCGCGCGGCTTCGGCGGCCAGCGGCTCGTCGCCGCCGTCGAGCACAGCCAGGAAAATTTCCAGGCCCGCGACACGGTCTATTTCGGCGGCACGGACCAGGACCGGTCGCGCAGCCTCACCGCTTACATCGCCGAATGGCGGGCGGAATGGAGCCCGGCGATCGTCACCGATCTGGCGGTGCGCCACGACGATTTCAGCGCGTTCGCGGATGCCACCACCTTGCGCGCGTCGCTGCTGGTCCGCCCGGGCGGCGGCGTCACGCTGCACGCCGCTTATGGCGAAGGCATCGCCCAGCCGAGCTTCTACGACCTTTACGGTTTCTTCCCGGGCTCCTTCGTCGGCAATCCGGGCCTGATGCCCGAGACGTCGCGCGGCTGGGAGGCCGGGCTGCGCTGGGCGAATGCGCGGTTCAGCCTCGGCATCACCGGCTTCTCAGGCCGGCTGAGGAACGAGATCGTCGACACGTTCGATCCGCTCACCTTCCTCTCCAGCACCGCCAATGCCGACGGCAGGAGCAAGCGCGACGGGATCGAAGTCTCGGCGTCGTGGCGTCATGCGGCCTGGCTCAATGTCGAGGCCAATTACACCTGGCTCGACGCCGGCGAGCAAAGGGCCGCGGGCACGGCGCAGGTGCGCGAGGTGCGGCGGCCGCGCAGCAGCTTCAACCTTGCCGCCTGGGGAGAGGCGGACAGGGTGAGCTGGGGCGCGAGCCTCGCCTATGTCGGGGCGCGGCGGGACACGGATTTCGACCTGTTCCCGGCGGCGGTCGTGCGGCTCGACGATTATGTGCTGGCCTCGCTCCGCATCGGCTACCGGATTCTGCCTCGGGTCGAAGCGTTCGCCCGGGTGGAGAATGGCTTAAGCGCCGATTATCAGGACGTGGTCGGCTACAACACACCGGGACGGACAATATATGCGGGTCTTCGCGTCGCTCTTGGCCGCTAGGCTTTTGGCCGTCGCTTTGGCGCTCGCCGCAGCGGGGGCCGAGGCCGCGCCACGGCGCGTGGCGTCTTTGAACCTGTGCACGGACGAGCTGGTGCTGCTGCTCGCCGCGCCCGGCCAGATCGTCTCGGTCACCCATCTCGCGCAGCAGGAGGTGGAGACGATGTTGTGGCGGCGGGCGCGCAATTACGAGCGCAACGACGGCAGCCTGCTCTCGGTGGTCGCGGCGCGGCCCGATCTGGTCGTCACCATGGGCGGCGGCGCGCGCGACCGCTCGCGCATCGCCGCCCGGCTCGGTATCGCGACGCTCGATTTGCCCTTCGCGCGGAGCCTCGGCGACGTCGCCGCGAATATCGGGCGGCTGGCGGTCGCGCTCGGCCGGCCGGAGGCGGGCGAGGCGCTGGTCCGGCGGATGGCGGCGCTGATCCGCAGCCGGCCCCGGGCACGGCGCGACTCGATCTGGCTCGGCAGCGGCGGCCGCACCGTCGCGGCGGACGGGCTTGAGGCGCAATGGATGGCGCTGGCGGGCCTCGGCCAGCGGGCGATGCAGGGCGACCGGGTCTCGCTCGAGACCCTGCTGGCGAGCCCGCCCGCCATCCTGCTGCGCAGCGACTATCGGGCGGGCCAATATTCGAACGGCCAGCGCTGGCTTTCCCATCCGGCGGCGCGCCGCGCCACCCGGGCGCGGACGATAATGACGGACGGCCGAAGCTGGACCTGCATGGGCCCCCTGCTGATCGACGAGATCGAGCGGCTGCGGCGCGAGCTCGGGCGATGACGCTGCGGGCCGCGATCCTGCTGCTTCTCGTGCTGGCGGGCCTCTTCGCCGCCTCGCTGCTGCTGCCGTTCGCGCCGCTCAGGGCCCTGTTCGAGCAGGATGCCGGCGTCGCCGGCCTGGTGCTGACCGAGCTGCGCCTGCCGCGCGCCTTACTCGCTCTGGTCTATGGCGCGACCCTGGGCGCGTCGGGCGCCGCGATCCAGGCTTTGTTCGCCAACCCGCTCGCCTCGCCCGATCTGACCGGCACCACCAGCGGCGCCGCCTTGGGCGCGGTCGTCATCGCCTATCTGTTCGGGTTCGCCGCGCCGATCGCCCTGTCGATCGGCTCGGTGGCGGGAGCCTTGCTCGCGCTCGGCCTGCTGCTCGCGCTCGCCGGGCCGAGGGCCGAGACCGCGACCCTCTTGCTCGCCGGCCTCGCGATCAGCGCGCTGGCCGGGGCGCTGACCACATTGGCGCTGGCGCTCGCCCCCTCCCCCTTCGCCTTTTACGAAGCCTATGACTGGCTGATGGGCTCGCTGGTCGACCGCAGCCTCGATCAGGCCGCCTTCGCCGCTCTGCCGTCGCTGCTCGTCATCGTCCTGCTGCTCAGGCTCGGCCCGGCGCTCGACCGGCTGGCGCTCGGCGAGGAGGTCGCCCAGTCGCTCGGCCACGATGTCGCCCGATTGCGGCTGCAGATCGTCTGCCTCACCGCTTTGGGCGTCGGCGCCTGCGTCGCGATTTGCGGCGCGATCGGCTTCATCGGCCTGATCGCGCCGATCTTCGCGCGGCGGCTGTCGCGCGGCCATCCGGGCCGGGCGATCCTGCCCGCGGCGATGATCGGCGCGCTGCTGCTGCTCGCCGCCGATCTGGTCGTACGGCTCGCCCCGCTCGGCCGGACATTGCCGATCGGCGTCCTCACCGCCCTGATCGGCGCGCCGTTCTTCCTGTGGCTGGTTGCGCACATGCGCTGGCGGCTCCGGCCATGATCCTCCAGGCCTCCAATCTCTCGCTGCCCGGGCGGCTGTTCGGCGTCTCGATCGAGATTGCGGAGGGCGAGCTCGTCTGCCTGGTCGGACCCAATGGCAGCGGCAAGACCAGCCTGCTCCACGCTCTGGCCGGGATCGGCCGGCCCGCGGGCCAGGTCGCGGTGGCGGGAGTCGATCCGCGCGGCCTCGGCCCGGCCCTGCGGCCGCAGGCGCTCACCTATCTGCCGGCGGCGCGCGATTTGCCCTGGCCGCTGCTGGCCCGCGACCTGATCGCGCTCGGCGGCGGCGGCGCCGATCTCGCCGCGCTCGCGCTCGGGCCCCTGCTCGACCGGCGCGTCGACACGCTCTCGACCGGCGAACGCAGCCGGGTGCTGATCGCGCGCGCGCTGGCGCCGCGGCCGCGGCTGCTGCTGCTCGACGAGCCCACCGCCAATCTCGATCCGCTCTGGCAGATCCGGCTGATGGAGCTGGTTCGGGACGAGCTCAGGGGTGCAAGCCGTGCCGCGCTCGTCGCGATCCACGATCTCGACGCCGCCGCCCGCTATGCCGACCGCATCCTCGTCATGGACCAAGGCAGGATCGCCGCCGAGGGCCTGGACGGCCCCCATGTCGCGGAGATTTTCGGGATCGAGCGCGGAGAAAGCGGCTGGCGGCAAGTCAGCCGGCCGGCGGATCCAGGATCATCGCGGTGAAATCGGCCTGGGTGGCGACCTTGTCCCCGACAAAGGCCTTGCCGGTGAACTTCCAGACCGGTCCCCTTTTCTGCAGCAGCACGCATTCGAGCCGGAGCAGGACGCCCGGCTCGACCGGCACGCGGAACTTCGCATTCTCGATCGACATGAAATAGACGAGCTTGCCCGATTGGGCCTGGCCCAAGGATTCCACCGCGAGCACGCCCGCGGCCTGGGCGAGCGCCTCGATGATCATCACGCCGGGCATGATCGGGCGCCCGGGGAAATGGCCCTGGAAGAACAGCTCGTTCATCGTCACCGCCTTGGTGGCGACGATCCTCTTGTCGAGCTCCATCTCGTCGACGCGGTCGACGAGGAGCATGGGGTAACGGTGCGGCAGGCTCTTCATCACCCGCCTGACGTCGAACGGGACCCCGGCCGAAGCCGGGGTCGCGTCGTTGGTGTCGTCAGCCACTAGCGGCCCTGCGGGCGCGGACGGTTCGGTTGCGGCTGGGTGGGCGCGGGCCTCGAGCCGCCGGGCTGTTGGGCGGCCGGCGGCGGGGCCGGCGCGTTGAGGTTGAACGCCGTCGAATTCTGGTTGACGATGGCGAGCACCGCCGGCGTGATGTTCAGCGCCGGCGACGACGTGACCAGGCTGCCCGCATCCAGGACGACGGTGGCGCCGCGCTGCTGGGCGACGGTCGAGACCGCCGGCCGGACGCGCTCGCCGATCTGCTGGCGGACGAAGTTGATGTTGCGCTGGATGCGCTCGCGCGACCCGCCGATCTCGCGCTCGGCATTTTGCTGCAGGGTCTGGAAACTGTTGATGCGGGCGGCGAGCGCGGCGTCGGGCTGGGCGCCGTTCAGCGCGCGGACCAGAGGCTCGAGCTGCTGCGCTTCCGTCTGGATCTGCGTCTGCAGCGCCTGGGCGCGCTGCTGGAGCTGGGTGCCCTGCCCCTGGAGCGCGGTATTGGCGACGCCGCACTGGGTGCAGCTCCGGAAAATCTCGTCGATGTCGACGACGGCGATGACCGGCGCGGGCAGCTGCTGGGCGCGCAGCGCGACCGGAGCGGCGATGGCGAGCGCGGCGATGGCCGAGCCGAGGATGATCTTCGTTTTCATTAGAATGCGGTCCCTACGTTGAAGCTGAAAAGTTTGGTGTCGTCGCCCGGCTCGCTGAGCAGGGCACGGGCGATGTCGATGCGGAACGGCCCGAAGGGCGAGTTCCAGTTGACCCCGAAGCCGATCGAGAGGCGGGGGCTTGGCGTGTCGCCGAGGAAGGTCTCGCGGTACGGCGTCGTCCGGGCGCTGCCGGTGAGCGTGTTGCCGGCCGGGCAGGCGCCGGCGCGCGGCTCGAGCGTGGTGACCACGCCGGTGGTGTCGTTGGTGCATTGGGCGAGCGCCAGCGGATCGCCCGGCGCGATGTCGAACAAAGCCGGCCTGCGGACGCCGAACACCGCGCCGGCGTCGATATAGATGGACGGCCTCAGGCCAAGCTCGCGGACGCTCGCGCCGAGCGGGATTTCGAGCTCGGCGCGGACCACGTAATAAGCGCGCCCGCCGATCGCGTCGTCGGTGATCGTGTTGCGATCGTCGTTGAGGCGGACGTTCGAATAGGTGTTGGTCGCGAGATCGTAATCGTAGAGATATTGCTGGCGCTGGATGCGCGGGCCGACGCCGCGGATGTCGAAGCCGCGAATCTGCGGATTGCCGAGGAAGAAGCGGTCGGTCAGCCGGACCGGATCGACGTTGGGCGCGCCGTTCTCGAGGCTGTGGATATAGCCGGCCTCGCCGGTCAGCGAGAAGATGAAGCCGCCGAACACGTTCCAATATTTGGCGGCGCTGAGGCGCATGCGCGCGTAGCGCACGTCGCCGCCAAGGCCGGCAAAGTCCGTGCTCACCACGAACCGCTCGCCCGAACTCGGGCGGATGCTGTTGTTGAGCGTGCTCCAGACCAGCGACGCACCGATCGACGAGGTCAGCCGGTTGCCGAGGACGTCGCACAGATAGCGGCCGGCGATCAGCGGGTCGCAGGCGAACGGCAGCGGCCCGGCGCCGTCGGGGTCGGAGAAATAGACGTTCTGGTTGAGGCTGATCTCGTCATAATTGAGGCCGTAGCGCAAGGCGAGCGAGAGCTTCTCGGTGATCGGCACGCCCATCCGGACCTGGCCGCCGGTCGTGGTCTGCGCATAGGTGGTGGTGCGCGTGTTGCCGAAGAAGTTGAAGCTGTTGAGGTCGCGCCGGAAGATGTCGAAGCCGATCGCGATGTTGCGGTCGAAGAGGTAAGGCTCGGTGAAGCCGAACTCGATCGACTTGGAATAGCTCGAATAATTGACCGCGGCCCGCACCTCCTGGCCGCGGCCGAGGAAGTTGCGCTGCTGCACCGACAGGTTGACCAGGAAGCGCTCGAGGCTGGAGAAGCCGGCGGAAAGCTGGATCTGCCCGGTCGCGCGCTCCTCGACCTCGACGCCGAGGATGACCCGGTCGGCCGCCGAGCCCTGGGTCTGCTGGATCTCCAGATTCTCCTGGAAGAAGCCGAGCGACTGGATTCGGTCGCGAGAGCGGCGGACCCGGACGTTGTTGAACGGGTCGCCCTCGGCCAGCCGGAATTCGCGGCGGATGACCTTGTCGCGGGTGGTGGTGTTGCCCGAAATGTCGATCCGCTCGACATAGACTCGCGGCGCCTCGGCGACCCGGAAGGTGACCCCCATGGTGAGGTTTTCGCGGTTGCGGCTGAAGGTCGGACGGACGTCGGCGAAGGCGTAGCCGAACAGGCCGGCCAGCTCGTTCAGCCGGGTGACCGTATCCTCGACCAGCTGGGCGTTGTAATATTGGCCGGCCCGCATCGGCAGATTGGCGGTGAGCTGCGCCGGGCTGAAGTCGCGAATGTCGCTCTCGACGTTGACCTCGCCGAACTTGTAGCGCTGCCCTTCTTCGACGACGTAGGTGATGATGAAGTCGCGCCGGTCCGGGGTCAGCTCGGCGACCGCCGAGACGACGCGGAAATCGGCATAGCCCTGGGTCAGGTAGAACTGCCTCAATTTCTGCTGGTCGTAGGCGAGCCGGTCGGGGTCGTAGGTGTCGCGCGAGCTGAAGATATTGTACCAGACATGCTCGCGGGTCGCCATTTCGGAGATCAGGCGGCCGTCGTTGAAATTGTCGTTGCCGATGATGTTGATCCGGCGGACGCGGGATTTGGGCCCCTCGTTGATCTCGAACACCACGTCGACGCGATTCTGGTCGAGCTGGACGATCTGCGGCTCGACGCTGGCGGCGTAGCGGCCCTGGCGGCGGTAGAGCTCGATGATCCGGGCGACGTCGGCGCGGGCGCGCGAGCGGGTGAAGATCTGGCGCGGGGCGAGGCGGATTTCGGGCGTGATCTTGTCGTTCTTGATGCGGCGATTGCCCTCGAGAATGATGCGGTTGATGACCGGATTCTCGCGGATCTGGATGACCAGATTGCCGGTGTCGGCGCCGGCGATGGTGACGTCGGCGAACAGATCGGTGGCGAGCAGGTCCCGCAAGGCGGTGTCGAGCCGCTCATTGTCATAAGGCTCGCCGATGCGCAGCGAAGTGTAGGAGAGCACGGTCTCCGGCTCGATCCGCTGGTTGCCGGTCACCGTCAGCGACAAGGTGGTGCGCTCGGGCTGGGCCTGCACCGGCGGGATCGGCGGCAATTGCCGGACCTCGGGCGCCGGGCCGGCGGGCTGGGCCTGGGCGAAGGCCGGCGAGGTCAAGCCGCCGAGCACCGTCCCCACCAGGAGGGCGGCGCAATATCGACGACCGTTGGGAAAAACTCTGTTGCGCGTCACGCGTCCGCCTTCACTCTACGGTCGGAGCAAAGCCCGGACCTCTTAATCCCTGTTAGCGGCCTGCCCTGCCCCATCCGGGTCAGCCGATCAAGCCGCCAAGCTTCTCAAAGAGGCCAAAAGAGGCCAGGTCGTTCAATGTGACGAAAATCATCAGCGCCAGCAGCACCGCGAGCCCGGTCCGGAACGCCCATTCCTGGGCCTGGGGCTTCAGCGGTTTTCGCCTTACTCCCTCGATTGCGTAGAACAGCAAATGCCCTCCATCCAGGAGAGGGATTGGCAACAGGTTGATGAATCCCAGATTAATTGAAACGACGATCATCAGCCAGAAGAAGTTGAGCCAGCCCAGGCTGGCCTGCTGGCCGGACACTTCGGCGATCTTGAGCGGGCCGCCCAGCTCCGAAAGCGAGCGGCGGCCGGTGATCACCTGGCCGAGAGCGGTGATCATGGTTTTCACGGAATCGACGGTGGTGCGGACCGCCGCGCCGGGCAGCTGGGTCAGCGGCAGCGCGGTGAATTGATGGCCGCTGCCGGTGGCGATTCCGAGCCGCCCGATCCGCGCCCGGTTGCCGAACTGGTCCTCGTCGATCTTGAGGCGCGGGGTCGCCTGTATCTCGATGTCGCGGCCGCCGCGGCTGACGGCGAAGGTCATCGGCTCCTCGGGCCTGAGCGCGACATAGGTGGACAGGTCCGCGAAGGTGTCGATGCCGCTGCCGTTGATGCTGACGATGCGGTCGCCCGGGCGGAAGCCGGCGGCCTGGGCGACGCTGCCCGCGTCGATCGCGCCGATCGTCGGCGGGGTGGTCGGATAGCCGACGGTGGCGAACAGGATCATCAGCGCGACGATGGCGAACAGGAAATTGGTCGCCGGCCCGGCCAGCACGATGAGGAAGCGCTGCCAGACCTTCTTGGACTGGAAGGTCCTGGCCCGCTCCTCGGGCGGCAGCGACAGCCATTCGTCGGTCGGCGCCGAAGCCGGGTTCATGTCGCCGGCGAACTTGACGTAGCCGCCCAGCGGCATCCAGCCGACCTTCCAGCGCGTGCCGCGCCGGTCGGTCCAGCCGAAAATCTCGCGGCCGAAGCCGATCGAGAAGGCGTCGGCCTTCACCCCGAACCAGCGGCCGACGAAATAATGGCCGAGCTCGTGGATGAAGATGAGCGGCCCGATCACCAGCAGGAAGGCGAGGACCGTGAACAGGAAGCCGGGATTGCTCAAGCGTGGATCTTTCCTGTCAGCGCGGCGGCGACCTTGCGGGCCTCCCGGTCGATCTCGAGTACCGCGTCGATCGACGTCGGCGAAGGCGGGTCATAGCGGGCCAGCACCTCGCCGACCAGATCGGCGATATCGAGGAATCCGATGCGGCTTTCAAGGAAAGAAGCGACTCCTATCTCATTGGCCGCATTGAGGATGGCGGGCTTGGCGCCGCCCGCGGCGAGCGCCGCCCGGGCGAGGCTCAAGGCCGGGAAGCGGGCGAGGTCGGGCGCCTCGAAGCCGAGCGTGCCGATCGCCACCAGATCGAGCCGCTGGCAGGGCGTCGCCATCCGCTCGGGCCAGGTCAAGGTGTAGGCGATCGGCACGCGCATGTCGGGCGCGCCCAATTGGGCGAGCACCGAGCCGTCGACATATTCGACGAGGCTGTGGATCACCGATTGCGGATGGACGACGACGTCGAGCGCGTCGGCGCCGACCGGGAAGAGGTGATAGGCCTCGATCAGCTCGAGCCCCTTGTTCATCAGGGTCGCGCAATCGACCGAGATCTTGGCGCCCATCGACCAATTGGGATGGGCGACCGCCTGCTCGGGCGTGGCGGCGCGCATCCGCTCGATCGGCCAGTCGCGGAACGGGCCGCCGCTGGCGGTGAGGATGATCCGCCGCACGCTTTCGGGGCGGGCGCGGTCGAAGCATTGGAAGATCGCATTATGCTCGGAATCGACCGGCAGCAAAATCGCGCCGCTGGCCGCCGCCGCCTCGGCCATCAGCGGGCCGGCCGAGACCAACGCCTCCTTGTTGGCGAGCGCGACCGTGCGCCCGCCTTTCAGCGCGCGCATCACCGGCTCCAGCCCCGCCGTGCCGACGATCGCCGCCATCGTCCAGTCGGCGCCCGAGGCGGCGGCGTCGGCGACCGCGCCCTCCCCCGCCGCCGTCTCGATGCCGGTGCCGGCGAGCGCCAGCGCCAGCTCGGCGTGGAGCGCGGCATCGCCGATCACCGCCAGCCGCGGGCGGAAGCGCCGCGCCAGCTCGGCGAGGCCGGCGACGTCGCGATGCGCGGTCAATGCGACGATCTCGAACCGGTCGCGCTCGCGCCCGACCAGATCGAGCGTGGACCGGCCGACCGATCCGGTCGCGCCCAAGATGGTGACGGTGCGGGCCATCTCAGCCGGCGCGATCGGGCGCGACGTGCATGACCATGACCGTGTCGGGCACCTCGATCGGCTCGGGCGGGTGCCACCAGCCGGCCAGCACCAGGATCATCGTCGCCAGCGACACCGCGAGCAGCCCGTCCAGCCGGTCGAGCACGCCGCCATGGCCGGGCAATAAGGTGCCGCTGTCCTTGACCCCGGCCCGGCGCTTCTCCCAGCTTTCGTAGAGGTCGCCGAGCTGCGCGATCAGGCCCATCGCCGCCCCGGCCCAGGGGAAGGGCATGCCCAGGCCGAAGAAGCGGGCGGTCAGCCAGCCGAACAGGGCCGCGCCCGCCATGCCGCCGATCAGGCCGGCCCAGGTCTTGTTGGGGCTGATCCGGGGCGCGAGCTTGGGCCCGCCGATGCCGCGGCCGGCGAAATAAGCGAAGATGTCGGTCGCCCAGGTCACGATCAGCACCCAGAAGACGAGCCCGGCATGGGCCCAGCTCAGCACCAGCAGCGCGAAGCAGGGGATGGCGACATAGACGAAGCCCCAGCCCATCGCGACGCGGCGGGCGGCGATGCCCAGGGCGATGCCGAGCCCGGCGATCCAGGCGAAGGCCCACAAGACCGGCTGGAAATCGTCGGAATCGAGGACGATGATCGTGTCGTCGTCGAGCGTGGGCGTCGCGTTGGGATAAAAATATTCGATGCCGCCGAGCAGGATAGCCGCAAGCAGGACCGCGCCGATCCAGGCCCAGAGCCGCTTCACCTTGTGCATGTCCGCCCATTCGACGAGCATGATCGCGGCGGCGATGAGGGCAAGCACGCGGAACGGCCAGCCGCCGAACCAGGTGACGAGGCTGGCGACCGCGATCATCGCCACGCCCATGGCGAAGCGGGTGGTGAGGTCGGATTGCGGGGCCGCCGGGGGCAGAGGGGCGTCGGTCATAGGCCGCCGTAGCGCCGTTCGCGCCGCGCATAATCGGCCAGCGCGGCGCGGAGCGCGTCGCCGCCGAAATCGGGCCAGAGCGTGTCGGTGAACAGCAATTCCGCATAAGCCGCCTGCCAGAGCAGGAAGTTGGAGAGGCGCTGCTCGCCCGAGGTGCGGATCAGCAGGTCGAGCGGCGGCAGATCGTGGGTGTCGAGCCCGCGCTCGATCGCCGCCTCGTCGATCGCGCCGGCGGCGGCCGCAATCCGCGCGGCGCGGACCAATTCGGCGCGGGCGCCGTAATTGAGCGCGATCGCCAGCGTCATGCGCGTATTGCCGGCGGTGCGCTCGACAGCCTTGTCGACCATCTGCGCCACATCGGCCTCGAACGCCGTGTGATCGCCGAGGATCTTGAGGCGGACGCCTTCCTTGTGGAGGCTGTTGAGCTCGCGCTGGATGTAGAAGCGCAGCAGGCCGGTGAGGTCGCTAATCTCCTGCGCCGGCCGCCGCCAATTCTCCGAGGAAAAAGCATAGAGGGTCAGGCATTGCACCCCGGCCTCGCCGGCGGCGCGCAGCACCTTGCGCGCGGCCTCGGCGCCGGCGCGGTGGCCGGCGGCGCGCGGCAGGCCCCGCGCCTTCGCCCAGCGGCCGTTGCCGTCCATGATGATGGCGACGTGGCGGGGCACCGCGCCGGAGCCGGCGTCAGGCAGGCCGCTGGCCGGCTCGGGGCTCACTTCTGCAGGATTTCCTTGTCCTTGTGGGCGAGCACGTCGTCGATCTCCTTGATCGCGTCGTCGGTCAGTTTCTGCACCTCGACGCCGAGGCGCTTATGCTCGTCCTCGCTGATTTCGTGCTTCTTCTCGTCGGTCTTGAGCGTGTCCATGGCGTCGCGGCGGACGTTGCGGACCGCGATCCGCGCTTTCTCGGCATATTGGTGGGCGAGCTTGGCCAACTCCTTGCGCCGGTCCTCGGTCAAATCGGGGATCGGCAGGCGGATATTCTGGCCGTCGGTGACCGGATTGATGCCGAGCCCGGCGAGGCGGATCGCTTTTTCCACCGGCCCGACATTGGAGCGGTCCCAGACCTGCACCGAGAGCAATCTGGGCTCCGGCGCGGAGACGGTGGCGACCTGGTTGAGCGGCATGTTGGCGCCATAGACCTCGACATGGATCGGATCGAGCAGGGCCGTCGATGCGCGCCCGGTGCGCAGCCCGCCCAGATCGTGCTTCAGCGCCTCGACCGCGCCGTGCATGCGGCGCTGGATATCGCCCTTTTCATAGGCCGGCATCGCATCCCCTCCTTTTCAGTTCTGCACGATCGTGGCGGTGCCCTCGCCGCCGAGCACGCGGGCGAGATTGCCCTGCTCGCGGACGTTGAACACGACGATCGGGATGTTGTTGTCGCGGCAGAGCGCCACGGCGGTGGCGTCCATCACCTTCAGATTGTCCGACAGGACCTTGTTGAAAGTGACTGTTTCATAACGCTTCGCATCCGGCACCTGCTTGGGATCGGCATCGTAGACGCCGTCGACGCTGGTCCCTTTGAAGAGAGCGTCGCAGCCCATTTCGGCGGCGCGCAGCGCAGCGGCGGTGTCGGTGGTGAAGAAGGGATTGCCGGTGCCGGCGGCGAAGATCACCACCCTGCCCTTCTCCATGTGCCTGACCGCGCGGCGGCGGATATAGGGTTCGGACACGGTCGCCATCGGGATCGCCGATTGGACGCGGGTGTCGACGCCGATCTTCTCGAGCGCATTCTGCATGGCGAGCGCGTTCATCACCGTCGCCAGCATGCCCATATAATCGGCGCTGGCCCGGTCGAAGCCCTTGGCGGCGCCGGCCAGCCCGCGGAAGATGTTGCCGCCGCCGACCACCAGGCAGAGCGTCGGCCCGTCCGTCGTGGCCGCCTTGATCTCCTCGGCGAGGCGCGCGACCGCGGCGGGATCGATGCCGAACTGGCTCTCGCCCATCAAGGCTTCGCCGGAGAGCTTGAGCAGGATGCGGTGGAAACGCGGGCGCGTCATGAGGCGGCGGTCCGATCGAGCTAACAAGAGAGAAGCGCGGGCACATTAGTGGGCGCGCGCTGGCGTGCCAAGCCTCCCCTCCCGCTTGCGGGAGGGGATTGAGGGGTGGGCTTTGCGAAGCTTCAAAGCCCCACCCCGGCCCCTCCCGCAAGCGGGAGGGGAGATCGATCAGGCCACCGGCTCGGGCTTCTGAGCGCCAGCCGCGGCGGCGACCTCGGCGGCGAAGTCGCTTTCCTTCTTCTCGATGCCCTCGCCGAGCTGGAAGCGGGCATAGGCCTTGAGCGTCACCGGCGCGCCGGCGTCCTTGGCCGCCTGGGCAACCACGTCCTCGATCTTGGTCTTGTTGTCGATGACGAAGAGCTGCGAGAGCAGGGCATTTTCCTTGC
The DNA here is from genome assembly GCA_034668505.1 of Sphingomonadales bacterium. Classification (GTDB taxonomy): domain Bacteria; phylum Pseudomonadota; class Alphaproteobacteria; order Sphingomonadales; family Sphingomonadaceae; genus Allosphingosinicella. The sequence continues at coordinate 17,252 of JAXDPD010000041.1, forward strand.
GGAACTTGGCCATGGCGCCCTCGACCATCTTGGCGACGATCTCGGCCGGCTTGCCGGTCTCGGCGGCCTTCTCTTGGGCGATGGCGCGCTCGCGCTCGACCAGAGCCGGATCGAGCGCCTCGCCGCGCAGCGCCAGCGGGTTGGCCGCGGCGATGTGCATGGCGAGCTGCTTGCCGAGCGCCTCGAGCGCGCCGGCATCGCCTGTGCTTTCGAGCGCGACCAGCACGCCGATCTTGCCGAGGCCCGGCGCGGCGGCATTGTGGACGTAGGAGACGATGACGCCGTCCTCGACCTGGAGCAGGGCGCCGCGGCGGATCGACTGATTCTCGCCGATCGTGGCGATGTTCGAGGTCAGTTTCTCCTCGACGGTGCCGCCGCCCGGCCAGCAGGCGTCCTTGAGCGCGTCGATGTCGCTGCCCGTGCCGAGCGTGATCGCCGCGGCGGTGCGCACGAAATCCTGGAACTGCTCGTTCCTGGAAACGAAGTCGGTCTCCGAATTGACCTCGATCATCGCGCCCTTCTTGCCGTCGACGGCGACGCCGACCAGGCCCTCGGCGGCGGTGCGGCCGGCCTTCTTGGCGGCGGCGGCGAGGCCCTTGGTGCGCAGCCAGTCGATGGCGGCTTCCATGTCGCCCTGGGTCTCGCCCAGCGCCTTCTTGCAATCCATCATGCCGGCGCCGGTGCGCTCGCGCAATTCCTTCACATTGGCGGCCGTGATCTCAGCCATGTCGTCTATCCTTTTGAATTTACGTGTTCCCCGGCGAAGGCCGGGGTCCAGCGAACAAAGACTGGGTCCCGGCTTTCGCCGGGACACAATTGTCCGGTCAGGCCTCGGCCAGCACCGCTTCGGCGGGGGGCTCGTCCTGGGCGCCGATATCCTCGCCGCGCGCGGCCGCGCCGCCCTGCTTGCCGCCGAGCACCGCGTCGGCGATGGCGTCGCAATAGAGGCGGATGGCGCGGCTGGCATCGTCATTGCCGGGGACCGGGAAAGCGATGCCCTGCGGGCTGACGTTCGAATCGAGCACGGCGACGACCGGGATGCCGAGCACATTGGCCTCCTTGATCGCGAGCTCCTCCTTGTTGGCGTCGATCACGAACATGACGTCGGGAATGCCGCCCATGTCGCGGATGCCCCCGAGGCTGAGCTCGAGCTTGTCGCGCTCGCGGGTGAGCTGGAGCACCTCCTTCTTGGTGAGGCCCGCGGTGTCGCCCGCCAGCTGCTCCTCGAGGCTCTTGAAGCGCTTGATCGAGTTGGAGATGGTCTTCCAGTTGGTGAGCATGCCGCCCAGCCAGCGATGGTTGACGAAATGCTGGCCCGAGCGGCGCGCGGCTTCCGCGATCGGGTCCTGCGCCTGGCGCTTGGTGCCGACGTAGAGCACCTTGCCGCCGGCGGCGACGGTCTGCCGCACGAAATCGAGCGCCCGCGCGAACAGCGGCACGGTCTGCGACAGATCGATGATGTGGACGCCGTTCCGCTCGCCGAAGATGTACGGCTTCATCTTGGGGTTCCAGCGGTGGGTCTGGTGGCCGAAATGCGCTCCGGCCTCGAGCAATTGCTGCATGGAGACGTCGTTGGACGCCATGATCTTTCTCCTTCCGGTTATGCCTCTGCAGGGCCGAGAACCCGCCGTCGCTTTAGCTAAGGCGGGCACCGGTATGGTGGCCCAGCATGTGGAATGAGCGCGCAGATAGAGGCGCTTGGCGCTAAAATCAAGCGGCCGCGCCGCCGCGGCCTCTCAGCTCAGCGGCAGATGACGAAGTCGTAGGGGATGGCGGCGGATCCGGCGAGGGTGCGGCCGCGGTCGAGCGCGCCGTCGCGCACATTGTGCAGCGTCCTGGTCCGGCAGTTATAGGCGTGGGCGATGCCCGGCGTCCGGTCGTCCGGATAGACGCGGTTGCCGAGCCGGGCGCTGGCCTCGAAATAGACGAGGTCGCCGTCGCGGCGGAGGGTGTCGCGGTCGAGCCACTGCCCGCCCCGGCCGAGCTGATAGTCGAGCGTCACCCAATTCTTCGCCATCGCCGCCGGGGCGATGACGGCGCTGAGGGCGAGGGCCAGGGCCAGGATCAGCAAAGCGGCGCGTCTCATGGGCGAATCCTTGTCCGGGCGCCTTATCATCATGCTCGCCGCAGATCGTTGAAAATGCGCATTATTGACGGCCGGCGGCCGGCTGGACGGAAGATATGCCACGGTCTGGCCCACGTCAGGCTCGATCCGCCGCTTGACAGGCGAACAAAAAGGGAACATTGTTTCTTTCCAGGGAGCCAAATGGCTGTTCGGGGATTCGGCTGTGGATAAATCAGGGGAAAAGCTGTGGCTCACACGCTCTCGATCATCTTCTTCTTCGGCCTGATCGCCGCGCTTGCGACGATATTGGAGCTCACGCTGAAGGCGCATTGGGCGGCGGTCGTCGCCGCCCTGCGCGGCGTTCCGCCGGCGCCTCGCCGGACGGCGCGGCCGGAGCCGGCCCGAAGGATGCGCCAGGAGCCGCCGCGTGGGGCCGCTGCCGCCTGATCCTGGCGTAGCTCATCATGCTGAACGGGATCAGAGCAAGGTAGATCAGGACGATCACGCTCAGCGTCTCCCACGGCGCCGTGAACAAAGCGCCGCCGACCAAGGCGACCAGGGCGATCGCCTCCAGCCGCACGCTGCGCCGCAGCCTGAGCGAGCCGAGCGACCAGGTCGCGACGCTCGAAATCAGCAGGAAGGCGGAGAAGGCCGCCCAGGGCGCGACCAGGCGATAGTCGCGCAGCCAGGTCCATTGCTGGTCGCTGGCCAGCCACAGCAGCACCGGCAGCAGCATCAGCCCGGCGCCGGCGGGCGCCGGGACGCCGGTCAGGAAGCCCGCCGATTTGTGCGGCTGCTCCTCGGCGTCGATGCGGGCGTTGAAGCGGGCGAGCCGAAGCGCCATGCAGACCGCGAAGGCCAGAGCGAACAGCCAGCCCAAGCGCGGCCATTCCTTGAGCACCCACAGATGGAGGATGACCGCCGGCGAGACTCCGAAGGCGATCACGTCGGACAGCGAATCGAGCTCGGCGCCGAACCTCGTCTGCGCGCGCAGCAGCCGGGCGATGCGGCCGTCGAGCCCGTCGAGCACCGCGGCGACGCCGATGCAGGCGAGCGAGGCGCCCCACTCGCCCGAAATCGCGAAGCGGATGCCGGAGAGGCCCGAGCAGAGCGCCAGCGCGGTGACCGCATTGGGGGCGACCGCGCGCAGCGGGATGCCGCGCCGCGGTTCGCGCCGCCGCTCTTCCCTCATTGGGCGACGCCCTCGATCAGCTCGGAGACGCCGATCCGCCCGACGATGGTCTCGCCGGCGATGGTGCGCTGGCCGAGCAGGACCTGGCTGGAGGTGCCGGCGGGCAGATAGATGTCGACCCGGCTGCCGAAGCGGATCAGGCCGACGCGCTGGCCGGCGATGACCCGGTCGCCCGCCTTGATCCACGGCACGATCCGCCGCGCCACCAGCCCGGCGATCTGGGTGAAGGCGACCAAGGTCCCGTCCTCGCCTTCGACCAATATGTGCTGGCGCTCATTGTCCTCGCTGGCCTTGTCGAGATCGGCGTTGAGGAACTTGCCGGCGATGTAGACGACCTTGAGGATCGTGCCGGTGATCGGGCTGCGGTTGATGTGGACGTCGAACACGCTCATGAAGATCGAGACGCGGACCACAGGCTCTTCGGAAAGGCCGCTTTCCCCCCACAATTCGCGCGGCGGCGGCACGTTGGTGATCATGGTGACGAGGCCGTCGGCGGGGGCGACGATCAGGCTCGGGCCGACCGGCGTGGTGCGCACCGGATCGCGGAAGAAGGCGGCGATCCCGAAGCTCAGCGCAAAGGCCGTATAGCCGAGCCAGTCCCAGTCGAGCACCCACCAGAACAAGGCGGCCACGGCGAGCGCGACGACGACGAACTTGCGGCCCTCGGGATGGACCGATGGCCAGCGCCACTGGACGTTGGTGGTGACGAGGTCCGGCTTTTCTAGCGAAGGCATCGGCGCCCTTTAGGCGGAGCGGCGGGGCGAAACAACCGTGCGGCGGGCGGTTGACAGCCTGCCCTCACCGCTTAGGACGGCGCGCAACCGCAAAACCCAGACGGAAAGCGCAGCGCTTCATGGCGAAGATCAAGGTGAAGAACCCAGTCGTCGAGCTCGACGGCGACGAGATGACCCGGATCATCTGGCAGTGGATCCGCGAGCGGCTGATCCTGCCCTTCCTCGACGTCGAGCTGCTTTATTACGACCTCAGTATCGAGAAGCGCGACGAGACCGAGGACCGGATCACCGTCGATGCGGCCAATGCGATCAAAACGCATGGCGTCGGCGTCAAATGCGCGACGATCACGCCCGACGAGGCCAGGGTGAAGGAATTCGGCCTCAAGAAGATGTGGCGGTCGCCCAACGGCACGATCCGCAACATATTGGGCGGCGTCGTCTTCCGCGAGCCGATCGTGATCGAGAACGTGCCCAGGCTCATCCCGGGCTGGACCGACCCGATCGTGGTCGGCCGCCACGCCTTTGGCGACCAGTATAAGGCGACCGACTTCCTCGTCCCCGGCCCCGGCAAGCTGACCATGAAATGGGAGGGCGCGGACGGCCAGGTGATCGAGCATGAGGTGTTCGACTATCCCGGGTCGGGGGTCGCCATGGGCATGTACAATCTCGACGAATCGATCCGCGATTTCGCTCATGCCTGCCTCAATTACGGGCTCAACCGGCAATGGCCGGTCTATCTCTCCACCAAGAACACCATCCTCAAGGCCTATGACGGCCGCTTCAAGGACTTGTTCGAGGAGATTTACGAGGCGGAATTCGAGGACCGCTTCAAGGCGGCCGGAATCGTCTACGAGCATAGGCTGATCGACGACATGGTCGCCTCGGCGCTCAAATGGAGCGGCAAGTTCGTCTGGGCCTGCAAGAATTATGACGGCGACGTCCAGTCGGACCAGGTCGCCCAGGGCTTCGGCTCGCTGGGCCTGATGACCTCGATCCTGATGACGCCCGACGCCAAGACGGTCGAGGCCGAGGCGGCGCACGGCACCGTCACCCGCCACTACCGCATGCACGAGCAGGGCAAGGCGACCTCGACCAACCCGATCGCCTCGATCTTCGCCTGGACCGGCGGCCTCAAGTATCGCGGGCGTTTCGACGACACGCCCGAGGTCACGGCGTTCGCCGAGACGCTGGAGCGGGTCTGCATCGAGACGGTCGAGCAGGGCCAGATGACCAAGGATCTCGCGATCCTGATCGGGCCGGAGCAGGCCTGGATGACCACCGAGCAGTTCTTCGAGGCGATCCGGGTCAATCTCGAAAAGGCGATGGCCGAGCAGGCGCCGGCGGAGAGCCAGCCGGCCTGATTCTCGTCTTGTGACGAGAACGACCTAGTGGCCCTCG
>JAXDPD010000042.1:0-15433 GCA_034668505.1 Sphingomonadales bacterium
GCGGATTTCGGCCTCGAACGCAGAATCCACGAAACCCCGTTCGCCCTGAGCTTGTCGAAGGGCCGTCCTTTCTTGCGGCTCAGGCAAAGAGAAGGGCAGGGCTTCGACAAGCTCAGCCCGAACGGAATTAACATAGCTGATGGGATCGAATTTCTCCCGATTGCCCACCACCCGGCTCACCTCCGGCATCGCCGCGAAGCGCTCCGGCTCCACTTGCGCGGCGCAGCCGGTGACGATCACCCGCGCCTCCGGCCGGGCGCGCTTGGCCCGGCGGATCGCCTGGCGGGTCTGGCGCACCGCCTCGTTGGTGACGGCGCAGCTGTTGACGACGATGAGGTCGTCCGCGTCCCGGGCGAGGCCGCGCATGGCCTCGCTCTCGGCGGCGTTGAGCCGGCAGCCCAGAGTGATCACCTCGACGCTCATCCCGTCAGCTCGCCGCTGAAGACGTAAGCGGCCGGCCCGCTCATCCGGACGCTGCCGTTCGCCTCCCATTCGATGACGAGCGCGCCGCCGGGCAGGCGCACCTCGACCGGGCTCGTCGTCAGCCGCTGGCGGATCGCCGCCACCGCGGTCGCGCAGGCGCCGGTGCCGCAGGCCGCGGTCAGGCCGGCGCCGCGCTCCCAGACGCGCAGCTCGATCGCGTCGCCCGCGAACGAGGCGACGTTGACGTTGACCCGTTCGGGAAAGAGCGGGTCCTGCTCGATCAGCGGCCCCAGCCGCGCCAGATCGACCTTATCGGCGTCGCCGACGAAGAAGACGACATGCGGGTTGCCGATATTGACCGCCATCGGCTCGTTCAGATCCTCCCAGCCGACCGGCATCGCCGCCGTGTCCATGGCGTAAGCGAGCGGGATCTCGTCCCAGCCGAAGCGCGGCGCGCCCATGTCGATGCCCCCGGCATCGCCCGCCAGCATCCCGCTTTTGGTCTCGATCGTGACCGCGCGGCCCTCGAGCAGCACGACGCAGCGGGTGGCGTTGCCGCAGGCCTCGACCTCGCCGCCGTCGGCGTTCCAGATCCGCATGCGCAGGTCGGCGACGGCGGACGGCTCGAGCAGGATCACCTGGTCGCAGCCGACCCCGGTGCGCCGGTCGGCGATGGCGCGGGCGCGCGCTTCGTCCATCGCCACCGCGTCCTGGCGCGCGTCGAGGATGACGAAATCGTTGCCCAGCCCATGCATCTTGTGGAAGCGCGTCATGTCGAGGCGCGATCTAGGAGGTGGGCGGGCCCAAGTCCACCGTCCGGCCCCGCCACCGTGCGGCGCCGGCGCGCCGCCTCGCGGTCCGGCGACCTCGCCCGGCGCGCCTAGTTCAGCTCGTGGGCCAGTTCGCCCTCGGGCGGGGGAAGGGCCCTGCATGGTGGGTTTCGATCTCTCCCGGCACCGTCCAGACCAGCCTGTCGGGCGGATCGTCGTCGAGACGAGCTTGTCCGGCCCGCAGCGCGTCCCGGCACGCTTCGTCGCGCGTAGAGCACCAGCGTCCTAAAATAGTCGCTGTGCGGTAGCGGTGGTGAGCCATGGGTATCTCCAAATGCCCTTGCACTTCGAATACTTGCCTTAGGTTAATATTCCAAGTTACGCCATATTCTTGACTACGGTGACCTAGCCGGATCGGCTTCGCGAGCTCCGGCTGGAGTACAGGGAACGGTTGTTATTGAATGGCCGTAGCCGAAACATAGCAGCTGTCCCCATTTCCCCGCCCCGCTCTTGCGTTTCGGGCGAGGCAAAGCTATCTGCGCTCCATCCCGATGACGGGTGAGTTTCGAAGCGTCCGACGACGCACGCTGGCCGGCGAGGTTTCGCCCGCCGGCGTTTTTCGTTTGGCGCGGTTGGAGAATGGAATGTTCGAGAGCCTGAGCGATCGCCTTGCCGGCGTGTTCGACCGCCTCCGCGGCCGCGGCGCGCTCAGCGAGGCCGACGTGCGCGGCGCGATGCGCGAGGTGCGGATCGCTTTGCTCGAGGCCGACGTCGCGCTCCCCGTCGTGCGCGAGTTCGTCGACCGGGCGACCGAGCAGGCGGTCGGCCAGCAGGTGCTGCGCTCGGTCACCCCCGGCCAGCAGGTGGTCAAGATCGTCCACGACGCCCTGGTCGAGATGCTCGGCGCCGAGCAGGCCGAGCTCCAGATCGAGGTCACCCCGCCCGCCGTCATCATGATGGTCGGCCTGCAGGGCTCGGGCAAGACCACGACCACCGCCAAGCTCGCCAAGCGCCTCACCGAGAAGGACCGCAAGAAGGTGCTGATGGCGTCGTTGGACGTCAACCGCCCGGCCGCGCAGGAGCAGCTCGCCGTGCTCGGCCGCCAGGCGGAGGTCGCGACCCTGCCGATCGTCGCCGGCCAGGCGCCCGTCGACATCGCCCGGCGCGCGCTCAACGCGGCGCGGCTGCAGGGCTATGACGTGCTGATGCTCGATACGGCGGGCCGGCTCCATGTCGACCAGGCCTTGATGGACGAGATGAAGGCCGTCGCGCAAGTCTCTGAACCCAATGAGGTTCTCCTGGTCGCCGATGCGATGACGGGGCAGGACGCGGTCAACGTCGCCAAGAGCTTCACCGACCAGGTCGCCTTGACCGGCGTGATCCTGACCCGGATGGACGGCGACGCCCGCGGCGGCGCCGCTCTGTCGATGCGCGCGGTCACCGGCAAGCCGATCAAGTTCGCCGGCACCGGCGAGGCGATCGACAAATTGGAGCCCTTCCACCCGGAGCGGGTCGGCGGCCGCATCCTCGGCATGGGCGACGTCGTCTCCCTGGTCGAGCGCGCCCAGGAGACGATCGAGGCCGACGAGGCCGAGGCGCTCGCCAGGAAGATGGCCAAGGGCCAGTTCGACCTCAACGATCTGCGCGGCCAGCTGCGCCAGATGCAGCGCATGGGCGGCCTCGGCGCGCTCGCCGGGATGATGCCCGGCATGGGCAAGCTCAAGAACCAGATGAACGCGTCGGGCGTGCTCGAGGGCAATGTGCTGGGGCGGCTCGACGCGATCATCGGCTCGATGACGGTGAAGGAGCGGGGCAAGCCCGACCTCCTGAACGCCAAGCGCAAGATCCGCGTCGCCAAGGGCTCGGGCACGACGGTGCAGGAGGTCAACCGCCTGCTCAAGATGCACCAGGAAATGGCGAGCGCGATGAAGAAGATCAAGAAGATGGGCGGCCTCGGCAAGCTCGGCGCCCTGTTCGGCGGCGGCGGCGGCGGGATGGGCGGCCTCGGCGGCGCCGGCATGCCCGATCTTTCCCAGGGGCTGCCGCCCGGCGGCCTGCCGGGGCTTCCCGGCGGTCAGGGGGGCATGCCCTTCAATCATCCAAACAAATTCAAGAAATAGACGTATCTCTCAGAAAGGAATAGTGAAATGGCAGTTGCAATCAGGCTGAGCCGGGGCGGCGCGAAGAAGCGGCCTTATTACAAGATCGTCGTGGCGGACTCGCGCAATTCGCGTGACGGCAAGTTCATCGAGCGCATCGGCAGCTACAATCCCTTGCTCGCCAAGGACAATCCCGACCGGGTGAAGCTCGACGCCGATCGCGCCAAGCATTGGCTTTCGGTCGGCGCCCAGCCGTCGGACCGCGTGCTGCGCTTCCTCGACGCCGCCGGCGTCGTCGAGCGCCCCGCGCGCAACAATCCCAAGAAGGGCGAGCCGGGCGAGAAGGCCAAGGAGCGCGTCGAGGAGCGGGCCGGCAAGGAAGCCGCCGCCGCCGAAGCCGCCGCCGCGGCCGCCGCCGCGCCGGCGCCTGCGCCGGCCGAAGAGGCTCCGGCCGAAGAGACCGTGGCCGAGGAAGCGGCGCCGGCCGAAGAGGCTGCCGCCGACGAGGCTCCGGCCGCCGAGGAGGCCGCTCCCGAAGAGGCCGGGGCTCCGGAAGCCGAGGCCCCGGCCGCTGAAGAAGCGCCGGCCGAAGAGGCTGCCGCCGACGAGGCTCCGGCCGCCGACGAGGCCGCTCCCGAAGAGGTTGCGGCTCCGCAAGCCGAGGCTCCCGCCGCCGAAGACGCGCCGGCTGCGGAGGAAGCGCCCGCTGCCGAGGAGGCTCCGGCCGCCGAGGACGCCACGCCCGCCGACGAGGCCACGAACGAGGGCGAATCCGCCGAAGCTCCGGCCGAAGGCGCGGACGAAGCCGCTCCGGCCGAAGGCGCCGAAAAGGCCGAATAGGTCTTGGCCGACTCCCAGGTCACCCTCGCCGCCGTCGCCGGAGCCCATGGCCTCGGCGGCGAGGTGCGCCTGAAACTGTTCGCCGAGGGCGTCGACAGCCTCAGGCGGCACAAGATCCTGTTCGCCGGCGAGCGCCAGCTTACGCTCAAATCGGTCAAGCCGGGCAGCGCCGGCGCGATCGCCCGCTTCGCCGAAATCGCCGACCGCGCCGCCGCGGAGGCATTGCGCGGGACGCTGTTGACCGTGCCCCGCGCGGCGCTGCCGCCGCTGGAAGAGGGCGAATATTATCACGCCGACCTGATCGGCCTGCCCTGCGAGAGCGCCGCCGGCGAGGCGCTCGGCACGGTGGCCGGGGTCGAGAATTACGGCGCCGGCGATCTGCTGGAGGTCGAACGGCCCGACGGGAAGAAGGCGCTGATCCCGTTCAAGCCCGGCATCGCGGACCTGGTGGAGGGCCATATCGTCGCCGACCCGGCCTTTCTCGCCTAGACTTTCGCTGGCTCGCCGCCGCCCCATCTTCTAGCCTGGGCGCGAGGAGGGGGAGGAGACATGCGCCGCCCGCCGCCGCCCGCACCGACCTCCGGCTGATCATCGCCAGCGGCTCCCGCGACCGCCCGCATAAGCGCGACCGCGCGCCGCAATGGGCCAGGGCCTGGGAGCGCCGCGCGGACGCGCCCTGGGCGGTGCGCCTGGTCACCATCGAGGGCGGCACCCACACCGCCGACAGCGCCCGCGCCTATCGCGCCGGCATGCTCTGGCTGTTCGGCCTGCCGGACCCGCTCAGCCCGCCCTGAGCAGCGGCCGCAGCGCCGCCAGGTCGTTCCTGATCGTCGTCGCCGCGACGCCGCCTTCGCCCATTGCGTGGCTGATCTGGTCGAGGCCGATGACGACGTCGCCGGCGGCATAAGCGCCGGGCACGTTGGTGCGCTGGTGCGCGTCGACCAGGACGCAGCCGGTCTCGCCGTTCAGCGCGACGCCGATCTGGCCGGCCAGCTCGCTGTGCACGTCCGAGCCCAGCGCCGGATAGACGCTGTCGAACGTGTAATGGCCGCCCTGCGTCTCGACCACGATCGCATCGTCGAGCGCCGCCACCGCGTGGCAGGGGCCGTCGACGGCGCGGATGCCGAGGTCGCGGAGCTTCGCCCGGTCCCCGGGCGCGAGGTCGAGCGCCCGGTCCGGCGCGATCAGGGTGATGTCGGCGGTGTAGCCGCGCAGGAACAGCGCCTCGGCGATGCCGCGCGCGCCGCTGCCGATCACGCCGACCTTCCTGTCGGTCACTTCATAGCCGTCGCAGATCGGGCAATAGCGGATCAGGCCGCGCCGCAGCGCCTCGTCGTGCAGGCTCTCGTCCATCGGCGGCCGGCGGTTGGTTACCCCGGTGGCCAGCAGCACGGTCCGCGCCCGCGCCGGGCCCGATCCCCATTCGGCGACGAAACCCTCTTCGGCCCGGTCGAGCCGGGTCACCCGCCCGGCCTCGATCGCCGCGCCATATTTTTGCGCCTGCGCCGCCATCCGCGCGAGCAGCGCCTCGCCCGATATGCCGTCGGGAAAGCCGGCATGGTTGCGGGTGCAGGGGATGAGCGCGGCCCGGCTGGAGCCGGCGTCGACCACGCGCAGGGAAAGGTGGAAGCGGGCGAGATAGATGGCCGCCGTCAGCCCGGCCGGGCCGCCGCCGATGATCAGGCAGTCGAGGATGTCGTCGCTCATTGCGCTCCTACCGTTGTCTGTTCCGCTTGGTTCCGTCTACAGTCGAAGGAGAGGGGATGATGGCCATGGCGCATGATCTGACCGGCTGGGCGCGGCGCAACTGGTTCGTGCCGCTGCTCGCCCTGCTGCTGGCGATCGAATGGGCGTTCGCGCGCGGCGTCGACTGGCGCGGCGACGGGCTCGCCGAGGCGGTCATCCTCTTCGATCTGTGCCTGTTCGTGCCGGCGCTCCATTTCCTCTGCTATCGCCGCGCGCTGGCCTGGAAGCCGCTGCTGATCCGCACCTTCGCGCTCGCCTCGCTCGGCGTCTGGCTCGCCGCGCACCTGATCCCGGCCGAGGCGCAGCATCTGCTGGCCGGGCTCGGCTGGGCGCGGCTCGCCGGCCTCGCGGTGCTGGCGGCGCTGGAATTGTGGGTTCTCGTCAAGCTGGTGAAGCTGGTCTTCGGCAGCGCCGCCACCGCCGAGGAGATCAGCGCCACCAGCGGCGCGCCGCCCTGGATCGCCCGGCTGCTGCTGATCGAGGCGCGCTTCTGGAAATGGCTCTGGCGGCTGCTGCGCGGCCGCCGCTAGGGGACGAAACATGCGCAAGACCCTGATCGCCGCCCTTTTCCTCGCCGCCGCAGCGCCGGCTTTGGCCCAGCCCTCGCCGGAGGCGCCGGTCACGTTCGAGCAGCTGGCGCCCCGCATCGACGCTTTTTTCCGCGTTTTCGCGACGGAGGCGCATGTGCCCGGCATGGTCTGGGGCATCGTCAGGGACGGGCGGCTGGTCCATGTCGGCACGCTCGGCGAGCAGGATCTCGACAGCCACCGGCCGGTCGACGCGAATAGCCTGTTCCGCATCGCCTCGATGTCGAAGGCGTTCACCGCGCTGGCGATCCTGAAGCTGCGCGACGAGGGCCGGCTCTCGCTCGACGCGCTCGCCGAAACCTACGTCCCCGAAATGCGGCGCTGGCGCTATCCGACCTCTGACAGCCCCCGCATCCGCGTCCGCGACCTGCTCTCCCATCTCGGCGGCTTCGTCACCGACGATCCCTGGGGCGACCGCCAGCAGGTGCTGTCCGATGCCGATTTCACCCGCATGCTGCGCGCCGGAATGCCGTTCACCCGCGCCCCGCAAAGCCAGTTCGAATATTCCAATTTCGGCTATGCCCTGCTCGGCCGGATCGTCAGCAACGTCTCGGGCCGCCCGTTCAAGGATTATATCGAGGCCGAGATCATGCGCCCGCTCGGCATGGAGTCGAGCGGCTACGACATCGCGGCCGCGCCGGCGCCGCGCCGCGCGCTCGGCTACCGCTTCGAGAACGAGGCTTATGCGCGCGAGCCGGACATGCGGCACGGCGCATTCGGCGCGATGGGCGGCGTCCAGACCAGCGCGAACGATTATGCGCGCTGGGCCGCCTTCCTGCTCGCCGCCTGGCCGCCGCGCGACGGGGCCGAACAGGGGCCGGTGCGCCGCGCCAGCGTGCGCGAGCTCTCCCAGGGGCTGAACTTCCCCGCGGTCGCCCGCCGCCCGGGCGGATCGCCCGAGGATTGCCCGCAGGCGGCGGCCTACGGCATGGGCATGCGCGTCGCCATGGATTGCGACCTCGGCCTCACTCTGGCGCATGGCGGCGGCTATCCGGGCTACGGCTCGTTCCTTTTGCTCCTGCCGGAACGCGGCGTCGGCCTCTTCGCCTTCGCCAACCGCACTTATGCCGGCCCGTCGGCTCCTGTCTGGCAGGCGGCGCTGGCGCTCCACCGCGCCGGCCTGCTCCCGGTCCGCACCCAGCCGGTCAGCGAGGCGCTGGCGGCCAATTATGCCGCCGCCGGGGCGATGTACCAGGCGGGCGCGCTGACGCCGGGGCAAGGCCGGCTGGCGATGAACTTCCTGATGGACCGCAGCATCGACAATTGGGCGTCCGAATTCGCCCGGCTCAAGGCCCAGGCCGGCGCCTGCCGCACCGACGCGCCGATCGCCGCCACCGGCGCGCTGACCGGGACGTTCACCTGGACCTGCGAACGCGCCCGCCTCCAGGGCACGCTGCTCCTCGCTCCGACCAGCCCGCCCACGATCCAGGCGCTGAGGCTGCGCGTTATGCCTTGAAGCGCTGGCCGACCCAATGTATATACGCTACGTATATACGGAGGTTGCTATGGGTAAGCCGGAGAAAAAGCCTGAGCAGGTCGAGAAGGCGAAAATCAAAATTGATCGTATATTCGGTTCGGTGCCCTGGCTGAGGGCCAAGGAAGTCCAGCGCTTCAAGGCGAAGATATTCAAGTCCGGCAATTCGCTGGCCTTGCGCCTGCCAGCGGGTCTCGGGCTTATCGCGGGCACCGAGATGGAGCTGCGAGTCGAGAATGGCGAGTATTTCTCGTTCGAGCCCGTCCAGCGACCTAAGCGGAAGTTCAATCTTGCGAAGGTGTGGGGCTCGGCCAGCGGCCTCGAACTGATCAAGCCCGAAGACAGGGTCTTCGCCGAGCGGCGGCTGATTTGGGACGATCCGGGGGAGACTGATCTGCCGAAGGAAGTCGAGTGAAATACCTGTTCGACAGCAATATCATCATCATGACTGTGCTGGGTGTGGGGGAGGCTCTGCAGCGGCGGGTCGCTGCGTGCGACGAGGACGATATCGTGACCTCGTCGATAGCCTATGCCGAGGTCGCGCATGGCGCGGTCCGGGGAAAGCCTCCGGCATTCGAAAAATTGCAGGCATTCGTCGAAGAGGTGCCGGTGCTCGATTTCGACTATAAGGCGGCGCGGGCTTATGCGACCCTGCCGTTCAAACGAGCGAGTTTCGACCGGCTCATCGCAGCCCATGCCCTGTCGCACGGCCTCGTTGTGGTAACAGACAACGAGGCAGACTTCGCAGACGTGCCCGGCCTCAGGACCGAGAATTGGACGCGTTAGGGTGCAGGATCGTTACACCGGCGACATAGGCGATTATCTGAAGCTTGCCCTGCTCCGCGCTCTGCCAGCCGACCGGCGCCTCGCGGTCTGCTGGTGCCTGCACCCCGATGAGGGACACAATGAGGATGGCCGGCATGTCGGCTATGTGGAGCGGCCGGATCGCTGGCGAGAGGTCGATCCGGAGCTTTTTGCCAGGCTCGGCGAGATCGTCTGCTCGGGCGCGCGCTCCGTCGCGTCGATCGAAAAGGCCGGGCTATTGCCGGAAGCGGGATATCATTCCGTCCCGGTTCCCGTCGGCCGCGAGCGGCAAGCCGCGAGGGGGCCGTGGTTCTCAGGGCTGCGGGACCTGGGCAGCCACGCCGATGTCCTGTTCGTGGATCCGGACAACGGTATCGACCTCCGCGCGAACGCGGCGCGACGATGCTCGCCGAAGCATGTGACGCTCAATGAGATTGCGGCACTCGCGGAGGGCGGGCGGACGCTGGTCGTCTATCACCATCAGACTCGCGCGAAAGGTGGCCACCAGGCCGAGGCCCGCCGTCTGTCCGAAGCGTTGGCGGGCCTGGAGCTGGGACCGGTGACGGCGATCCGCGCGCGGCCTTATTCGCCCCGCCTCTTCTTTGTCATCGGGCCGGATGAGGCGGTACATGACGCGCTTTCTACGTTTGCGGGGCGCTTCCCCGCCATGTTCGAAGTCTTCGAGGCGGTACGCTCCGTTCCGGACCGGCGGGATAACGGCGTGGGATGGAAGGCCACCATCCTCACCCTCTACCCGGAGATGTTCCCCGGGCCACTCGGGTTCAGCCTCGCCGGGCGCGCTCTCACGGAAGGGATTTGGTCGCTCGACACCGTCCAGATCCGCGATTTCGCCGCCGACAAGCATCGCTCCGTGGACGACACGCCGGCGGGCGGCGGCGCAGGGATGGTGATGCGCGCCGATGTGCTGGCGCTGGCGGTGGATCATGTGCTGGAGCGCCGTCCCGATGCCCCGTTCCTCGCCATGTCGCCGCGTGGCCAGCAGCTCACCCAGGCCCTGGTCCGCAGCCTCGCCGCCGGCCCCGGCGTCACCATCCTGTGCGGCCGCTTCGAGGGGATTGACGAGCGGCTGTTCGAGGCGCGGCCGATCCTGCCCGTCTCGGTCGGCGACTATGTGCTCTCGGGGGGCGAGCCCGCCGCCATCGCTCTCCTCGACGCTTGCGTTCGGCTGCTTCCCGGGGTAATGGGCGCCCCTTCGAGCGGTGAGGAGGAGAGCTTCGAAAGCGGCCTCCTCGAATACCCTCATTATACCCGGCCTATTGAATGGGAAGGGCGCAGGATCCCCGAAGTGCTGCGATCGGGGGATCATGCGAAGATCGCCGCCTGGCGGAAGCAAAGGGCGGAGGCAGAGACACGGCTAAGGCGGCCGGACCTGATCGAGCGTCACGGGGACGCGCGAAGGCCATCGCCCTCTGGCGCGCGGCGAGAGAAGAACAAGGACGAATGAGATGAACCTCATCCAGCAGCTCGAGGCCGAGGCCATCGAGCAGTTCGCGAACACGAAGACCATTCCCGAATTCCGCCCGGGCGATACGCTGCGCGTCGGCGTCAAGGTCGTCGAGGGCGAGCGCACCCGAATCCAGAATTTCGAAGGCGTCTGCATCGCGCGGGCGAACCGCGGCCTCGGCAGCTCCTTCACGGTCCGCAAGATCAGCTTCGGCGAGGGCGTCGAGCGCGTCTTCCCGCTTTATTCGCCCAACGTCGAGTCGATCGAGGTCGTCCGCCGCGGCGCCGTCCGCCGGGCCAAGCTTTATTATCTGCGCGGCCGCACCGGCAAATCGGCCCGCATCGCCGAACGCCGCGACACCCGCCATCTCGACAAGGCGAAAGCCGAAGCCGCCGCCGCCAAGGCGGGGGCCGCCAGGCCCGAGACGGAAAAAGCCGAAGGTTGAGTCCAGCGTCCGGCGACGGTTCCGCGTCGCCCCGGCGAAGGCCGGGGTCTGATGGAGACCCGCCGAGACTTCCGGTCATGAGATCCCGGCCTTCGCCGGGATGACGAAAGGGCGGTCGCGCGAGCGGCCGCCTTTTCTTTCTTCGCGTCCTTCGCGCCTTCGCGGGAGAAAAATGGTTTCACGCGAAGACGCGAAGATCGCCAAGAGACACAAAGATATATCTTGACGCGTGGCGACTCCAAAGATATATCGCAGCCCATCTTAGACAGGAGTTCCCAAATGGGCAGGTTCAGAATGCACGGCTGCGGCGAGCGCGGCTTTTCCTTTCCCGAAGGCCTCGTCGCCATGGCGATGGGCCGCGGCGGCGGCCGCGGCTGGGGCCATGGCTGGGGCGGCGAGGAATGGGGCGGCGGCTGGGGCCGCGGCCGCGGCCGCCGCCGCATGTTCGACGCGGGCGAATTGCGCCTCGTCCTCCTCAAGCTGATCGCCGACCAGCCCCGCCACGGCTACGACCTCATCCGCGCGATCGAGGAGCTCACCCACGGCGTCTATGCGCCGAGCCCCGGCATCGTCTACCCGACCCTGACCATGCTCCAGGACATGGGCCTGATCGAGGACGCCAAGGGCGAGGGATCGCGCAAGGCCTTCCAGGTCACCGCCGAGGGCGAGACCCATCTCGCCGAGAAGGCCGAGGAGGTCGCCGCGCTGCTCGAGCGGCTGGAAGAGGCCGGCAGCGACCAGCGCAAGGCGGGCGGCGCGCCGATCAAGCGCGCGGTCGGCAATCTGCTCTCGGCGCTCTGGCACCGCGCCACCCGCGACGATATGGACGAGGCCCGGCTGCACGAAATCGCCGCCATCCTCGATGAGGCCGCGCAGAAGATCGAAAGGCTGAAATGAGCGCATCCAGCACCGCGTTGGTGCCCGCCGCTCATGGCAGCCGCTATCTCCAGCAGCTCTGCAAGCACTGGCAGCACAATCTCGCCGTCGAGTTCGACGCGAACGAGGGCAGGGTGACCTTCCCCAAGCAGGCGCGCGGCGCCGACTGGCCCGGCGACGCGCTCGTCGCCATGACCGCGCGGGAAGGCGCCTTGCCGTGCCGGATCGATGCGTCGGCGCCCGGCCAGCTCGAAGGGCTGAAAGGCGCCGTCGCCCGCCACCTCGACCGCTTCGCCTTCCGCGAGGCGCCGCTGACCTTCGGCTGGCAGGACAAGTAAAATCCTTCCCGTTCCGGGGAGGATCTAGCTTAGGGCACCGGGCTCCGCCGTTGCCGCCCGCCCTCATTGTGCTGGCGGATGACGCGCAGATAGGCGTCGGCCAGCTCGCCGTTGACCGCGTCCCAGCCGTAGCGCTGGCTGGCCTCGAAGCCGGCCGCGCCGGCGGCCTCGCGCGCGGGCGCGTCGGTGCAATAATGCGCCAGCGCCGCGCAGAACAGGTCGCAGGCGCCCGGCCGCACCAGCCGCCCGGTGACGCCGTCGGCGACCAGGCTCTGGCTGCCGGTGGCGATCGCGGCGATCACCGGCAGGCCGGCGGCCATCGCCTCCAGCGTGACGTTGCCGAACGTCTCGGTCACCGAGGGGTTGAACAGCATGTCGAGCGAAGCGACCGCGCGGCCGAGGTCGGCCCCGGCCTGGAAGCCGGCGAAGACCGCGTCGGGCAGCCTTTTCTCGAACCAGTCGCGCGCCGGCCCGTCGCCGACCACCAGCACCTTGTGCCTTATGCCGCGCCGCACCAGCCGGTCGATCGTCTCGGAGAAGACGTCGAGGCCCTTTTCCATCACCAGCCGGCCGACGAAGCCGACCGTGGGCTCGTCGTCGCCGATGCCGAGCGAACGCCGCCAGGCGAGGTCGCGCTGGCCGGGATGGAAGATCTCCCGGTCGATGCCGCGCGACCAGATGCCGACGTCGTAGTTCATCCGCTGGTCGCGGAGCAGCTGCGCCATCGAATCGGACGGCGCGAAGATGGCGTCGCAGCGCCGGTAGAAGCGGCGCAGGGCGGCCAGCAGCACCGGCTCCATGAACGCCATGCCGTAATAGCGCGGATAGGTCTCGAAGCGGGTGTGGACCGAGGCGATCACCGGCAAATCCCAGCGCCGGGCCAGGCTGACCGCGCGGTGGCCGGTGATGTCGGGGCTGCAGACGTGGACGATATTGGGCTCGAAATCCGCCAGGTCCCGCTTGGCACTGGGCGGGATGGCGAGGCCGACCTTATATTCGGCGCGGCCCGGGATCGGCAGCGACGGCAGCGAGACGAGGTCTCCCTTCGGCTCGAAGGCGGGCGTCTTGGTGGTCGGCGAATAGACGCGGACCGCCGCGCCCTGGCGCAGCAGATAGTCGGCGAGCCGGTTCTGCGCCTGGTTGGCGCCGTCGCGGACATAATTGTAATTGCCGCTGAACAGGGCGACGCGCAGGTCGGAGACGTGCATGTCAGGCGGGATAGGCAGATCGGCCGGCGATGGCAAAGCGCGGGCCGTTCGCGTCACCCCGGCGAAGGCCGGGGTCTCGGCTCGCACGCCGCGCCTGAGCGGCAATGAGATCCCGGCCTTCGCCGGGATGACGGGGTTTCTAGCCATCACCTGCTCTTCAACAATCGCCCCGCCGGCCTGAACCGGCGGGGCCTATGCCTGTTTCGCGTCAGGCCTTGTCGCCCTCGGCGGCTTCGGTCTGCAGATAATCGCCGGCATCGGCGTCGGTGCCGTGGCCGCTGGTCGTCACCGCCTCGAGCGGATCGGAGTGGGTCGCGGCCTCCGGCCCTTGCGCGAGCTCGGCTTCATGCTCTTCCTCGGCCGAATTGGCCGCGATCAGCGCTTCCTGGATCGAGCGATGCTGGGCCCTCAGCGCGGCGTCGCGCGACGAGGCGGCGATGCGCAGGCGCTTCATGCCCGCGCCCGTGCCCGCCGGGATCAGCCGGCCGACGATGACGTTCTCCTTGAGGCCCTCCAGATCGTCGATCTTGCCCTGCACCGAGGCTTCGGTGAGGACCCGGGTCGTCTCCTGGAACGAGGCCGCCGAGATGAAGCTGCGCGTCTGCAGGCTCGCCTTGGTGATGCCGAGCAGCACCGGCTTGCCCTCGGCGGGCGCCTTCTTGCCCGACATGGCCTTGAGCTTGACGTTGGCCTCGTTCATCTCCTGGCGGTCGATCTGCTCGCCGACCAGGAAGGTCGAATCGCCGCTCTCGGTGATCTCCACCTTCTGCAGCATCTGGCGGACGATCACCTCGATATGCTTGTCGTTGATCTTCACGCCCTGCAACCGATAGACTTCCTGGATCTCGGAGACGAGATATTCGGCCAGCGCCTTGACGCCGAGCACTTCGAGGATGTCGTGCGGATCGGGCGAGCCGCCGATCAAATTGTCGCCGCGCTTGACGTAATCGCCTTCCTGCACGTCGATCACCTTGGACTTGGGCACCAGATACTCGACCGGCTCGCCGCCCTCCTCGGGGATGATCGCGATCTTGCGCTTGGCCTTGTAGTCCTTGCCGAAGGCGATCCGGCCGGAGACCTTGGCGATGATCGCATTCTCCTTGGGCTTGCGCGCCTCGAACAGCTCCGCCACCCGCGGCAGACCGCCGGTGATGTCGCGGGTCTTGGCCGCCTCGCGGCTGACGCGGGCGAGCACCTCGCCGGCCTCGACCCTTTGGCCGTCCTCGACCGAGAGGGTCGCGCCGGGCGAGAGCATGTAGCGCGCCGCCTCGCCCGATTTCTCGTCGAGCAGGGTGATGCGCGGGCGAAGGTCCTCCTTGCTCCGGGCGGTGCCGCGGAACTCGGTGACGATGCGCTGGGCGATGCCGGTCGCTTCGTCGGTCTGCTCGGTGAGCGTCTTGCCCTCGACCAGATCCTGGAACTTCACGACGCCGCCCTTCTCGGTGATCACCGGCATCATGAACGGATCCCATTCGGCGATCCGGTCCCCCTTGGACACGATATGGCCGGTGTCGCACATCAGGTGCGCGCCGTAGGGGATGCGGTGCGAGGCGCGCTCGCGGCCGTCCATGTCGACGATCGCGACCTCGCCGCTGCGCGACATCGCCACCCGGCGCCCGCGGGCGTCGAGAATGGTCGGCAGGTCGCGGAACTCGACCGTGCCGTCGGCCACCGCGTCCAGGCTCGACGTCTCGTTGAGCTGGGCGGCGCCGCCGATGTGGAAGGTGCGCATGGTGAGCTGCGTGCCCGGCTCGCCGATCGACTGGGCGGCGATCACGCCGACCGCCTCGCCGATATTGACCGGCGTGCCGCGGGCGAGATCGCGCCCGTAGCACTTGCCGCACACGCCATGCTCGCTCTCGCAGACCAGAGGCGAGCGGATGTGGACCGACTGGATGCCGATCTCGTCGATCCGCAGAGCCGCGGCCTCGTCGATCAGCTCGCCTTCCTTGGCGATCAGGTCGCCGGTCTTGGAATCGACCACGTCTTCGGCCGGGGTGCGGCCGAGGATGCGCTCGCCCAATGAGGCGATGACCGCGCCGCCCTGGACGATCGCGCGCATGTCGAGCGTGTTCTCGGTCTTGCAATCCTCCTCGACGACGACGCAATCCTGCGAAACGTCGACCAGACGGCGGGTCAAATAGCCCGAATTCGCCGTCTTGAGCGCCGTGTCCGCGAGGCCCTTGCGGGCGCCGTGGGTCGAGTTGAAATATTCGAGGACGGTGAGGCCTTCCTTGAAGTTCGAGATGATCGGCGTCTCGATGATCTCGCCCGACGGCTTGGCCATGAGACCGCGCATACCAGCGAGCTGCTTCATCTGGGCCTGCGAACCACGGGCGCCGGAATGGGCCATCATGT
>JAXDPD010000043.1:0-188038 GCA_034668505.1 Sphingomonadales bacterium
AGGTGGCCGAAGTTGACGACGAAGGTGTCGTACTTGCGCCCGATGTCCTCGACGCGCTCTATCAGCTCGGGCACGCGCGAGCGCGGGACGACCACGTCCTCGTTGAACTTGAGCGTGCCGAACTTCTTGATGGCCGGCGAGAGCGCGCGCCGCACGTCCCACAACTTGTCTTCATCCTCGCGCGACTCCGAACGCAGGATGTCGTAGCCGCCGAGCCCCTTCACCACATCTTCCACTAAACGCATCTCGCGCTCGACCTCTTCGCGCGGGCCGTCCACGGAGACGAGCAGGAGCGCGCCGGCCTCCGGGTCGATGCCGAAGGCAAACTCCGACTCGACGGCGCGGATGGCGTTGCGGTCTAAGACTTCGATGGCGACGGGCGTGACGCGCGCGCGCGTGAAGGCGGGCGGGCAGGCGCAGGCGGCCGCCATCGTCCCGAAGGTCGCGCGCACGGTGCGCGTCGTCTCGGGGAGCGGCAGGAGCTTGAGCGTCGCCTCGGTGATGATTCCGAGCATCCCTTCGGAGCCGCAGACGAGTCCGGTCAGGTCGAAGCCCACGACGTTCTTGCTCGTCAGCCCGCCCGTGCGGACGACCTCGCCCGTCGCCAGCACGACTTCGAGCCCGAGCACGTAGTGCTTCGTCACGCCGTACTTGGCCGAGCGGATGCCGCCCGCGTTCTCGGCGATGTTGCCGCCGATGTAAGAGTTCTTGTACGAGGCCGGGTCGGGCGGGTAGAAGAGCCCGACCTCCTCGACCGCCTGCTGGAGCGCGTAGGTCGTCACGCCCGGCTCGGTGACGGCGTAGAGGTTCTCGACGTTGACCTCGCGGATACGGTTCATCCGGTCGGTGCCGACGACGACGCCGCCCTCGACCGGCACCGCGCCGCCCGTGTAGCCGACGCCGCCGCCGCGCGCCGTCACCGGGAAGCGCCACTCGTTCGCCAGACGCAGTATCGCCGAAACCTCCTGCGTGGTGCGCGGCAGCAGAACGGCCTCGGGCGGAAACTTCTCCTTGAGCGCGTCGCCCGCGTAAGGCTCGACCCGCTCCTCGTCCACCAGAACGTTCTCCGCGCCGACGATCTCGCGCAGCCGCGCCAGCACCCGCGGCTCCGACGCCGCCGTGCGCGCGCGCACACCCTTATCCGCGAAATGTATCGTCCGGCTCATCCTGCTGCTGCTGTTTTCTCCCCGGCCGCTACTTTATCGCGCAACGCGCCCGCACATCAACGCACGCCGCGCGCGAAAACGCGAAGGCGGCGGCGCATGGTGTCTGCGCCGCCGCCTCTTCTACCCGCTCGGGCCTTTAGCTATAGCCGTTTGAAGGTCAGTGCGACCTGACTGCCCTCGACGTGGCGGCCGCACTCGACTGCAAACCGCTACAGGGGCGCTGAGTTTTTTAACGCCCGCCGCGGGACGACCCCGTCCTCAAGCATTCCGCTTGAAGTGGCGCGGGTCGAAGCGGCGGGCGCTGGATGAGATGAAAGGAGGCCGGGCGGGGTTAGCCCGTGATTGATTACGAATCCGTTACATTGCGCTTGCGGCTTGCGTGACGGGCTCAGGCTCGAAGGGGCATTAAACACAAGGAAGAAGTCCCGCCCCTCTTTCTCATCACTCATCACTCATCACTCATCACTCCCTTAAGGCGCTTGCTGGACGACGATGCGGACGCGCTCTTTGCCGACGACGATTTCGAGCGGGTTGCCGAGTTGGATGGGGATGGTCTTGCCGTTGACGTTGATTTCGAGCGGGGGCGTCGCGGGCGCGCCGTTCGTCGTCGTCGCGGCGGCGGGCTCGCCCGCGGGCGCCGTCGAGGACGCGGCGGGGGGCGCGGCGCCCGGCTCGGCCGGGGGCGGCGTGGTCTGCTCGCGCGGCTTGGCGACGTCGCCGGTGCGCGTCAGCAGAGTCGTCGCCACGATGCGCCACGTCGCGGGCGTGCAGGTCAGACGCAGGCCCGGCGTGTCGACCTCGACCTGCTCGCGCGGCGCGAAGGCTTCGAGCTTCCAAAGCCCCTCGCCGCAGCGCACGCCGTCCTCGCCGTAGAAGGTCGCCCAGCCCGCGGCGTAGTTGTAGAAGACGGGGCTGCGGTTCTCGACCACGACGCGCGTGTTGCGCACGGGGGCCTTGGGCGTGCCCGCGAGCGAGAGCGTGCGCAGGCGGCCGCCGAGCGCCTCGTTCCCCGCCACGTCGTACGCGATCGCCGCCTGCGCCAGCGGCACGTGCGGCTCGCTCGGCCGAGCGTCCGCGGTGGTCGCCGCCGTCTGCTGCTGCTGCTGCTGCTCCTGCGCCGCCGCCTGCGCCCGCGCCGAGCCCGCGCACACGGCGGCGACGACGAGCAGGGACGCCATCGGCAAAAGTTTATTTCTCACCTTCTCTCCTCCGTTCCGAGTTCCGCGCCGTCGTCGCCGTCGCCGCCGGTCTCGCGCGCCGCGAAAGTATACGGCCGCGCCGCGCCGCGACAAACCTCTCAGCCCGAGACGACCGGCATGTAGGCCGCGCCGCGCGGCAGCACGTAGCCCGCGGCGCCCGCCCCCGCTCGCGCCACCGCCTCTTCGACCGTGCGCGCGGGCGTCATACGCATCCGCCGCACGTCCTCTTCGGCGAGGTTCGAGACGAGGTGGACGCGGAAGCGCTCGGCCTTCGTCAGCAGCGACCATGCGGTCTGGCCGTTGACCTCGTAGGAGTCGCGCAGCCGCGTGGCGAGCGCGCGCGAGTCGGGCGCGTCGAACCACTTGAGGAAGTCGTCGCGCCCGAGGCCGTCGGCGCACTCGGCGGCGAGGACGATGTGGCCTCCCTCCGCGCACGCGTAAGAGGCCATCTCAAGAGCCTTGTGCGCCTGTATCAGGTTCAGGTCGGCGGGCGCGCCGCCGGCCGAGGCGACGACGACCTCGCGCCGCTCTTTTATCAAGACCGTGTGCGAGTCCGCGTACCCGGCGCAGGCCATGCGGTGCGCCGCGCGCCAGTCGCCCGCGTAGAGACGCACGACGCGGCCCCGCGCGTCCGTCACGGTGTTGACGAGGAACGAGGGCGCGGCCTCGGCCGCGATGCGCTCGCACTCCTCGTGGACGGCGTTGCCGTCGAGCCTCCCGGCGCCGACGCCCGCGCGCCGCCCGCCGCTCTCGAAGTCGAGCGCCTGCAAGTGCGTCGCCTCGATCGTGCGCCGCGACGCGAGGCCGGGGCAGACGCTCTTGCGCCCGCCGGTGAAGCCCGCGAAGTAGTGGAAGCCGACCGCGCCGGTGAGGATGACGTGCGAGTGCTCGAAGAGCGCGCGGTCGAGTTCGACCGGCGTGCCGCGCTCGGTCTCGCCTAAGGTGACGTGCCGCGACCCGTCGTCGGCGTCGTGCGCGAGCGTGCGCACGCGCTGGACGATGAAGGGCGTCAGAAGCTCGGCCTTCTCCTCGCGCGTGACGGGGCGGTGGACGCCGGTCGCGAAGATGACGCGCAGGTCGTGGGGCGCGACGCCGAGCGATATCAAACGCCTGACGAGCAGGTTGACGACCTGCGCGCTCCCCGTCGCGCGCGTCGCGTCCGAGACGACGACCAGCACGCTCTCGCCGGGGCTGATGATGTCTTCGAGCGGCTGCGAGTCGAGCGGGTCGTCGAGCGCCGCGCCGACCTCCGCGTCCGTCAGCGGACGCTCCTCGCTCGCCTCGCCTTCGAGCACCTCGAAGCGCCCGCCCTCGAACTCGAACGGCACCGCGCCGCGGCCGTATCCCAGTTGGATGGTCATAAGAAAGTAGACAGTAGAGAGTAGACAGTAGACAGTAGAAGAACCGTCGTCAGTGAATCGTCCGTGCGTCAGCGTCAACGGCCGTAACGCGGAGCCTGCTGACTACTGTCTACTGACTACTGCCTACTGTCTACTTCCCCTCACACCCCGAAGCGCACCAGCTCGCGCTCGATGACGTTGAGCGAGGCGAAGTCGGTCTTGCCGGAGGCGCGCGTCTCGGCGAGCCAGCGGCGGAGCTGTCGCGCCTCGTCGAGCGACTGGATGCGGCAGGCGCCCGTCAGCGCCAGCGTCACCAGCGCGTCGGGCGCGCCGTGCGTCATCAGCGCCGCCTGCAAGGCCGCCTGCTCGCGCAGGTCGAGGACGATGAGAAGGCTGATCTCCATTTTTAAGTCCGGGGCCCGGGGCCCGGAGTCCGAAATCAAGTGCGACGCCGATGAGAGCCGTGCCGCCTCGACTCCGGGCTCGCGACTCGGGACTACTCTTTCGTCGAGCGGAAGCACGCCGTGCCGGAGGTGCAGAAGTGGAACGTCTCGTCCTCGAAGTCGCCGGTCTCCATCTGGAGCGTCAGGTGGTCGACGCCGAACTGGTCGTGGAGCTTCGAGCGCAGGTCGCGCAGCAGCTCCGCGGGCGCGGCGGCGCGCGCGTGCCGGACGTGCGCCGAGAGCGCGTCGCGCCCGGACGTGATCGTCCAGACGTGCAGGTCGTGGACGTCCTCGACGCCGTCGGTCGAGAGGATCACGCCCTCGACCGCGGCGAGGTTGATGTGCGCGGGCGTCCCCTCCAGCAGCACGTTGGTCGCCTCGCGGATGAGGTTCCAGGAACTCCAGATGATGAGCACGGCGATGAGCGCGCTGAAGAGCGCGTCGGCCGCGTGCCACCCATTGAGCATGACGAGCACGCCCGCGGCTATCGCGCCCACCGACCCGAGCGCGTCGCCGATGACGTGGAGCCACGCGCCGCGCACGTTCAGGTCGCGCGCGTGGTCGCCGTGCAGCACCCACGCGCAGACGACGTTGACGAGCAGGCCGCCCGCCGCCACCGCAGTCATCAGCCCGGCGCGCTCGATCTCCGGCGGCGCGAGCCAGCGCCCGTAGGCGTCGTAGAGGATGAAGAGCGAGACGGCGGCCAGCGCCACGCCGTTGGTGAAGGCCGCCAGTATCTCCAGACGGTAGTAGCCGTAGGTCTTGGTCGGGCTCGCCGGCCGCGCCCCGAACCGCGCCGCCACCAGCGCGAGCGCGATGGCGGCCACGTCGGCGAACATGTGCCCGGCGTCGGCGAGCAGCGCCAGGCTCCCCGTCACCCAGCCGCCCGCCGCCTCGGCCAGCATGTAGGCGGCCGTCAGGACGAGGACGAGGAGCAGGCGGCGGCGCCCGCGCGCCGAGAGCGCGTCGTGAGTGTGCGCGTGTGCGCCGTGCTCGTGCCGGTGTCCGTTCTCCTCGGGAGCCATCTTCAAAGCAAGTGTTTTTCGCCCGCCGCCGCGCCCGCCCGCCGCCGTAGCGCGTAAGCTTAGCAGATTACGGCGGAGCCCGACAGTGGAAGTCAAAAGGCAAAAGGCAGAAGGCAAAAGTGAAGACGGGGCGGAACTGATGGAAGTTCCGCGCGCGTTAGCGCGTCCACACTTTTGCCTTCTGCCTTTTTACTTTTGACTTCTTAAAGCCCGGCTTAAAGCTCGGCGAGCCCGAGCGCCTTGTTAAAGTCGCGGTAGAGTTCGTTGAGGTCGCGCATGTTCCTTTCGAGCGCGCGCGGCAGCTCCGCGACCTCCTTCATACTGACGATGAGGTTGGCGCCGGCGAGGAAGGCCGCGTGCGCGTCGCCCGTCCGCGCCGTGTTCGAGAGAATGACGAAGACGAGCCGCCGCCGCTCGGGCGTCCGCATCGACGCCAGCTCGCGCCCCACGCGCAGCGCGCCCTGCACGCGCACGTCGAACTCCGGGTCGAGCACGAGCACGTTGAAGTTGTCCTCGCGCATGCGCTCGGCGGCCTCCGCCGCGTCGGCCGGGATGGCCACGTCGTAGCCCGCGCGGCGCAGCGCGCTCACCGCGTCGCCGCCGAAAGCCGAGCCCGCGCACACGAGCGCGCGCCTGCGCTCCCAGTTGCGGCGGGATGACGTCTGCGCGGGGGCGGAGGCGCCGTCGCCCGCCGCCTCGCGCCGCAGCAGAGAGGCCAGGAGCCGCAGCACGTCGTCCTGCGCGTCGGGCGCGGCCGCGGCGGCGGGCGGCGCCGCCGGCTCCGCCGTCAGCGGCGCGGGCGCGGCGGCCGTCGGCTCCTGCTGCGGTCGCGCCGAGGCGGGCACGTCGCCGACGGCCGACACCGCGTCCCGCGCCGCGGGCTCCGCGGGCGGCTGCGCGTTAATGATCTGCTGGCACTTCGGGCAGCGCACGCTGAACGGGCGCGCCGGAACCTTGGCCCCGTCGAGCTGGAGCCGCGTGGTGCAGTTGGGACAGGTGACAATCATAATCTTGAAGTAGACGGTAGACAGTAGACAGTAGACAGTAGTCAGTAGAAAACCTTTCCTTATGCCTAGTCGTCCGTGTGTCAGCGTCGACGACCGCGACGCGGAGCGCTACTGAATACTGTCTACTTTCTACTGTCTACTGTCTACTTGAGCTATTCGATCAGGTCGAGCATGGAGCCGCCCGAAGGCCGGGACGGGTTGGCGGGGAAGGTGCGCGCGCCGGCCGGCCGCCGCGAGGTGAACGAGGGCGCGTCCGGCGCCTGGAAGTCGTCGGTGGCCGACATGCCCTTGAGCGCGAGCTGGAGGTTGTTCGGGTTGGTGGCGAAGGAGAGCCCGTCTTCGAGCGTGACGGTCTCCGTCTCGATCATCCCCTTGAGCACCGTGTCGAAGTCCTGCATGCCGTCGAGCCGGCCGTCGCGCATCGCGTCGAGCAGGGACTTGCCGTCCGACTCGCCCGCCGCGATGTACTCGCGCGTGCGCGGCGTTGACTTCAGCACCTCGACCGCGGCGACGCGCCCGCGCCCGTCGGCGCGCGGGATGAGGCGCTGCGAGACGATGTAGCGGAACGTCTGCGCGAGCCGCGTGCGGATGACCTGCTCCTCGTTCTTCGGGTAGAGGCCGATGATGCGGTCGATGGTCTTCGAAGCGTCGATGGTGTGCAGCGTCGAGAGCACGAGGTGCCCGGTCTCGGCGGCTTCGAGCGCGATCTCGGTCGTCTCGTAGTCGCGCATCTCGCCGATGAGGATGACCTTCGGCGCCTGCCTGAGCGCCGCACGCAGCGCCGACGGGAAGTCCTTCGCGTCCGAGCCGACTTCGCGCTGGTTGATGGTCGAATTCTTGTGCGCGTGGAGGAACTCGATGGGGTCTTCGATGGTGACGATGTGGTAGTGCTGCTGCTGGTTGATGACGTCGATGACGGCGGCGAGCGTCGTCGACTTGCCCGACCCCGTGGGGCCCGTCACCAGCACGATGCCGTTGCGCAGCTCGGCGACCTCGGAGAGCTGCGGCGGCAGGCTCAGCGCTTCGAGCGTCGGGATGCCGGTCGGGATCACGCGCATCACGATGGCGTAGGTGCCGCGCTGCTGGAAGATGTTGACGCGGAAGCGCATCCGCGAGGGCAGCGAGTAGCTGAGGTCAGCCGAGCCC
Organism: Sphingomonadales bacterium; assembly: GCA_034668505.1. Taxonomy (GTDB): domain Bacteria; phylum Pseudomonadota; class Alphaproteobacteria; order Sphingomonadales; family Sphingomonadaceae; genus Allosphingosinicella. The sequence goes on from JAXDPD010000043.1 coordinate 7,327, forward strand.
GTGTGCGCGAGGCGGTGCGCCGCGTCCGGGTTGCCGTGCAGCAGCGTCATCGCGATGATCTCGGTCTGGTAGGGCGTCAGCTTCTGTAGGCCGAGCGGCTGGACGGGGCGCAGGCGGCCGTTGACCTCGACCTGCGGCGCCTGGCCGACGGAGAAGTTGAGGTCGCTGATGTCCTCAGAGACCTGTAGCATTTGCTCGATGACGGGAGGCAGGTCGAAATATTTCATGCGGGAATTGGCTGCTCCGTGTGGAAGGCGATAAAGGCGCGGGGCGCGGCTCGTCCGGCGGACTGGAGGCCGGGGACGGGGCACTGCCCCCGACGACCTTTTTCATAATGTCGGAACGCCGCGGGAAAAGCAAGTTAAAACTTTTAACGCCTAATATTTTAACACTTAGCCTGTCGGCGGGGTCGGGCGGGGGCTTACAGGCGGGAGAGAAAGTCGCGCGTCCGGCGGGTAATTTCGGCGGGGTCGGCCGCCAGAAGAAGGGCGCCGATGACGGCGACCGAGTCGGCCCCGGATTCGAGCACGGCGCGCGCATTCTCGGCCGTGATGCCCCCGATGGCGACGAGCGGGACGCGGCCGACGGAGTCGCGCACGCGGCGCACGCCTTCGAGGCCGACGACCGGGTCGGGGTTCTGTTTCGAGGACGTGGCGTAGACCGGCCCGACCGCGATGTAGTCGACCGGCGACGCCGACGCCGCGACCGCCTGTTCGACGCCGTGCGTCGAGAAGCCGACGACCGCACCCTCGCCCAGCAGGGCGCGCGCGGCCCCCGGCGGCAAGTCGTCCTGCCCGAGGTGTACGCCGTCCGCGCCCGCGGCCAGCGCGACGTCCGCGCGGTCGTTCACGACCACCGTCGCCCCGAACGAACGCGCCACCCTCAAAGCCTCCAACGCCTCGCCGAAGAACTCACGCGGCGACAGGTGCTTCTCCCGCAACTGCACGAGCCGCGCGCCGCCCTCGCACAAGCGCGCCAACTGTTCGGCGTGCGATAACCCCGACACGCGCCGGTCGGTAATCGGGTAGAGCTTCGGTAACTGGAAAGACATATTCGTCGGTGATGAGTGATGAGTGATGAGTGATAAGAAAGCAGAAGCGGACATCGTCTTCTCTTATCACTCATCACTTATCACTCATCACGACTCACTCACCTCGCGTCGGGCGGGGCGGCCGACTGCTTGCCGTCGAGGTAGCGGTCGAACCAGTAGAGCTGCCAGTTGAGGCTCTCGACGAGGTGCTTGGGCTCGCCCGTGCGCGTGAGGTTGTGGTTCTCGCGCGGGAAGATGACGAACTCGGCCGTCACGCCGAAGTGCTTGAGGGCGCGGAACCACTGCTCGCCCTGTTCGAGCGGGACGCGGTGGTCGTTCTCCGAGTGGAGGATGAGGGTCGGCGTCTTGACGTTCATGGCGTACTTGAGCGGCGAGCGCTCCCAGTAGAGGTCGAACTTCTCGAAGAGGTCGCCGCCGAAGTCGTCCTCGTGGCCGTAGGCGCCGTCGCGCGTGCCCTCGTCGCTGACGAAGTTCGTGACGCTGCGGAGCGTGACGGCCGCCTTGAAGATGTTCGTGTGGCCGACGATCCAGTTGGTCAGGTAGCCGCCGTAGCTGCCGCCCGTCACGCCCAGCCGCTCGCGGTCGACCCACGGGTTGCGGCGCAGGACTTCCTCGACGCCGTTCATCACGTCGACGTAGTCCTTGCCGCCCCACTCGCCCTCGATGCCGCGCTCGAACTTCTGGCCGTAGCCGGTGGAGCCGCGCGGGTTCGTGTAGAAGACGGCCCAGCCGCGCGCTGCGTAGACCTGAAACTCGTGGAACCAGTCGACGCCGTACATGGCGGCGGGCCCGCCGTGGATGCTGAGGATGAGAGGGTACTTCCGCCCCTCCTGCCAGCCGAGCGGCTTAACTAAGAAGCCGTCGACGTCCCAGCCGTCCGCGCCCTTGTAGGTCATGCGCTCGACCGAGGCGAGCCGGAGCCGCGACCAGAGCCCCGCGTTGAGGCTCGTCAGCCGCCTCTCGTTCGAGCCGTCGGGGTCGGCCGCGTAGAGGTCGTCGGGGCTGCGGAAGTCGTTCGCGGCGTAGGTCATCCGCCGCCCGTCGTCCGAGAAGTCGACGGAGCGGAAGGCGCGCGCGCCCTTCGTCACCTGCGCGACCTTCCCCGCGCGCGCGTCGACGCGGAAGAGGTGCGTCTCGCCTCGCACGCCCGTCTCGAAGAAGAGCGCGCGCCCCGCCTCGCCCCACGTCAGGTTCGACGGGATGAGGTCGAGCGCGGGCGCGACGTTGCGCGACGCGGAGCCGCCGGACGAGGGCGCGACGTAGATTTTCGGGTGGTCGCGCGGCCGGAGGCGGCCGAGGAAGGCGATGGTCTTCCCGTCGGGCGACCAGCGCGGGGAAGAATCCTCCTCGTCATGGTCGGAGATTTTCGTGAGGGCGCCGCCCGCGGCCGAGACGACCCAGACGTCCGTGTTGCGGCTCTCGTCGAACGCGCGCCCCGTGCGGTCGGAGACGAAGGCGATGCGCGTCCCGTCGGGCGACCAGCGCGGGTCGGAGTCGTTCCAGTCCTCGCCCAAAGTTATCTGCCGCGCCGCGCCCGTCGCAACGTCCACGACCCAGACGTGGCTGCGCTTGTCGTCGAACCAGCCCGTGTCATTGAACTTGTAAGAGAGGTGCTTGTAGTGGCGCACGTCGCTCGAAGGCGGCTTCGTGTCGCTCGGGCCGGTGCGACTCGTCAGCGCGAGCCGAGTGCCGTCGGGCGACCACTCGAAATTGCCGACGCCGTTCCTTAGATTCGTCACGCGCCTCGCCTCGCCGCCGTCGAGCGGGAGCACCCAGATCTGCGAGCGCGGCGTCGCCTCGCCCGCCGCCGCGGCGGTCTGGAGCGCGCTCGGCACGCCGGGGGTCGTCGCCGTGCCCATCTGCCCCGGCGTGGCCGAGGGCGTCGGCGTCCCCGAAGTCTGGGGCGGCGCGGCGGCGCCCTGCGGCTGTTGCTGCGCGGCCTGCGCCTCGGGGTTCGCGGGCGGGGCGGACGCCGTTGACGAGGAAGGAGAGGGCGTCGCGTTCGTCGGAGAAGGCACCGCGCCCGCGGGCTGCGTCTGCGCGCCGCCGTCGGGGCGCGTCGAGAGGAAGGCGAGCGAGCGTCCGTCGGGCGACCAGCGCGGGGAGGTGGACGACTGCGGGCTCGTCGTGAGCTGTCGCGGCGGGCGGCTGCCGTCCGTGGCGGCGAGCCAGATTTGAGAGAGACGCCGGTTCTGTCTCTGGTCGACGGTCGTCACGACGTACGCCACGAGCCGCCCGTCGGGCGACAGCCGCGGGTCGCCGAGAAACTCGAAGGCATAGTAATCCTCCGCCGTGATGCCGCGCCGGCCCTGCGCGGCCTGCGCGGCCTGCGCTGATTGTGAAGTCTGGGCCGACTGTGAAGTCTGGGCGCGCGGCGGCGCGGCGGCAGCCGCGTACGACAGCAGGAGCGACAGCGCGAGCGCCCCCCGCAAAAAGTTTCTCATGCTCTTCCCTTCCCGTGCCTGATTCAAGGGTTCGATTTCCGGATGGCGTACCGCCCGACCGTCAGACCTTCTTCCGGTCTGTCCGCATAGTGCCTGCCCGCACGACGCACGCGCGTACGCCGGCAGTCACGCTAACGACGACGGCAACAGTGTAGCAGTCTCCAAGGGAATCGCTCTGCCCGTCAGTCTCCTCACTCCCTCGCCCCGCGGCGCGGCGGCGTCCGCGCGTCCGCGCCCGCCTGCACGCCGGGGCGGAGGTTAGTCTCGAAGAGTTTGAGTATGCGCTTGTACTCGTCGGCCCAGCTGTCGGCGCGGTCGAAGGAGTGGTCTTCGACGGGGTAGGCGGCAAGCTCCCAGTTCTCTTTGCGCAGCTCGATGAGGCGCTCGACGAGGCGGATGGTGTCCTGGAAGTGGACGTTGGTGTCGACCATGCCGTGGCAGATGAGCAGCGGCCCTTTGAGCCCGGCGGCGAAGTAGATGGGCGAGCTGCGGCGGTAAGCCTCGGGGTCGTCCTGCGGCTCGTTGAGGATGTTGGCGGTGTAGGGGTGGTTGTAGTGGGCCCAGTCGGTGACGGGGCGCAGCGCCGCGCCCGCGGCGAAGACGTCGGGCGTGGTGAACATCGCCATCAGCGTGATGAAGCCGCCGTACGAGCCGCCGTAGAGCCCGACCCTGCGCGGGTCGACGCCGTGGTCGGCGACGAGGTAGCGGACGGCGTCGACGTGGTCGTCCAAATCCTTGCCGCCCATGTGGCGGTAGATGCCCGTGCGCCAGTCGCGCCCGTACCCGGCCGAGCCGCGGTAGTCGATGCTCAAGACCGTGTAGCCGCGCTCGGCGAGGAGGTGGTGGAACATGTATTCGCGGTAGTAGCTCGACCACCACTTGTGTACGTCCTGAAGGTAGCCCGCGCCGTGGACGAAGATGACGGCCGGGCCGCCGCCGCGCTGCTGAGCGCCCGAGGGCTTGTAGATGCGCCCGTAGACGGTCGCGCCGTCGCGCGCGCGGAAGCTGACGATGGGCGGGTCGCTCCAGTTGTAGGTGAAGAACTCGGGCGTGGGCGAGGTCGTCACCTGTCTGGCCTCTGGGTCGGGCGCGGCGGCCGCCTGCGAGGCGTTCGCCTGCGCGCCCTGATTCGGCGCGGGGCGGTTGGGCTGGAGGAAAAGCTCGGGCGGGCGGTTGGCGTAGGAGCGCACGACGGCGAGCGTGCGCTCGTCGGGCGAGACGTCCGCCTGGTTGTTGCCGGCCATCGTCGTCAGGCGCGTGCGCGCGCCGCCGCCCGCGGGCATCGAGTAGAGGTGGCGCTCGAAGAGGCTCCCCTCGCTCGAAGTGAAGTAGAACTTCGTCTTGTCGGCGGAGAGCCGCACGTCGGAGACCTCGAAGCGCCCGGAGGTCAACTGCGCGGGCTCGCCCCCGTCGGCGGCGACGGCGTAGAGGTGCGCCCAGCCGTCGCGCTCGGAGACGAAGTAGACGCGGCGGTTGTCGGGCAGCCAGCCCAGCGTGAACGAGCCGGGGCCGCCGACCCACGCGTCGTCGTGGACGCGCGCGAGCACGCGCGTCTTCGCCGTCGCCGGGTCGAGAGACATCACCCAGCGATCCTTGTTGTCGGCCGCGCGCGCCATGAGGACGGCGCGCGTGCCGTCCTCCGACCACTGCAACTGGAAGAGCTGCACCTCGCGGTCGCGCGCCTGCTGCGCCGACTCGGTCTGCTGCCCCTGCGACTGCGTGCGCGGGGGCTGTTGCGACTGCGCGCCGGTCTGCTGCTGCGCCTGCGCGCCCGCCTGCCCCTGCTGCGCCTGCGCGGACTGCTGCCCGGTCTGCTGCCCGGTCTGTTGGGCGGACTGCTGCTGCTGCGCGCCCGACTCGCGCTGCGCCGACTCGGTCGTGTTCTGCTCCGTGCGCGTCTGGACGCGCGGGGCGACGTCGACTCTCAGACCCGTCTCGACCCACCTGACCTCGCCGGTCGCGACCGAGGCGAGCCCGAGGCGCGTGCGCCCCTGCGCGTCGCCGACCTTCGTGCGCGACTGTATGTCCTCTGTGTAGCCGCCCTCCGTGACGTAGTTCGGGACGATGGCGTTCTTCCCCGACGCGGGCTCGCTGACGGTGAGGACGACGTGCGCGCCGTCGGGCGTGAGCATGAGACTCGTCACAGCCTGCCCGGCCGTCAGGTTGAAAGGCTTGCGCCTGTCTTTGTCACGCTCGCGCCGGATACGCTCCTGCGCCTCGCGCTGCTCGGCGCGCTCGCGCACGGCGTCGAGCAGCCGCCGCTCCTCCCTGCGCAGGTACTCCTGATTCTCGCCCGCGGCGCCCGCGCGCGCCGACGCGCCGACGCCCGCCACCGGCGGCGCGGCGGGGACGCGTATGTCGGTGAGCTGTTCGAGCGGGCCGCCGTCGAGCGACATGCGGTAGAGGTTGCTCTGGCGCGTGAAGTAGACGTTGCGCTGGTCGCGCGTGAAGCGCGCGTTCGACTCCGGCTCGACCGTGCGCGTCAGGGGGCGCCGCTCGTTCTTCACGTGGTCGTAGATGAAGACGTCGCCCTCCTCCGTGAAGACCGTCAGCCGCTTGTCCTTCGAAAGCTCGCCGCCCGCGGGCGGCGCCTGCCGCGCCTCCTCGTCCGTCAGCTTGCGCAGGGACGCGCCGTCGGCGCCCACGACGTAGAGGTCTGTCTCCTTCAGCCGCGGCTCGCCCGCGCGCTTCCAGCGGAAGAAGACGCGCCGGCTGTCCTGCGACCAGTAGACGCCCGCGGGCGCGTAGCCGACGAGGTCGGGCCCGCGCATGATGCTGTCGACCGTCAGCTCGAACGCCTTCGCGGGGCGCGCCTGCTGCGACTGCCGCGCGAACGCCTGCCGCGCGAACGCCTGCTGGAAGAGCAGCGCGGCGACGACCGCGCACGACGCGGCGGCGCGCCCGAAGATTTGTCCTCGCATTAAATCCTCTCGGTTCGTCCCCGCGCGCACGCGGGCGGCGGTATAATCCGTGCCGGCGCGGCGCGCGCCGTGCGCGGGGCGTGACTCGCGTTCAAATTTCAGGGAGACTTTGAAGGTGACAGAGCGGCGGGATGATACAACAAAACCGGAGGCCGAGTCGCGCCCCGCGCCGGGGGCCGGGCGCTACTACTACGACGACGCCACGGGCTACGAGACTTACACGCCGGAAGGGGACGAGGGCGATGGGGACGAAGACGCCGAGGACGCCGCAGACGAAGGCGCCGCCCGCGGCGACGACCGGCCGCGCGCCTCTTAAAGCGGCCGGCGGCTAACGCTTCCCGCGGCGCAGCGTGAGCCTCCGCCTGTCGGAGAGCGTGTAGGTGTCGCGCTTGCGCTGCTCGCCGCTGTACTCGCTGTCCTCGTAGCGCGGGCAGTCGCAACGCTCCCCACCCTCGGGCGCGAAAGAGCACCCGCCCGCGATGGTGTGTCGCTCCTGCGAATGCCCGCAGTTCCAGCAGACCCTGTCGTTCATCTCACGCGCCCTCTGTCGTCGGAATGTTTCTGTGACGCGGCCAAAGTATGGCACGCCCCGGCGGCTGTCAAGTGTCACGTCCCGCGCGCTGTTCCGTTCGCACAGCCCCGCGGGTTATAAATACCCCGACGGGGGTAAAGGAGGCTCATGCAGTTCGCCGAGAAGGTTTGCCTTGTGACGGGGGGCGCCTCGGGCATCGGGCGCGCGACGTGCGAGATGATGGCCGCGCGCGGGGGGCGCGTCGCCGTCGTGGACATCGACGACGTGGGCGGCGAGGCGGTCGCGCGCGGGATAACGGCGGCCGGGGGCGAGGCCGTCTTCCTGCGGGCCGACGTCTCGGCGCCCGGCGACGCGCGCGCGGCCGTCGAGGCGGTCGCGGCGCGCTGGGGGCGGATCGACGTGCTGGTCAACAACGCCGCCGTGATGACGTTCGAGCCCGTCGTCGCGCTCGCCGAGGAGGACTGGCGGCGGCTCTTCGACGTCAACGTCTTCTCGATGTTCCTCCTCTGCAAGTACGCGCTGCCGCACATGAAGGGCGGCGCGGTCGTCAACGTCAGCTCGGTGCACGCGCACCAGACCGTGCCCAACGTCGTCCCCTACGCGGCCTCGAAGGGCGCGGTCGAAGCCTTCACGCGCGGCCTCAGCGCCGAGTGCGCCGGGGCGGGGACGCGCGTCAACTGCGTCGCGCCCGGCGCGGTCGACACCCCGATGCTCTGGTCTAACCCGAACCTCAAGTCGGGCGTCGAGAAGCTGACCGGCCCCGTCGCCGACCCGCGCGACCTGGCCGCGGCCATCTGCTTCCTCGCCTCCGACGAATCGCGCTCGATCAACGGCTCGACGGTCGTCGTCGACAACGGGCAACTGCGCAACCTCTGAGACGCGGCGCGCGCCGCGCCCTTTCAACCTCGCACTCGCGGGCCGAAGAAAACTATCCCGGCTCAAAGGAGGGTCGCCATGCGTGACAGATTCTGCTGGCACTGCGGCCACACCCAACCCCTCCACACCTACGCCGGCGGCTGCTCCTTCGCGCCGCCCCCGGCGGGCTGCGACTGCCCGCGCTACGAGGACGGGGAGTTCTACGGCCAACAGCTAAAGCGCGACACGCACACGCTCTCCGACCGGCGGAGGCTCGGACTGCGCGGGCGCGGCGCGGCTCAGCGCTCCCGCCCGGAGCGCGCGTTCGCCGCGGCGGTTCCCGCGGCCGAAACGACGTTGACGAAAAGGAGTGAAAAGGTGCCCCTCGACAAGACCGACATCATTGAGGCGCTGAGGAAGAGCAGGCTCGACGTCCACCTGAGCGAGTACAAGGTGCTGAGGGACGAGATTCTCAAGCGGCTTGAGACGCAGCGGCAGGCGTTCAACTACACGGTCGTCGTGCTCGGCGCGGTCGTCACGGGGCTCGGCATCCTGATCGGCAGGGACGCGGGCGGCGCGAACCTCGCGCTCCTCCCGCACCTCTCGCTGCTGCTCCCGCTCATCGTCGGGCCGCTGGCCTTCATCTTCTTCGACGATGAGCTGGTGATGTACCGCGACATCTTCCACATCAGCAAGTACGTCCGCTACAGGGTCGCCGAACAGTTGAAGTGGGAAGAGGGCGCGTTCGACGGCGACCCGCGGCTCGCCTACGACGTGAAGCTGTTCATGGTAGAGGCTTACGGGTTCGCGTGGCTGAGCCCGGCGAGTCAGCGCATCCACTCCGGCCTCTCGACGGGGCGCTGGCTCCTGTTCTTGCTGCCCGTGGCCGTCCCCCCTTTCAACTTCTTCTTCTTCACGCTCCTCTGGGGGGGCAGGGCCGTGCCGGGCCAAATCGGCGGACTGCACATGCGCCTGACGTTGCTCTGGGTGTTGGCCCTCACCGCGGACTTCATCATCCTCGGCATGCTCGTCCGGGCCATCGCCGCCGCGCTGAAGGAGCAGGCCCGTTGGAGGGAGGAACTCAAGCCGGAGACCGGTGCGCCCGCCCTGCCCACGGCGGCCGAGAAGATCGGCCTCCTGCAACTTTTCAGGCCGCGCCGGCCGGCCGCGCCCGTGCCGCCCCCGGACTAGCCGTGCGCCGGACTAGACGAGCGCGGCGGCGCGGGCGGCAGCGGCCGTCGGCGTCACGACTCCTTCTTCGGACGCCGGTTGGCGGCCAGCACGCGCTTGCGCAGGCGTATGGACTTCGGCGTGACCTCGACCAGCTCGTCGTCCGAGATGAATTCGAGCGACTGTTCGAGCGAGAGGTCTTTGACGGGGACGAGCCGCATCGCCTCGTCGGCGGACGCGGCGCGCATGTTCGTCAGCTTCTTCTCGCGCACGATGTTGACGTCGAGGTCGACCGAGCGCGCGTTCTCGCCGACGATCATCCCCTCGTAGACGCGCGTCGTCGGGCGGATGAACATCGTCCCGCGCTCCTGTAGGTTGAAGAGCGCGTAGGTCGTCGCCTCGCCCGAGCGGTCGGAGACGAGCGACCCCGTGGAGCGCCCGCGCATCGCGCCCTGCCACTCGCCCCAGCGGAGGAAGATGGTGTTGAGGAGACCCGTCCCCTTCGTCTCCGTCAGGAACTCGCCGCGGAACCCGATCAGGCCGCGCGACGGCGTCTCGAACTCAAGCCGGACGCGCCCCGTGCCGTGGTTGACCATCTTCGTCATCTGACCCTTGCGCCGCCCCATCGCCTCCGTCACGACGCCGATGAACTCGTCGGGGCAGTCGATGACGACCTGCTCGATGGGCTCCAGAGTCTTCCCGTCCTCCGAGCGCGTGATGACCTCCGGCTTCGAGACCTGAAGCTCGTAGCCCTCGCGCCTCATCATCTCGATGAGGATCGAGAGCTGTAGCTCGCCGCGCCCCGAGACCTTGAACTGGTCGGGCGATTCGGTCTCGGCGACGCGGATGGCGACGTTGCTCAGAAGCTCGCGGTCGAGCCGCTCCTTGAGCTGGCGCGAGGTGACGTACTTGCCTTCCGTCCCCGCGAACGGCGAGTTGTTGACGCCGAAGATCATCGAGATGGTCGGCTCGTCGACCGCGATGACGGGGAGCGGGCGCGGGTTGTCGGCGCTCGTCACCGTCTCGCCGATCTCGATGCCCTCGACGCCGGCGAGCGCGACGATCTCGCCGAACGAGGCGCGCGCGATGGAGTCGCGCTTCAGCCCCTCGAACGCGTACAGCTCCTTGACGCGAATCTTCTCCACCGTCTTGTCGCGCCTCACGACGGCCACCGTCTCGCCCTGCGCGATCTCGCCCGAGAAGATGCGGCCGATGGCGAGGCGGCCGATGTACTCGTTGTAGTCGAGGTTCGCCACCAGCAGTTGCAGCGCGTCGTCGCGCACCTCGCGCGGCGGCGGGATGGCGCGCACGATCTCCTCGAAGAGCGGCCTCAGGCTGCGCGAGTCGTCCGCCAGCTCCTTCTTCGCCACGCCGTCGCGCGCCACCGCGTAGAGGACGGGGAAGTCTATCTGCTCGTCGGTCGCGTCGAGGTCGATGAAGAGGTCGTAGATGTCGTTGACGACCTCCTCGGGGCGCGCGTCCTGCCGGTCGATCTTGTTGACGACGACGATGGCCGGCAGCCGCGCCTCCAGCGCCTTGCGGAGCACGAAGCGCGTCTGCGGCAGTGGCCCCTCGGCGGCGTCGACGAGGAGCATCACGCCGTCGACCATCTTCAGCACGCGCTCGACCTCGCCGCCGAAGTCGGCGTGCCCCGGCGTGTCGAGGATGTTGATCTTCACGCCGCCGAAACGGACGGACGTGTTCTTCGCCATGATGGTGATGCCGCGCTCGCGCTCCAGGTCCATCGAGTCCATCACGCGCTCGGCGTGATGCTCGTTCTCGCGCCACGTGCCCGACTGGTTGAGCATCGCGTCCACCAGCGTCGTCTTCCCGTGGTCGACGTGCGCGATGATGGCGATGTTGCGTATGTCTTCTCTCTCTTTGTGCATGATTAAGTCGCCGCGGTGCGCGCCCCGTGTGCGCGCGGACTCTCCCGCCGCCCCCTGTCTAAAATTTCGGGCTGAATTTAAAAGGAAATTGTAACTTGGCGGGCGGGCGCCTGTCACCCGAGGCGGCCGCCCGCCCGACTCAGCGAGCCCGCCTGCCTGAGCGCCTCGTAGAGCACGACGGCCACGGAGGTGGCGAGGTTGAGGCTACGCACGCGCGGGTTCTGCATCGGTATCGTCAGGCAGCGCTCGCGGTTCGCGCGCAGGAGTTCTTCGGGCAGCCCGCGCGTCTCGGGGCCGAAGACGAGGCAGTCGCCGTCGGCGAAACGCCAGTCGGCGTATGAGGTCTCGGCCTTAGTGGTCAGGTACAGGAGGCGCGCGCCGGGCAGCGCGCGGCCGAGGGCTTCGAGGTCGAGGTGGCGGCGCAGCTCCACCTCGGGCCAGTAGTCGAGCCCGGCGCGTCGCACGGCGCGGTCGTCCAGGCGGAAGCCCGCCACGCCCACGACGTGCAGCGGCGTCCGCGTCGCCGCGCACAGGCGCGCGACGTTGCCGGTGTTGGGAGGTATCTCGGGCTCGACGAGCGCGACGTGGAACATCGGAGGCACCCGGCGGCCGGCGCAACGCCTCTCGGCTTTCGCCCAGCCGCCTTCAACTTTCGACTTGGGGACGAACGACTCACCACGGTCGTCCGAGCCGTGTGACGAGGAGGAGAGAGGGGGCGCGCGTGAAGCGTCGCGGCACGCGGCGGCGCTTAATGCTTACCGGCGGCCGCCCTGAAAATAATTTGGACGGCGCGCATCTGATGCAGCCGCCGTCCTGAATTAACGCCCTCGCGGGCGAAGAGTGTTGTGTGCGCCGTTGAAGGTTTCGCGTACCCCCGCTGGCTAAACTACTTCTTCTTCGAGCCGCCCTTCTTGGAGCCGCCCTTCTTGGCGCCGCCGCCCTTCGAGCCGCCGCCGCTGCCCTTCGAGCCACCGCCGCCCTTCGAGCTGCCGCCGCCCTTCGAGCCACCCTTTTTGCTGCCGCCTGATTTCTTTGAAGTTGGCATAAGCTGTACTTGCTCCTTTTCTGGTTTGATGTTCCTCACCACAAGATGCTGTGTCAATGTTCTTCTTGTGGCCTAGATTGAAAAGCGCACAACATGTTGGGATTTATAAACAGATTAAAAAGGTATGTCAATAACTTAATTCAATCGCGGCGAAAAAAAATCGCGCGCGTCTCCGGGCGATAAGCTCAGAGACGCGCGCGGGCGAGATGCGTTCGAGGTTCGACTACGTCGCGGCCACTCTCGTGCGCGGCGCGCGGCGCCGTCGTGTCACCACCTGTAGAAGGGCGTGAAGACCCAGCCGTCGTGGTGGTCGATGCCGTAGTAGGTCACGACCGACTCGCGCCGGCTGCGGCTCGCGACGCCGACGAAGGGGCCGTTGCTCGACATCGAGCTGTCCTCGCTCCCCTCGTTTTCCTTACTCCCCGAGCCGAGGCCGGTGACGAGGCCCGTGATGCGCGGCAGCGGGATGCCCTGTAGCGCCGGGTCGCTCGTCGGGTTCGGCGTGCGGCCGTCGGCGTACTCGGTGATGTCGCGGACGAAGCGGACGAACGCCGGGTCGTTGGGCTTGACGGTGCGCCACTCGCCGCTCTCCGAGAGCGGGTCGCGCGCGGCGCTGGCGCGCAGCACGATCACCTTCTTCGTCCGCCCCTGCGGCGTGGCGCCCTCCAGCAGCTCCTCCATCGAGTTCGGCGGCCGGCGGGTCAGGCGGATGTACATGCGTATGGCCTCGGCGACCTCTTCGCCGCGGGCGATGGCTTCGAGTTCTAGCTCGCGGCGCGCCTGCTGGCGGATGCTGGGCGCGGCGGCCATCATCGTGATCATGAGCACCGTCATCAACGCGAGCAGGGCGACGAGGGCGTAGCCCCGCTCGCGCGCGCGCCCGGCCGAAGTGTCTGGTGTGTGTGTGTTCATCGGGTTCGCCGAGCCGCGAGGGTCGCCGCGCCGCGGGTCAGGGCTCGTCGTCGCCTTCGGGGTCGGGCGGCGGGGGCTGAATCGAGCCGGGCGCGCGTCCGGGGGCGGAGCCGGAGAGCCCGCGCGCGTCGACGAAGGGCATGGTGTGCTTGATGCTGAGGTCTTTGTCCACGACCTCGACGCCGCGGTCGGAGATGTCCATGACGCGGAAGCGCCCCTCGACGAGGTCGCCCTGGCGGACGCTGTACAGCTCGCCCTTCGCGTCCTTGAGGACGGCGGTGTTGGCGTTCGAGCGCTGGCGCTTGAGGAAGCCGACGAAGGTGTAGGTCGGCGCGGGCGGCTGCATCACGTTGAGCGTCGCCGGGTTCGAGTAGAACTGGCCGTCGGGCGTGCGCACGATGATGGAGCGCTGCCCCGCGGCGGAGATGACCGAGGCCGGGACGGTCGCCGAGAGCTGCTGCATGCTCTTGTACTGCGTCGGCACCTCCTGGCCGTCGAGGTAGACGCGCGCGGCGGGGCCGAACTTGTCGCCGGTGATCTGGAGCGTGAAGCCGGCCGTGCGCGCGAAGACGCTCTGCGGCGTGACCGTGGCGAGGACAATCGGCGGCGGCGGCGTGGGCGTGGGCGGCGGCGGCGTGGGCACCACTCCGGGCGGCGGCGCGGGCTTGACGTAGAAGGCGAAGATGTTGCGGCCGGCCTCGGGGCCGCCGAACGCGGCGGGCGAGTAAACGACCGGGGTCAAGTTGCCGAAGCTGTCTTCCCCCGCGCCGGGCGCGGCGTTGGCGTTCGCCGCCGCGGCCTGCTGGCTGGCGGTGCGCGGCGGGCGCCGGTTGGAGTTGGCCTTGGTCGTGGCCGGGCTCGGCGTCGACGGGCCGGAGAGCATCTGATAGACGAAGATGAGGGCGAGGAGCGGCAGCGCGATGGCCGCGATCATCTTGTTGCGTTCCGCCGGTGTCTTTCCTTCAAACAGTGCCATGACTTTTAACTCGCTCCGCGGCCCTCGGCCTAAGACTCGCGCGGGCTCACTGCGACGCGGCGGCCGCGGCGGTGGCCGCGCGCCGGAAGTACGCGGCCATGTCGAGGCGCAGGCTGACGAGCGCGTTGCGCGAGGTCGTCCGCGGCTGCGCGGCGCCGGGCTCGCCGTTGACGGCGGGCGGCGCGGGCGCCTCGGACGCGTTCGAGTCTGTGACGCCTTCGAGCTCGACCGTGTTGACGACGACGAACTGTCGGTCGGCCTCGATGTCGCGTATGAAGCGGCGGAGGTTCGGGTAGGTGCCCTCGACCGTGAGCGTGACGCCGATGCCGGGGAAGACGCTCTGCTCAACGCGCTGCCCGGTCTCGTCGCCGGAGGAGGTGGGGCGGCGCGGGCGCGGCGAGTCTTCGGAGCCGGGCACGGCCTCCTGGAGCTGCCTGAAGTTTATGCCGCCGCTGATGCGCAGGTTGTTCTTGAGGATGAGGCGGTTCAGCTCCTCGATGACCGTCCTGGTGCCGCTCGACGCGAGGCCGAGGTGGTCGACCTCGAAGCGCTCAAGGCTCGACAGGATGTCGGAGACGCGCTGCTGCGTGTCCTTGCCCTCGCCGATGTTGGTCTGCTGGCTCTGGAGCAGCCGCTGCAAGTCGGAGCGCTCGGTCTCAAGCGCCACCGTGTTGGAGCGCGCCGGGACGAGCAGGAAGAGGTAGGCGAGCACGGCCGCGAGCAGGAGCAGCGCCGAGAGCGCGAGCGCGACGAACTCCGGGAGCCCGATGGCGCCGCGCCTGCGCGTGGCGCGGAAGGAGTCGAGGCGCGCGCGCAGGGCCGCGGCGCGCGCGCCCGAAGCGTTGCCGGTGGCTGCGGTGTCGTCCCTCAAGTCTACTCGCGCCCCCCCGCATCGGATTCTCTCCCGCGAGCGCCGTCGCTCGCGGAGGCCCCACCGTCGGCGGCCGGGGCGGATCGGTCGGCGCGGCGCGCGCGCTGGACGTAGGAGACGCGCAGCAGCCACTCGTAGCTCGCCTCGCCGCGTCCGGCCTTATGGTTCTCGCTGATGGGCACGGCGCTGAAGGTGCCGGCGCGGCTCATCTCCGTAATCATGCCGGTGACGTCCGAGGGCGTGCGTCCGACGACCGTCAGGTCGAGGTCGGCGCGCGTCTGGTCGCCGACCTGCGCCACCTCTCGGACGTTGATGCGCGAGACACGCACGCTCTGCGGCAGGATGCCTTCGAGGTCGGAGAAGAGCTGCGACCACGAGAAGCTCTTGCGGCTGACGAGCGCGTGCGCGGCGTCGAGCGTCTGCCGCTGCTCGGGCGGGATGGTCTGCCTGATCTCCTCGGCCTGACGTTCGAGGTCTTTGCGCTGGTCGCGCATCGCCGCGACCTCCCTTTCGGAGCCGGCAGACTCGGCGCCCACGCGGCGGTATTCCGAGAGGATGAAGACCAGCGCGACGAGCGACACGACCGCGACGGCGGCGGCTATCGTCCACGGCAGCGTGCGGTTCCTGAAAGGGTCGCTGGCTAGGTTGAGTCTGGAGATCACTTGCTCTTTCGCTTTCCGAAGAGACGCGTGCGCGGCGGCCGGGGGACTTCACCGACGACTGAAAGGATACCCCGCTGGGAAGGCAAAAGGCAAAAGGTAAAAGGCAAAAGAAAAGAGGCTTAAAAACGCCTCCGCGCCCCGTCTTCCGAGCCCCCGCGACACCTCCCCGGCCGACGTTTACACGCGCCCGCGGCGGCGCGGTTGCAAAAAGGCGAGGGGCTGACGGCGGGGACGAAAAGGGGGTCGGGGGCGGCGCGCCGCGGCGAAATACGGGGCGAGAGTCGCGCCGACCCTCGCCCCGTACTTTTGCCTTTTGCCTTTTTACTTTTGCCTTAACTCACGGGCGGCCGGTGGCCTGGCTGACGACGCGCGAGTTGGTGACGCGCCCCGCGGCGTCGAGCGTCAGCTCGATGACGGCGCCCGTCGTGTCGAGGACGCGGCGGACGGTCTGCCCCGAGGCGTTGGTCGCGTCCTCGCCCTGCCGCACGAGCGACGTGACGTTGCCGACGTTGCGCTGGCCGACGACGGTGCCCGCGCTGTCGAGCGTCCGCTCGACGATGGTGCCCGAGCGGTCGACGAGGCGCTGGACGGTCTGGCCGAGCGTGTTAACGGTCGAGCCGAGCAGCCCGCCCGGCTGCGTGACGTTGTTGAGGGTCTGGCCGACGGTGCCGACCGTGCGGTCGACGACGCCGCCCGGCTGGAGCGCGCTGCCCGCGACGCCGCCGACGGTGCCGACCGTGTTGTCCACGCTCTGGAGGAGGCGTTCGAGTATCTGCGGGTTGCGGTCGACGGTCGTCAGCGTGCGGTCGATGATGGAGGCGACGTTGTCGAGCCTGACTTTGAGAAGCACCTCGGCGCGCACGCCCTTGATCGTCAGGTCTACTTCGTCGATGCCGACGTCGGCGCCCGCGGTCAGTTGCAGCAGGTTGGCGAGGCGCGCGTCGAGCGAGACGCGCGCGCGCAGGTTCTTCACCTTGAGCGTGATCTCCTCGACGGAGAGGTTCGGCACGTCGAGCAGAACGTCCGGGTCGCCCGAGGCGGCCGACTGGCGGCGGCGCTCGCTCGACTCCTGCTGGCGTCTGATGTCCTCCTGCGAGAGCGGGCGGACGGGCGCGACCTGCGAGGGCGCGGGGCGCGTCTGCGGCTGCTGTTGTTGCTGCGCGACGCGCGAGCCCGTGGCGCTGCCCGTGATGGACGCGTTGGCGTCGCCGCGGTCGGTGTTCGTGGTCGTCTGCGCGCGCGCGTTCGCGCAGAGCGCAAAGACTATGACTGCTCCGGCTGCAAAGAGCTTCTTCATCGTTCCCTCCGAATGTTTGATGAGAACTGCTTCTGTGACGTAAAGGCGTCCGGGGGTTTTGGCTCGCGTAGTCTTCAGGGGGAAGTCTCGGGCGGGCTCGGCGCCGGCGTCGGCGTCGTCGCCCCGCGCAGCGCGTCGAGCAGGTGCTGCACGGGCGCGAGGTTCGCGCGGAAGCGGACGCGCCCGCGCACGCCCTGTAGCAGCACCCCGATGTCGCGCGCGCGCAGCGCCACGCCGACCCTCAGGCGCAGCCCGCCCGCGCCCCCGGCCTCGGCCTCGGTCTCGGCTTGAAAGTCGCTCTCGTCGATGCGGCGCCGGTCTATGTTCAGCTCGAACTCTTCGTCGGCGGTCGCGCCGGCCGCGGACGCGCGCGGGGCAGTCGGGCGCGCGGGCGCGTCGACCGGGCGCGTCTGCGCGGCGGCGGAAACTAGCGAGGCGGCGACGAGAAAGCAGGCGGCGGCGGCGCGTGAAAGATTCAGGACTCTCAATTCACCCTTCCCTTCCGGGCGGGCGTGCGGCGGGGCGCGGCGGCGTTGGAGTGCGGAGTCGCGGGGGCGGCCGTGGTCGGGGTGACGGCGACCGTTCGCGCGGGCGCCGGGGGTGACGGCCGCGCCTCGTCGCTCAAGGGGACTTCGCCGAGCGCCTCGGCGACGATGCGGTCGATGTCTGCGAAGACGCTCGTGATGCGCAGCGTGATGCCGACGTCGCGGTAGGTCACGCCCGGCTGAACCTGCGGCGGGAGGTTCTCCCGCTCGGCCTCCCAGACGGTCTCGCGCTCGGGCTTCCCCGTGAAATCGACGCGCGTGTTCGGCACTTTCTCGAAGCGTAGAGAGTCGGCGGTGACGCGCGCCGTGATCGAGAGGTCGGCGTCCGCGTCCCGCGCGTCAGCGCGCGGCGGCGCGGGGCGCTGCGCCGAAGTCGGCCCTTGCGCGCCCGCGGCCTGCGGCTGCTGCGCAGAGGCGTCCGTGGAGAACGCCGCCGTCAACATTAACGCCGCCGTCAACATCAAGGCGGAGCCGGGCGCGAACTCGGAGACGAACGCGAGCCTCATTCTCATCGTTACACAGACCTCGACGGGGCGGCCCCGTGCCTCGACGGCAACTTAATCGCGGGGGAACTTAAACAAAGGGATTCTCAGACGGTGCGCGTATGATAGCAGAAACTTTGTGAGTGACAGCAGAAACTTTGTGCGCCATAAGACGCCGCCGCGGAGGCGGGAAGGCGTGCGGCGCCCACAATGCCTCGCGCCCCGGCGCGCCTCAGCGCGGGCCGGGCAGGGCGATGCCGCCGGGCTTGAGGTCGGGCGGCGAGACGCAGTAGGCGACGACGCGGTTGCGGCCGAGGTTCTTGGCGCGGTAGAGCGCCGTGTCGGCCAGCTCGACCAGCTCGATGGGGTCGCGCGCGTCCTGCGGGAAGGCGGCGACGCCGACGCTGATCGTGATGCGGAGCGTGGCGCCCGCCTCCTGCTGCTGCGCCGCGCCGCGCCGCGTGGCCGGGAAATGGTTCGACTCGATGGCGGCGCGGACGCGCTCGGCGGCGACGAGCCCCTGCGCGCAGTCGGCGTTGAGTAGGAAGGCCGCGAACTCCTCGCCGCCGAAGCGCGCGGCCACGTCCCCGGCGCGCAGCGCGCGCGTGATGAGCGAGCCGACCTCTTCGAGCGTCTGGCTCCCGACGAGGTGGCCGTGCGTGTCGTTGACCGCCTTGAAGTGATCCAAATCCATCATCAGCACGCAGAAGGGCCACGCCTCGGTCTCGGCGCGCGCCGCCTCGCGCCGCAGCTCGGAGAAGAAGGACTTGCTGGTGAGCAGCCCGGTCAGCTCGTCGTGCGCGAGCAGGCGGTGAATCTGGCGCTGGTACTCGCGGTCGATGTCGTCGAGGAGGTCGAAGCGCAAAAGCTGCTCGCCGACGGTCAGCTTGTCGCCGTCCTGTAGGTAGTCGTCCGCGACCGGCTCGCCGTTGAGGAGCGTGCCGTTGGTCGAGCCGAGGTCGGTGATGCGGTAGCGCGGCTCGCCCGTCGCCGCGTCGCGCTCGACCGTGATGCGCGCGTGCATGCGCGAGGCGCGCGCGTCGTTGACGCGCACGTCGGCTTCGAGGGCGCGCCCGAGCGTCACCTCGTCGCGTTCGAGCGGGATGGGGGCGGCCAGCAGCTCGCCGCGCAGGAAGACGAGCGCGGGGTGGCGCGCGCGCGTCGAGGCGCGCGCCGGGACGGGCACGGTGGTGTCGGCGCTGTTGTCGCCCTGTTCGCGGCTCATCTTCGGCTGTAGGCTCAGGCTTTCGGAAGGGGACGGGTTTTCGGAGGCGCACCGCCCCACGCGCCGCATCTTAGCTCGCGCGGGCGGGGCGCGGCAACGCGAAAATTCCCCGGCGCGGGTTTGACTTCGCGCCGCCCCCGGCCCGTATATTGATGCGCTCCGGCGCCGCGCCCCGCGCGGTAGAGTTCGACAAGGGCGGCCCGGCGGGAAGGTGAAGATGGCGAGTCTCAGAACGTTGGCGCGCGGCTGGCTGCCGCAGGACTTCAAGAAGCACTTCCAGCGGGCGCTGCTCGGCTACCACTCCTACGCCCCGTCGTTCTCGTCGGCGGGCGAGGACATGATCCTGCGCCACGTCATCGGCTCGGACAAGATGGACGGCTTCTACGTCGACGTCGGCGCCTACGACCCCGTGCTCGGCTCGAACACGTACTTCTTCTACCTGAACGGCTGGCGCGGCATCAACGTCGAGGCGCGGCCGGGCAGCCGCGCTCTCTTCGACAGGGTTCGGCCGCGCGACACGAACGTCGAGGTCGGCGTCTCGAAGGAGGCGGGCGAGCTGACCTACTACTTCATCGGCGAGGACTCGACGATGAACAGCTTCTCGCGCGAGTTCCTCGAACACATCGACATGCTCCGCGAGGTGAAGCGCGAGATCGCGGTGCCCGTCCTCCCGCTCGCCGAGGTGCTGGGGCGGCACCTGCCCGCGGGTCAGGTGATCGACTTCATGAGCGTCGACGTCGAGGGGCACGACCTACAGGCTCTGGAGTCGAACGACTGGGGGCGCTTCCGCCCGCGCTTCGTCGTCGTCGAGGACAAGGAGGTCGAGGCCGAGCGCTCCGAGATCGTGCGCTTCATGCGCGGGCAGGGCTACACGGTCTGCGCGCAGAACGTCATCATCCTCGACAAGATCAACGAGTACTTCTTCGTCGACCGCTCGCGCTGAAGGCGCCGCGGCACCCTGACCTCCCGCCCGATGTTCAGACCTTACGCCACGCCCGTCGAGGGGGCACCCGTCATCCGCGAGGGCGGCGTCTCGGCGCGCGTCCCGCCGGCCAACCTCCGCCGCGGCGACGAAGACCTCTTCGCGCACGAAAGCGAGCGCGAGATACCGCCGACGCGGCTGGTGGAGCTGCGCGGCGTCTCGGCCACGCCCGAGGGCTTGCTCTTCAAGGGCGCGTCGCTCCTGCCCGAGTCCTTCTCCTCGCCCGTCATGATGCGCCAATACCTCGCGCGGCGGCGCGGCGTCCTCAAGTTCTTCGCGACCAACCTCCTGCTCCGCCGGCGCAGGCGCATCGTCGAGCCGTGCCTGTGGGTGACGGACGACTGGAGCAACGGCTACTTCCACTGGCTGGCCGACGCGCTGCCGCGGCTCTACGCCGCGCGCGACGCGGCGCGCGACCTCGTGCTGCTGCTCCCGCACGGCTTCGAGCGGCTGGGGTTCGTCACCTCTTCGCTCAAGCTCTTCCCGGTGCGGCGGGTCGAGTACGTCGGGGCGGACGAGGTCTGCGTCTGCGACCGCCTCCTGCTGCCGACGCACACCGCGCCCTCGGGTCACTACAACGAGCCGCTGGTGCGCGAGCTGCGCGATTTCATCATCGAAGGCTGCGGGGCGGGCGCCGGGCCCTCGTCGTCGTCGGACGAGCGCCTGTACGTCAGCCGCGGGCGCGCGCCCAAGCGCAAGCTCTCGAACGAGCTTGAGGTCGCGCGCGTCGTCGAGGAGTTCGGCTTCCGCGTCGTCTACTTCGAGGAGCATTCCTTCGAGGAGCAGGTGCGGCTGTCGGCGTCGGCGCGGCACCTCGTGTCGAACCACGGCGCGGGTCTCACCAACGTCCTCTTCATGCGGGAGGGCGCGAGCGTCCTCGAACTCCGCCGCGAGGGCGAGCGCGAGCGCAACTGGTTCTTCAACCTCGCCTCGGCCGCGGGCGTGCGCTACTACTACCAGACCTGCGCGCCGGCCGGCGGCGGCGACGCGCACTCCGGCGACCTCCTCGCGGACACGGCGGCGCTGCGCGCCAACCTCGCGCTGATGCTCGGGCGCGGCGACTGAGGGGCGGCGCGGGAGGCCCCCGCCGTCTTGTCGCGCGCGCGCGGGGCTCCTATAATTACGTCGCAAAGGAGTTCCCATCTTGAAAGAAGAAGCGACACTGGAGTGCCCCCGGTCGAAGCAGGCCCTGAGCGTCGAGCGCGTGACGGAGGCGCGGCTGCCGACCGAGGTCGGCGAGTTCCGCATCGCCGGCTACCGCTCGAAGACGAGTGAGGAGGAGTTCGTCGTTCTCTTCAAGGGCGAGATGCGGCCCGACGAGCCGACGCTGGCGCGCATCCACTCGCAGTGCCTGACGGGCGACGTCTTCGGCTCGACCAAGTGCGACTGCGGGCGCCAGCTCCACAGCGCCATGCTGCTGATCGAGCGCGAGGGGCGCGGCGCCATCGTCTACCAGCTTCAGGAGGGGCGCGGCATCGGCATCATCAACAAGATTCGCGCCTACGCGCTCCAGGACGGGGGCGCCGACACCGTCGAGGCGAACGAGCAGCTCGGGCTCGCCGTCGACCTGCGCGAGTACCGCCAGTGCGCCGAGGTGCTCTTCGACCTCGGGCTGTGTCAGGTCAGGCTGATGTCGAACAACCCGCTCAAGCTGCGCGCGATGGAGGAGGCCGGCCTGCGCGTCGTCGAGCGCGTCATCCTCGAATTCGAGCCGGCCGACGCCGCCGTCCACTACCTCCGCACCAAGAAGGAGAAGCTCGGCCACCTCCTCGACCACATCGAGTAACAGAGTAGACAGTAGACAGTAGTCGGTAGAAAGACCCCTTCCCGGCAGCCGCACGCGTGTCACCGTCAACCTCCGACTGGCGGAAGCCCTACTGACTACTGTCTACTGACTACTGTCTACTCTTTTCTGCTAGACTCACTGCCGTGAGCGAGCGCATCTACCGCGACCCCGTACACAACATCATCCGACTCCGCACGGACACGGACGAGGGGCGTCTGATGGTGCGCCTCGTCGACTCGTACGAGTTCCAGCGGCTGCGGCGCATCAAGCAGCTCGGCCTCGCGCTCTTCACCTACCAGGGCGCTGAGCACTCGCGCTTCGCGCACTCTCTCGGCGCGCTCCACCTGATGACGCGCGTGCTCGACCGCCTCTCCGAGCGCTACACCATCTCCGAGGAGTCGCGCGCCGCCGCCCGCGCCGCGGCGCTCCTGCACGACACGGGTCACGGCCCCTTCTCGCACGTGATGGAGAAGGTTCTGAACTTCCACCACGAAGAGTGGACGCGCCGCGCCGTCCTCAGCGAAGAGACCGAGGCCGGGCAGATCCTGCGCGACTACTCGCCCGACCTGCCGCGCGCCGTGGCCTCCATCATCGAGGGCACGTTCCAGCCCGCCTTCCTCGCGCAGCTCGTCTCGTCGCAGCTCGACGTCGACCGCATGGACTACCTCCTGCGCGACTCTTTGATGACCGGCGCGAAGTACGGCAACTACGACCTCGAATGGATCGTCAACGCCATCGAGGTCGACGAGCCGAACGACCGCATCTACGTCTCGGCGCGCGGACTCTACGCCGTCGAGGAGTATTTGCAGGCGCGCTACTACATGTTCCGGCAGGTCTACTTCCACCGGACGCTGCGCTCGGCCGAGGCCGTGCTGCGCTCGACGCTCAGGCGCGCGCTCGAACTCATCGCGGCGGGCGAGCGCGTCTGGTGCGCGCCCGACACCGCCTTCGAGAAGGTTCTGAGGCGCGCGCCGCTCACGCTCGCCGACCACCTTGAGCTTGACGACGCCGAGCTGACCTTCCACGTCAAGCAGTGGCAGCGCGCCGACGACCCCATCCTGCGCGACCTCAGCCACCGCTTCGTCGGCCGCCGCCTCTTCAAGGCCATCGACCTCGACATGCCAGAGGCCGAGCGCGCCGACTTCCTCGACGCCGCCCGCGCGGCCGTCGAGCGCCGCGGCTTCGACCCCGCCTACTACTTCATCGAAGACCACGCGGGCGACGTTCCCTACTACTCCTACTACACGGCCGAGGGCGCCGAGCCCAAGTCGCTCATCTACGTCGAGGACGGCTACGCGCGCCCTCGGGTGCGCGAGATCAGCGAGGTGAGCGACGCCGTCCGGGGCCTGCGCGGCTACCGCCTCCACCGCGTCTGCTTCCCACCCGAGGCCAAAGACGAGGTCTACGCGCTCTACCACCGCCGGCCGAGCGCAGGCGCCGCGGTCAACTGACACGGTCAACTGACACGGCCGCCCGCCGCGGACACCCGCCGCCGCGAACCGCGGCGCGCGGCTTTCACCCCGTCACAAGAGGGCCTTTGAACTTGCCCGACATGCTCGTCAACCTGCTGCGGCTGCCGCCGGTGGACTCGGCGCTCGCGGAGTTGCGCGGCGCGGGGCTGTCGGTGCGGCGCGCGCGGCCGTGGGAGTTGACGGCGGTGCGCGAGTTCGTGGCCGGGAACTTCGGCCGGGCCTGGGCCGACGAGATTTCGGTCGGGCTCGTGCGGCAGCCGGTGACGGTCTTCGTCGCGCTGCGCGAAGGGCGGCTAGTGGGCTTCGCCGCGTACGAGTGTACGCGCAGGAACTTCTTCGGCCCGACGGGCGTGGTCGAAGCAGAGCGCGGCCGCGGGCTCGGGCGCGCGCTGCTGCTGGCCGCGCTGCGCGGACTGCGCGAGCTGGGTTATGCTTACGCAATCGTCGGCGGCGTCGGCCCCGCCGAGTTCTACGAGCGCGCGGTCGGCGCGCGTCTCATCCCCGACAGCTCGCCCGGCGTCTACGCCGACCCGCTCCGGCCCGGCGCCGAAGACTGAACGCGACTGAGCGCGAACGCCGCATGTCTATCCGCACCGCACTCGTCCTCTTACTGCTCGCGCTCTCGCCCGCGCACGCCGCGGCGCGCGACGCCCAGCGCGTGAGCGTGGCCGTGCTCGACATGGGCGCGAGCCCGACCGCCTCGCGCGTCTCCGAGCGCACGGCGAAGCTGCTCGCGGGCGGCGGGGCGGGGCTCGCGGTGCTAGACCGCGGGATGAGCGCGGCGGCGGCGCGCGGAGTCGGCTACGCGGGCTCGCTCAACATGACGCTCGCCGAGGCGCGCACGCTCGGCGCGGCCGTCGGGTGCGACTTCTACCTCGCGGGCGACGCGCAGACCATCCGACGCTCCTCGTCCGCGCGCCCCGTCTACTTCGAGTCTTACGCCTCGGTCTTCGTCGTCAGCGCGCGGACGGGGCGGCTCGTCGCGTGGGATCGCCCCGCGGCCGAGGCCGCGACCGCCGAAGAGGCGGAACGCGCCCTGCTCGCGGCGCTCGGGCGGCGCGCACAAGCCTACGCCGCGGCAATCGCCGAGGCGGCGGGGCGCGAGGAGCGCGAGCGCTTCGAGGCGGCCGAGCCACCGCCCGCTTCGGTCATCGACCTCTCGGCCGACGGCGGCGCGAACGCCGACATGCGCGAGCCCGCGCCGTACAGGCGTCTGCGGCCCGCCTACACGGACGCCGCCGCGGGCGCCGAGGCCGAGGCGACCGTCGACGTGACGGTCGAGATAGGCGCCGACGGCGAAGTCGGGAGCGTCGGCGTCGTGCGCTGGGCGGGCTTCGGTCTGGACGAAGAGGTCGTCTCGACCGTGCGGCGGATGCACTTCCGCCCGGCCGAGCGCGACGGCGAGCGCGTCGCCGTCCGCGTGCTCCTGCGCTACAACTTCCGCAAGCCGCCAAAGACCTAAAGAAGTTTTCGCTTGAGGGTATAGGATGAGAGGAATCGACCACGGAGAGGCGGAGACGCCGCCAAAGCATTAGAGCCGCGTCTCCGTGGTTAGCTCCTGTCGGACGTTCAACCGGACACAGCAACGGTGAGGTCGAGTGATGTCGAACCGAAGGACGACGAAGACCTTGCGGGCCGCGTTCGCACTCTGCGCGTTCGCACTCCTGCTCGCCCTCTCCCCGGCGACGAGCGCGAGGCGCGAAGGCGAGAGCCTACAGGCGTACTCGACGCCCGAGGGGCGGCTCCGCATCTTCGACGAGGTCTGGGAGCAGGTGCGCGAGCGTTACTTCGACCCCGGCTTTCAGGGCGTCGACTGGCAGGAGGTGCGCGGGCAGTACAGGCCCCGCGCGGCCTCTGCGCGCGGGCGCGCGGAGCTGTACGCGGTGCTGCGCCGCATGCTCGGCACCCTGCGCGACCCGCACACGCGCGTCTTCGCGCCAGGCGAGAGCACGGACTGGCGCGTCCAGCGTTACGTCTCGGTCGGCGTCGCCGTGCGCGAGCTTTCGGGTCAGGTCGTCGTCACCGACGTCGAGCGCGATTCGGAGGCCGAGGAGGCGGGACTGCGCGCGGGCGACGCGGTGCTCGCGCTCGACGGCGAGCCCGCGCCCGCGGTCGTCGCGCGCAGGCTGGCGGAGCAGGGCGTCCCCGCGTCGCCCTCGTCGCGGCTGCTCGCCGTGGGGCGACTCTTCGAGGGCGAGCGCGGCACGCCCGTGCGCGTGACCTACGCGCGCGACGGCTCGCGGCGCGAGCGCGAGGCCACGCTGCGACGCGAGCCGCGCACGCGCCTGCCGTCCTTCGAGGTGCGCAGCCAGTCGTCCGGCGTCCGGCTCGTGCGCTTCAACATCTTCACGCCCGAGGTCGCCGCGCAGTTCGCGCGCGCACTCCGCGACGAGCTGAAGGACGCGCGCGCGCTCGTCATCGACCTGCGCGACAACGGCGGCGGCGAGGCCGAGTCGATGGCCGACCTCGCCTCGACGCTGCTGCCCGCGGGCTTGAGCCTCGGGCGCTTCACCGACCGCGCGGGCGCCGTCCGGCTTGAGCCGCACACGCGCGCCGCGCTCCTCTCGACGGCCGACTCCTTCGAGCGCTTCCGGCGCCCCGTCGTGCTGCTCGTCAACGCGCGGACGGCGAGCGCGGCCGAGGTCTTCGCCGCCGCGCTGCGCGAGACGAACCGCGCCTCCGTCATCGGCGAGGCGACGTGCGGCTGCGTCCTCGGCATACGCCGCCGCCACCGCCTGCCCGACGGCGGCGTCCTCGACGTGAGCGAGATGGACTACCACACCGCCGCCGGCACGCGGCTCGAAGGCGCGGGGTTGCGCCCCGACGTCACGGTCGAGCCCACGCGCGACGCGCTCCGCCGCCGCCGCGACCGCGCCCTCGAACGCGCGCTGGAAATACTGAAAGACTCGAAGAGCGACTGACCCCTTCGGGAAGCCGAAAGTAAAAAGGCGGAAGGCAAAAGTGAAGGGGGGGAACTTACTTCAAAGTTCCGCGCGCGTCGGCGCGTCCTCACTTTTGCCTTCCGCCTTTTTACTTTCGACTTACTTATGGTCGTTCAGGTCGAGGAGCGATTTGAGCGCGCGGCGGAGCGCGTCGTCGCCCCCCTTCCCCAACTCTTCCAGCTCCTCCGGCGTCGCCTTGCCCGCGCCCGCGTCTTTGACCTTCTCCCACAGAGCCTCGCGCGCTCGCACGTACTCTTCGGGCAGAGCGCGCCCGCAGTAGTTGCACGCCGGGCTCCCCAGCGCGAGCAGGCGGCGCTCGCAGTACGGGCAGAAGCGGAAGTCGCGCGGCTCACGCGCGCCCGACGCCGCCGCGGCGCCGCAGTTCGCACACTTCGTCGCGCCACCTTCGAGCGCGCCGTCGCAGTAATCACAAGTCGGCGTCATCGGTCTTCGTCCGTCCGCGACGGCCGAGTCGCGTCTCGCGGCTCAACGGCGTCTCGCCCTCCTCTTAACTTTGCCTTTGATGAAACGGACTTCGCGCGGGTCTACCGACGGCGTGGCCTGCGGGGGCGTCACGCCCGACGGCACGACCCACAGCTCGACCGTCAGGTCTTCGCGGTAGCC
Source organism: Sphingomonadales bacterium (assembly GCA_034668505.1). Lineage (GTDB taxonomy): Bacteria > Pseudomonadota > Alphaproteobacteria > Sphingomonadales > Sphingomonadaceae > Allosphingosinicella. Next base: position 34,010 of record JAXDPD010000043.1, read on the forward strand.
GCCGTCCACCATCACGATACGCGAGGCTTCGATGCGCCTGTGGCCGCTGACGTAATTCCTGGCACGCCGGCAGCGCCGCATCGCTTCGCCCGCGCGCCCGACCCTGCCGCCGTAGCAGATCAGGTAGCCCTGCCCCATCGGGTTGTTCTGCACCTCGATGGCGAAGTTGTCGAGCCGCGCCTTCTCGTCTTCGAAGGGAATGTCCCCGTACTCGTCAAGCTTGCGCGTGGGCGAAGGCACCGGCGGGGCGTGTGTCGCAGCGCCGGGGGCGTTGCGGGGCGCGGCGGCTTCGGACGCGCGCGCCTGCGTCCACCACGCCACGCCGAACAGAGCGCACGCGAACAGCAGAATGAGAAGGGGCACACGCTCCGTCATTCAGCGACTCCCCGGCCGGGCGGCGCGGCCTTCAGGCGGCCGTGCCGCAGTTGCCGCAGAACTTCGCGCCGGGCGGCAGCGGGTTCTGGCAGCTCGCGCAGGCTTTGGGCTCGACCGACTGGCCGCAGTTGTTGCAGAACTTCGACCCGCCCGCGACCTGCGCCTGACAGTTCGGGCACTGGACGGACGCGGCGGCCTGCGCCTGCGTGTTCGCGCCGCAGTTCTGGCAGAACTTCGCGCCGGCCGCGTTGGGCGTCGAGCACTTCGGGCACGGCACGCCCTGCGCCGCCGCGCCGCCGCCTCCCTGCTGCTGCTGCTGTCCGCCGCCCTGCCCGCCGCCGATGGCGTTCGCCATCATCTGGCCGTAGCCGAAGCCCATGCCGAGCCCCATCCCGGCGCCGGCCGCGCCGCCCGGCTGCTTCGCCGCGTCCTGCATCGACTCGGCCGCCTTGTAGCGCATGTACTTGTCCATGTCGCCGACGGCGGACATCGACGCGCGCTCGTCGATCTTCTTCTGCACCTCCTCGGGCGGCGTGATGGCCGAGATGAGCATGTCGACCAGCTCAAGCCCCTGCTTGCTGAAGTCTTCGGCGACGCGCGCCTTGGCGCCCGCGGCCAGCTCGTCGTAGTAGGCCGGCAGGTCGAAGACCGTCTTCAGGTTCTCGCCGAGCAGGTCGTTGAGGCGCGAGACGACGATGTCGCGCAGGTAGTCGCCCAGAGATTGGGTCGAGACGAGGCCCCGCGTGCCGACGATGGAGGCGACGAAGAGCTGCGGGTCGGCGACGCGGAACGAGTACTTGCCGAACGCGCGCAGCCGCACCATGTACAGCTCCGAGTCGCGGAACGGGATCGGCTCCTTCGTCCCCCACTTCATGTCCTGGAAGGTGTGGCGCGCGACGAAGACGACCGACGCCTGGAAGGGCGAGGTGCCGCCAAAGGGGATCGAGAGCAGCCGCGTCAGAAGCGGCACGTTCAGGGTCGTCAGCGTGTGCCGGCCCGGCCCGAACGTGTCGAGCGCCTTGCCGTCGCGGAAGAAGACCGCCGACTGGTTCTCCTGCACGATGAGCTGCGCGCCCATCTTGATGTCGGACGAGCCCTGCGGCGGGATGCGCGCGACGATCTGCTGCCCGGTCTGGTCGAAAAACTGTATGACTTCGATTGCCATCTGGCTCCCTCTCCTTCTGAATTAGTAGACAGTAGCCAGTAGTCAGTAGGCTCCGCCACGCGGACGTTGATACCCACATCACCGACTCGACCCGCAAAGGTTTTCTACTGACTACTGTCTACTGTCTACTGTCTACTGCCTTCCACCTACTTCTTCAACCTGACGTCGCCGTTGGTGACTTTGAAGTACAGGCCCTCGCCGCCCTCGCCGAGCCGGCCGGCGAGTCGGCGGCCGGCGGGCGCCTTCTCGACGCGCAGGCCGAAGCCGGCATCGACCTCGATGTCGCCGTCGAGCGTCTCGGCCTTCAGGTCGGCGTTCGCGTCGTCGGCGAACGTCGCCTCGATGTCGCCCCTCACGACCGAAAACTGCTGCGAGCCCTCGCGCTCGGCGCCGCCCTGGAAGACGCGCGTGCTCCCCTTGATGAGCTTGCTGCGCACCTCGCCCGAGACGTCGCGGAACTCGACCTCGCCCGTCCCGACCTCGGAGACGACGGCGCCCGCGAACCCGCTCACGCGCACGTCGCCCCTGTCGGCGGCGACCTCCAACCGTCGCAGGCCGCGCGGCACGCTGATCTCGTAAGAGACGCTGACGGCGTCGGCCGGCCCCGGCGCGGTCACGAGCGTGACCCCCTCGTCGGTCTTCGACTCAAGCACGCGCGCGCCGCCGCGCTCGGCCGCGCTCCCGCCGTGCTTGGTGATCTTGACGACGACCGCCTCGCCGTCCCCGCCCGTGACGGTGACACTTCCCCTGACCGCGTGGACGGCGAAGGCCGCATCGTCGCCGAGTTCGTAGGTGCGCGTCAGCACGGTCGTCGCCCCGGAGACGACCGCGCCCGACTCGTCCAAGGGGAGCGGCACGCCCGCGCCCTTGAGCGCCTCCTTGATGCGGTCGCCGAGGTCGGCCGGCACGCCGGGCACGCCGGGAGCGGCGGGCGCCGCGGGGGCGGGCGGCACGCCGCCGGTGTTCGTTCTTATGACGACGTGCTGCCGCGTCGCGCGCCACCAGACGTAAGCCGCGCCGGAGGCGAGCCCCGCGCCGAGCACGAAGACGACGAGCAGCGCGGCGAGCCACGCGCCGCGGCGTCGTCTGCGCGCGGGCGGCGCGGCCGGGAGCGGCGACGTCTGCTGGTAGGCCGCGAGCGGCGGCTGGTATGCGGTCGGCTGCTGCCGCGAGACGGAGTCGGTGTGCCCGCCGCCGAGCCGGGAGGTGCCGGCGGCCGGGGCCGCCGCGAAGGTCTGCGCGCCCTCGGGGAAGAGCCGCGTCGGTGCCTCGCCGGGCGGCGGCGACTCTGCGCGCACGGGCGCCCCGCACCGGCGGCAGAACTGCTGCCCCGCGTACAACTCCGCGCCGCAGTTTTGACAGGGCTCGGGCATAAAGCAGTAGACGGTAGTCAGTAGTCAGTAGTCAGTAGTCAGTAGTCAGTAGTCAGTAGTCGGTAGAAAAAACTCACCAAGCCGGGCCGCGTGTTGTAGCCGTCAACGTCCGACTGGCGGAGCCTACCGGCTACCGTCTACTGACTACTGTCTACTCTTTCTCAGCTAAACATCGGCTGCCCCTGCGCGTCGCCGGGGCGGAAGTTTTCGATGGCGCGGTAGCGCTCGTCGAAGGTGCGGTTGAGGTCGTCGGCCGCGCGCTCGACCTCGGCGGCGGCGGCCTTGAGTCCCTCGGCGGTCGCCGACCTGCCGCCCAGCTCGCGCGCGAGACGCTCGAACTCGTCGACCTTCTCGACGAGCGAGAGGTCGAAGCGGTGGATGGCGTCGAGCTGCGGCTCCTCGATCTTGACCGCGTCGAAGAAGCCCGCGTAGCCGTAGGAGGCGAAGCGGATGCGGTTCTCCACCTGGTCGAGCTTCTTCAGCACGCGGTCGACGGGGCCGACCTCGAAGAGGCGGCCCGACGACGACAGCTCGCGCATCACGTCGTTCAAGGGCTGCTTGGACGCGCGCAGCCGCTCGGCCAGGTGCTCGCGGTGCATCTTGTCCACGTCGCGGCGGCGCTCCTTCGCCACGTAGCCGCCGTAGCCCGGTATCTTGTCGCCGAGCCGCTCAAGCCAGTTTCTCTGCTCGCTCATATAGTAATCTCCAAAGGGATCGAACCAATCCTAATACGCCCCGAGCCGGCCGCGGGTTCGGCCGCCAGATTCTAACACCGCGGGGGGCGGCGTGGATATTAGTGCGGCGTGCATATCAGTTGTGCCGAAATTGCGCCGCCCCGTATTGTACTTTCGGCCACGTCCCGGACAGCTTCGGCCCCGTCGGCATTGGCGGCCGCGGCGACGAGGTCTACACCGTCCACCACGACGGGCTGGCCGCGGTCGTCTCGAACACGCCCATCCACGTTTACGACCCGACGCGCGAGAACGTCTTCCGGTAGTCAGTAGCCAGTAGCGCTCCGCGTCGCGGCTGACAACCGCACGGCTCGGAATAAGGAAGGTTTTCTACTGACTACTGACTACTGTCTACTGTCTACTTCCCTTACCTCAGGCTGCCGGTGATGGTGACGGCCTTCGGTTCGGCGGTGCCGGGCTTCGAGCGCGCCGCCGCTTCGCGCTCGGCCGCGCGCTCGCCGCCTGTCTTCGGCAGCTCGCGGACGGACGCCGTGCCGGGCATCGAGACCTCGGCGAGGAAGTAGCGCTCGCCGTGCTGGCGGAAGGTGAGCGACGCGCCCGAGGGGTTTTCGCCGCCCCTGTTGGTCAGGACGACGGCCGCCGCGCCGCCGCCCACGCCCCTGATGAGGAGCGCGCTTTCGGAGTCGACCCGGACGCGGCGGACGGTGTAGCGCCCGGCCGGCAACTGCCTCTGCCCCGCGACGAAGTCGAAGGGAACCTGAACCTCCACGGCGCGCGAAGTCTGGGCGTTGGCGGCGGCCGTCAGCACGAGCGCCGCGAAGAAACCGAGAAGCGTTCTCGAAATTTGCTTTTTCATACATCCTCCATTTAGTCTCAATGGCCGTCGGCCATTTCGACCCGGCCCGAACCCCTTAAAGCCTCCGACGGCCGTCCCGCCGCCGCCACCCACGACGCCGCCGCGCCTTCCCAGCGCCCGTCCCGTCGAAAGACCGAACGGGGCGGCGACCGCGGCTCGTATAAAGAGCGTCACACACGGACGCGGGGACTAACGCGGCCGGGGATCGCCGCGACTTTCAAATGCGGCTCAAAGGCCGCCAAAATAGTTTTCAAAGAGTTATCAAAGAACTTTCAAAAGCCGTCTATGTCGAGTCCTTTCAGGCAGTTCTACGAGTTCGACCCTTTCGTCCTCGACGTCTCGGAGCGGGTTCTCGTGCGCGGAGGCCGCCCCGTCCACCTGACGCCGAAGGAGTTCGAGACGCTGCTCGCGCTCGTCCGCGGCGCCGGGCGTGTGATGTCGAAGGAGGAGCTGCTCAGGGAGATCTGGCCCGACACGTTCGTCGGCGAGGCGACGCTCGCGCAGAACGTCTTCACGCTGCGCAAGGCGCTCGGCGAGGCCGAGGGCGGCCGTCCGTTTATCGAGACCGTCCCGCGCCGCGGCTACCGCTTCGCCGTCAAGGTGACCGCGCGGCGCGAGGGCGAAGAGATTGACGCGGCGAACGCGACTGTCGCGGTTGAAGCAGAGCGAGCCCTCGCGGGCCCGCGGGTTGATGACGAGAGCCGCGCTGTCATCCGTCAGCACGCCGAAGCGGGGGCGACGCTTGAGACCGGCGGCCCCGTCTCCGACTTTTCCGAAGACTTTTCCGACGCGGACTCGGCCGCGCCGACGCCGGACGCGCGCGCGGCCGAGTCCGCCGACGGCCGAGTCCCGACAGCGGCGCCTTCGTCAACCCCCGACCGCGCCGAGCCGTCGCACGCGCGCGCGCGCGACGGCCACCCCGTCCGCGCGGCCGTCCTGATCTCCGTCGCGGTCTTCGCCTCGGTCGCGCTGCTCGTCTACGCGGTCTCCCGCCTGTCGATCCGCCCCGAGGTCGAGCGCGCGCGAGCGCCCGCGCCCACTTCCACGCCGGGCTTCCAGTCGATGAAGGTGACGCGGCTGCCCGTGACGGGCGCGGTCGCGGAGGCCGTCATCTCGCCCGACGGCAACTACCTCGCCTACGTCGCCAACGAGCCGGGGCGGCAGGGCTCGGGCGTCTGGGTCAGGCAGGTCGAGGCGGCGAGCAACACGCAGCAGCTCGTCGCCCCGGCCGAGGGCTCGTCCTACGGCGCGCTCGTCTTCTCGCACGACAGCCGTCACCTCTTCTACGGCGCGGCGCGCGAGGGCGCGGGGGCGCCCTCGCTCTTCCGCGTGCCCGTGCTGGGCGGCCCGGCCGAGAAGATTCTCGTCGCCCCCTTCGGCGACGTGGGCGGCCCCGTCGCCTTCTCGCCCGACGGCAAACAGCTCGCCTACGTGCGCGGGCAGTTAGGCCGCTCGACGACGCTCGTCGTCGCCGACCTTTCGGGCGCGAACGAGCGCGAGGTGGTCACGCGCGCCGCCCCGGAGTTCTTCGGCCTGCCCGCGTGGTCGCCCGACGGGAAGACGGTCGCCTGCCTCTACGGCTCGACCGACCTGCTCGACGGCTCGTCGCCCTCGCTCGGCGTCAAGACCTTCCGGCTCTCGGACGGCGCGGAGCAGCGCGTGACGGACGCGCGCTGGGTCGACATGCGCCAGATGTCGTGGCTGCCCGACGGGTCGGGGCTGGTCTTGAGCGCGGCCGAAGCCGAGTTGAGCCCGGCGCAGGTCTGGATCGTCACAGTCCCCTCGGGCGAGGTGCGGCGCGTCACCAACGACCTCAACACGTACCTCGGCGCGAGCCTCACGGCCGACGGCTCGGCGCTCGTCACGGTGCAGACCGACCGCGCGCCGAACATCTGGGTGGCGCCCGCGGGCGACGCCGCGCGCGCGCGACAGATCACGACGGGCTCGGGGAAGTTCGACGGCTTCTACGGGCTGTCTTGGACGCCGGACGGGAGGGTCGTCTACGCGTCGGTGGCGGGCGGGAGCTGGGACATCTGGGTGATGAACGCCGACGGGACGGGGCCGAGGCAGTTGACCGTGGGCGCGCGCTCGAACTACGGCCCGTCCGTCTCCGCGGACGGGCGCCACGTCGTCTTCGTCTCGAACCGCGCGGGCGGCGCCTTCAACGTCTGGCGGATGGACGCGGACGGGTCGAACCCCCTGCGGCTCACGTCGGGGCGCGGCGAGAACTTCCCGCACGTGACGCCGGACGGCCGCTGGGTCGTCTACGCGACCGTCGGCGGCGGGCAGGAGGCCGCGGTCTGGAAGGTTTCGATAGACGGCGGCGAGCCGGTCAGGCTGACGAGCCGGCCGGCATCGTGGCCCTTCGTCTCGCCCGACGGCAAGTCGTTCGTCTGCACCTACGGCGAGGGGACTTTCTCTGCCAACAAGCTCGCGGTCATCCCCATCGACGGCGGCGAGCCCATGCGGCTCTACGACGTCGCGCCGACCTTCCGCGCCAACACCGTCTGGCTCCCCGACAACCGCGGCATCGCCTACCTCGACACGCGCACCGGCACGGCCAACGTCTGGATGCAGCCGCTCTCGGGCGGCAGGCCCGTCCAACTGACCGACTTCACCGCCGACCACCTCGCCGCCTTCGACTGGTCGCGCGACAACCGCCTCGTCGCCACCCGCAGCGTCGAGACCACCGGCGTCGTCCTCATCAAAGACTTCAGATGAGTGATGAGTGATGAGTGATGAGTGATGAGAGAAGATAGGGCCCGCTGTCTTCTCTTATCACTCATCACTCATCACTCATCACTTCGCCTTAGCCCGCCGGGCTAAGGCGACGGTGTGGACGAAGACCGCGGCGATGATGACGAGGCCGCCGACGATGGCCCACCCCGAGGGGCGTTCGCCGAGGAAGAGGAAGACCCAGACGGGGTTGAGCATCGGCTCGATGTAGCCGACCACGCCCGCGTCGAGCGAGCGCACGCCGCGCGCCATGCCGAGCGTGAAGAACGTGTAGGCCACCCCGATCTGGACGACGCCGAGGTAGGCGACGACGGCCACGTCCTTCGTCGTCAACCCCCCGGCCGCCCCCACGAACGCCGGGAGCGTGAAGAGGCACAACAGCAGGTTGCCGTAGATGACCGACGAGGCGCGGTTGACCTGAGCCGCCTTCGGGTGGCGGAGCGAGAGCAGGAAGAGCGCGAAGCAGAGCCCGGAGGCGAGCGCCGTCAGGTTCCCCTCCACGTCCTGCGGCCTGAGCTGCCCGACGAAGAAGAGCGACATCCCGACGCCGCACGCCGCGACGACGAAGACGTCCCCGCGCCGGAACCGCTCGCGGTAGAGCCACGGCTCCAAAAGCATCACGTAGACCGGCGCGGTGTACTGGAGGAAGATGGCGTTGGCCGCGGTCGTCAGCTTGTTCGACATCACGAACAGCAGCAGCAGCGCCGCGTACAGCACCGACGAGACGAGCGTCAGCGCGTTGACGCGGAACCCCTCGCGCCGCGTCAGCAGCGCCACCGTCACGGCCGCGAGGAGCGAGCGCCCGAATGACAGCTCGAAGGCGCCGAGCGACGTCGCCTTGATGAAGAGTCCGCCCGTGCTCCACAGGAGTGCCGCCGCCAGCACGAAGATTATCGGCGGGACTCCGCCCGGCTCGCCCGCGCGCGCCGCGGCCGCCGCCCTCCCCGCCGCCCACGCCTCGTCCCCGCCGCCGCCCCGCCTCAAGCGCCCCCCGCCAGCTTCGCCAGCGCGTAGCCGGCGCAGACCATCAGCACGCCGAGCAGGTTCGAGGCGACGACGTTGAGCGCGGCGAGGCCCGCCCGCCCGTCGCGCAGCATCTCGAAGGTCTGCAACCCGTAAGAGGAGAAGGTCGTGAAGCCGCCGAGGAGCCCGACGAAGACCGCGGCGCGCGCCGTCTCGCCGAAGGCGTGGCGCTCCTGCATGATTTGGAAGAGCAGTCCGGCCGCGAAGCAGCCGAGGAGGTTGACGGCGAGCGTGCCCGCGGGGAACGCCTCGCCGTAGCGCCGCGCGAGCGCGCCCGAGAGCCAGTAGCGGCAGAGCGTGCCCGCCAAACCCGCCAGCCCGACCAGTAGGAGTCTCAGCACCAGCCAATTTAAGCACTAACGCGCCGGGTTTTGGAAGCCGCCGGCACCCGCGCGCGGCGCCGCACGTTCGGGCGGGATACAGCCCCCGGTTTCGTGATAGCATCTAAGTTGACGGCGGGCGTGAAAGGGGCGCGCGCCGGGATTTTCAACCCCCCTACGGAAGAGGATTTCAGATGAACGAATTTCAGTCTCGTAACCAGCAGCACTACGAACAGCAGCCGGGCTGGCAGCAGCAGCCGGGCGCGTTCGGCAGTTACGGCGCGGAGACGGCGGCGCTCGCGGGCGTCGAGGAGCGGATGGGCTTTATCAGGAAGGTCTACGCGCTCTTCTTCGCGGCGACGCTCTTCGCCATCGGCGGCGTCATGCTCGGCCTCTCCTTCGAGCCGCTGCTCCGCTTCGCCTTCGAGCACCCGATCATCATGTTCCTCGCGATGATCGGCGGCGTGATGGGCGCGCAGGCCGTGCGCCACGTGCGCGGCCTGAACCTGGTGGCGCTCTTCGGCTTCACGACGTTTACCGGCGTGGTCATCTCGCCGCTCATCGCCGTGATTTTGCAGATCAACCCCGGCTCGATCCTGGCGGCGGGGCTGCTGACGGTCGGCATCTTCGGCGGGCTGACGGCCTACGTCTTCGTCTCGAAGAAGGACTTCAGCTTCATGCGCGGGATGCTGATGACGGGGCTGATCGTCGTCATCCTGGCGGGGGTCGCCAACATCTTCATCGGCTCCGGCGCGCTCGGGTTCGCGGGGGCGGCCGCGGCGCTGCTGCTCTTCTCGGGCTTCGTGCTCTACGACACGTCGAACATCATCCGGCGCTACCCCGTCAACGAGTACGTCGCCGGCGCGCTCGACCTCTACCTCGACGCCTTCAACATCTTCCTCGCGCTCCTGCGCATACTCAACGCCGGGCGGCGGTAACCAAAGGCTAAAGTAGCAAGGCAAAAGGCAAAGTAAGAGGATAAGAAGAGCGGGGCTCTCGTCATCAGATTGATGTCGAGAGCCCCGCTCTTCTGCGTCTACTCTTCTGCCTTTTGCCTTCTCTTTAACTCCGACCCAGCCCGGCGGGGCGCAGCGTGTCGGGCGGGCGGCCCAGCCCCGCGGTCTGCCAGAGGCTCATCACGCCCATGTAGCCGTAGCCGAAGCAGAAGAGCGAGAGGAAAGGTATCGTGCCCCACATCCCCATGTGCGCCGCGTAGGCGATGGCGAGCAGGAAGTAGGCGGCGAAGGATAGCTCGAAGGCCGGGAGCCAGCCGCGCCCGCGCCTGTACTTCTTGCGCTTCCACGTCGCGTCGCCGCCGCCCTCGACGCTGTACTTCGGCGTGCGCACGAACTCGGTCTTGATGCCGAGCAGCGCCTCAAGCACCGCGCGCGCGTTCGAGAACGCGAGCCCGATGCCTAAGCCCATCACGAGCGGCAGGTGGAGCAGCCGCCGACGCGAGCGCGCGCCGTCCAGATACCAGATGGCCGAGCCGTAGAAGAGCACGACCGACGCGGTCGAGAAGAAGAGCAGCGGCAGGTCGAGCAGCATCAGGTTCCGGAAGCCCTGGTTGTAGCGGACGAGCAGGAGCGGGAACTGTAAGAGGCTCGTCAGAATCATCAAGGGGTAGCTGACGTTCCCCGTCAGCCGGAAGAACATCTCAAGCTTCACGCGGAAGGGGAGCGGCGAGCGGAGTATGCGCGGGTAGAGCTTGAGCGCGACCTCCGTGACGCCTTTCGCCCAGCGCCGCTGCTGCGCCTTGAAGGCGTTGATCTCGACGGGCACCTCCGACGGCGCGTCCTCGTCCAGAAGGTAGACGAAGCGCCAGCCCATCAACTGCGCGCGGAACGAGAGGTCTGTGTCCTCCGTCAGCGTGTCGTGCTGCCAGCCGCCCGAAAGCTCTATCGCGCGACGACGCCACAGCCCGGCCGTGCCGTTGAAGTTGAAGAAGCCGCCCGTGCGGTTCCTGACCGTCTGCTCGACGACGAAGTGCCCGTCGAGGAGGATGGTCTGGAGGCGCGTCAGGAGGTTGTAAGAGCCGTTGATGTGCGACCAGCGCATCTGAGCGCAGCCGACGAGCGGGTCGGTGAAGAAGTCGACGAGCTTGCGCAGGCAGTCGGGGCGCGGCACGAAGTCCGCGTCGAAGATGGCGACCAACTCGCCCTTCGCCGTCCCGAGCCCCGCCTCCAAAGCGCCCGCCTTGAAGCCCGCGCGGTCTTCGCGGTGGACGTAGCTGACGTCGAAGCCCTGGGCGCGGTAACGCTCGACGGCGCGCGAGGCGGTCTCGCACGTCTCGTCGGTCGAGTCGTCCAGCACCTGAATCTCAAGACGGTCGCGCGGGTAGTCGACGGCCGTCACGGCGGCGAGCAGGCGCTCGACCACGTAGACCTCGTTAAAGAGCGGGAGCTGCACGGTGATGCGCGGCAGCTCCGCCTCTGCGAAGCGGCCTTTCGGGCGCGGCTCGACGTTTCGGTAGCGCCAGAAGTCCACGACCTGCTTGATGCGGTAGGCGCCGTAGAGCGAGAGCAGGAGCAGGACGGCGAAGTAGAGTGCGAGCACCACCCAGTCGAAGGCGTCGAGGCGGTAGAGCGGGCTGACGTTGGCGGCCGTCTTCGCCACCGCGTCGTCGATGTACTTCTGGAAGAGCGAGTCGGGTGCGAGCAGCGGCGGGGACGTGTTGGCGGCGAAAGGCATCTTCTCATCCTCCCGGCGGCGGTCGCGTAGGCTCACCCCGCCGCGACCAGGCCCGGCGCGGCCCCTCGGCGGAGGCCGCATAAACGAACGGACGGCGCGTCAGTAGAACGCCGCGCCGCCCGCTTTGATGCACGAATTGTGGTCGGAGGGATGCCTGGGAAAGACAGTAGCCAGTAGCCAGTAGCCAGTAGAAAAGCACTCGCAGCCGAATCGTCCGGGTGTCGGCGTCATTGGCCGCAACGCGGGGGCGCGATTGTCTACTGACTACTGACTACTGACTACTAAGCTCACCTAGACGCCCTGACCGTAGCTGCCGCCGCCGCCGCCGCCGGGGTAACCGCCAGCAGCGCCGCCGCCGCCGTAGCCGCCGGCCGGGGGCGGGGGAGGCGGAGGCGCGCCAGCGCCGCCCTTGCGCTTCTCGAAGATGGCGACGCCGATCAGGCCGCCGATCAGGCCGAGCAGCACGTCCACGATGACGCCGATGATTCCGCCCACGAGGGCGAGCGCGAAACCGGCTATCGGGATGTCGATGCCTGCCTGCCGCATCTGATCCATCTGCGCGGAGATGGCGGCCGCGTTAATCATGTAAGCGACCGGCATGCCGATGATGAGATAGATGATGCCGCCGACCGCGCCGGCGATGGCGCCGAGGATGGCGCCGTCCGCGAGTTGGACGGGGGCCGCCGACTTGCCGACGTACTGGCTGACGGCGAACAGGCCGGCCCCGATGGGCAGCAGACAGGCGCAGCAGCCGAGCAGGCCGAGTGGGGGCACGAGCGCGGTGACGACCGCGATGATAATTAAGACAACGCCGAGAGCACCGCCTGCTAGCAGGGCCGGTTGAAATTTGCCGCTCATGTGTAGCTCTCTCTCCTCTTCAAAAGTCGTTTACGGAGCCGTTAATCTCACGCGCCGACGCGGGGCACCGGCGCGTGATCTTCATCAAAGCGTTTCGCCGGGGCGACCGGCCGAAGACTGTCGCCGCCGCGGCTCGAAACGCCTCAGGACTTCAGGAGGACGCGGCCGGCCGGAGGTGCCGCGGCCAGTAACGGTGTGCCAGCCCCACGATTCCCGGCACGACGTAAAAGGCCGAAACCGCGCCGAGCAGAAGCGCCGTCACAAAGCGCGACCCGTGCGTGTTCTCCCAGACGCCGAGGAGCCCGAGCACGAAATCCACGGAGGTCGGGAGCGCGGCCGCGAAGAGCCACCTGCGGTGCGGCGCGTCGGCCCGCATCAGCGGGCGAGCCAGGGGGTAGATGACCACCCCCGCGAGCAGCCCGGCGTACAGGCCGAAGCAGCGCGCGCAGACCGCGAGCGGGAAACCCCAGAGGTGGAAGGAGCGCTCCGGCATCTGGTGACATGCCGCGTGGAAGCCCTGATAGATCGCCTGCGAGAGGAAGAACAGCCCGCGCGCGCGAAGCAGCGGCGCGGCGACGATCAGCCCGGCGAACAACAGCGCGCCCGACAGCGCGGCGACCCACGCCGCCCATGCCGCCCGCCGCGCCCGCCCGCCGTCGTGCGCGTAGAGCGGCGTGTACTCCGTGATGGGCTCCGGCATAAGGGAATTTTGATTTTAGATTTTAGATTTGCGATTCAAGAGCCGTCGTCCCCCGGCTTCCGCGCTGGGCCGTGAGCCGCGTGCCGGCGGCTTCGCGTCACAAATCAAAATCGCGAATCTAAAATCTAATGACCATGTCCGGGCCGCCCTCGACGTGGACGGTGTCGACGAAGCGTATGTGGCGCGACTCGGTCGTCATGACGAGCGAGTGCGTGCGGCGGCCGGCGCCGAAGAAGCGGACGCCGCGCAGGAGCGCCCCGTCGGTGACGCCCGTGGCGACGAAGATGATCTTGCGGCCGGGCGCGAGGTCGTTCGTGTCGTAGACCTTGTTCGGGTCGTTGATGCCCATCTCGCGCAGGCGCGAGAGCACCTCCTCGGCCGGCGGCACCTTCGACTCGTCGACGTCCAGGCGCTCCGGGTCGTAGACGAGGCGCGCCTGAATCTCGCCGTTGAGGCACTTCATCGCCGCGGCGGTCAGCACCCCCTCGGGCGCGCCGCCGATGCCGAGCAGCGCGTGGATGTTGGTGCCGGCGACGGCCGCCGAGATGCCCGCCGAGAGGTCGCCGTCTCCGATGAGGCGGATGCGCGCGCCCGCCGCCCGCACGTCGGCGATGAGTTTTTGGTGGCGCGTGCGGTCGAGCACGATGACGGTCAGGTCTTCGATGTCGCGGCTGAGACGGCGCGCGATGGCCTTGAGGTTGTCCTTGACGGGCGCGTCGATGTCGATGACGCCGCGCGAGGACGGCCCAACGACGATCTTGTCCATGTAGATGTCGGGCGCGTTGAGGAGGCCGCCGCGCTCGGAGGCGGCCAGCACCGCGATGGCGTTGTTGGCGCCCAGCGCGCAGAGGTTGGTGCCTTCGAGCGGGTCGACGGCGATGTCGACCTCCGGGAAGTCTTCGGGGTCGACGCCTTCGTGGTAGCCCTCGCCGACCTCCTCGCCGATAAAGAGCATCGGGGCCTCGTCGCGCTCGCCCTCGCCGATGACGATGCGGCCGCGCATCGGTACGGCGTCCATCTTCTCGCGCATGGCCTCGACGGCGACGTGGTCGGAATACTTGCGGTCGCCCTGCCCCATCGTCCGCGCGGCGGCGATGGCCGCGGCCTCACACACGCTCAGGAAATCGAGCGAGACGTTTACGCTGTTAAGCTCCTGGGGCATTAAAACGGGACTCCCGAATCTAAAAGGTTTAACCGCCGCGAAATGAACGCTTGGGTGTTTGGAAAGGCACGTGAATACTACCAGAGAGAGCGTGGAATTGATAGAGGGAAGAATGCGGCGGTCGGCAGGCGGTAAGCGGGTAACATCGCCCCCGCCTTCAACGCCGCGAAGAAAGTTTGTGACGGCTTGACCCCGCGCCCGGTTCTTTTTCGCGTTAAGGGCGGGACGGGGCCGCGTCGGCCGGCGCGCCCGCGAGTCCCGACAACCTCTCACGCCACGAGGACGAAGAAGGAGAACCCCTACGATGAAACTTATCACGCGCCTCATCTTCCTGACTAGACAGTAGACAGTAGTCAGTAGTCAGTAGAAAAACTAAGGCGGTGCGCCGGCCCTTTGGCCGAGTCGCACCGCCTTATTAACTACTGACTACTGACTACTGACTACTGTCTACTCTCATCAGTCCGCTGCGACGGCGTCGCGCGACTCGGAAGGCTTGTAGGGCGGGAGAGACTTGCGCGCGGGCTTCTCGCCCTTGAGGCCGAGCGCCCAGTCGGCCTGCATCAGCGTGTGTATGTCGCGCGTGCCCTCGTAGATGACAGCGGCCTTGCAGTTGCGCAGGTAGCGCTCGACGGGGTAGTCGTTCGAGTAGCCGTTCGCGCCGTGTACCTCGATGGCCATCGAGGCGGCCTTCTCGCTGCGGACGGTCGCCTGCCACTTCGCCAAAGAGGTCGCGCGCGCGTTCGGGCGCCCCTCGTTCTTGAGCCAGCCGGCCCTCAGCCAGAGCAGGTGCGACATCTGGTAGTCGGACTCCATCTCGGCGATCTTCTGCTTGACGAGCTGGTGGTTGGCGATCTTCGTCCCGAAAGTCTCGCGCTCCAGTGCGTACGCGACCGAGGCGTCGCGCGAGGCGCGGATGATGCCTGTCGCGCCGGCCGCGACGGTGTAGCGCCCCTGCTCCAGCGCGAACATGGCGATCTTGAAGCCCTCGCCCTCCTCGCCCAGCATGTTCTCGGCGGGGACGCGCACGTCCTGCAAAGAGAAGTAGCCGGTGTTGCCCGCGCGTATCCCGAGCTTGCCGTGGATGGTGCCCGAGGAGAAGCCGGGCATCGAGCGTTCGACGATGAAGCAGGACATCCCCGAGTGGTCGCGGTTGCGGCGCTTCTCGTCGTCCGTCCAGCAGAAGAAGAGGAAGTTGTCGGCCACGTCGGCGAGTGAAATCCACATCTTCTCGCCGTTGAGAACCCACCCGTCTCCGTCGCGCCGCGCGTTCGAGCGCGAGCCGACGACGTCCGACCCCGCGCCCGGCTCGGTCAGCCCGTAGGTCGCGAGCTTCTCGCCCTTCGCCTGCGGCACGAGGTACTTGCGCTTCTGCTCCTCGGTGCCCCACGCGTAGAGCGTCAGCGAGTTGAGCCCCGTGTGGACGCTCATCACGACGCGCAGGAACGTGTCGACCGCCTCCAGCTCTTCGCAGACGAGCCCGAGCGAGACGTAGTCGAAGCCCGCGCCGCCGTACTCTTCGGGGACGCAGACGCCGAGCAGCCCGAGCCCCGCCATCTTGTCGATCACCGAGCGGTTGAACTGCTGTTTCTCGTCCCACTCCTTGATGTGCGGGGCGACCTCGCCCTGCGCGAACTCGCGCACGGTGCGGACGAGCGCCCTGTGTTCTTCGGTCAGATCGAAATCTATCATGGCTTCATCTTCCTCAATGAATTTGGTCGGCATGGACGGACCCGCGCGAGGCGGAGGCGGGCGTCTTGTTAAGCGTCTACTGCCTTGAAAGTCGCGGCAAAATTAAGCGCCATCTTACAACACGGCGCGCGCCAAAGTCACAGACGACCGCCGCCGTCCGGCTCGGGTCGCGAGCCCTCCAACAACTCTCGCGCGGCCTCCTTCGCCTCTTCGAGCGTGCGGACGCGGTCGTCGAGCTGCAACTCGTAGACGGCGCGCTGTATCTCGCCGACGAGCCGCGAGGGCTTGAGCCCCATCTCCAGCAGGTGGCGCCCCAGCAGGACGGGCGCGGGCGGCCCCTTCTCGACCGACAGCGCGCGCGCGCGCGCGATGAACCACTCCTGCGCCTCCGAGCCGAACCAGCGCTCGCGCGGCACCCAGGGCGCGTTCCGCCCGAGGCCGTCAGCCTTCGCCACGCGGTAGAGCAGCTCCAGCTCGCAGCGCCGCGCGAGGCGCCGGAAGGCGCCGTCGGTCACCTCCGCGCGCGCGCGGTAGAACTCGCCGGGCTTGAGGTGGTCGCGGACGAGCGCGACCGCCTGCGCGCGCACGTCGTAGCCGTCGAGCGTGAAGACCTTCAGGCGGTCGAGGAACGAGAGCGTCGGCGCGACGCCCGCCTCCTCGTGCCCGCGCGAGCGCGTCCGACCATCGACGAACTCGGTCGTCGCCGGCTTGCCGAAGTCGTGGCACAGCGCCGCGAGCATCAACGTCACGCGGCGCGGGTGGTCGAGGTCTTCGACCAGCTCGCGCGCGCGGTCGCAGACGAGGAGGGTGTGAACAAAAACGTCGCCCTCGGGGTGCCACTCCTCCTCCTGCGGCACGCCCTTGAGCGCCTCGACCTCGGGGAAGAGCTGCGGCGTGACGTTCAGGCGGCCGAGCCACTCGAAGCCGACCGAGGGGCGCGCGGCGGCGAGCAGAATCTTCTCCAGCTCGCCCCAGACGCGCTCGGCCGGGAGGTCTGTCAGGTCAATCGAGCGGCACAGCTCTACGGTCGCGGGCTCGACGTCGAAGCCGAAGCGCGCGGCGAACTGCGCGGCGCGCAGCACGCGCAGCGAGTCTTCGACGAAGGTGTCGGGCGAGACGGCGCGCAGGAGTTTTCGCCCGACGTCGGCGCGGCCGCCGAAGGGGTCGATCACGTCTCCGGCGAGCGGGTCTTCGAGGATGGCGTTGACGGTGAAGTCGCGGCGGCGCGTCGCCTCCTCGAAGGACATCGCGGGGTCGCCCTCGATGTAGAAGCCGCGGTGGCCGCGCCCGGCCTTGCGCTCGCGGCGCGGGAGCGAGACGTCGAGGTCGTGCCCGAGCTTGTAGACGGTGAACGCCTCGCCGACGACGTTGACGCGCCCCATGCGCCCGAGCAGCTCGCGCAAGGCTGTGGGCTCGACGCCGTAGACCTCGACGTCCCAGTCCTTCACCTCGCGCCCCAGCAGGCGGTCGCGCACGCACCCGCCGACGAGGAGAGCGCGCCCGCCCGCCTCGCCGACGGCGCGCGCCAGCCTCAGAATTTTTTCGGGGATTCGGGAATACATCGGAGAGACCGGCGGGGAAGACCGCGGCGGCGGCGGCTGTTGCGACGTTTAGACGGCGCGTCCGTCGTCCTCGACGGGCCCGTCATCGTCCTCGCCTTCGCCGTCTTCATAGTCTTCGCCGTCTTCGTCGAGTTCGTCGTCGTCATAGTCTTCGGGGTCTTCGACGAGTATCTGCACGCCGCGCGTCGAGGGCAGGCAACTGATGATCTGCACGCGGTCGATACGCGTCATCTCGGGCGAGGCGTGCCAGAGCTTGACCCAGAAGCTGCGCGTGTCGCCGTGGACGACGAAGGTGGAGCCGTCCATCATCACCGGGACGGGCGTGGCCTTCACGCCGTCGCGCAGCTCTTCCAGAAGCTCGGGCACGTACTGCCGGAACTGCTCGAACTGGAGGACGACGGCCGACTCCTCGACCTCCGCGGGCGGCAGCTCGACGGGCTCGTCCGATTCGAGCAGCAGCCGCGATTCGGTCTGCTGGTTTCGTTTTTTGACTACTGGCATAAGGTGGTGAATGGCGAATGGTAAATGGTAAATGGTCGATGGCGCCCGAGCGCCGCGCGCGTCGGCGAGTGATTACCGCGGGCAAGGATACTCAATCACCATTCACCATTTACCATTCACTGTTTACTAACATCTGACTCCGAGTCGCTTCTTCAAATACTCGGCCAGCCCGGCGGCCTTGACGCGCTCCTGCCCCCACGTGTCGCGGTCGCGGACGGTGACGGCCTCGTCTTCGAGCGACTGGTGGTCGACGGTGACGCAGAAGGGCGTCCCGATCTCGTCCTGGCGCGCGTAGAGCTTGCCGATGCCGCCCGTGTCGTCGTAGACGGCGCGCATCGAGGGCTGTAGCTCCGCCTTGACCTGCCGCGCCATGTCGACGATCTCCGTCTTGTTCTTCGCGAGCGGCAGCACGGCCACCTTGATGGGCGCCAGCTCCGGGTGCAGCTTGAGGACGACGCGCTTCTCGCCCTTGTCGGTCGTGCGCTCGGTGTAGGCGTCCATCATGAAGGCGAGGAGCGAGCGGTTGACGCCCGACGCGGGCTCGACGACGTGCGGGTAGAAGCGCTCCTTCGCCGCCTCGTCGAAGTACGAGAGGTCGGCGGTCGAGTCGGGGTTGCGGCGCTTCCCCTCCCCGTCCTCGGGCTTGTTCGAGTGCTGGCGCAGGTCGAAGTCCGTGCGGTAGGCGATGCCCATCAGCTCCTCCCACTGCCGAGGCTCCTCGGGCCGCTCGGGGAAGTAGCGGTACATGATGTCGACCGTGCGGCGGGAGTAGTGAGCCAGCTTCTCCGCGGGCACCTCGTAGAGGAAGAGGTTCTCGCGCGCGAGGCCGAGCCCCGTGTACCAGCCGAGGTACTGCTCGACCCAGTAGTCGACCAGCTTGAAATGCTCGGCGTCGGGCCGGACGAAATACTCCATCTCCATCTGCTCGAACTCGCGCGTGCGGAGGATGAAGTTGCCGGGCGTGATTTCGTTGCGGAACGACTTGCCGACCTGCGCCACCCCAAACGGGAGCTTGCGCCTCATGGCCTGCTGCACGTTCAGGAAGTTGATGAAGATGCCCTGTGCCGTCTCCGGCCTGAGGTAGGCGCGCCCTCCTAGGCGACTTTCCCCCACGTCGCCTACTTCATCCTCCTCCGCCGCCGTCGCCCCGAGCCGCGTCTCAAGCATCATGTTAAAGAAGCGCGCCGGCGTCCAATCACTTGCCCCACAATTAGGACATACGTTGTCTGCGGCGAAGGAGACTACTCCAGTCCCGTAAACTACGATGCCCTCCGTCGGATGCGACTTTTCATAGTCTTCTTGTAGCTTATCGGCACGGAAGCGGCCTTTACACTTTTTGCAGTCAACGAGTGGGTCGTTGAAGGTCGCCTCGTGCTCCGAGTATCTCCAAACGAGTGGGTGGAGGATGATCGAGGAGTCGACGCCCTCTATGTCGTCGCGCTCGTAGACGAGCCAGCGCCACCAGGCGCGCTTGACGTTGTTCGCCAGCTCGACGCCGAGCGGGCCGTAGTCCCACGCGCTGCCGAGTCCGCCGTAAACCTCCGACGAGGGGAAAACGAACCCGCGCCGCTTCGAGAGCGACACGATTGTCTCGATGTTCGGTGCTGCCAATGTGCTTCTCCGGTGAATGGTAAATGGTGAATGGTAAATGGCGGCCGGACGGGCACGTCCCTCCGCTCACCACTTACCATTTACTATTTACCCTCATGGTAGCAGCCGCGCGGCGGAGTTGAAAAGAAGGGAGGGGCGACGCCGACGCGCGGCGCCTCCCCTCCCTCGTCGGTTCTTAACTCACGCCCGCCCGCGCTACTTCGGGGCCGAGGGCGCGGTGACGTTGACGTCGATCTCGGTCTTCTTACTCCCGCCACCGAACATGCCGCCGCGCCACGCGAAGAACGCGGCGATGACGACGATCAGAAAGATCACCACGATGGCGACCACGCCTGTGTTGCTAGAGCCTTCCCCATCAGCCATTGTCTTTAAGTCCTCCTCTAAAACTGTTCCCGTCAAACGCCCCTTCGGCGGGCGCGAAGCGAGGTCAAAAGTTCTAAAACCAAACCACGAAAGGAATGGAGCGCCGCCGCCACGCTTGATAACAGTACGGCGACGGACACGCGCAAGGGACTATAGAAAAGGGCGTGCCACGCCGCCGAATCTCTCCGCCCCGCCGACGTTCTTTAGCCAAAGCGCGAAGCGCCGTCTCCTTTATCCAAGGGAGACGGCGCTTCGGCTTTTCAAGTCCGTTCGGCCTGCCCTCAGTCTCGCCGCGCGCGGCGCGACGGGGCGGCGGGGCGCGCCTGTTCGGCGCTGACGGTCGGCGTCGGGCGCGGCGGCTCGGCGCCCTGCGGGACGACCCACAGCTCGAAGGTGTTTGACTCGCGGTGCCCGCCGTTGATGAAGACGAGGCGGCCGCGGCCGATGCCGCGCGCGGTCGTCAGGTAGTCGACGGCGCGCCTGCCCATCCGGTCGGCCTCGCCCGCGCGGCTGCCGCGTCCGGCGTAGGCGACGACGTAGCCGATGGCGCCGGGGTTGTTCTGCAACTCGATGGCCAGGTTGTCGAGCCGCGCCTTGTCGTCGTCGAAGGCGATGGACGGGAACTCATCGAAGCGCTTGGGCGGCGTGATGTTCGGCAGCGCGCCGACGCCCGTGGCGGCCTGCGCCGTCTGACGGCACGCGCGGTCGCCCGAGCCGTCGTCGACGACGAGGATGGCGGTCACGCGCCGGTTGCCGAGCCCAGAGGAGTCGACCGTGATGGTCGGCGTGCCCACGCCCGAGAGGATGCGCGCCGCGGGCGGGCTCACCGTCCAGGTGTAGTTGAGCGCCGACTGGCCCTGGTAGCCGACGTCGGCCGTGAACGTGACGATGTCGCCGTCGGCCACCTGCGCCGGCGCGGTGACGTTGACCGGGTACGGGCAGGGCGAGACGGGGACGGCCGGGATGTCGATGGTGCGCGGCCGGTAGTTGAGCGCGATGCAGTTCTTACGCCCCGCGAGGATGTTGAAGACCTGCGACCAGCGCGTGTTGTTCGGGAACTGAATCTCGACGGTGTGCGTGCCGGGCTCAAGCTCGATGGCGCGGACGTAGTCGGTCGTCTCGCCGGCGGGCTGGCCGTCGATGGTGATGGGGTAGCCGCCGGGCTGCGTCGAGACCTCGATGCGCCCGGTGGTCGGCTGGTTCTTCTTGTTCTTCTGCTTGGCCTGCGCGCCGGTCGTCAGGAGCGAGGCCGTGGCGGCGAGCGCGACGGCGGCGGCGGCGACGAGGAGCAGGCGCGGCGCGCGGGAGGCGACTTTTGTTCGCGGCATCGGTTTAGACCTCCCCCGTCGTGGCGCTCAGGGTTTCCTCTTCGAGACGCTTGCGGCCGTGGCGGCGGCGCGCGCCGGCTCCGACCGCGAGCAGCCCCGAGCCGAAGAGCAGGAGCGACATCGGCTCCGGCACCTGCGGCGGCGTGGGCGTCGGGCCGGGCGGGTTGTTGGGCGGGAACTCCTCTTCGCCGCCGCGCGGGATGATGAACGGGATCACGGCGGCGCCGAGGAGCGGCCACCACGGGAACCCGCCCGCCTTCGGCGCGGTGAACGGAATCTCCCCGCAGTCGCAGACCGTGCCGGTCACGTCGCCGAGGTCGACCGTCTCGACCTGCCCGCCGCTCTGCGAGAGCGTCGTGTCGGACGAGGCCGGCGCCGAGCCGGGCTGGGTCGTCTGCCCCGAGCCGGTCGCCTGCTGCTGGTCGGTGGGGGAGGAGGAGGTCGTGCCGCTCTGCGTCGAACCGCTCTGCGCCGCCGTCGAGCCGGCCCGCGCCGCGCCGAGGCGCAGCCGAAGCTCACTTGCCGGACGCAACTGGCCGCTCGCGCCGACCGTGCGCACCAGATCACCGAAGGTGATGGTGCCGGCCTTCGCGGGCGCGGCGGCTACGAGTAAAACGCCGAGCATCAGAGCCGTTGTGCGAATTGCTTGATGCCTCATCGCGGGGTCATCCTCCCTTGAAACCATTACCCTAAAGCCTTGATTCTAAAACTTCGCGGCCGGGCGGTCGATTATAGGCTCGCGGCGGCCGGAAACTCTTCCCGGAGACGACACCGCGGCCGTCGGCGGCGCGCCCGTCGTCCGGCGCCGACCCGCCAAAGCCTGTAACTGCGCTTTGTTTAAAAGACTTGCGGCGAAACCTCTTCCGGTTTACCGCAATGAGAAGAGACTCCGAATAGCCTTTGAGTTCCAATTTCGGCTGCTCATTAAACCCGCCGGGGGCGGGCGCTGTCAAGATAAAAAAGGGCCCGCCCCGCGGGGCGAACCCTTTTTTATCTCATGACTTAGCCGGCCGGGTGTCGCCGGGCTAGTCCGTGTCGCCCTGGCCGGCGGCCTCGGCGCGCTCGGGGTGGCCGTTCTTGCCCTTCTCGTCCTTGAGCACGGCCTTGCGCGAGAGCTTGATCTTGTTGCCCTCCTTGCCGATGCACTTGACGAGAATCTGCTGCCCCTCCTTCAACTCGTCGCGCACGTCGCGGACGCGGTGCTCGGCGATCTCGGAGATGTGGAGCAGGCCGTCGGTGCCGGGGAAAATCTCGACGAACGCCCCGAAATCGACGATCCGCGAGACGGTGCCGAGGTACTGCTCGCCGATCTCGGCCTCGGCCGTCAGGCCGCGGATGCGCGCGATGGCCGCCTGCGCCGCGTCGCCGTCGGACGAGGCGATGAAGATGGTGCCGTCGTCCTCGACGTCGATCTTGGCGCCGGTCTCCTCGACGATGGAGCGGATGATCTTGCCGCCCGGCCCGATGACGTCTCGGATGCGGTCGGGGTTGATCTTGATGGTGATGATGCGCGGGGCGTAAGGAGACAGCTCCTCGCGCGCGCCGGGCAGCGCCTGCTCCATGATGCCGAGGATGTGCATGCGCCCCTTCTTGGCCTGCTCCAGCGCCTCGGCCATGATCTGCGCGTTGATGCCGCCGATCTTGATGTCCATCTGGAGCGCGGTGATCCCGTCGCGGGTGCCCGCGACCTTGAAGTCCATGTCGCCGTAGTGGTCTTCCGCCCCGGCGATGTCGGAAAGAATCGCGTAGCGGTTCCCCTCCATCACGAGACCCATCGCGACGCCCGCGACCGCCGACTTGATGGGGACGCCCGCGTCCATCATCGAGAGCGAGCCGCCGCAGACCGTCGCCATCGACGAGGAGCCGTTGGACTCGGTGATGTCGGAGAGGACCCGGATCGTATAGGGGAATTCCTCATGGGTCGGCAGCACGCCCTTGAGCGCGCGCCAGGCCAGCTTGCCGTGCCCGACATCGCGCCGCGACGGCGCGCCGAAGCGGCCGACCTCGCCGACCGAATAAGGCGGGAAGTTGTAGTGGAGCATGAAGCGCTCGTAGGAGAGGCCGGTCAGGCCGTCGATCATCTGCTCGGATTCCTTGGTGCCGAGCGTGGTCGTGCAGATCGCCTGGGTCTCGCCGCGGGTGAACAGCGCCGAGCCGTGGGTGCGCGGCAGGAAGCCGACGATCGCCTCGATCGGGCGGATCTGGCTGGTGGTGCGGCCGTCGATGCGCTTGCCGGTCTTGAGGACCGCGCCGCGCACGATCTCCGCCTCGAGCTTCTTCACCAGCTTCAGGCTGGCGAGATATTCCTCGGGATTGTCGTGCTTGAGCGCCTCGAATGCCTCGCGCGCCTTGCTGCGGGCGTCGGCGATCGCATTCTGCCGCTCGGACTTGTTGGTCAGCTTGTAGGCCGCATCGAGGTCCTTGCCGATCAGCGTCTTGAGCTTGGCCTTGACCCCGGACGTGTCCGCCGCGGCGGGCAGCTCCCAGGGGTCCTTGGCGGATTTTTCGGCGAGCGCGATGATCGCCTGGATCACCTTCTGCAGCTCGCGATGGGCGAACATGACGGCGCCGAGCATGACCTCTTCCGAAAGCTCCTTGGCTTCGGATTCGACCATCATCACCGCGTCGTGGGTGCCGGCGACGACGAGGTCGAGCTGGCCTTCGCGGACCTGGTCCATGCTCGGGTTGAGCTGATATTCGCCGTCGCTGTAGCCGACCCGGGCGGCGGCGATCGGGCCCATGAAGGGGACGCCCGAAATGGTCAGAGCGGCCGAGGCGGCGATCATCGCGAGGACGTCGCTCTCGGTCTCCCCGTCATAGGAGAGAACCTGCGCGATCACATTGATCTCGTTGGCAAAGCCGTCCGGAAACAGCGGCCGGATCGGCCGGTCGATGAGGCGGCTCGTCAGAGTCTCCTTCTCGGTGGCGCCGCGCTCGCGCTTGAAGAAGCCGCCCGGGATGCGCCCGGCGGCCGAGAATTTTTCCTGATAATGGACGGTCAGGGGGAAGAAATCCTGGCCTTCCTTCACCGACCTCGCCGCGGTGACCGCGCAGAGGACGACGGTTTCGCCGTAGGTCGCGAGCACCGCGCCGTCGGCCTGCCGGGCAATGCGGCCCGTTTCGAGGGTCAGCGTCTTGCCGCCCCACTCGATTTCCACTTTCTTGGTGTTGAACATTGGTTTTCCTTCAAACTCCCGCGGCCATATGCGGCGGGGGCCTCTTGGGTCCCATGAAAGTGGTACTTTCATGGGGTCCCTGTGTTCGGACCGATATTGGTCCGTGGCGATCGGCCGGATTGCCTTTCGCCGTCGTTCCCCGGGAGGGGTCCCATCAAAGTAGGACTTTGATGGGGTCCCGCGTAGGCCGGGGTCCAGTTTCCCAGTCAGGAAGCGCTCCTGCGCTTGTTTATTTGACCGGATCCCGGCCTGCGCCGGGATGACGCAATACGTAAACGGCCCGCCAAAGCGGGCCGAACGATTGCGTTATTTACGAAGGCCGAGCTTCGCGATCAGCGCTGCGTAGCGCGCACTGTCCTCGCGCTTCAGGTAATCGAGCAGCGAACGGCGCTTGTTGACCAGCATCAGGAGGCCGCGCCGCGAGTGATTGTCCTTGGCGTGGGTCTTGAAATGCTCGGTCAGATTGACGATCCGCTCGGTCAGGATCGCGACCTGGACCTCGGGCGAACCGGTGTCGCCCGTCGTCTGGGCATTGTCCTTGATAATCTCTTGCTTGCGCTCGGCGGTTACCGACATCGTTTCACTCCTTCGTCAGTCACAGGTTGAAGCCGCGCAGCACCCGCAATTCGGGACGAAGCGAACCTTCGCTAAGCTCCACGAGCGCAACCGGAACGTCGTCGTCGGTCGCAAGGTAGAGCCCAGGCTTGGCGGCGATCCCGATCAATATCCGCCCCTGGCGGAGCGCCCCTGCCTGATCGGGAGTGACGGGTAGAGCCGGGATGTCGTCCAGCCCCGCCGTCAAGGGCAGGAGGTGTTGTTCAAGGGTGCGGCCCTTAGCGGCTTCGGCCAATTTGTCCAGCGAAATCGCGGCATCGAGGGTGAAGGGGCCGGCCCTGGTCCGCAGTAACATGGTGACGTGGCCGACGGTGCCGAGCAAGCGGGCGATGTCGCGGGCGAGCGAGCGGATGTAGGTGCCCTTGGAGACCCTCGCTTCCAGGGTCACCGCTTCCACCACGTCATCCCCGCGAAAGCGGGGATCCAGCTGCTTCTTCCCTTCGCCGCTGCCGCCCGGATTCCCGCTTTCGCGGGAATGACGAAGGGCGTGCACGGTGACTTTCCGGCTCTTCAGCGCCACCTCTTCTCCCGCCCGCGCCAGATCGTAGGCGCGCTTGCCGTCCACCTTCAGCGCCGAATAAGCGGGTGGGACCTGCTCGATCGCGCCGGTGAAAAGCGGCAGCGCCGCCTCGACCTGGGCCAATGTCGGCCGCTTGTCGGACGTCTCGATCGCAGCGCCTTCGAGATCGAGCGTATCCGTCTCCGCCCCGAAGGCGATGGTGAACTCGTACACCTTGTCGGCGTCGAGCATGCGGCCCGAGAGCTTGGTCGCCTCGCCGAGCGCCACGGGCAGCACTCCCGACGCCAAAGGGTCGAGCGTGCCGCCATGGCCGACCTTGACCCTGGCATAGCCGCCGTCGCGGAGCGCGCGCTTGACCGCGCCGACGATGTTCGTGGAGCCCGGCCCGACCGGCTTGTCGATGATCAGCCAGCCATGCACGGGCCGGATCAGCGGCGCGGCTTCAGCCTGTCCGAATCCTCCTCGTCCACGTCCTCGCGGACATAGGCCCGGATCTGCGGCACCGGCACCGGCTGCGCGGGCGGCGGCGGCACTTCGACGCGGCCTGCGGCGATGAGGGCGAAAGCGGTGAAAAGCGGGCTGACCATGTGAATTACCCCTCCGGACTTGATCCGGATATGGGGTGCGGCTTTGCCGGTTCAACAGGTTCAGCGCGCGGCGGCCGCCCGGGTCAGGCTGAGCCGGAGCTGCTCCCCGTCCACCTCGGCGATCCGCTCCATGAAATGGCGGCGGCAGAGCGAAATGTAGCGGTCGTTGCCGCCGATCTCGATCGAGGCGCCCTCCTTGACGGCGCGGCCGTCGGCGTCGACGCGCAGGTTCATCGTCGCCTTGCGGCCGCAATCGCAGACCGCCTTCAATTCGACGAGCGTGTCGGCGAGCGCGAGCAGATGGGCGCTGCCCTCGAACAGATTGGCCTGGAAATCGGTCCTGAGGCCGTAAGCGAGGACCGGGATGTCGAGCTCGTCGCAGATCGAGGCGAGCTGGACGACCTGGGCGCGGGTCAGGAACTGGGCCTCGTCGACGAGGATGCAATGGAGCTTGCGCTTCTTGCGCTCCTCCTCGACCTCGTGCCTGATGTCGGTGCGCACATCGTAGAGGTTGCCGCCGGTCTTGAGCCCGATGCGCGAGGCGATCACGCCGCAGGCGACGCGGTCGTCGATCGCGGCGGTGTAGAGCATCGTCTCCATGCCGCGCTCGCGATAGTTGAAGTCGGCCTGGAGCAGGGTCGTCGACTTGCCGGCGTTCATCGACGCATAATAGAAATAGAGCTTGGCCACGGGAGCTTTTCTAGCGACCGTGGCCGGCTTGGGAAGGGGCTGCGCTCAGCCGCCCCGCCCCGGCGGCGGTGCCGATTCGACGACGCTTTCCACGAGGCAGCGCCAACCCTCGACGCGGATGGCGCCGAAGCGGTCGAAATTGCCGCCGCGCGCGCCCAGGAAGCTGATCGCGACATTGGGCCGCAGCCGCGGGCATTCGCCCTGCATGCGCGCATAATACCAGCGCCCGGTATCGGCGCGGATATAGACGCCGCGATTCCCGTCGGCGCGATGTTCGAGGAAACGGCCGATGCGCGGCACCTTGGTCTCGCGCGCGGACGCCGCTGGGCCGTCGGCGGCGAGCGCCGGGGCACCGCCGAGTAGAATCGCGGCGATCATGGCCTGTTTGATCATGTCGAGCCTCCCATGTTTGCCGAAGAATCTGCCCGTTCAGCGATTAACGGCCGATGAGCGTTCCATTCCGACGCCAATATCGAAAAAAGCACGGTGTCGCGGACATGGCCGGTCCAGGTGATCCGGTCCGCGCGCAGCACGCCCTCGCGGATCGCGCCGATCTTGGCGAGCGCCGCCTGGCTGCGCGCGTTGCGGGCGTCGACGCGGAACTCGACCCGGCGGAAGCCGCAGGCGAAGGCGCGCGCCAGCATCAGGTCCTTGATCCGCTCGTTATAGCCGGTGCCGCGCATCGCCGGCACGTAGAAGGTGCTGCCGATCTCGAGCACCTTGCGCTCGGGATCCACGCCCATGAAGCTCGACATGCCGGCCAGCGCCTCGCCCTTGAACAAGGCGAAGGACCGCCAGTCGGCCCTGGCCAGCATCGCTTCGAAATTGGCGTCGAAATGATCGGGCCCGTAGGAGGTCGAATAGATCGGCCAGATCTCGGCATCCTCGGCGCAGGCGGCCTTGAGCGCCGCGCGGTGCGCCTCGGCGAGCGGCTCGAGCCGGACGTCGCCGTCGGCCATCGGCGCGCCGAGGCCCGTCACGGTCAGCCCGGCTGACAAGGCGGGAAATTGCCGCGGGCGCCGCCGTCGCCGAAGGCGAGGCCGTCGCCGATCCTGTCGATCGGCAGCAAGGCGCGCACCGGCATGCGCGACCAGCGCACGGTCTCGCGATCGAGGTCGGCCCGGCCCGTGCTGCGCTTCACGCGGCCGGTGAGATAGTTGATGCCGAGGCGGGTCATGCAGCCGGAATTGCGCCGCACGTTGAGATGGTCGTAGCCGATCAGCCGCAGGGCATTGTCCCGCCAGCGGAAGGTGAAGCCGGAGCTGCCGGCATCCCAGCCGCCCGCGTTCATGAACAGGCGCACGGTGACGTTGAGGCTGCCGAGGGCGATCGCAAGCTCCTCCTCGAACGGGTCGGACTGGGTCGGATAGTCCCGGCGCGCGATGAGCCGGTGATCCTGCGCCGCGAGCCGGTAGCCGCCGCCCGCAACGCCGAGCGCGACCGCCAGGATGCGCGGATTGGTGTCGAACGGATTGTCGCCGAGCCCGTCATGGGCAAGGATATTGGCCGGGTCGGTCATCCGGAGCACGAAAGCGAGGTCGGCGCGGCCGTCGCCGCTGAGGTCGCCCGTCGCTTGCGCTTCCACCCGCCAGCCGGGCGGCGCGAACCCCGCGGCATCGGCCGCGGCAGCCGGCAGGCGCGGGTAGCGCACCTCGGGAATGGCGAGCTCTTGCGCCGCCGCCGGGGCGGCGGCGAGCAGGACGGCGAGGCCGGCAAACATCCTGATCGGCATGAGCATGAGGGGTCCCGTGATCGATGCGCCAGCTATAGCCCGCGCGGCGGTCTCGTCCAGCGCGCCGCGACCTCAATACATGACGCCTTCGCCATAGCCGGTCTGCTCCCAATTCCCCTCGCCGGCGGCGCGGCGAAGCCGAGCGAACCGGATTCGCCGCAGATCGGCCCACACAGGCGGGCGATCTGCACGCTGGCGAGGTCGTAGCGGCGTCCCCGGACGGTGGCGGTCTCGAAGACCGGCGCTTCGAGCTCGAGCTAGATGCACGCCCGGCTGTCGCGCTCCAGATTGGGCGGCCGAAAAGCGAGCGCCCGGCGCAGCAGCCGGATCGCGTCGTCGCGGCTCGGCGGGGCCGGCGGCGGCTGGGCCGGCACGGGCGGAGCGGGGGCGCAAGAAACCAGGTCGCGCAGAGCAGAAGCGCGACCCGGCCTGGCATCAGCTGATCCAGATGTCGGCGACGCCGACCACCTCCCAGCGGCCGTCGCGGCGCTGGAGCGCGTAGAGGCTGCCATTGCCGCAGGTCGTGCCGCAGGCATAAGCGGTCTCGACGAAGGCGGCGTCGCCGGCGAAGGCGGGCACCGACAAAGTGAGCGGCCCGCAGTCGCGGGCGCCGTCCTGCAGGCGAAGCGGGGCGGGCACCGAAGCGGCGTCGATCCGTGCGAGGCCGACGGCCGGGGCGCGCGCGGCCTCGGCGCGGAGCGCGTCGAGCCTCAAAGCAAGGTCCGGCGCGAGCGCTGCGGGCAACGGCACTTCCGGCCGCCGCTCGCGATTCTGCCGCCGCCCGTCGGGGCGGTATTGGGGCGGCGGCCGGACGATCGGGGGCGGCTCGGGAAGGTGCCAGCGGAAGCCGATCCGCACCGCATGGTTCGGCACCATCGGATCGTCCTCGCCCGGCGCCGCCAGCGGCCCGGCCAGGGCGCTTTCGACGCAGGTCCCCGCCGCGCTTTCCGCTCCGCGCATGCTGGCCTGGTGCGCCAGCACCGCGGCGATCACGGCGCGCGCGTCCGCCGTCTCAGGCGCATCCTGGGCGTGAAGCGGCGCGGCGGCCAGCGCGACGGCGGCAAGGAAAAAGCTAGGCCTCATTGCCGCCCTCCAGATCGCGGGCCACCTTGGGCGCGCGCAGCAATTTGTCGATATGGCTGCCCTCGTCGAAGCTCTCGTCGAGCAGGAACTTCAATTTGGCGGCATATTTGGTGTTCACCCGGCGCGCCGCCTCGCTCTGCAGAAAAGCGGTGTTGGTCCTGAGCGCCTTGAGCACGGCCTGCGCATTGGCGCCGAGCAGCGGGATGACGAACACCGTGGCGTGGCGCAGGTCCGGCGACATGCGGACCTCGGTGACCGAGACCAGATGGCTGGCGAGCGTCTCGTCATGGACGTCGCCGCGCATCAAGATGTCGGACAGCGCATGACGCACCTGCTCGCCAACGCGGAGCAGGCGGACCGAGCGGCCTTCATTGGTTTCGGCTGGTCTTGCCATGATCAATCGAGCGGAAGGATGTCATCGGCAGAGACGCGCAACGCCGCTGCCAGCCTGCGCCATAGCGAGGGCGTGCCGCGCCGGCTGCCATTTTCGATCTGGGACAGATGCGACTGCCCGACGCCGGCTATTTTGCCGAGCTCCGCCAGCGTCATGCCGCGATGGTTGCGCCACACCTTGAGGGCGCTTTCCCCCGCCAGGATACGATCCGCCATCGCCACCGGCAGATATTCCTCGCCGTCCCGCCGACGCTGCTCAGCCTGCATCGCCGCGACCAGGTCGGTTTTGTCTTCCGCGAGATCGAGCAGGCGCTGATAATCCGCGATCGGCAACATGGCCATCTTCTGACCCGCAATTTCCACGATCTGAGCGGTCATAACCAAATGCCTTTCAGTAAATCGAGCCGCGCGGGCCGATATCGTCGATCCACAGAACGCCGCCTTCGATCCGGAAGATGATCCGCCAGTTCTGAACCCTGAGCCGATATTCGGAACGACCCTGAAGCTTCCCCACGTTCGCGCTGAGAGCCAGGGGCTCCGTCGCCAACTCGTCGATTTTCCGTCGGAGCAACGCCCTCTTGTCGGAGTGAAGCAGTGCCCTCATCGCCGATTTCGAAAGTCGAATTTCCACACGGCTATTTACCCAATGAGAAAGCCTGAGGCAAATGGAACTTTACATTCCGCAAATTCCTGCTCGCGCTACAGCGTCCGCTCGCGCTCCTCGACCTCGTAGGTCTCCAGAAAGTCGCCGGCCTTGATGTCGGTATGGCCTTCGAAGGTGACGCCGCATTCGAGGCCGGCGCGCACTTCGGCGACGTCGTCCTTGAAGCGCCGCAGGGAGGCGATCGTGCCGTTGTAGACGATCACGTCGTCGCGGGTGATCCGCGCCTTCAGCGCCTTGCGGATGAAGCCTTCGGTGACCAACAGGCCCGCCGCCTTGCCGTGCTTGCCGGCCGAGAAGACCTCGCGGACCTCGGCGCGGCCGACCACGGTCTCGACGATGAGCGGGCCGAGCTCGCCGGCCATCGCCGCCTTCACCGCGTCGGTGAGGTCGTAGATCACGTCATAATATTGCATCGCGACGCCCTGCCGCTCGGCAATCTCGCGCGCCTTGGCGTTGGGGCGGACGTTGAAGCCGATGATCGGCGCGCCCGAGGCGCCGGCCAGGGTGACGTCGCTCTCGGTGATGCCGCCGACGCCGGCATGGAGCACGCGCGCCTTGATGTCGTCGTTGGAGATGCGGTTGATCGCCGAGACGATCGCCTCGACCGAGCCCTGGACGTCGCCCTTGACGACCAGCGGGAACTCGACCGCCTGCTTCTCCTTCAGCGCCGAGAACATCGTGTCGAGGCTCGCCGGCGCGTTGGTGGTGCGCTTGGTGTCGATCACGCTCTGGCGATAGGCGGCGACCTCGCGGGCGCGGGCCTCGTTCTCGACCACGCTCAACGTGTCGCCGGCCGAAGGCACGCCGCTGAGGCCGAGCACCTCGACGGGCAGGCTCGGCCCGGCTTCCTTCACCTGCC
Source organism: Sphingomonadales bacterium (assembly GCA_034668505.1). Lineage (GTDB taxonomy): Bacteria > Pseudomonadota > Alphaproteobacteria > Sphingomonadales > Sphingomonadaceae > Allosphingosinicella. The sequence continues at coordinate 65,334 of JAXDPD010000043.1, forward strand.
GGCCCTTGTCGTCGATCATCGCCCGGACCTTGCCGGAGATCGGTCCGGCGACGAAGATGTCGCCGACCTTCAGGGTGCCGCGCTGGATCAGCACGGTGGCGAGCGGGCCGCGGCCCTTGTCGAGCTTGGCCTCGACCACGGCGCCCTCGGCGGGCCGGTCGGGATTGGCCTTCAATTCGAGCAATTCCGCCTGCAGCGCGATCGCCTCGAGCAATTTGTCGAGACCGGTCTTCTTGAGCGCGGAGACCTCGACGTCCTGGACGTCGCCGGACATCGCCTCGACCATCACCTCGTGCTGGAGCAGCTCCTCGCGGACCTTCTGCGGATTGGCGCCGGGCTTGTCGACCTTGTTGATCGCCACGATCATCGGCACGCCGGCCGCCTTGGTGTGGTTGATCGCCTCGATCGTCTGCGGCTTCAGCCCGTCGTCGGCCGCCACCACCAGGATGACGATGTCGGTGACGTTGGCGCCGCGCGCGCGCATCTCGGTGAAGGCCTCGTGGCCCGGCGTGTCGAGGAAGGTGACCTTCGAGCCGTCGGGCACGGTCACCTGATAGGCGCCGATATGCTGGGTGATGCCGCCGGCCTCGCCGGAGACGACGTCGGCGCCGCGGATCGCGTCGAGCAGGCTGGTCTTGCCGTGATCGACATGGCCCATGATCGTGACCACGGGCGGACGCGGCTGCAGCGTCTCGGCGGGATCGACGTCCTCTTCATGCTGGATGTCGACATCGGCGTCGCTGACGCGCTTGATGTTGTGGCCGAATTCGGTGACCAGCAATTCGGCCGTGTCCTGGTCGATCACCTCGTTGACGGTGACCGGCATGCCCATCTTGAACAGGGATTTGACGAGATCGGCGGCGCGCTCGGCCATGCGGTTGGCGAGCTCGGCGACGGTGATCGCGTCGGGCACGTTGACGTCGCGGACCTGCTTGGCCGACGGGCCGGCCTGCTGGTGGGCGCGCTTTTCCTTCTCGCGCGAGCGGCGAAGCGCCGCCAGGCTGCGGGCGCGGGCGTCGCCATCCTCGCCCAAAGCGCGGCTGACGGTGAGCTTGCCGCGCTCGCGGCGATGCTCCTCGCGGCCGCGGGTCGGGCGCGCGGGCTCGGGGCGGCGGGCGGCGGGCTGGCCGTGGCGCGGGCGAGGCCGCTCCTCATCGTCGACGGCGGCGGCGGGCGCGGGCGCGTCGGCGGCGGGCTTCGGCGCCGGCTCGGCGGCGCGGCGGGCTTCCTCGTCGGCGGCGAGACGGGCGGCTTCGGACGCATCCTCCTCGGCCTTGCGATTGTCCTCGGCGCGGCGCTTCTCTTCCTCGGTCTGGGCCTTGGCCTGATGCTCTTCGCGGCGGCGGGCTTCCTCGAGGCTGGAAAGGCGCGCATCCTCGGCCTCGCGCAGCAATTTCTCCTGCAATTCCTTGCGCGCGGTGGCGGAATCGAGCGGCCGTCCGGCCGGCTTGGGCGCGGGCTTCGGCTCGGGGGCGCGCGCCACCGGCTCGGGCGCGGCGACCGGCTCCGGCTTCGGCGCCTCGGCCTCGCCCGGGCGGCCCAGGATGCGGCGCTTCTTCACCTCGACGACGACGGTGTTCGACCGGCCGTGGCTGAAGCTCTGCTTCACCTTGCCGGTTTCGACCGTGCGTCGCAGGCCCAGAGGCGCGCGCGTGCCCAGCTTCGGCTTGTCAGTCGTCTCGCTCACTCAAAATCCTTCATTTCAATCCGCAGCCGAAGCGCCCGGCGCCTGTGCCGTGGCGGCGCTTAGCTCATCCTCACGTCCGATAAAAGCGCGCCACCGTCCGAGCGCGTGGCTCACACGCGCCGCCGCGGCCCGATCGATGATGGCGACATGTACCACATTCTCGCGGCCCAGCGCCAATGACAATATGGCCCTCCCTTCCGGGAAAACCAAGCCTTGCGCGCCGCTTCCTTCCGCGTCGCGGCCGACGCGCCAGGCCTGGTCGAGCTTGCGGCGGCCTTCGGCGCTGGCGTCGGCGGCGTGGATCAGCATCGCCACCTGCCCGCGCCGCGCCGCATTTTCGATCTTCTCGGAGCCGAGCAAAAGGTTGGACGCCTTGGCCTCGAGCCCGAGCCGGTCGAGCGTCGCCCGGCGCAGCGCGTCCTCGATCCGCGCGCCGAGATCGGCGGGGAGGGCGACCTCGTTGGTCTTGAACGCCCGCGCCAGCGCGCCCTTCAACTTGCCCTTGGCCTGCGCCGCCTCGAGCGTCGGCCGGTCGACCCCGATCCAGGCGCCGCGCCCCGTCGCCCGCGCCCGCACGTCCGGCGCGACCTGGCCGCCCGGGCCGAGCGCGAGGCGAATGAGGTCGTCCTTCGAGGCAGTGCGCCGCGAAAGAATGCAGGTCCGCTCGGGGGCGCTCCCCTCCCGCTTGCGGGAGAGGCTGGGGGAGGGGCCATTCGGGTCGGGCGGGGAGACGATGGAAGTCCCCACCCCCGACTCCTCCCGCGAGCGGGAGGGGAGCTTGCCGCCTAGGGTCTCATGAGGAGGATTCCGCATTCGCGTCCTCCCCGGCCCCAGAGCCACTTGCGGCGTCCTCGTCCTCGAACCAGTGGGCGCGGGCGGCCATGATGATCTCGTTGCCCTGCTCGTCGGAGAGCCCGTAATCGGCGAGCAGCCCGCCTTTGTCCTCGGGCCGGTTCGATTCGCGCTGGCGGCGCTGCTCGGGGCGCTTCTTCTGGACGAGCTCGTCGGTGGCGAGGTCGGCGAGGTCGTCGAGCGTCTTGATCCCGGCCTTGCCGAGCGTCACCAGCATCGCCTCGGTGAGATAGGGCATTTCGGCGAGCTCGTCGGAGACGCCGAGGCCCCGGCGCTGCTCGCGCGCGGCTTCTTCCTGGCGCTGCAGCGCCTCGGCGGCGCGGTTCTGGAGCTCGGTGGCGAGCTCGTCGTCGAAGCCCTCGATCGAAGCCAGCTCGTCGAGCTCGACATAAGCGACCTCCTCGAGCGCGCCGAAGCCTTCGGCCACCAGCAGCTGGGCGAGCGTCTCGTCGACGTCCAATTCGGTCTGGAACAGCTCCGAGCGCTCGACGAACTCGCGCTGGCGCTTCTCCGAAGCGTCGGCCTCGGTCATGATGTCGATCGCCGAGCCGGTCAGCTGGCTCGCGAGGCGCACGTTCTGGCCGCGGCGGCCGATGGCGAGGCTGAGCTGGTCGTCGGGGACGACCACCTCGATCCGGCTCTCCTCCTCGTCGATGACCACGCGGGAGACGGTTGCCGGCTGCAGCCCGTTGACGACGAAGGTGGCGAGATCCTCGGACCAGGGGATGATGTCGATCTTCTCGCCCTGCAGCTCCTGGACCACGGCCTGGACCCGCGAGCCCTTCATGCCGACGCAGGCGCCGACCGGGTCGATCGAGCTGTCGTGGCTGAGCACGCCGATCTTGGCGCGGCTGCCCGGATCGCGGGCGGCGGCCTTGATCTCGATGATGCCGTCGTAAATTTCGGGGACTTCCTGCGCGAACAGCTTCTTCATGAAATCCGGGTGCGCGCGGGAGAGGAAGATTTGCGGCCCGCGATTTTCGCGGCGGACGTTGGAGATGAGCGAGCGGGTGCGGTCGCCGACGCGCAAAATCTCGCGCGGGATCTGCTGGTCGCGGCGGATGACGCCCTCGGCGCGGCCGAGGTCGACGACGACATGGCCGAATTCGACGCGCTTGACGACGCCGGTGATGATCTCGCCGGCGCGCTCCTTGAACTCCTCATATTGGCGTTCCCGTTCCGCATCGCGGACCTTCTGGAAGATCACCTGCTTGGCGGCCTGGGCGGCGATCCGGCCGAACTCGATCGGCGGCAGCGGATCGACGATGAAGTCGCCCAATGCGGCGCCGGGCTGGAGCTTCTGCGAATCCTCGAGGCTGACCTGCTTGAAATAATCCTCGACCTCCTCGACCACCTCGACGACGCGCCACAGCCGAAGGTCGCCGGAGACCGGGTCGAGCTTGGCGCGGATGTCGTTCTCGGCGCCGTAGCGGGCGCGGGCGGCGCGCTGGATCGCGTCCTCCATCGCCTCGATGACGATCATCCGGTCGATCAGTTTCTCGCGCGCGACGGCGTCGGCGATCGCGATCAATTCGGCCTTGTTGGCGGAAACGGCGCCGGGTGCGCCGGGGGCTGCGGCAGTGGCCATGGTTCAGTCCTGTCCTTCTTCGTTCCCCGGCGAAGGCCGGGGTCCAGTTTCTTCTTCAACGATGTCGGCGCCGTCCGCGCTGAGCGGCGCCGTCGCCTTGATGAGCCGGTCGGTCATCAGCAACTTGGCGTTGCGGATCGACGCGAACGGGATCGCGGTTTCGCCCAGGCCCTTGACGTCGATGCGGACGGTGTCGCCGTCAACGCCGATGAGGTCGCCCGAAAGCTGCTTGCGGCCATTATAGGGTAAGTGCGGATGGATGCGGGCCTCGTGCCCCTTCCAATCGTCATAATCCGAAAGCCGGGTCAGCGGCCGGTCGATGCCCGGCGAGCTGACCTCGAGCCGGTAGCTCTCCTCGATCGGATCGCGCCCTTCGGCCTCGAGCGCGTCGAGCTTGTCGGAGAGCCGCCGCGACAGCCGCGCGCAGTCCTCGAGCGTCAATTGCCGCGTGTCGGGCCGCTCGGCCATCACCTGCAGCGTCGGATCGGAGGTCCCGCCGGTCATCTTGACGCGCACCAAAGCGAGCCCTTCGGCTTCAGCCTCGGGCTCGATCAATCGGGTCAGCTCGGCGATGTCCGCCATCTCGTCTCCATGAAACAAGGGCCTCCGGCGCCGGCCCCGTCCCCGGGACCAGCCTCGACATGTTTGACGATGTAGAGGAGGTGAGCGCTATATAGGTGGGAGCGGAGTGCGGGGCAAGCGGGGATTGGCGGTGTCTCGCATGGGATGGAAGGCGTAAGCGCGGAGGATGGAGTTCGACGACCAGCTGCGCCGCTATTTCGGCACCATCGACCTGCCCTCGCTGCATACCGAAGCGCTCGCCGCCGGGATCGAGCGGATGCAGGTCGACCTCGGGCTGGAGAAGGACCGCAGCCGCCGCTTCGCCTTATGGGCGCTGCTCCATATGCTCGGCGCCGCGCCGGACCTCGACGTCGCGTTCAAGGATGAGCAGGATCGCGAGGCCGCGCGCAATTTCATGGATCTGGCCGCGCAGGCGGACCGGGCGGCGGGAAGCTAGTCGGCGCTGACGATTGCCACAGCTTCGTTCGACCGGGCCCGTTGGGCCGCCGCCAATGCAAACTCAGGCTGATACATTTTCAGGAACTCAACGTGGCCGTTTGCGAGCTTATCGATCCGAATACCGACCTTCGTCGCGTAATCGTCCATGGCTTTGCGGCTGACGGCGACAGGACGCTCCTTGCCATCCAGAAAAAGGGCGAACCTCAGCGTCTCTTCATTTCCATCATCCGGCGCGAGGACATCGCCGTAGGTGAGGCTCCTTCGGCCGCGCGACGGGCCTGTTGGATGCGCGTCGATAATCAGCCTGTCCTGCTCCCTGCGGATCAGCTCGCGGACATATTCGCTGCTCGTGCTATAGCGGCCGGCGACCCGCGCATCGACGAAGCTTTTGAGGTCGTCGGGGAGGGAAATATTCATCGTAGCCATGGCTCTCCATAGCGCCATTGGCAAAATGGCAAGATTGACACATGAAGATCATCGGCTCGTACGTTTCCCCCTATGTCCGCAAGGTGCTCGCCTGCATGGCCTTGAAGGGGATCGACGATTACGAGATCGATCCGATCACGCCCTTCTTCGGCGACGAGGAATTCGCGCGGCTGTCGCCGCTCAGGCGGATTCCGGTGCTGGTCCAGGGCGATCTCGTGCTCACCGACAGCTCGGTGATCTGCGCCTGGCTCGACGAGGCGTATCCGGAGCGGCCGCTGCTCCCCGCCTCTCCGGCCGACCGCGCCCGGGCCCGCTGGCTCGAGGAATATGCCGACACCCGGCTCGGCGACGTCTTCATCTGGGGGCTGTTCTACCAGAAGCGCGTCCATCCGGCGGTGTGGGGCGAGCCCGGCGATCTCGCGCGGGTCGACAAAACGCTGGCGCAGGACGTGCCGGCCGCGCTCGATTATCTCGAGGGCGAATTGCCGGCCACCGGCTTCCTGTTCGGCGCGATCGGGCTTGCCGACATCGCCGTCGCCAGCTTCTTCCGCAACGCTTTCCACGTCGGCTTCGAGGTCGATGCCGGGCGCTGGCCGAAGACCGCCGCCTTCGTCGCGCGGGTGCTCGCCTGCGATTGCTTCGCCCGCTTCAAGCCGTTCGAGGATGCGCAGATGAGCACCGATCCCAAGGGCCGCCGCGCCGCCTTGCTCGCCGCCGGCGCCCCCCTCAGCCCCGACACGGTCGGCACGCGCCAGCCGAAGAAGGGCATCATGACGCTCTAGAGACCGGGCGCGGATTGTTGGATAAAAATAGGATTTCGCCTGTCACACTTGTTTCATGCCCGTGCGAATCGCCCCGATGGCAAGTGTCAGGTTCGTCAGCTTGGCCGGCGATTCAGCGCGCGCCCCAGGCCGGCGGCGGCGCCGCGACCGGGCGGCTGAGGTCGAACTCGATCCGGAAGTGTCGGTCCGCGCGATCGAGCGCGTAAGCGAGGCTTCGGCCCGGCGCGATCTCGATCGCCCAGACATTGGTGGCCGAGGCGGGGATGTTCTCGCGGATGAACAGGTCGCGGGAAAATCGGTCGGCGGGAAATTCCTGGCGCCGGGCGCTGCCGGTCGAGACGGTGTCGCCGCCATAGCGGCTGCGCACGTCCTCGCTGCCGTCGCGGTGGCGGTGGTCGTGCCTGAGCCTGAGCCCCGTGGCGGTGCGGCCGATCACCCACGTCCGCGATCGGTCCGCGCCGACATGGAAGGCGATGCGCACGGCCTCGGGCGTGCAGGTGGAGACATGGATGACGAGGCGGCTCGCGGCCATCTCGCGGTCGGCGGGATCGGCCGAGACCACCCGGCCCGCATAGCTGTGGCCGCACAAGGTCCAGAGCCGCGACCAGAACAAGCGCTGCGGCCCCTCCGAGCGCGGCACGATCGCGCAGCCGGCAAGCGCGAGGGCGGCGAGCGGGACGAGGCGCTTCATGGCATCATCCTAGACCGGGCGGCCCGGCCTGCCAACGCGCGCTTGACGGCGCCGCGCGCGTCTGGAAACGGGAGTCGGGGGCTGAAGGAGGCTTGACGATGCGCCGGCTCCGTTCGCTGTTTCTCGCCGCCATGATCCTCGGCTGCTCCGGTTGCGGCGGCGCGTCGGCGCAGGATCGGCCGTTTCAGGTCGAGCCGGTCGGCCAGTTCGCCGAGCCCTGGGCGATGGCCTTCCTGCCCGGCGGCCGCCAGGCTTTGATCACCGAGCGGCGGGGCGCGCTCAAATTGTGGACAATGGGCGGCGGCGCGATCGACGTCGCCGGCGTGCCGGCGGTCGATTATGGCGGGCAGGGCGGGCTTGGCGACGTCGTCCTCCACCCCGATTTCGTCCATAACCGCCTCGTCTATCTGAGCTGGGTGGAAGCCGGCCCGAACCGGACGCGCGGCGCGGTGGTCGGCCGGGCGAGGCTCGACGTCGCCACCAACGCCATCGCCACCCGGACCGACGGCAGCGACGAGACTCCGCCCGATCAGGCCCGGCTTGCCGACCTCCAGGTGATCTGGCGGCAACAGCCGAAGATGGAGGGCAGCGGCCATTACGGGCACCGCCTCGCTTTCTCGCCCGACGGCCGCTTCCTCTTCATCAGCTCGGGCGAGCGCCAGGCCTTCACGCCGGCGCAGGACATGCGCGCCAATCTCGGCAAGATCCTGCGCCTCAACCCGGACGGCAGCGTGCCGGCCGACAATCCCTTCGCCGCCCAGGGCGGCATCGCCGCCCAGATCTGGAGCCTGGGCCACCGCAATCCTTTGGGCCTCGCTTTCGCCCCCGACGGCCGGCTCTGGGAGGTCGAGATGGGGCCGCGCGGCGGCGACGAATTGAACCTGATCGAGCGCGGCGGCAATTACGGCTATCCGCGCGTCTCCAACGGCGATCATTATGACGGCCGCGACATCCCCGACCACAGCCCCGGCGACGGCTTCGTCGCGCCGAAAGTCTCGTGGACGCCGGTCATCTCGCCGGGCGACATGATCATCTACACCGGCACGCTCTTCCCCGGCTGGCGCGGCGACGCGCTGGCGGGCGGCCTCTCCGGCCGGGCGCTGGTCCATATCGACATAGACGGCGCCAATGCCCGCGAAGCCGGGCGCTGGGACATGGAGGCGCGCATCCGCGAGGTCGAGCAGGCGCCGGACGGCTCGGTCTACCTGCTCGAGGACCAGCAGGGCGGCTCGGGCGGGCGGCTGCTGCGGCTGACGCCTAACGCCCCGCGCGCAGGATGAAATAGGCAAAGGCCATGAGGATGGCGGCAAGGCCGAGCGAGATGGCGATGAACACGCCGGACTGGCGCCGCTTCACGATGAAGAAGATGCCGTTGATGAGCGCGGTGAGCCCGAACAGCATGACCACGACGAACAGGCCGAGGAAGGTCTGCGCCTCCTGGGCCGTGCCGGTGAAGGTTGAGCCGTCGGGCGCCTCGACGCCGGGATTGAGCATCGAGGGCGTCTGCGTCCAGAGGATCCAGCCCATCATCCCGACCAGCACCACGCCGCAGACCAGCATGACGATGCCGCGAACCGCCGAATCGCTGACGTCGCGCATCGGCCCGCCGCATTTGGGGCAGGTGCTTACCCTGCCGTCGACGACGACGGCGCAGGTCGGCAGGTTGCAGGCGCTGTGGCGTGACATGATTTCCCCCTCGGCCGACATGTTCGGCGGCGCATGCTAGCGCATAAGCGGGCCCTGGGAAATCTTGGCATATGCCATGGCATATGCCAGCCTGATCCATGGGCTATGAGCGCCACGTCAAGCTGTTCCGCAACGGCCGCAACCAGGCCGTGCGCATCCCGCGCGAGTTCGAGCTGCCGGGCGAGGATGCGGTGATGCGCAAGGAGGGCGAGCGGCTGATCATCGAGCCGGCGCCAAAAAGAAAGTCTCTCGTCGAGATACTGGATTCGCTCGAGCCGCTGGACGAGGACTTCCCCGAGATCGAGGATTTGCCGGCGGAGCCGGTCGATCTCGGTTTCTGATGCGCTATCTGCTCGACACCAACATCATCTCCGCTTTGGCCCGAAATCCCCACGGGCCGGCACGGGAGCGGGTCCGCGCCGCCGGACCGGGCGAGATTCTCACCAGCATCATCGTCCCCGGAGAATTGACCTTCGGGCTGACGAAAAACCCTTCCGCGAAAAGGGAACGGCAGGTCGCCGATATTCTCGAAGGGATCGAAATCGCCGATCTGAAACCCGAAGTGGCCCGGCATTGTGGCGCCTTGCGAGCCGACTTGGAGCGCGCCGGGACGCCGTTCAGCGCCAACGATTATTGGATCGCGGCCCACGCTCTCGCCCTCGATTGCATTCTCGTCACCGTCAACGAGCGCGAGTTCCGGCGGGTGCTCGGCCTCGAGGTCGAGAACTGGCTCGCCCGAGGTTCAGCAGCGGCGATAGCGGAAGTACCAGACCTCGCGGCCTTCGCGGCGGGCCTTGGCTTCGTAGCGGGTCTCGGGCCAGCCGCCGGGGCGGGTGAGGAAGTCGCCTGGCGTTTCGGCCAGCCATGCGAAGTCGCGGCTTTTGCCCATCACCATCATCGCCCAGCGGCAGTAAATTGGGTCGTCGGTGCCAAGCCGGAATTCGCCGCCCGACGCCAGCTTGGCGGCGATCAGGTCGAGCGGGCCGGGATTGACCATCCGCCTCTTGGCGTGGCGCGCCTTGGGCCAGGGATCGGGGTGGAGCAGATAGACGAAGCGCAAGCTTGCGTCGGGCAGCCGCTCGAGCACCTGAAGCGCGTCGCCATGGTGCAGGCGGACGTTGGCGAGATGCCTGTCGCGGATGTGGCCGAGCGCCGCCGCGACGCCGTTGAGGAAGGGCTCGGCGCCGATGAAGCCGTGATCGGGCAGCAGATCGGCGCGGAAAGCGAGATGCTCGCCGGCGCCGAAGCCGATCTCGAAATGCAGCGGGCGGCCATGACCCTCGGCGTCGCCGAACAGGCGGGCCGCGTCGAGCGGCCCGTCTTCGGGCACGCTCAATTGGGGCAGCAGACGCTCCAGCAAATCCGCCTGCCCCGCGCGCAGCGGCCGGCCCTTGGAGCGCCCGTAGAGGCGGCGGATGGTGGTCGGATCGTTCATGGCGGCGTCGGTCCGGCGCTGCTACTCTTTGCGGCATGAGACCCGCAAGCAACCTCGCCGCCGCGGCCGGCCTCTTCGCCGCCACGCCCGCGCTGGCGACCAGCACCCTGCTCTGCCGCTCGACGATCAGCCCGACCGACGGGCCGCAGCTGTCGCTCGTCGTCGGCAACGGCCCGGGCAGCGGCATCCTGCAGGCTCGGTTCGAACTCGACCGCATCCGCTTCGCCACCTCGGAAGGCCCGGCCGCGCCGGTTATCGGCCAGGCCTGGATCGACGAGCATAGTCTGCGGCTCGACATCATCGATGCCAATGCCGAGGGCCGGCTCGTCCGGCTCGATACGAGGCGCCGGGGCGGCTCGGACTATCGCGGCATCCTCATCCATGCCGGCCGGACCTGGCGGGTCCGCTGCACCGAGGAAGGCTAGGCGCCGAACAGGTCCCGATGCGCCGCGCGCAGCGTCGCCTTCTGGACCTTGCCCATCGCGTTGCGCGGCAAGGCGTCGGCGAAGAGGATGCGGCGGGGCTGCTTGAAGCGGGCGAGGTCCGACAAGGCGGCAAGCAGCGCGCCTTCGTCCAGCCCGGGATCGGCGCGGACCACCACCGCCACCGCCGCCTCGCCCAGATCCGCATGCGGCACGCCGATCACCGCGCTTTCGGCGACGCCCGGCAGCGCGTCGAGGACAAGCTCGATCTCCCTGGGATAGATGTTGAGCCCGCCGGCGATGATCAGATCCCTGGCGCGGCCGACGATGGCGACGCGGCCATCCCGCGCCATCGTCGCGATGTCGCCGGTGATGAAGAAGCCGTCGGCCCGCATGTCTTCTGCGGTCTTCTCCGGCTGGCGCCAATAGCCCTTGAACAGGTTCGGGCCCCTGATCTCGAGCACGCCCGGCGCGCCGCGCGCGACCTCGCGGCCGGCCTCGTCGGCGACGCGGGCGGCGATGCCGGGGAGCGCGAAGCCGACCGTGCCCGGGATGCGCTCGCCTTCATAGGGGTTGGAGCAGATCATCCCCGCCTCGGTCATGCCGTAGCGTTCGAGGATGCGGTGGCCGGTCTTCGCCTCGAAATCGGCGAAGGTCGCGGCGAGCAGCGGCGCCGAACCGCTGACGAAGAGGCGCATGCCCGCCGCCGCCGCGCGCGTCAGCCCGGGATGCGCGGCGAGGCGGACGTAATAAGTGGGGACGCCCATCATGATCGTCGCGCGCGCCATGTCGGCGATCGCCGCATCGGCGTCGAAGCCCTTGTGCCAGAGCATCGTCGAGCCGTTGGTGAGGGCGCCGTGCAGCGCCACGAACAGGCCGTGGACGTGATAGATGGGAAGCGCGTGGATCAGCACGTCGCCGGCCTGCCAGCGCCAGGCCTGCTTCAGCACCAGCGCGTTGGAGGCGAGATTGTCGTGGCTCAGCATCGCGCCCTTGGAGCGGCCGGTGGTGCCCGACGTGTAGAGGATGGCGGCGAGGTCGTCGGGGCCGCGCGGGACGGTCTCGAACGCGGCCGGCTCGGGGGCGAAATCGCCGAGGCTCAGATGGCCGTCGGCGACGACGATCGCCGGCTCCGCATCCGCGATGAAAGTGCCGACTTCCACCGGCGTGTAGGCGGTGTTGAGCGGCACATAGACCAGACCGGCGCGCAAGGAAGCGAGGTAGAGCAGGGCGCTTTCGACCGACTTTTCGGCCTGGACCAGGATTCGGTCGCCGGGGCGCGCGCCGCGCCTCGCCAGCGCCGCGGCCCAGCCCGCGACCGCGTCGTCGAGCTCGGAATAACGGAGCCGGACCTCGCCGCGTTCGACGAAGACTGGCGTCTCGCCCGCGCCTTCGGCCGCGGCGGCGAACAGGGCATAGAGGTTCGCGCCGGCGCGCCGAGTCATTCTTGCAGATAGCCGGCGCGCGAGGCGCCCGGGCGGTCCAGCCAGTCGCCGCCGGCGCCGTCGCAGCTCGTTTCCTGGTTTCCGCATAAGCCCCGGAACCAGGCCGAGCGGCGGACGCCATTCTCGACCCATTCGACGCGCGCCCATTCACCCGCGCAATCGAGCAGGCGGACAAAGCCGCGGTCGCCGGTGCGGCTGGCCCAGATCCTGCGCGACCCTGGGTCCGGCCGCTCGAAGCCGATCTCGCTCTGGATGCTGAAGTGGACGAAGCCGCCGCTGATCCAGCCCTCGATCGGATCGGAGACCCACTCTCCCCCGACCGGGCGAGAGACGTTGCGGATGTAGAACCAGCCGCGCCGCGCAGCGACGATGTCGAAGGCGGTTCCCCATCCCCGGTCGTCGCCGGGCTCGCGGTGAAGGCGATAAGGCGCGAGCCGCCCGACCAAGGGCGCGCGCGCCGAGGGCCCGGCGCGGACGTTCTGGCCGGCCGGATCGCGGTCCCTGGACCAGCCGTCGAAAAAGCAGGTCTGGGCGAGCCGCATGACGGCCGGAGCCGGCGCGGCCATGCCGCGCGCGCCAAGACCGGCGAGGATCAATCCGGCAACAGCGAGGATCGGCGGCTTCACGGGGATATGGAATATCCCATATGAGGCCGCCGGGAAAGCGTCAGACCGCCGCTTTCAGCTGGTCGACCAGGTCGGTCTTTTCCCAGCTGAACAGATCGCCCTCGGGCTTGCGGCCGAAATGGCCGTAGGCGGCGGTCGGCGAATAGATCGGCTTGTTGAGGCCCAAATGGGTGCGGATGCCCTTGGGCGTCAGCCGGACGAGCTTCGGCATCACCTCCTCGAGCCGGGCGGCGCTGGCGCCGTCGGCCTCGGTGCCGTGCAGGTCGACATAGAGCGACAGCGGCTCGGCGATGCCGATCGCATAGCTGAGCTGGATCGTGCAGCGCTTGGCGAAGCCCGCCGCGACCACGTTCTTGGCGAGGTAGCGGGCGACATAAGCGGCCGAGCGGTCGACCTTGGTCGGGTCCTTGCCGCTGAACGCGCCGCCGCCATGCGGGGCCGCGCCGCCATAAGTGTCGACGATGATCTTGCGCCCGGTGAGGCCCGCATCGCCGTCCGGCCCGCCAATCTCGAAGAGGCCGGTCGGGTTGACGAAGATGGCGTCGTCGTCGTTCGGCATCCAGCCGCGCGGCATCACGTCGGCGAAGACGCCCTTCACATAGTCGCGCAGCTTCGCCTGGTCGTAGCCCTTGGCGTGCTGGGTCGAGACGACCAGCTTCACCGCGCGCACCGGCTTGCCGTCCTCATAGGCCAGAGTGACCTGGCTCTTGCTGTCGGGCTCGAGGAATTCGGCCGCGCCCGAATGGCGCTGCTCGGCCAGCGTCTCGAGGATGCGGTGCGAATAATGGATCGTCGCCGGCATCAGGTCCGGCGTCTCGTCGCAGGCATAGCCGAACATGATGCCCTGGTCGCCGGCGCCTTCGTCCTTGTTGCCGCTCTCGTCGACGCCGACCGCGATGTCGGCGGACTGGCCGTGCAAATGGCAGGCGAAATCGGCATATTGCCAGTGGAAGCCGTGCTGCTCGTAGCCGATCTTCTTGACGATGCCGCGCGCGGCCTCCTCGATCTCGGCCAGAGTCGGCGTCACGCTTTCGCGGCAGCGGACCTCGCCGGCGAGGATGATGCGGTTGGTGGTGACCATCGTCTCGCAGGCGACGCGCGCTTCCGGATCGCGGCCGAGGAACAGATCGACCACGGCGTCCGAAATCTGGTCGGCGACCTTGTCCGGATGGCCTTCGGACACCGATTCGGACGTGAAGAGATAGTTGCTGCGCATCGTGGGGAGCTCGTCCTTGCTGGGGAGGGGGCAGATATAAAGATATCTTTATGTGCCGCGCCCGCTAGCGCGTTTTGCGCCTGACTGCAATCGCCGCTGCGATGAGCAGAAGGGCGAAGGCGAACGAGAGCATATTGCCGAACCGGGCGAAGAGCGTCGGCGGCAGCGGCGGCGGCAGCCGGCCATCGATCACGCCGGCCTCGTGCTGGGGGAGGCGCGCGACGATCCGGCCATGGGCGTCGACGATCGCGGAGATGCCGGTCGGCGTCGAGCGGATGACCGGTATGCCTTCCTCGAGCGCGCGCAGCCTGCCTTGCGCGAAATGCTGGGGCGGGCCCCAGGCGCCGAACCAGGCGTCGTTCGAGGGATTGAACAGGAAATCGGGCCGGTTCGCCCGGTCGACGACCTCGCCGGAAAAGACGATTTCGTAGCAGATCTGGCCGGCCATGCGGCCGAAGCCGGGCAGATCGAGCGTGCGCGGCCCGGGCCCGGCGAGGATGTCGCCGGCGCCTGGCGCGAGGCGCGAAAGGCCGATCGCGGACAATAAGGGCCGCATCGGCAGATATTCCCCATAAGGGACGAGATGCGCCTTGTCGTAGCGGCCGAGGATGCGCGCGCCCGGCCCGAGCAGATAGAGGCTGTTATATTCCGCCGGCGCGCCGTCGACCGGCGCGGCCGCCTCGATGCCGCCGGTAAGCAGAAGGTCGCCGGGGCCGATCACGCGGGCGACCTGGCGCGGCGCGTCTCCCTCGTGAAGGTTGTAGGGTATTGCGGTTTCGGGCCAGAAGATCAGGCGCGGCCTCCCGTCCGGCGCGCCGGTCATGCGCAGGATTTTGTAGAAGTTGAGCTCGTCCTTGACCGGGTCCCAGCGGTCCTCCTGGGGGATGTTGGGCTGGACGATGCGGATGGCGGGCTGCCCGGCCAAAGCCGCCGGATCGGCCGGTTGCCACCAGAAGGCCGGGACCTGGCTCAAGGCGGCGAGCAGGACGATGCCGAGAGGAAAGCGCCAGCCGCGCAGCAGCAGGATCGGCAGGATCAGCCCCGAAACGAGCACGACGATCCCGGACAGCGCATAGGTGCCGATCAGGGGCGCTGGAAGGACCAGCGGCGAATCGATCAGGACGACGCCGACCGGGTTCCAGGCGAAGCCCGTGAACATCGTCCCGCGCAGCCATTCGGTGACGATCCAGGCGGCGGCGAGGCTCAGGGTCAAGGTCACCCGGCTCCTCCGGCCCCAGCGCCACGCCAGCCCCGCCGCCGCGGCCGGATAGATTGCCAGATAGAAGGACAGCAGCAGCACCGCGACCCAGCCCAGCCAGGCCGGCATCGCCGCCTGATAGGTGAAGGCGGTGGCGATCCAGTTCAGCCCGAGCACGAACTGCCCGACCCCGAACCACCAGCCGCGGGCGAGCGCCGAGCGCAAATTCGGCGCGCTTTCGATCAGCAGGATCAGCAAAGCGAAGCCGGCCAGCGTCGCCAGCCCGAGCCCGAGCGGCGCGAAGCCCAGCGCGGACACCAGGCCGGCGAGAAAGGCGAAGCCGAGATATTTCATCGCCAGCGGCTATGGGGATGAGCGGCGGGCGCCGTCAATGCCGCCGCCCGCTTGCCCTTCCCGTCGTCACCCTATCTCGACTAGCATCGCGGCATGAAGCGCCACATCCGCCCCTCGATCCGGCTCGCCGCTTTGCCGAACGGGGGCTCCTTTTACGACCGCTTCCGGCTGGCGGCGGAGGCCGGCTTCGAAGGGATCGAGCTGTCGGCGGACGAGGGCCCGCCTGACGCGCTGGGCGAGGCGGGCGAACGCGCCGGGCTCCTCATCCATTCGGTCCACTGCCCGGCCAATTACAGCGCGCCCTTGTCGAGCGGTGATCCGGAGGTGCTGGCGCGCGGCATCGCCGCCACCCTCGATGCGCTCGAGACCGCGGGCCGGCTCGGCGCCGACACTTTGCTGCTCATCCCGGCCAGGGTCGGCGAGGGGATGAGCTATGGCGACGCCTGGCGCCGCTCGCACGAGGTGATAAGCCGCGACATATTGCCGGTCGCGGCCGAGAAAGGCATCGTGCTCGCCATCGAGAATGTCTGGAACGGCTTCCTGCTCAGCCCCGTCGATTACGCCCAATATGTCGCTTCGTTCGAATCGCCGTTCGTGCGGCCCTATCTCGACGTCGGCAACATCATCTTCGGCCGGCCGGAGGACTGGATCGATCTTGCCGGCCCCGCCATCGTCAAGCTCCACCTCAAGGATTTCGCCTTCCAGGGCGGCGCGATCGGCGGCCGTTTCGGCATCACCCGGATCGGCGAGGGCGGCATAAGCTGGCCCGAGGTCCGCGCGGCGCTCGACCGGATCGGCTTTTCCGGCTGGGGCACGCTCGCCGAGCCCGATTTGATCCCCGGCCGCACTGTCAGCCGGGCCTATTATCTCGCGCGGCGGGGCGCCGAGGAGCTCGCCCCATTGCCGGGCGCGACCGCCTTGTTCAGGCCGGTTCAGACACTGCTGGCGCGACGGCTGCTGCGAGACGTGATGCGGCGGTTCCGCCGCTACATTGCCTGATGTCGCGCGACCGCTTCCGCCGCAGCGCGCGCAGCGCCGCCTTCAGCTTCAGGCCGATCGCGAAGCCGGCGCGCGCGACCGGGGCCGGCCCCTTGGCCAGAATCAGCAGCAGCCGGTCGCTCAGCGGCGGCGGCCGCAAATAAAGGCGCGGCAGCGACCGCAACGTCCTGAGGTCGCCGAGCCGCGCCGCGTGCCGCGTCGAATAGCGGAACTGGCGGTCGATATAGCGATCGATCGAGCTGGCGCGCGCCGGGCTCCTGCTTTCGGCCTGCCGGTCGCGGAGCACGGCCATGGCCGGGCAGATGTCTCCCCAATGCCTGAGCTCGCGCGTCAGGCAGGGGCTGCGCACCGTGTCGCAAATCCCGCCCGTGCCCGCGACATAGACGGCGGTGGCGCGCCGCGAGACGGCGACCGGCAGATCGAGCGCGATCCGCGCCCAATATTCGATATCCTGGCCGCAGGCCGCGTCGCCGAACCCGCCGAGCGCCTCCCAGGTCCGCCGCGGGACGGCGGCCGAGCTGGTCGTGGCCGGCCAGGTGCCCCGCACCGCGCTGTCGAAGAAATCGACCCGCTCGATACGGTCCTCGCGGCGCGCCGGCAGGCGATAGCGTCCGTGCCGGTCGCTGCGCAAAATGGTGGTGCCGATCAGGCCGGCTTCGGGAAAGCGGCGGCGAATCCGGTCGAGCTCCTCGAGATGATCGGGCAGCCACAGATCGTCGGCGTCGAGAAAGGCGAACCAATCGTGGCGGGCGGCGCGGATGGCGGCGTTGCGCGCGGCGCCGGGGCCGGCATTCGCCTGGCGCAGCCGCCGGATCCTGGCATCGTCGAAGCGCGCGGTCTCCTCCATGCCGCCGTCCGTGGAGCCGTCGTCGACGATGATCAGCTCGAAGCCGCGCCAGGTCTGCGCCAGCGCGCTGGCGAGCGTGGCCGCGACCCGATGCCGCTTGTTCCACAGCGGGACGACGATGCTGAACATGGACTTTGGTAACATGGTGAACGGCCCGCGCAATGGCCCGGTCGGCCGCCGCGCGCTTATCCATTGCCCTTCGCCGGCGGCAGCTCCAGAAAGAGCCGAATGCAGAAGGGGATAAAGATGGCGGAGCGGGTGCGGCTCAGGGGCACGGGGCGCGGCGCGCATGCGATCTGGTATGACGAGGCCGGCGCTCTGATCGTCGAATGGCACGATTTCGGCGAGGACGCGCCCTACGAATCGGCCAATATGATCCGCTTCGACGCGGCCTCGCAGGACGCGCTGGGAGGCGCGCTGGACAGCGCGGCGCCGCCGGCGGGCGTGGCGCTGATCGATGCGCTGGCGGCGCGCTTCCGCTCCTATTTCGAAATCAGGGCGTTCGCGGACGCCGAGGCGATTCCGTTCGAGGCCGAGGTCGATTTCCGGCCCTGAGGCGCGCGCTCATTCCTCGGGCTTGCCGTCGTCGTCGTCGGGCGGGGGCTCGTCGTCGGGCGGCGGATCGTAGGGCTCGGGGCGCGTATCGGGCCGGACGACCGGCGGCGCCGCGCGCACGGGCACCGGCTGCGGCACCGTGACCGGCACCGACACGGGCTCGGCTTCGGGCCGCAGCTGGGGCGGCGGGCCCAGGCTGTTATTGGGCCGCTCGGCATTGGCCGCGACCAGCGCATTCTCGTCGACCACGTTCGCGCTCACCACGCCATTGTCGGCCTCGCGCGGGGCGGGCCGCAGCAGCGACCAGCCGAAATAGAGGCTGACCGACAAGGCGACGCCGGCCGCCATGCCGATCCCGAACGCCGGCCAGTTGGTGGACTGCATGACTCGACTCTCTCCGCGACTTTGCCCGCAACCTACAATCTTTCGCCCGCCTGTCGAGACGCCGGGAGGCCGCGCGGGCCCGGCGCCGGCCCGCTGCTTTGGGCGGGCCATGGTTGACCGTCAAGCCGCCGCCCCCTAGGGCGCCGGCTTTCCCGCCAGCGAAAGCCTCTTTCATGACCGCCGAAACCCGCCTCGACGTGCTCGCCATCGGCAATGCGATCGTCGACATCATCGCCGATTGCGACGATGCTTTCCTCGAAGCGGAAGGGCTGACCAAGGGCATGATGCGCCTGATCGACGCCGACGAGGCGACCCGGCTCTACGACCATATGGGCCCGGCGCGCGAGATCAGCGGCGGCTCGGCCGGCAACACCGCGGCGGGCGTCGCGGCTCTGGGCGGCCGCGCCGGCTTCATCGGCCAGGTCGCGCCCGACCAGCTCGGCGACTTCTACCGGCACGATCTCACCGCCCAGGGCGTCGAGTTCACCACCCCGTCGGCCGATTTCGGCGTGCCGACCGCGCGCTCGATGGTGCTGGTCACGCCCGACGCGCACCGGACGATGAACACCTTCCTCGGCGCCGCCCAATTGCTGCCGCCCGAAGCGCTCGATCAGGCGCAGATCGAAAGCGCCGCGATCCTCTATCTCGAAGGCTATCTCTGGGATCCCGAGACGCCGCGCTACGCGATGATCAAGGCGATCGACATCGCCCGGCGGGCGGGCCGCAAGATCGCCTTCACCTTGTCCGACAGCTTCTGCATCGACCGCCACCGCGACGGCTTCAATCAGCTGATCGACTCGGGCAAGATCGACATCCTCTTCGCCAACGAGGCGGAGATCGTGATGCTTGCCGGCGAGGAGGATTTCGACGCCGCGGTGGCGGCGCTCGAGAGCCGCGTGGAGACTTTGGTGGTCACCCGCTCCGAGCAGGGCGCGATGGCTGTGCAGAGGGGCGCGCGCGCCCAGGTCGCGGCCGAGCCGGTCGCCAAGGTGGTCGATACGACGGGTGCCGGCGATCTGTTCGCGGCGGGCTTCCTGGCCGGGCAGGCGCAGGGGCGGAGCCTCGAAGACTCGCTGCGCATCGGCGCGATCGCCGCGGCGGAGGTCATCTCCCACTACGGCGCGCGGCCCGAGGCGGACCTCAAGGCGCTGGTCGCCGCGCGGCTGGGCTAGTCCGTCATCCCGGCGAAGGCCGGGATCTCAGGGCAGGAAGTCGCGGCCGTCTCCACGAGACCCGGCCTTCGCCGGGGCGACGAATCAATCCGGCGGAGTCGGCGGCATTGGCGCCGGCTGCGGCGCGGGCACGTCCATGTCGGGCGTCGGTGGCGCGACCTCGGGCGGCGGCTGGCTCGGCTGGGGCGGCTGTTCGGGCAGGGGCTGGGTGGCCATGCGCGTCTCCTTTGCGAAGGGGAACGCGCGGGTCGGGAGCGGGTTGCTCAGGACGGGCCCTTGAGCTCGAGCACGTTGCCCGCGGGGTCCTTCACGTAGAAGGAAAGCCCGTCGCCGCGGGCGCCGCCTCGAATGCCTTCCTCGACGATCGCCACATCGTGCGCGGCGAGATGGGCGCGCATCTCCGCTTCGTCCCAGGGCCCGGTGGCGATGCAGACATGGTCCATGTTGCGCCCGCCGGGGGCCGGCGGCCTGGCCCAGGCGCCCTCGTCTCCCGAAATGTCGACCAGGTCGATCAGCGCCGCGCCGGCGCGCAATTGCAGCATGCCATATTGGGGAAGCGCGGTCTCGACGGTGCAGCCGAGCACGCCGCCATAAAAGCGCCGGGCGGCCGCCATGTCGTCGACCAGCAGGACGACATGGTCGATGCCTTCGAGCGCGAAAGGCGGCGGGCGGGTCATGGCGCCCTCTCCTCGATAGAAAAGGGGAGCCGAAGCTCCCCTTTCCCGGTCAGTCGCGTCCCGGCTCGTCGATACCGGGGATCGGCGGCGCGATATCGTGGATCTCGGGCTCGTGCACCTCGACCACGCCGCGGCCGAGATGGGAGTGGCGGTAGGAATAGAGATAGTAGATCAGGATCCCGATCCCGCCCCAGATCGGCAGCACCAGGATCGCCGCGATCGGCAGCAGCAGATAGAGGCCGAGGCAGCCGGCCATGGTGAGCGGGCCGACCAGCCAGAGCCCCGGCACCCGGAACGAGCGCTTGCGGCCCGGATCGCGCTTGCGCAGCAGCATCACCGCCACCGCCACCATGAAGAAGGCGTAGAGCGTGCCGGCATTGGCGATGTCGGCGAGCTGGCCGACCGGCAGCAGGGCGGCCGCGAAGGCCACGCCGACCCCGGTCATGGCGGTGACGATATAGGGCGTCCGCCACTTCGGATGGACCTTGGACAGCTTGTCCGGCAGCAGCCCGTCGCGCGACATCACGAAGAAGATGCGGGTCTGGCCGAACAGCAGGATCAGGATGACCGACGGCAGGGCGAAGAAGGCCGCATAGCCGATCCAGTTGCCGACCTGGCTGTAGCCGATCGTGCGCAGCACATGGGCGAGCGCCTCGTTCGAGCAGACCAGCAGGTCGTGGTTCTGCGGCAGGCCGCAGGCCGTGGCGAGCTCGGGCGAGCCGGTGATGAGCGGGATGCCGTTCGCGCCCATGATCGGCTGGCCGCCGATCGTGCCGATCGCGCCCGCGGCGACCAGGATGTAGAAGATCGTGCAGATGCCGAGCGAGCCGATCAGGCCGATCGGCACGTTGCGTTGCGGGTTCTTGGTTTCCTCGGCCGCGGTCGAGACCGCGTCGAAGCCGACATAGGCGAAGAAGATCGTCGCCGCCGCGCCGCCGACGCCGACCCCGCCCGCCGCGAAGAAGCCGCCCGGCATGAACGGGTTGAAATTGCCCTGGTCGACCATCGGCAAGGTGAGCGCGATGAAGACGGTGAGCGCCACGATCTTGATCGTCACCAGCACGGCGTTGACGCGCGCGCTCTCGGTCGTGCCGATCATCAGCAGCCAGGTGACGAGCAGGGCGATGACGAAGGCCGGCAGGTTGAAGAGGCCGCCCTCGGCGCCGCCGAGCCACACCGGCCCGGCGCGCAATGCCGCCGGCAAATGTATGCCGAATGTCTGATCGAGTATGGTGCCCGTGAAATAGCCCGACCAGCCGACCGAGACGGCGCTGGCCGCGATCGCATATTCGAGCACGAGCGCCCAGCCGACGGTCCAGGCGAGGAACTCGCCCATCACGGTATAGGTATAGGTGTAGGCCGAGCCGGCGACGGGGACCATCGACGAGATTTCGGCATAGCAGAGCGCGGCGACGACGCAGACCGCGCCGGCGATGACGAACGAGAGCATCAGGCCCGGACCGGCCTTCTGCGCGCCGGCCGCGGTCAGCACGAAAATGCCGGTGCCGATGATGCACCCGATGCCGAACAAGGTCAGCTGGAACGCCCCGAGCGTCCGCTTCAGCGACTTCTTTTCGGCGGTAGCGAGAATGGCGTCGAGAGGCTTTACGCGCCCGAAGATCATGTCCGTTCCCCTTCGTCCGCGGCGTCTTTTCGGGCCGCTTCTTGTTTGGCGCGGAGCCTAGCCGCTAATTCGGGCGGGGCAAGCCTCTAATCGGCCAAGCGAGCACGAACCCTATCGCGCCAGCATCGGCCCCATCGCGCGGCCGCCGAAAATGTGGACGTGGAGGTGGGGGACCTCCTGGCCGCTATGGGTGCCGGCATTGGCGAGCAGGCGGTAGCCCGGCGCGACCAGCCCCTGGTCGCGCGCGACCTTGCCGACGGCGCGGACGAAGCCGGCAATCTCCGCGTCGGTGGCGCGCGCCGAGAAATCGTCCCACGAGACGTAGGCGCCCTTGGGGATGACGAGGATATGGGTGGGCGCCATCGGGTTGATGTCGGGGAAGGCGAGCGCATGCTCGTCCTCATAAATCCGCTTGGACGGAATCTCGCCGCGCAGGATGCGGGCGAAGATGTTGCTGTCGTCATAGGGCAAAGTGGCGTCGACCGGCATAAGGGACTCCTCATAACCTGCGATAAGGCGCGCCGCCCCCCGCGCGCAACGCGCTTGACCAACTTATCCACAGCGCTACCAATCATGCCATGAGCGATGAGGCGCCGGACAGTCTGATTCCCTATGACGAGATCGTGCAGGAGGCGCTGCGCGCGGTCGTCGGCCGGGTGCTGGGCGAGGTCGAGGCGACCGGCCGGCTGCCCGGCGAGCATCATTTCTTCATCACCTTCAAGACCGGCGCCGCCGGCGTCGACATCCCCCGCCACCTCAGCGAGAAATTCCCCGACGAGATGACCATCGTCATCCAGAACCGCTTCTGGGATCTGAAGGTGCGCGGCGACGGCTTCGAGGTCGGCCTCTCCTTCAACCAGGCGCCGGCCAAGCTCGCCATCCCCTTTTCCGCGATCACCGGCTTCGTCGACCCCGCGGTCGATTTCGCGCTCCAGTTCCACGCGCGCGCCGAGGAAGGCGCGCTCGATGAGCCCGAGCGGGCGGAAAACGACCCGCCCGCGCCCGAGCCGGTCGAGGACGGCTCCAACGTGGTCTCGGTCGATTTCAGCCGGAAGAAGTAAGGCCCGCCGCTGGGGCCTGATCGCCGCGGCCCTCCTCTCCGCGAGTCGGGCGCATGCCCAGGCTGACGATCTCGCCGGCGGCCGGCCCGCCGATACGATGCGCTATCCCTATGTCGCGGCGCTGTCGCGGACGACCGGCGACACCAGAGTCTATTTCTGCACCGGGACCCTGATCGCGCCGCAATGGATATTGACCGCCGCCCATTGCTTCCACACGTCCGGTCGGGCGCGGATCACCGGCCAGGATCTGTGGGCCGAGGTCGGCGCCTCCTGGCTCGGCGAGGTGCCGCCCGAGGCGCAGGTCCGGGTCGACCGCATCCTCGTCCATCCCGATTACGACCCGTCGAGCCAGGCCAACGACATCGCCCTGGTCCGGCTCGAGACCGTGGCCGGGCCGTTCACCGCGGACATCGCGACCAGCCTGGCGCGCGCCGATCCCGCGCGCGCCACGGTGCTCGGCTTCGGCGCCTTTTACGAGGGGCGGCTGGCGGCCAGCGCCACCCTGCGCAGCGGCGCGCTCGCGTCGCAATTGTCGGACCGGCTGCGCCAGGCGGTGGTGCGCACGATCGTCCCCGCCGCCTGCGCCGAGCGGCTCGGCATCGGCGGCGAGGCGACCGGCACCTATCAGATCTGCGCCGGCGCCGGCCGCGACGAGACCTGCGTCGGCGATTCGGGCGGGCCGCTGATCGCCGAGCAAGGCGGCGCCGACCGGGTCGTCGGCCTGGTCAGCTTCGGCTCGGGCTGCGCCGGCGATCTTCCGGTCACCGTCTATACGCGGGTCTCGGCCTATGCGGGGTGGATTGCCGAGACGATCGGGCGGTAATAGAGCGCCAGGGCCGAACAGGGGGTCGACATGAACGCCAGCACGCGCACCGAAACCGACAGCTTCGGGCCACTCGAAGTTCCCGGCGATTGCTATTGGGGCGCGCAGACGCAGCGCTCAGCGGAGAATTTCCCGTTCGGCGCGCGTGAGCGGATGCCGTCGGAGATCGTCCACGCCCTTGGCTTCGTCAAGCAGGCGGCGGCGCGGGTCAATGCGCGCGACGGCAATCTCGACGCCAGCATCGGCGAGGCGATCCAGCAGGCCGCGGGCGAGGTCGCGGCCGGCGATCATGACGATCAATTCCCGCTCGTCATCTGGCAGACGGGGTCGGGCACCCAATCCAACATGAACGCCAACGAGGTCATCGCCGGGCGCGCCAACGAGATCCTCACCGGCAAGCGCGGCGGCAAGGCGCCGGTCCACCCCAACGACCATGTCAACAAGGCGCAATCGTCCAACGACAGCTTCCCGACCGCGATGCACGTGGCGGCGGCGCGCGCGGTCAACCAGCGGCTGGTCCCGGCGCTCCACGCCATCCACCGCCGCCTTTCCGCCCAGGCCGAGACCTGGGACCGGATCGTCAAGATCGGCCGCACCCACCTCCAGGACGCGACGCCTCTGACCCTGGGGCAGGAATTTTCGGGCTACGCCTTCCAGATCGAATCGGCTCTGGCCCGGGTCGAAGCCGTGCTGCCCAGGCTCTACCAGCTCGCGCAAGGGGGGACCGCGGTCGGCACCGGCCTCAACGCGCCCAGCGGCTTTGCCGAGCGGTTCGCGGCAGAGATCGCGCAGCTCACCCGGCTGCCGTTCGAGACCGCGCCCAACAAGTTCGAGGCGCTGGCCGCGCACGACACGTTGGTCGAGCTCTCCGGCGTGCTCAACGTCATCGCCGTGTCGCTGACCAAGATCGCCAACGACATCCGCCTGCTCGGCTCCGGGCCGCGCTGCGGGCTCGGCGAATTGAGGCTGCCCGAGAACGAGCCGGGCAGTTCGATCATGCCCGGCAAGGTCAATCCCACCCAGTGCGAGAGCCTGACCATGGTCGCCGCCCAGGTGATGGGCAATCATGTCGCGGTGACGATCGGCGGCCTTCAGGGCCATCTCGAGCTGAACGTGTTCAAGCCGCTGATCGGCGCCGCCGTGCTGCGCTCGATCGAATTGCTCAGCATCGGCATGGAAAGCTTCACCGCGCGCTGCCTCGACGAGATGGCGCCCGACGAGGCGCGGATCGCCGATCTGATGAACCGCTCGCTGATGCTGGTCACCGCGCTGGCGCCCGAAATCGGCTACGACAATGCCGCCAAGATCGCCAAATACGCCCACGAAAACGGCCTCACCCTCAAGGAAGCCGGCATCGTGCTCGGCCTGGTCGACGAGGCAACGTTCGACCGCGTGGTGAAGCCCGAGAATATGCTCGGGCGCTAGGCATAGAATTCGTCATTCCAGCGAAAGCCGGAATCTCGCTGCCTTTGCGGCTTCTGCGCCGAAGAAGAGAGATTCCAGCGTTCGCTGGAATGACGGTTCGGCGCGTTTCAGCCGCCCGCCTGCCAGGCCCGGACCGCGTCGTTGGGCGCGACCAGCATCAGCACGTTCAGGCTCAGATTGTCGCGGATCACGAGGAGGGTCAGCAGCTCGAAGGCGAGCGCCAGCGCCACCGTCGCCCAGACCGGCAGCCGCCGGGCGATGCCGAAGCCGAGCATCATCCAGCCGACGTCGGCGATCGAGTTGAGCACCGAATCGCCGCTATAGCCAAGGGCGATCGTCGCCTCGCGATAGCGGTCGATGATGAGCGGGCTGTTCTCCAATATCTCCCACGCCGCCTCGATCGCGGTCGCCAGGATCAGCCGATGGCCGGGCTCGGTCCTTACCCGCAGCAGCAGCCAGCCGGCGAGATAGAAGAGGAAGCCGTGGATGATGTGGCTCGGCACGTACCAGTCGGCGATATGCTGGCTGTTGTCGGGCCCGTTCACTTCGTTGACCCAGAGCCGCACCGTGCCGCACGGGCAGATCGGGCTGCGGCCCATGATCAGCAGGCCGGCCGCCATCGCCGCGACGATGACCAGGGCGACATACCAATAGCGGCGCGGTATGAGCTTGGTCGATCGGGACGCGGTCAGCACGCGACATTGTCCCATCGCGGCGCGCGGTTGAAGGTGATGCTGGCGCGGCCGGCGCCCCAGTCGCGCAGCCGGACCTCCCAGACCGAGCCATCGGCGACGGCCTCGCCCTCGGCGTCGATCTCGACGCTGTCGCCGGTCATCGGCGGTATCGGGCCGCACAAAGCGCGCGCCACGAACGGCGGCCGGTCGATGCTGAGGACGCGGTGGAGGGGCAGGCCGGCGAGCAGAGCGCGCAGGTCCGCCGGGCATTCGCGCGCCCCCCATTCGCCGTCGACGCCGCAGCGCAGCCGGAACGGCAGCGGACCGGGCCGAGCCGCCGCGGCGCGGGCGGCGGCGAGCGCGCGCAGGATTCGGATGCCGTCCTCATGGTTCAGCCGCGCGCCGGTGCCGGCATGGCGGCGGCCGATCGAGGCGAAGCGCCGGCCCGGCAGATCCGCGCAACCGGGCGCCAGCGCGATGCGGGTCTCGCGCACGGCTGGCCCGGCGCGGACGGCCGGATCGATGCGCCCGCGCCAATCCGCCGGATCGGCGAGGGTCAGGCTGACATGGAGGGTGTCGCGCCCGCAAATGTCCGGGCCGAGCGGGCGCGCGCGGGCGACGAAGTGGATGTCCTGCAGATAATCGGAAGGCGTGAACGCCTCGCCGATCCAGTGCCGCTCGACCGTCGCCGCGTCGGCGGGATCGAGCAGCAGCGCCGCCAGCTCGGCGGTGGACAAAGGAGCGACCGACGCGCGGGTATAGGTCGGCCCCGGTGCGGCACCGGCCGCGCCGGCGACGTGCATGACGGCCAGCGCGAGCAGAGCCGCACCCCTCATCCGAGCATCTCCTGGAGCTTCAGCACCGTGTTGAAATTGCGGGCCGTGGCGGGCGAGCCGACGGCGCGGTCGATCATTGAAGGCGTCAGCTTCGACGTTCCCGCGCCTTCGGGATAATGGAACCAGAGCGCGTCGCCGGCGCGCTTCACCCGCTCGCCCGCCACGGCGCGCGCCTGGATGACGCCCTCGGCGCCCGCGGCGGGCGGGCTCCTGGACAGCAGCAGCATCAGCCGGTTGGGCTCGTCCCGCGCGGCCTCGGGGAACGGGTTGGCGGCCGGATAATGCGCCCATTGCGCGGCGGTACGGATGATCACCGGCACATCGAACGCGAACCTTTCGGCGATGGCGTCCTCGAGGATTTTCTCGAGCGCAGCCGGTTTGCCCGGCGCGGTGAAGACGACGTTGCCGCTCTGAATGTAGGTGGCGACGTCCCGCCAGCCGAGCTCGGCACAGAGCGCGCGCAGCTCCACCATGGGCAGTTTCCTGCCTCCGACATTCACCGCCCTGAGCAACGCCACCATCCGCCCCATGGCGCGCGACATTAGCGAATATTTGAGTCCTGTCTGCCCTTGACGGGTCCATGCACCCTCCGCCACTAGCCCCCATGGAAATCGCAAGCGCAATCCAGCGTCGGGGCCTTCTGTTCGTGCTGTCGAGCCCCTCGGGCGCGGGCAAGTCGACCATCGCGCGGATGCTGATGGCGTCGGACGACGGCGTCGCCATGTCGGTTTCCGCCACCACCCGCCCGATCCGCCCCGGCGAGACCGACGGCGAGGATTATCATTTCGTCACCGACGCCAGGTTCGACGAGATGGTCGCGGCCGGCGACTTCCTCGAATGGGCGCACGTCTTCGGCCATCGCTACGGCACGCTGAAGCGCGAGGTGATGAAGGTGATCGAGGGCGGCCGCGACGTCCTCCTCGACATCGACTGGCAGGGCACCCAGCAACTGAAGCAGGTCGATCCCGACATCGTTCGAGTCTTCATCCTGCCGCCGTCGATGGCGGAGCTGGAGCGGCGCCTCAGGAATCGTGGCACCGATTCGGACGAGGTCATCAAGCGCCGCATGGACCGCGCCGCCGCCGAGATCAGCCATTGGGCGGAATATGATTATGTCCTGATCAACAACGACGCCGAAAAATGCCGCGAGCTCGTCCACAACATCCTCAAGGCCGAGCGGCTCAAGGCGACGCGGCGCGTCTTCCTCCACGATTTCGTCCGCGAGTTGATCGGCTGAACGAGGGACAGAGCGGGGACAGTTACTTTCGGCTGCCCCGCCCTTCGGTTCGCAACTCCGTGCCGAAAGTAACTGTCCCCATCCAGCGGAAAAGGATAGCTTCGTCTCCATAACAGGGGGAGGATTGCATGATCCGCGTCATCTGGGGCTCGCTCGTCGCCGCCGTCGCCATGATGGTCATCGGCTTCGTCTTCTTCGGGCCGCTCGGCCTCAACAACCTCGCCACGAAGAGCGTCCAGGACGATCCCGCCGTGCGCATCCAGGCGGCGCTGAAGGCGGACCTGCCGGAGACCGGCACCTACATCGTTCCCATCGACGGCAAGTCGGCCCGCCAGACCGCCCTCTACGGCACCGGCCCGATCGCCACGATCCACTATGTTGCGAACGGCCAGATCGGCGGCATGGACACGGGCACCTTGTTCAAGGGCTTCGTGTTCAACTTCGCCATCGCTTTGCTCATCGGCCTCGCCTTGATCGGCATAGACGGGCGGGTGACGGATTTCGGATCGCGGGCGCGGGTCGCGGCGATCATCGGCATCGCCGGCTCGGGCTTCGTCCATCTCGGCGAGCCGATCTATTATCATCACGATTGGCCGCACTTCCTCTACGCCTTCATCGCCGACGGGCTGATGCTGGCGGCGGCGGGGATCATCGTCGCCTGGTTCCTGAAGACTCCGCCCATCGAGGCGCAGGCGGCGGCAACCACCGAGGCGCGCGAAGAGACCTAGAGCAGGCTCAGGAAGCGCGCGGCGGCGGCGAAATCGGCGCGGCGGGCGGCGAGCGCCGCCGCCCCTTCCGCATCCTCGCCCCATGTCTCGGCGTGCCAGGTCTCGTCGAGCGCGGCGGCGGCCCAGGCGGCGTCGAGGCCGATCGCGCCTTCGGCCAGCGCCAGCGCGACGATCAGCGAGCCCGAGACGGTGACCAGGGGCGACAGGCCGGCGAGCGCGAACGCGTCCCGCGTGGCGACGGCGGCGGCGAGCCGCGTGACGGTCTCGGCAGGCTGCTTCTTGTGGATGACGCCCGCGACGATCTCGAAGGCGACGTCGTAGCGCGTCCGCGCCCAGGCGAGGATGGGGTCCCAAATCGCCGCCTGGCGCGCGACGAGCGGCGCCGGGCCTTCGGCGCGGTAACAAAGCAGGTCGCTCTCGCCATAAGCGGCGAGGCCGGCGGCGAAGGCGGCGGGGTCCGGCGCGATCCGGTCGATGGCGGCGTTGGCGAGGCCGGTCAGCCGCATCGCGCGCGGGTCGATATCCTCGCCCTGCGCGTTCCATTCGTCGGCGACCGCGCCGGCGACGCGCGCGTTGGGCAAAGCCAGCGGCACCCGCCCCGGCGTCTGCACCGGCCGCCCGTCGAGCAGGATCCGATTGCCCTCGCCGGCCGCCGCTTCCTTGTAGAAGCGCTTCACGGGGCGGGCGGCGTCCGGTGGCGGTGGGCGTAGGATTTGGGTGCGAAGAAGCTCGCCACCAGCGCGGCCAGAGCGATGGGCAGGCCGATGATCGAGCCGCCTTGGACGATCACGTCGCTCTGCCACAGCATGATCCCGAACAGCACCACCGCGGTCGCGCCGATCCGGATCAGGTTCATGACGATGAAGCGGTTGCGCCAATAGGCTTCGTCTCGTTCGGGGGTCATGGCGTGGCTTTCAGGTCCGGCCGCATCAAGGCGGCGAGGGTGGGGTTGAACGGCGTCAGGCCGTCGGCGGCGCCCTTGCGCTCGGCGTCCGACTTGTGCTGGCCGAGCTTCATGGTGCCGCGCAGCTCGTCGATCAGGAGCTCGTAGCCAGTGATCGCCTTGAGCATCGCCGCGAAGCGGCCGGGGCTCATCTTGGCGCGGGTCCATAAGGGCTTGGGCGCCAGCCGGGCCTCGTGGGCGGCGCTCAGGTCGTCGAGCAGGGCGGCCAGCTCCGCCTCGTCGAGGCGCCGCAGCGGGCCTTCCGCCTCGACCGCGAGATAGTTCCAGGTCGGCACCTGGTCGGGCGTGCCGTACCAGTCCGGGCTGACATAGGCGTCCGCGCCGAGGCAGGAGACGATGGCGCGCCGCCCGTCGAGCTTGGCCCGATTGCCGCGCGCGATGTGAAAGCGGATGCGGTCCGGCGGCGCGACGACGACCGGCGCATGAGCGACCATCGGTCCCTCGGCCGCGACGGTGCAGAAGGAGATGCCGGCGACGAAGGCCGGCATCTCGTCCCGGTCCTCCCAGGCGAAGGCGCGATTGGGGTGCATCAGGCCCGCCGCCGCGAGCGGCGCTCGCCCTTGCGGTCCTTGCGGCGCGACTTGGCGGCGGCCGAGATCGCCTTGCGCTTGCCCTCGGCCGTCTCGGAATATTTGACCTCGTCGAGCGGCAGCTCGCCGAGCGCGAGGTCGAAGCCCAATGAGGCCATGCTCGCCGCGAAATGGTCGGGCAATTCGGCGGTGGCGTCGATCTGGCCGCCGTCCGGATGATCGATGCGCAGGCGCCGCGCGTGGAGATGGAGCTTGCGGCTGATCGATCCGGTCAGGAAGGCGTCGGGCCCGCCATATTTGCCGTCGCCGACGATCGGGTGGCCGATCGCCTCCATGTGGACGCGCAATTGGTGGGTGCGGCCGGTAAAGGGCTGGAGCTCGACCCAGGCGGTCCTGTTCCCGGCCTGCTCGATGACCCGGTAGCGGGTCCGCGCCGGCAGCCCCTCTTTCTCGTCGACGTGCATCTTCTCGCCGCCGGAGCCCGGCTGCTTGGCGAGCGGCAGCTCGATCATGCCGTCGTCGATCGAAGGCACGCCGACGACCAGGGCCCAATAGACCTTGCGCGCCGTCCGCCCGGAAAAGCTCTTCGAGAAGAAGGCGGCGGCGCGGGGCGTACGGGCCACCACCAGCGCGCCCGACGTATCCTTGTCGAGCCGGTGGACCAATTTGGGCCGCGGGGCATCCCCATCGGCGAGGCCGTCGAGCAGCCGGTCGAGATGGTCTTTGGTCTTGGTGCCGCCCTGGGTGGCAAGGCCGGGCGGCTTGTTGACGACGATCGCCGCTTTGTCCTCGTGGATGACGAGCGAGCGGACGAATTCGATCTCGTCCGCGCTCAGCGCCTCGCGCTTCGGCGCCTGCTTGCGGGCGGGGGGCGCCTCCTCCTCGCCCTGCGGCGGCACGCGAATCGACTGGCCGGCGAGGATGCGGTCGCCGGGCGCGGCGCGCTTGCCGTCGACGCGCAGCTGACCGGTCCGCGCCCAGCGCGACACCTGGCCGAAGCTGATTTCGGGCAGGTTGCGCCGGAACCAGCGGTCGAGCCTGATGCCGTCATCCTCCGCGCTCACCGCGAAGCTGCGGACGTCGGCGCTCATGCCGGCGCCGCCCGCATCAGCCACAGGCCGGCGAACAGCAAAGCCACCGAGCCGACGACCGAAATTCCCACATAAGCGGCGGCGATGCCGGTCTCGCCGCGCTCGATCATCAGGAAGGTCTCGAGGCTGAACGCCGAGAAGGTGGTGAAGCCGCCGAGAAGGCCGACGCCAAGGAACAGGCGCATCGCTTCGTTGCCGCCGGCGCGCACGAACCAGCCGGTCAGCAGGCCGATCAGCAGGCCGCCGGCGAGGTTGACGAACAGCGTCCCCCACGGGAAGCCCGGGCCGAGCCGGCCCAGCGCGACGCCGCCGGCCAGATGCCGCAGCCCGGCGCCGATCGCGCCGCCCAGCATGACGAGGAGGAGATTGGGCATGGCCCGCGATGTAGCGATGCGGCGGGTGGGATGCCAGCGTCATCCCGGCGAAGGCCGCGACCTCGTGGAGACGGCCGTGACTTCTCGTCCTGGGGCCCCGGCCTGCGCCGGGGTGACGGCTACGGGGTTAGCGTCCGTTATTGACGATGAGCGCGACGTCGGCGCCGGCGCCGGCCGGGGTCACGATCAGATAATAAGCGCTCTCGCCTTTGGTCCCGCCCAGCACCTGGTCGCCGCCGCGCTGCTGCTGCTCGGCCGAATAGCCGGCGCGCGCGGCCAGCGAGCGATAGCGTTCGAGCACCCGGCCGGGCGGGTCGCCGGTGGTGAAGCTGACGACGCGCATGCGGCAATCGCCATGGTCGTTGCCGGCGGCCTCGGTGACTCGGCCGCCGGGATAGGACGGAAATTCGGCCGGCATCCGGCCTGCCCATTGCGCGCCGTAATCGAAGGCGCCGCCGCAGGACGCGGCCGATGGCGGCGCAGCGGGGCCGCCGCCTGTGGCGCTCCGGGCGCGGGCGCCGCCGCTTTCGCCGGGCCGCGCGTCGGCCGGATATTGCGCCTGGACCGGAGTCTCGGGCGGGCGGGCGCTGTTGGGATGGGCCTGCTGGTTGAGGTTGTTGTCGACCGCGATCTGGTCCTCGAGCGCGCTGGTCAGCGCCGGATCGACGCTGTTGACGGCTAGCTCGTTGTCGATCGCGGAAAGGTTGTTGCCGCCGCCGGCGCCGCCGCAGGCGGCGAGCGCGAGCAGGCCGGCAAGGCCGAGGCTGCGAAGGAGAAGGCCGGCGCGGCGGGACATGGCGAAATCCTCTTCGCCGCCCCTATGCCGCAATCCGCCGACCAATGGGTGAGCGAATATGGTTAACGGCACCCTTCCCGAGCGACTGTCCCGGAAGGGGACTGCCAGAAGGCAAAGGTCTGCGCCTGCACGCCGGCGATGAAGCGCGCCGCTTCGGGCCCCTCCCAGGGCCCGTCATAGCCGCGCCCCGAGCCGCCGCCGGCCACCCACCAGCCCTGGCCCGGAATGCCGTCGCTCGCCCGCACCACCAGGACGGCGAGCTCGGGCTCCCCGCGCGCCTCGGCCTCGCGGTCGATCTCGCCGAGCATCGCGCAGAGCTGGCGCATCTTCGGCCGCGAGAAGCGATAGCCGAGATGCTCGAGCAAGGCGCCATAGCTGAGCGCGGTCCCGGCCTGCGCCGCCGCGACGAGATGGGCGCGGACCTCCTTGGAGTCGGCGAGCGGCTCGGCCATCACTCGGTGGCGGCGACCGTGATTTGTCCGTCGGTTCCGCCCCCGCCCGCGCCCGGCCTCAGCCGGATGCGGAGCCCGTCGCCGCCCCGGACGGTGCCGGTGAGAACATAGGCCGGGCCCTGGCGCTCGACGGTGGTGACCGCGAAGCGCGGGCGCCGCGCCGGATCTTGGTACCAGCGCGCCACCCTGTCGGGCGCGTCGTCGCTGTGGAAGCGATCGCCCCGGTCGCCGCTGCCGGCGACGGCGCCGGGATAGAGGAAGGCGCCTTCCCTGTCGCGGGCCATGCGGCGCAGCGGCGGGGGCAGGTCGATCTTGAGGTCGACGCCCTGGGCGCGGACGGTGAGCTGGCCGTTCTCGGCTTTGCTCTCGGCGACGGCGTTGCGGTTCGCCGCGGCCTCGTTCTCGGTCGGCCTGCCGCAGCCGGCCAGCGCTGTGGCGGCGGCGGCCGCGGCGACGAGCAGCTTCAAGCGGGACATGGCGATTTCCTCCTGGCCGTCATGCGAAATAGCCTTGCCGGGCCGCGACCACAACCGCCGCGCTTGAAGCGGCGCATTGGCTTCTCTACCGCGCCGCCATGCCCCACGGGACCGACAGCAAGCGCGCCGGGATCATGCTCGGCCTCGGCGCCTACGCGATCTGGGGCGTGATGCCGCTCTATTTCAAGCCGCTCGCCGGCGTCGCGCCGACGGAAATCGTCGCCCATCGCATCCTCTGGTCGCTGATCTTCCTGGGCGTGCTCGCGACCCTGTGGCAGCGCTGGCCGGCGATCCGCGCCGCGCTCGCCACGCCGAAGGTGCTGATCACGCTCATCGTCACCGCCCTGCTGATCGCGGTGAACTGGCTGGTCTATATCTATGCGATCGTCAGCGGCCATGTCCTCGAGGGCAGCCTTGGCTATTATCTCAATCCTCTGGTCAACGTTCTGCTCGGCGTCCTGCTCCTCAAGGAGCGGCTGACCCGGCCGCAAATCTTCGCCTGCCTGCTCGCCGCCGCCGGGGTCGCGGTGCTGGCGGCGGGCGCCGGCTCGGGCCTGTGGATCAGCCTCACCTTGGCGGCGAGCTTCGCCACCTACGGCTTCCTGAGGAAGGTCGCGCCCGTCGACGCGCTCGAGGGCCTGTGGATCGAGACCGCGATCCTCGCGCCGGTCTCGCTGGCCTGGGTGATCTATCTGCAGGCGCAGGGCAATGCGGGCTTCGGCGCGCTCGGGACCGGCACCGACGCGCTGCTGATCCTGGGCGGCGCGGTGACGGCGATCCCGTTGCTGCTGTTCACCGCGGCGGCCAAGCGGCTGCCTTATTCGACGCTCGGCTTCCTCCAATATGTCGCGCCGTCGCTGCAATTCCTGCTCGCGGTGCTCGCGTTCGGCGAGCCTTTCACCCGCGCCCATGCCTTGTGCTTCGGCGCGATCTGGATCGCGCTCGCCATCTTCAGCGTCGAGGGCCTGCGCGCGGCGCGGGCGCGGGTTGCCGCGGCGGCTTGAGCCGCGCTGCAATTGGAGTCATCCTCCCGCGGCAGGACCAGGGGAGGATGCGATGAAGACGGACCCGAGGATCGACGCCTATATCGACCGCCAGGCAGCGTTCGCCCAGCCGATCCTTCGCCACCTGCGCGGCATCGTCCACGCCGCCTGCCCCGATTGCGAGGAGACGCTGAAGTGGAGCTCGCCCTCGTTCATGTACAAGGGCAAGATCCTCGCCGGCTTCGCCGCCTTCAAGGCGCACGCGGCCTTCGGCTTCTGGAGCGGCAGCCAGGTGCTCGAAGCGGATCCGGGACAGGCGAGCGCGATGGGCCAGTTCGGGCGGCTGACCTCGCCCGACGATCTGCCGTCGCGCGCGACGCTGATCGACCTCACGAAGAAAGCGATGGCGCTGATCGACGAGGGCGTGAAGCCGGTCCGCAACAAGACCGTGAAGGCGCCCTTCGCGGTGCCGCAGGATTTGCGCGCCGCGATCGACGCGGCGCCCGCGGCCGCGGCGACCTGGGAGGGTTTCACGCCCTCCTGCCAGCGCGAATATGTCGAATGGGTGACCGAGGCCAAGCGCGACGAGACTCGCGCCAAGCGCCTCGCCCAGACGATCGAATGGCTCGCCGAAGGCAAGCGCCGCAACTGGAAATATGAGAATTGCTGAGGAGATTGCTCCCGCTCCGGGCATTGGTCGCGCCCTCGGCGGTCGCCGCCCAGGCCGGCGCGGTCGCCGGCCGGGTGACCGATGCGGGCGGCCGCCCGCTGGCCGGCGCGAACGTGGCGATCGAGGGCAGCGACCTCAGGACCGCAACCGACGATCGGGGACATTATCGCCTGACCGTCAATCGCGCCGGCACCGTCAGGATCCGGGTCTCGAAACGCAGCTACGCCGCCTCCAGCCGCAGGGTCACGACGGTCGCGGGCGCGACCGTGTCGCGCGATTTCAGGCTGTTTCCGGCGAGTGCCGAGCGGGACGAGCTTCCGGCCCGCTGAACCGGCGCGCGCTTATTGCGCGTTGGTCAAATTCCGGTTCGCCGCCTCGAGCTCGTTGGCGCTGACCTCGGTGCCTTCGGGCGCCATCGGGTCGGGCGGGAGCGGGGCAACGGGGCGGCAGGCCGGCAGGCCGAGCTGGGCGGCCTGCCTGCAGTCGCGGACCTGGACTCCCTCGTCGGGGGCGATGAACACCGCCCAATTGCGGCCCCCGGCGCAAAGCGCCACCCACATTGCGAGATCGCGATGCTCCTGCTGATAGGCCAGGCCGACGACCCGGCTGCAGGTCTCGCGGGCGCCGCGGATCGCCCGCCTCAGGCCGATCCGCTGGTTGAGCGGCGACAGCGCCTTGAGCCGGTCGCTGCCGGGATTGGCGATCCTGATCGCGGGCGCCTGGGCGTTGGGCGGCGTGGTGTCGCCGCAGCCGGAGAGGGCCAGAGCGAATCCGAGCGCGGCAGCGGCGGTGAGGGTCTTCATCTCTTCCTCCTCGCCGTCACAATGAGCGAAGCGGCCCTGGGGTTGCGTCGCGCTTTTGTGGGGTCCGTTCAGGCGGGCCCCGCGGCCTGGTCGCGATATTGCGCGCGCAGCGAGACCTTGTCGATCTTGCCGGTGCCGAGCTTGGGCAAAGGCTGGTCGGAGAAGCGGATCTGCGCCGGCAGCTTGAAGGGGGCGAGCCGGCCGGCGAGGAAGGCCCGCAGGCCCTCCGCGTCCGGCGCGTCCTTCTCGCAATAGACCAGGGCCACGGGGATTTCGCCCAGCCGGTCGTCGGCGATGCCGAACACGGCCGCCTCGGACACGGCGGGATGGGCGTAGATCGCCGCCTCCACCTCCTGCGCGGCGATATTCTCGCCGCCGCGGATGATGATGTCCTTCTTGCGGTCGACGATGAACAGATAGCCGTCCTCGTCGAGATAGCCGATGTCGCCGCTCTTCAGATATCCATCCGCCGTGAACGCCGCCTTGGTGGAGACCTCGTCGCGCCAATAGCCGCGGATGTTGGAGGCCGAGCGGATCGCCACCTCGCCGCGTTCGCCGGCCGGCAGGTGGCGATCGCCTTCGCCCAATATGGCAAGCTCGACGATCGGCGCCTGGGCGCGGCCGGTCGAGGCCGGCTTGTCGTGATAATTGGACCAGAAATTGCCGCAGCCGGCCGCATTGGTCTCGGTCAGCCCGTAGCCCAAAGCCGGCTGGGCGCCGCGGAAGCTGTCCTCGAGCCGGGCGACATGGGCGACCGGCCGCGGCGCGCCGCCCGCCGCGATGTCGGTCAGCGAGGAGAGATCGTAGCGGCCGCGGTCGGGATGCTGCATCAGTTCGAGGCTCATCGTCGGCACGCCGACGAAATAGGTGATCGTCTCCTTCTCGATCAGCCTCAGCGCCTCGCCCGCATCCCATTTGGGCATCAGCACCATGGTCCGGCCGATGACGAAGCTGTTCAGCAGCACCGGCACCTCCCCGGTGACGTGGAACAAGGGCACGTTGACCAGGGTGCGGGGCGGATTGGGCGGCGGATCGTTGTCGCGCTCCTTGATGCCGAGCAGCACGGCAAGCCCGAGCGCATAGGCATAAGTGCCGGTGGTGACGGCGCGATGGGTCGAGACCGCGCCCTTGGCGAAGCCGGTCGAGCCCGAGGTGAACAATATGGTGGCGTCGTCCTCCGGCGCGATTTCGGGCAAATCGGCCTCGTCCGTGCGCGCCAGCAGCGGCGCCAGCGCCCCGTCGAGCGGCTCGGCGACCGGCAGCGCGACGGTCGGGATGGCGCAGCCGCCCGCCTTGAGCAATTTCGCCCTGGTCTCGTCGGCGACGACCAGCTCTGGCGCCGAAAGGTCGAGCGCGTGGCGCATCTCGTCGGCCTGCCACCAGCCGTTGATCAGGGTCGCGATCCCGCCGGCCTTCAGCACTGCCATGTAGGCGAGGATCCAGGCCGGGCAATTGCGCATCGCGATCGCGACTCGATCGCCCTTGGCGACGCCCCAGCTTCCGGCCAGCACCCGCGCCAGCCGGTCGGAGTGCGCGTCGAGCGCGGCGAAGGTCAGCCGCTCGGGCCCGGCGATCACCGCCTCGGTGGCGCCGTGGAGCGCGCTGAACGCCTGGAACAGGGCGGGCAGCGTCGCCGGGAAATTGCCGACGATGGCGCGCCCTTCCGCGTCGCGGTCGATCCGGAAGCGTCCGCCGGCGCCGATCTCCTCGGCCAGGACCGCGTCGAATTTGCGGTCGAGTAAGCTCGCCATGCCTCGATTTCTCTCCCGCTTTGCCTTTTATCCCCGCCCCTCTATGAAGGCGCGAACCGGAAGGGGGAAGTCTTGATCGACGCTTTACTGACATCGATGGCAACAGCGGGCGGGGCGATCAGCTACAATGAGCTCGGCCTGCACCCGGTGCTGTTCGAATGGGGCTGGTTCCAGCTCAGATGGTACAGCCTCGCTTACCTGTTCGGCATCATCATCGGCTGGTGGTATCTGCTGCGGATGATCCGCGCGCCGGGCGCGCCCATGGCCCGCCGCCATGCCGACGATCTCGCTTTCTATGCGACTTTGGGCGTCATCCTGGGCGGCCGGCTCGGCTACGTCCTGTTCTACAAGCCGCTCGATTATCTCCACAATCCGATCGAGATCGTGCGGCTGTGGGACGGCGGCATGTCCTTCCATGGCGGCGTGATCGGGGTCAGCCTCGGCATCTTCTTCCTGGCCTGGCGCAGGAAGCTCGATTGGCTGCGCGTGCACGATTATGTCGCCTGCTGCATCCCGCCGGGCCTGTTCCTCGGCCGGCTCGCCAATTTCGTGAACGGCGAATTGTGGGGCGCGCCGACCAATGTGCCCTGGGCCGTGCGCTTCCCCGAAGTGGTCGACGGCATCGCCATATTGGGGCCGCCGCGCCACCCGAGCCAGCTCTACGAGGCGTTGCTCGAGGGCCTGTTCCTGATGATCCTGCTCTGGTTCATGTTCTGGAAGACCCGCGCCCGCTACCAGCCGGGCAAGCTCGTCGGCGCCTTCATCCTGGTCTACGGCCTGATCCGCTTCGGCCTCGAATTCATCCGCGCGCCCGACGCCCATCTCGTCGGCTTCGCCCAGACCACCGGCCTCCATATGGGCCAGTGGCTGTCGGTGCCGATGATCGCCGGCGGGCTCTATCTGGTGCTGACCGCCAACAAGCGCGAGGGCCGGGTCCAGCCGGTGCCGGCCGATGAGCAGCCCGCTTGAGCGCAGGCTGAGGCGCCGCATCGCCGAGGAGGGACCCATATCGGTCGCCGACTATATGGCGGAAGCGAACGCGCATTATTATGCGACCCGCGATCCGTTGGGCGCGGCGGGCGATTTCGTCACCGCGCCCGAAATCAGCCAGATGTTCGGCGAACTGGCGGGCGTCTGGCTGGCCGATCTGTGGCGGCGCGCGGGGCGGCCCGAGGGCGCGCTCTATGTCGAGCTCGGGCCGGGCCGCGGCACGCTGGCGGCGGACGCGCTGCGGGCGATGCGCGGGGCGGGTCTCGAGCCTTCGGTGCATCTGGTCGAGACCAGCCCGGCCCTGCGCGGCGCCCAGGCAGAGCGGCTGCCGGGCGCGGTTTGGCACGACGATCTTTCGACCCTGCCGACCGAGGGTCCGCTCCTCGTCGTCGCCAACGAATTCTTCGACGCGCTGCCGGTCGAGCAAGGTGTATCCCCGGGACGGATTCGAACCGTCGACTGGCGCGAAGGCAGGTTCGTCCCGCTCGGCGAGGTGGCGAGCGAGCGTTCGCCCCTGTCGCTCGCCATCGTCGGCGATCTTTCCCATCGTCTCGCGCGGCAGGGGGGCGCCGCCTTGATCGTCGATTACGGCCATGACCGGCCCGGCCGCGGCGACACGCTCCAATCCGTCTCGCGCCATGCCTATGCCGATCCGTTCGAGGCGCCGGGCGAGCGCGACCTCAGCGCCCATGTCGATTTCTCGGCGCTCGCCGCGGCGGCGCAGGGCGTCCGCGTCTCGGGCCCGGTCGCGCAGGGCGACTGGCTCGATGCGATGGGCCTCCCTTTGCGCGCCGCCGCGCTCGCCAAGGCGGCGCCGGATCGGACGGAGGAGATCGCGCAGGCGCGCGACCGCCTCTCTTCGCCCGAGCGCATGGGGCGGCTGTTCAAGGTCATGGCGCTCAGCGCCCCATTTTGGCCCGAACCGGCGGGCTTCCGATGAGCGCCATCGCCTATCGCGACGCCACCGCCGCCGACGCTGCATTGATGGCGCGGCTCGGGCCGGAGAGCTTTACCGAGACGTTCGGCCATCTCTACACGCCCGAAAATCTCGCCGCCTTCCTGGTCAATCACAGCGAAGGCAATTGGCGCGGCGAGCTCGAAGACCCGCGCTTTTCGGTCCGCATCGCCGAAGCGGACGGCCAGGCGGTGGGCTTCGCCAAGCTCGGCCCGCCTTCGCTCCCATTCGAGGTCGAGGGCCCGACCGCGGAGCTGCGCCAGCTCTATGTGCTGGGGCCCTGGCAGGGCGGCGGCGTCGCCCCCGCCTTGATGGCCTGGGTGATCGACGAGGCGCGGCGGCGCGGCGCGGCGCAGCTTTTCCTCTCGGTCTTCACCGACAATCGCCGCGCCAGGGCGTTCTACGCGCGCTACGGCTTCGAAGCGGTCGGCACCTACGCCTTCATGGTCGGCAGCCACGCCGACGAGGATATCATCATGCGGCTCGAGCTGTGAGCATCGTCTACCGCGATGCCGTCCGCGCGGACGGCCCGGCGTTCGCGGCGACCGGGCGGCGCGTGTTCGCCGAGACCTTCGGCGCCTATTTCGATCCCGGCGACATGGCGCTTCATCTCGATCGCAAGTTCGGCCCGGACGGCCTGCCCGCCGAGCTCGGCGATCCCGCGATCCGGATCCGGCTCGCCAAGGCGGAGGGCGGCATCATCGCCTACGTCAAGCTGGCGCCGATGACGCTGCCGGTCGATCATCCGGCGGGGACGCTGGAGATCAAGCAATTCTACGTGCTCGCGCCCTGGCAGGGCACGGGCGTCGCGGCGGCGCTGATGCTCTGGGTGATCGAGGCCGCGCGGGCCGCGGGCGCGCCGGCCCTGTTCCTCAGCGTCTGGGAGCATGGCGACCGCGCGGCCGCCTTCTACCGGCGCCACGGCTTCGTCGCGGCCGGCGCGGCGCCGTTCCTGCTCGGCACGCGGACCTACAGCGATCCCGTGATGCGGCTCGACCTCCGATGAGCGGCGTCGAAATCATCCGCGCCGCCAGCCTGGCCGGCCTCCCGCACGGTTTTCTCGGCCGCAGGGGCGGCGTCTCGACGGGCGCTTATGCCGGCCTCAATGTCGGCCTTGGCTCGGACGACGACCGCGACGCGATCCACGAAAATCGCCGGCGCGCCGCCGCCGCCGTGGCGCCGGGCGCGGCTTTGGTCACGGTCCACCAGGTCCATTCGCCGGGCGCGCTCTATGCCGCCGCGCCCTGGCCCGACGATGCCCGGCCCAAAGCCGACGCGATCGTCACCGACCGGCCCGGCCTCGTCCTCGGCATCCTCACCGCCGATTGCACGCCGGTCCTGCTCGCCGACCGCGAGGCCGGCGTGATCGGCGCCGCCCATGCCGGCTGGAAGGGCGCCTTTTCCGGCGTGATCGAATCGGTGGTCGCGGCGATGGCGGCGCGCGGCGCCCGGCGCGAGCGGATCGCCGCCGCGATCGGCCCGGTCATCGCCCGCAAGAGCTACGAGGTCGACGAGGCTTTCCTGCGCCGCTTCGCCGAGGCCGATCCCGCCAACGAGCGCTTCTTCACGCCGGGCCGCGCGGGCCATCACCAGTTCGACATCGAAGCCTATGTCCTCGCCCGGCTCGCGGAAGCGGGCGTCACCCGCGCCGAGGCGCTCGGCCTCGACACCTATGCGGATGCCGAGCGCTTCTACTCCTACCGCCGCGCCACCCATAAAAGCGAGCCAAGCTACGGCCGCCAGATCTCGCTGATCGCTTTGCCGGAATAGGCCTAGCGAGAGAGGCGGAGAATCGGCTAGGGAGCCGGTGGGCAACAGACCTCACCCCCGGGCCGCTCCTTTGCGAACGGCCGGTGAGCCGGTCTCTCCGCGACTCGGCTCGGTCCCTACTCAGCGATGAGCAAGTGGGTGCAAGGAGACTATGAATGTCAGACGAATCCGACCTTAGCGGGGCGACCCCTCGTCGTCGTCCGAAGCCCTCGGTGCTGGAGCTCGGCGGGCGCCGGCTGAAGCCCTCGACGCTGATGATGGGCCACGGCTTCGACCCGGCTTTGTCCGAGGGCTCATTGAAGCCGCCGATCTTCCTCACCTCGACCTTCGTCTTCGAGAATGCCGCCGCCGGCAAACGCCATTTCGAGGGGGTCACCGGCAAAAGGCCGGGCGGCGCCGAGGGCCTGGTCTATTCGCGCTTCAACGGCCCCAATCAGGAAATCCTCGAGGACCGGCTCGGCCTGTGGGAAGATGCCGAGGATGCATTGAGCTTCTCCAGCGGCATGTCGGCGATCGCCACCCTCCTGCTCGCCTTCGTCCAGCCCGGCGACGTCGTCGTCCATTCGGGGCCGCTTTATGCGGCGACCGAGACCCTGATCGGCCGAATCCTCGGCCGCTTCGGCGTCAAATGGCTCGATTTCCCCGCCGGCGCGACCGAGGACGAGATCGCCGACGTCGTCGAGCGCGCCAAGGCCATGGGCCGAGTCCCGCTCGTCTATCTCGAAAGCCCCGCCAATCCGACCAACGCTTTGGTCGACGTCCAGGCGGTGCGCAAGGTCTGCGACGCCGCCTTCGCGTCGGGCGAGCGCCCGCCCATCGCGATCGACAACACCTTCCTCGGCCCGCTCTGGCACCATCCGATCCGCCACGGCGCCGACCTTTCGGTCTATTCGCTGACCAAATATGCGGGCGGCCATTCGGATCTGGTCGCGGGCGGGATCACCGGCTCGAAGGAGCTGATCAACCAGATCCGCATGCTCCGCAACACGATCGGCACGATCACCGACCCCAACACCGCCTGGATGCTGCTCAGGAGCCTCGAGACGCTGGAACTCAGGATGACCCGGGCCGGCGAGAATGCCGACAAGGTCTGCCGCTTCCTGCGCGATCATGCCAAGGTCGAGAGCGTCGGCTATCTCGGCTTCCTCGAGGAAGGCGGCGACGCCCGCCAGGCCGACATCTACCGCCGCCACTGCACCGGCGCCGGCTCGACCTTCTCGCTCTATCTGAAGGGCGGCGAGACCGAGGCCTTCGCCTTCCTCGACAGCCTGAAGATCGCCCATCTCGCGGTCAGCCTCGGCGGCACCGAGACCCTGGCGAGCGCGCCGGCGGCGATGACCCATTTGTCGGTGCCGCCCGAGCGCAAGCAGGCGCTCGGCATCACCGACAATCTCGTTCGAATCTCGATCGGGGTCGAGGATGCGGACGATCTGATCGCCGATTTCGACCAGGCCTTGGGCGCGGTGTAGCTCTCTTACCCCTCTCCCATTTGGGGAGAGGGAGGGCCCGCCGCGAAGCGGTGGGAAGGTGAGGGAATTCATCGTCGAAGAAAGGCCCTCACCCAACCCTCTCCCCCAATGGGAGAGGGCTTTTCCGCTCAGGCCCGCCGCCGCGCCCGCCAGTCGAGCACTTCCCAGCCCTCGTCCTTGGCGACCTTGATCAGCCTGGCGTGGGCGTTGGTGGCGAAGGCTTCGTCGGCCCAGCGGTGGACGTGGCTGTCGGAGACGTGGTCGGAATAGAAGCGGATGTGGACGGCGTCGCGGTCGAGGCCCTGCTTCTGCAGCCAGGCCTCGATCATGTCGAGCTTGCCAAGGCCATAGCAATTGCGGCCATCGATCTTGGCGATCGTCCGCCCCTGGGCGTCGATCTGGGTGTCGGTGGCGATGACGTCGTCGAAGCCGAGCCGCTGCGCGATGGCGGCGGCGTAGAGCCGGTAGGAGGCGGTCGCCAGCACCAGCCGGCGGCCCGCCGCCTTGTCCTGCGCGATCCGCTCGCGCGCGCCGGCCAGGATGTTGGTCCGGCACTGCTTGTCGGCGAAGCTCTGCACGACCGGCTCGAGCCGCTCGGGC
The DNA here is from genome assembly GCA_034668505.1 of Sphingomonadales bacterium. Lineage (GTDB taxonomy): Bacteria > Pseudomonadota > Alphaproteobacteria > Sphingomonadales > Sphingomonadaceae > Allosphingosinicella. Next base: position 108,478 of record JAXDPD010000043.1, read on the forward strand.
GAGGCCGGCCCGACGAGCAGCCGGTAGCTGATCTCCTTGAGCCGGCCGCGGTCGATCAGCTTCAGCGAATAAGCCAGGGTCGCGAGCAATGTCAGCGGGGCGAGCAAGGCCCGCCACGGCGCCAACCGCCACAGAGCGTGCCACAGGAAGGGGCCGAAGGTCGGCCCGCGCGTCACCGTCCGGTCCATGTCGTAAATGGCGAGGGTGGCCGTCATCCGGCCCTCGCAAGCATGGAATGACGGCAGCTGTCCATCCTAACTCCTTGCCGCCCGCCGGGAATTGAAGCAGGGTTTCGCCGGCATGAGCGTCACCGAATTAACCCCCAACGTCGAAGACGGCAGCTGTGTCCTGCGGTTCACGGGGAATCTGACGATTTTGCGGGTCCGCAAGCTTTCCGAGCAGCTCAAGGAGATCGATTACGACGACATCGTCGTCGATCTTTCCGGCGTCGAGCGGATGGACACGGTCGGCGCCTGGCTGGTCCACAAGCTCGAGCGCGACCGCGGCGCCAGGATCGTCGGCGCCACCCGCGAGCAGCAATTGCTCATCGACCATGTCACCGCCGCCGACCAGCCGGTCAAGCTCAAGCGCGAATATGAATCCCCCTTCGTCCGCGTCGTCGGCCAGGTCGGCGCCTCGACGCAGGTCATTTTGTCGACGATGGTCGGCATGCTCGGCTTCTTCGGCGCTTTGCTCATTTCGGCCGGCCACATCTTCCGCCACCCGCGCCGCTTCCGCCTCAATGCGGTCGTCCAGCAGTTCGAGGTGGTCGGGATCCACGCGCTCTTCATCGTCGGGCTGATGTGCTTCCTGGTCGGCATCGTCATCGCCCAGCAGGGCGCGGTCCAGCTGCGCCAGTTCGGCGCCGAGGTCTATACGATCAACCTGGTCGGCCGCTCCGCGATCAAGGAACTTGGCGTGCTGATGACCGCGATCATGGTCGCCGGCCGCTCGGGCTCGGCCTTCGCCGCGCAATTGGGCTCGATGAAATTGAACGAGGAAATCGACGCGATGCGCACGATCGGCGTGTCGCCGATGGAGGCCCTGGTCTTCCCGCGCGTGCTGGCGACGGTGCTGATGATGCCGTTGCTCGGCTTCTACGCCGCGCTGATGGCGATGGTCGGCGGCGGCATCTTCTGCTGGCTGTCGCTGGACATTCCGCCGGTCACCTTCATCCAGCGCATCAACGAGGTCGTGCCGATGACCGACCTCTACCAGGCGCTGATCAAGGCGCCGGTGTTCGGCATGATCATCGCCATGGCGGGCTGCTATCAGGGCCTGCAGGTCAAGGGCAATGCCGAGGAGGTTGGCCAGCGCACCACCACCGCCGTGGTCCAGGGCATCTTCCTGGTCGTCGTGCTCGACGCCTTCTTCGCCGTCTTCTTCACCGAGATCGGCTGGCTCTGATGGCCGAGGGCGCCACCCCCATCGTCGAGGTCTCGGGCCTCAAGAACAGCTTCGGCGAGCAGATCGTCCATGACGGGCTCGATTTCGAGGTCCGCCGCGGCGAGATTTTCGGCGTGGTCGGCGGCTCGGGCACGGGCAAGTCCGTGCTGATGCGCTCGATCATCGGCCTCCAGCATCCCGACGAAGGCGAGATCACGGTGTTCGGCGAATCGATGATCGGCCGCGACGAGGAGGAGGCCAAGCACGTCCGCCGGCGCTGGGGCGTGCTGTTCCAGGGCGGCGCCCTGTTCTCGACGCTCACCGTCGCCGAGAACGTCCAGGTCCCGATCCGCGAATTCTACGCCGGCATCGACCAGGAGCTGCAGGACGAGATCGCCGCCTACAAAATCTCGATGGCGGGCCTCGCCGTCGATGCGGGCGCCAAATATCCGTCCGAGCTGTCGGGCGGCATGCGCAAGCGTGCCGGCATCGCCCGCGCGCTGGCGCTCGACCCCGAGCTCTTGTTCCTCGACGAGCCGACCGCCGGGCTCGACCCGATCGGCGCCGCCGCCTTCGACCAGCTCATCCTCGAGCTGCGCGACGCGCTCGGCCTTACCGTCTTCCTGATCACCCACGACCTCGACACGCTCTACGCGATCTGCGACCGGGTCGCGGTGCTCGCCGACCACAAGGTGGTGGCGGTCGGAACGATCGAGGAATTATTGGCTTTGGACCATGAGTGGATTCAGGCCTATTTCAATGGGCCGCGCGGGCGCCGCGCCGCGCATAGCGAGATTGAGGGGGCCGTTGCCTGATGGAAACCCGTTCGAACCAGGTCCTCGTCGGCTCCATCACCCTGGGGCTGCTCGGCGCGCTCGTCCTGTTCGTGATCTGGCTGAGCCAGGTGTCGGGCGCCGGCGAGAAGAAATATGACATCTTCTTCCAGCAGTCGGTCGAGGGCCTCGCCAAGGGCACGTCGGTGACCTTCTCGGGCGTGCCGGTCGGCCAGATCGAATCGATCAACCTGGTCCCGGACAGCCCGCAATTCATCCGCGTCCGGATCAACGTCAACGGCGACACGCCGGTGCTCGAAGGCTCGACCGCGACCATCCGCGGCGTCGGCTTCACCGGCGTTTCCCAGATCCAGATCGATCCGCCGCCCGCGCCCAGGCCCGGACAATCGCCGCGCCCGCGCCGCGAGATACGCTGCCCCGAGCAGAATGCGCAGTCCGAATGCCCTTATGGCGTGCCGATCATCCCCACCCGTCCGGGGGCGCTGACCAGCCTGCTCAACACCGCGCCCGAATTGCTCGAGCGGGTCTCGACCCTGACCGAGCGGCTGACGGAGCTGCTTTCCGACCGCAACCAGGAATCGATCGCCGGCATCCTCGACAATCTCCAGCAGATCAGCCGGTCGCTCGCCGAACGCTCGCCCGAAATCGCCGCGGCGCTGGCCGAGGCGCGGGTCGCGATCCGCCAGGCGGGCGAGGCGGCCGACCGGATCGGCCAGCTCGCCAGCTCGACCACCCAATTGATCGACCGCGACGGCCGGCCGCTGATCGCCGATCTGCGCTCGACCATGCGCTCGGCCCAGGGCAGCCTCGCCCAGCTCGAGGCGGCGATCGGCGACGCGCGACCGGGCCTCCAGGCCTTCTCCAACCAGACCCTGCCCGAGGTCGGCCAGCTCATGCGCGATCTGCGGGCGAGCTCCGAATCCCTGCGCGAGATCACCGACCGGCTCAACCAGCAGGGCGTCGGCGGCGTGATCGGCGGCCAGCGCCTGCCCAATTACCGGCCGGGAAGAAGGAATTGACGATGCGCCTCAAAACTGCCGCCGCGGCCGCCTCGCTCCTCGCGCTCTCCGCCTGCTTCGGCGGCGCCTCGGTGCCCGATCAGCTGCTCACCTTGACCTCGGCGGAGATGCGGCCGGTGGCGACGCCGCGCAGCGCCGGCCAGGGCGAGGCGATCACCGTCGCCGTGCCCGCGGTGCCGCAGGCGCTGCGCACGACCCGAATCCCGGTCTATGTCAGCGATACCAGCATCCAGTATCTCGAAAACGCCGCCTGGGTGGAGCAGCCGGGCGCCTTGTTCGCCCGGCTGATCGGCGAGACGATCGCGGCGCGGACCGGCCGGGTCGTGCTCGATCCAAGCCAGTTCAGCCACGATCCCGGCACCAGGCTGACCGGAACTCTGGTCAAGTTCGGGCTCGATCCAGCCGCGATGCAGGTGGTGATCGTCTACGACGCCGCCATTGCGCGCGGGCCGACCGGCGTCGCCACCAACCGCTTCGAGGCGCGCGTCGCCGTTTCCGACGCCACGCCCGCCGTGGTCGCGCCGGCGCTCAACCAGGCCGCCAACCAGCTCGCCGGCGAAGTCGCCGCCTGGGTTGGGAATTAGGCCGGATCGACATTCAATCTCCACCGTCATTCCCGCGAAAGCGGGAATCCATCTTCTTGAATCACCCATGAAGAAAGAAGGTGGACCCCCGCTTTCGCGGGGGTGACGGAAAGGGGAAGGCTCCTCCACACAGAGGGGCGTCGGTCGAATGTCGATACGCCCTAAGCGAGCGCCTCGAACGCGGCGACGATCTCCTCCCGGGTGATCAGTTCCGGCGTCAGCGCGTGGGTGAGGATCAGGCCTTCGGTGAGCGCGTGCAGCACGCGGACGAAGCGCCCGGCGGGCATCGGCAAATCGGCTTCGTCGACGAAGCGCAGCAGATTGTCCGCCGCCCAGGCATAGAGCCGGCCATTCTCCGTCCGGAGCCGCGCGCGCATCGCCTCGTGGGTCAGCGCATAAAGCTGGAAGGAGAGCGCGCCGACCGCTCGCGCCCGCCGCGCCTGCGCCTCGGCGGCGACGGCCTCGCCGAGGATCCGCATCTGCTCCCTGAGCGGCGCGCCCGGCCGGAAGGGCGGCGCCACCGGCTGCCAGCGCCGCTCGGCGACGGCGAGGAAGAGCGCCTCGCGGTCGCGGAAATTGCCGTAGATCGCCCCGCGGCTCATTCCCGCGCGCCGCGCCACTTCCTCGAGGCCGGTCCGCTCGAACCCCTTTTCGCCGACCAAGGCGGACGCGGCCTCGATCAGAGCCTCGCGCGTCCGCGCCCGTTTCCCGCCTTCGCGATCCGCCATGGACTCCAGGATACAGATCTGTATAAAAAACGCACGTGTATTTTTCTTGGAGCGGGCGGATGCATTGGGCTTTGTGGGTCGCGGGCGTGCTTCTCATCCTGCTCGCCATGGGCGCTTGGTGGGAGCGCCAAGCGGGCCGGGCCTTCGCCCGCAAATATCCGGCGCCCGGCCGGATGGTGGAAGTGGCTCCCGGCCGCCTGCTCCACTTATCGTGCGAGGGCGAGGCGGGGCCGACCATCGTCGTCGAGCAGGGCGCTGGCGAGCCCAGCCTGCTCTGGCGGGCGATCCAGAAGGAGGCGCGCCATTTCGCCCGCTTCTGCCTCTACGACCGGCCGGGCTATCTATGGAGCCCGCCGGCGTCCGGCCCGCGCAGCATCGAGGCGCGCGCCCGGGACCTGCATGCGGTGCTCGAGCGCGCCGGCCTGCCCGGACCCTATGTGCTGGTCGCCCACAGTTATGGCGGGCTCGTCATCCGCGCCTTCGCCCGGCGCTTCCCGGAGGAGACGGCCGGCCTCGTCATGGTCGACGCGATCGAGGAGAGCATCGCCTTCCACCCCGATTACCAGCGCTTCCTGAGGCGCGCGCGCCCGTTCGTCGCTTTGCTGCGCGGCGCGGCGACGGTCGGGCTGCTGCGCCTGTTCGGCACCCTGTTCGGCGGCAGGCCCAAGGATGCCGACGATGCCGCGATGAGCGCGGCGACGGCCCGCCCGTCCTTCCACGCCGCGATCGCCGACGACATCGCCTCGCTCCGCCGCCCGCCCGAAGATTATGGCGGTCTCGGCGACACGCCGCTCATCGTCCTCACCCACGGCAAGCCCTTTCCGGGCCCGTTCGCCGCGCTCGAGCCCTTCTGGCGCGCCGGCCAGGAGCGCCACGCGGCTCTCTCCACCCGCGGCGAACTCTGGGTGGCGGAGAACAGCAACCATATGATCGCCGGCGACGAGCCCGAACGCGTGCTCGAAGCGCTGCGGCGGATGGTCGAGATGGTCGGATGAAGAGCTGTCTATCGCGCGCTAAGCCGCCAGAGCGCGTTGGAGCCGTCGGCCGAGGCGGCGGCGAGCAGGCGTCCGTCCGGGCTGAAAGCGAGGGCATTGACGTCGTCGCTATGCTCCAGCGTCGCCTGGAGCGCCCCGTCCGCCACCCGCCACAGCCGCACCGCCGGCCCCTTGGGGCCCTGGCCGGTCAATTGGTGCCAGGCGGTCCAGAAGGCACCGCGCGCCCGGCCGCCGCTCGCCAGCCAGCGACCGTCCGGGCTGAACGCCACCGCATAGACATGGTCCGACCCGCCGGTCAGCGTCCGCACCTGGGCGCCGTCGGCGACCCGCCAGATCCGCACCGTCGAATCGTCGCCGCCGCTCGCCAGCAATTGGCCGTCCGGCGAGAAGGCGACGCTGACCACGGCCTGGTCGTGGCCGGGAAGGCGCCGGACCATGCGGCCGCTGGCCACGTCCCACAGCCGGATCGAATGATCGAAGCTGCCGCTCGCCAGCAGCCGCGAATCGGGGCTGAAGCGCACCGACCAGATGTTGAGCTCGTGGCCGGCGAGGGTGCGCGCCAGCGCCCCGTCGCGCGCACGCCAGATCCGGATCAACTTGTCCTCGCCCGCGGTCGCGAGCCACTGGCCGTCGGGCGACCAGGCCAAGGTCCAGACGGTGCCGCCATGGCCCTGCAGCGCGCGCACCTGCCGCCCGTCCGCCACCCGCCAGAGGCGCGCCGTACGGTCGTAACCGCCGCTCGCCAGCGTCATGCCGTCGGGCGAGAGCGCCAGCGGCGACAGGCCGTCCTCATGGACGATCGTGCCGGTCACCCGCCCGCTCGCGTCGATCAGGACGATGCGGCCGTCGGTGCCCCCCGCCGCCAGCCGCCCGTCCGGCAGGAACGCCATTTCGCGCGCCTCGCCCTGGTGGTGCTGGAAGCGGCCGGCGGGGCTGGCCGCGAGCACGGCCCCGTCGGCGGCGATCGCCCGGGGCGGCAGCCCGTCGCCGCGCGCCATCAAGGTGAGGACGAGGAACGCCGCCGCCAGCAATAGGACGAACGCCCCGGCGATCTTCAGCAATTTCTTCATGCCAGGCTCTTGCTGGCCTGCTCGAACACGTCCTTGCTGAGGCCCGGCGTCGCCACGATCCGCTCCAGCTCCGCCCGCATCAGCGCCGCCCGCTTCTCGCCGAAGCGGCGCCAGCGCCCCAGCGGCGGGACGAGCTTGGCCGCGGTCTGCGGGTTGAGCTCGTCCTCGGCGATGATCATGTCGGCAAGGAAGCGGTAGCCGCGCCCCGAGGCATCGTGGAAGGCGCGCTGGTTGACCGAGAAGGCGCCGACGAGCGAGCGCAGCCGGTTCGGGTTGGTCATCGAGAAATCCGGGTGCCGGGCCAGCGCCTCGACCGCCTCGGCGGTGTCGGCCCGGGTCGAGAGCGCCTGGGCGGTGAACCATTTGTCGAGCACCAGCGCATTGTCCTTGTAGCGCGCGTAGAAAGCCGCCAGCGCCTCCGCCCGTTCGGGCGCGTCGCCGTTGACGAGGACGCCCAGCGCGCCCTGCCGGTCGGTCATGTTGTCGGCCTGGTCATATTGGCTCTTGGCGAGCCCCGCCGCGTCGGCCGCGCCCGCCGCCATGATATAGCCGAGCGCGATCGTCCTCAGCCGCCGCGCGCCCTTGGCGACCGGATTATAGACGTAGCGATTGGCGACGAACGACGTGTAGGCGTCGCGCCACAGCGGCTCGAGGCGGCGCCCGAGATCGGCGCGCAGCGCCTCGCGCGCCAGCTGGATGGCGTCGGGATCGACCGCCGCCATCTGGTCGCCGACAAAGGCCTCGCTCGGCAGCAGCACCGCCTCGGCGACGAAGGCCGGGTCGAGGCTCTTGTTGGTCAAGGTCTCGCGCACCGCCTCGATCACCGGTTCGTGGTCGGCGGCGCCGGCGGCGACCGCGCCGATCAGGGTGTCGAGCATCAATTGCTGCATCGCCTCGTAGCGGGCGAAGGGATCGTCGTCGCGGGCCGAAAGGAAGGCGAGCTCGGCGGCCGAGCGGCCGCTCTCCACCGTCACCGGCGCCGAAAAGCCGCGATTGACCGAGAGCACGGCGGCCTCGCCGACGCCCTCGATCAGCAGCTCCTGTTTCGCTTCGGCGAGCATGAACAGGCGCTCGTCATGCTTGGTTCCGGTCTGCGCGCCGAACAAAGCGAGTCTGAGCGGGATCGGCATCGGCTTCTTGAGCGGCTGGCCCGGCGTCGACGGCACGATCTGCTCGAGCGTGACTCGCGCCTTGTCGCCCTCGCGCGCGAGCTGCGCCTTGACCCTGGGCGTCCCCGCCTGGCTGTACCAGAGCCGGAAGTGGGAGAGGTCCTCGCCCGACGCTTCCTCCATCGCCAGCACGAAATCCTCGCAGGTCACCGCCTCGCCGTCATGGGCGGAGAAATAGAGGTCGCAGCCGGCGCGGAACCGCTCCGCGCCCAGGATGGTGTGGAGCATGCGGATCAGCTCGGCGCCCTTATTGTAGACGGTCGCGGTGTAGAAATTGGCGATTTCGATATAGGAATCGGGCCGCACCGGATGGGCGAGCGGCCCCGCATCCTCCTGGAACTGGGCGGCGCGCAGCAGGCGCACGTCCTCGATCCTCTTGACCGCGTCCGAGCCCATGTCGGCCGAGAAGCTCTGGTCGCGAAAGACGGTGAAGCCCTCCTTCAGCGAGAGCTGGAACCAGTCGCGGCAGGTGACCCGGTTGCCCGACCAATTGTGGAAATATTCGTGTGCGACGACGCCGGCAATGCCGTCATAGTCCACGTCGGTGGCGGTGTCGGGATCGGCCAGGATGTAGCGCGAGTTGAAGATGTTGAGGCTTTTATTCTCCATCGCGCCGAAGTTGAAATCGCCGACCGCGACGATGTTGAAGATGTCGAGGTCGTATTCGCGGCCATAGACCTCCTCGTCCCACTTCATCGCCGCCTTCAGCGAGGCCATGGCATGCTCGGTCCGCTCCAGATCGCCATCGCGCACCCAGATGGCGAGATCGACCTTGCGGCCCGAGCGGGTGGTGAAGGCGTCGCGATTGGCGACGAGGTCGCCGGCGACGATGGCGAACAGGTAGCAGGGCTTGGGGAAGGGATCCTCCCATTCCGCCCAATGCCGGCCGCTGGCCGGGTCCTCGCCCGCAGCGACCAGATTGCCGTTGGAGAGCAGCACCGGAAAGGCCGTCTTGTCGCCGGTCAGCCTCACCTTGTAGCGCGACAGCACGTCGGGCCGGTCGGGGAAGGGCGTGATCCGCCGGAAGCCCTCGGCCTCGCACTGGCTGCACAGCATGCCGCCCGATTCGTAGAGGCCCATGAGCTGGGTGTTGGCCCGGGGCGCGATCGCCACTTCGGTCTCGACGGTCGCGCTGTCGCCCTCGATCGGAATCCTGAGCACGTCCTTCTCATACCAGTAATTGACCGGCTCGCCGCCCAAGGTGACGTTGATCAGGGTCAGCCCGGACGCGTTGAGCCGGAGCGGCGCCTGATGCTCGCCGTTGCGCGCGACATGGAGCCGGCTGCGCACGATCGTCCGCTCCGCCCCGAGGTCGAACGCGATCTCGATCCCGGGCACCAGCCATTCCGGCGGCCGATAATCCTCGCGGCGGGTGACATGGGGGGCGGCGGGGGCGTTGAGGGCGTCGGGCATCGGATTGCTCTAGGCCCGGGACCTATGGGACGCAACGGAGGCGGTGTCCGGAGTTGAGAAGGCGACGGCGATAAATGGTGACAGTCACGCTTTATCCGCGCGGCGCCCCTTCGCGTCCTTCGCGTCCTTCGCGTCCTTCGCGTGGGAGCCATTTTCCTTCCGGTTCCGCCCCCGGCCGGAAGATTGAAATGTAGGATTTCGTCTGCTCTATCCTCGCGGATGATGCTCCAGACGGCCCCCGTCAGCCCGGATCGCCGGCTCCGGATCCACGGCCCCGGACCGGGAGGACGCGACTCCCCCCTTACGTGCCGTCAACATCGTCAACTTCCGCGCGAGTCCGGCGTGAGATCCGGCGGAGCGTTTTTTTCCTCCTTGGGAGATGAACCTTCGAACCTTCCGCGGCGCCTGTGCGGAAACCGATGGCAAGCGTCATCTTGGTCAGCTTTGCCCCGCCGCGCGCGTCACCCGGACGCTCTGGGCGTTCATCCGGGCCGAGCCGAAGATGGTCATGAAGGCGATGTCGGTGGCGTCGCGGCCGACGCAGATCCGGGCCAGGCCCTCGAGCGGGGCGAGGCCGGTGGCGTCGAGGAAATGCCAGGCGCCGTCCAGCCAGACCTCGACCAGAGCGTGGAAATCGGGCGGCTCGAGCCGCCAGGCATAAGCGGAGACCAGCCGCGCCGGCACGCCGGCGGCGCGGGCGAAGCTCGCCATCAGATGGGCATAGTCCCGGCACACGCCCTGGCGGGCGACGAAGGCGTCGGCGGCGGTGGTCTGGGTGTCGCTGGAGCCGGGGACGTAATCCATCTCGGCGCGGATCCAGTCGCGCATGGCGAGCAATTTGGCGCCGCCATCGAGGTCGCCGAAGCGGCGCTCGACGAACGCCTCGAACCGGTCCGATTCGCAATAGCGGCTCGGCCAGAGATAGGCGACGACATGGGCCGGCAGCGCGGGGTGCGGAGTCGCCGGCAGCGCATCGATCGTCACCGCCGGCCGGGCGATGTCGAGCGTGGCGCGATAGGCCGCGCGAACCGCGCCCTCGGCCCTGAGCCAGGTCCGCCGGCCGACGCCGTCCTCGCCGGCGATCGGGGTCAGCGGCCCGGCGCCGTCGACGGTGAGCAGATCCTCGATCAGCAGTTGGTCGGCAAGCTGCGCGACCTCGACCGCGAGCAGCACGTCGGCGGCCGCGGGGAAATGATAATCGAGCTCGACTTCGATGTTCAGCCGCACGCCACCCGCTCCTTTCCGTCCGCGCCTAACGCACGGGGCGGAGAGAAGGGGACAGTTGCGCGCAACTGTCCCCGACCCCGGTGCTTATTGGCTGGTCAGCTCGGAAATGTGGAGCCGCGCCGGCTGCGCGGCGGTATCGCTGAACGTGCCGATCCAGATTTCGTAGCGCCCGGTCGCCGGATCGTTGAAGCGGACCATCGGGTTCAGCGGCGCGTCGCCGCTGTCGTCGTCGCAATACCAGCGGCCGTCGGGCGCGTTGACCACCAGGGTGGTGTCGCTGGCCGCGGCGACCGAGAGGATCAGCGGCAGCGAGCCGGCATTGTAGGTCAGGCGCACGTCGGGCGGGCCGGCGATGAAGCCCGTGCAGGGCGAGCCGAGCCGGCTGGCGTCGATGGTACCGCCCGCCCGCACCGGGATCACCCTTGGGTCGCCCGAAAAGCCGGAATCGAGCTCGATCTCGCGATAGGTGGCCGGCGCGCCCGTATCCTGGGCGAGCGCCGGCGCGGCGGCCGAGAGCAGGGCAATCAGCAAAAGTGCGGTCTTCATCGGAAATCTCCTCATTGGCACGCGCCATCTGCAGCGCACGATTCGAACGGCTCCACCCGTTCCGCGGGCATAACAATGAAGGATTCCCCAAGTCCAGCGCGCTCGGCGACCCTAATCGGCGGGCGGCAGCGGCGGGGTGCGGCTGGAGCGCAAGGCGATGACCAGGCCGGCAAGGGCCAACGCTCCGCCCGCCAAAGCGAGCGCCGACCAGCGATAGCCCTCGGCGACGGTCGAGATCGCCATCGCGATCATCGGGATCAGCACGCTCGAATAGGCCGCCTTGGCCGGGCCGATCTTGCGGATGAGGTCGAAATAGAGCCAGAAAGCGAGCGCCGAGGCGATCAGGCCGAGATAGACGATTCCGATCCAATAGCCGAGGCGCGGCTCGACCGCCGGCGGCCCGACGAAGGCCCAGCCGAAGACGGCATTGACGGTGGCGCCGTAGAGCATCGCCCAGCCGAGCAGCGGCGCGACCGGCCGCGCCTTGATCGCCGGCATGATCTGCATGACGTTCGAGATCGAGGCGGCAAGCACGGCGACCATGACGAGGCCGAGACCGGTCAGCACGCCATCGGCCGACACGGTGGCGTGGCGCATCTCCTGGACGAACAGCAAAGCGACGCCGGCCATGGCGACCGCCGAACCGAGCGCGAAACGGCCGGTGACGCGCTGGCCGAAGAAGAGCCAGGCCAGGATCGTGTTGGGCACGACCAGAAGCGCGAACACGACCGCGGCGAGGCCGGAGGTGATGTAGAGCTCGGCGGCGTAGACGAAGTTGTAGTTGACCACGAACTGGAGCGTGCCGAGCAGCGCCGCGAGCACGAAGCCGCCCCGGCCGACCCTGAGGCCCTCCCCCCGCAGCGCCGCGATCGCCATCATCGCCGCGCCCGCGACGTAGAAGCGGTAGCTGACCGACCAGACGGCCGGGACGGTTCCGAGCTGGTCCTTGATGACGATCCAGGTCGAGCCCCAGATCAGGGTGATCAGGAGGAAGGGGAGGATGACCCTGGGGTCGCGGAAGCTTCCCGTCGCCCCGGCGGAGGCCGGGGTCTCGCCGGGTGACGGGCTCGGCGCCTGCTCTCCCCGGGATCCCGGCCCGCGCCGGGATGACCTGTCGTGCGTCACAGCGCCCGGATCGCCGCGGCGAGGGCGTCGACATGAGCCGGGTCGCTGTCCCAGCTCGTGACCAGGCGGGCCTCGCCGGGGCCCCAGTCGTAGAAATCGAAGCCCAAGGCGCGCAGCGCCGCCGCCTCGTCCGCCGAGACCCGGACGAATACCTCATTGGCCTCGACCGGCAGGACCAGCCGGTCCGCGCCCGCGGCTTGCGCGAGCCGCGCCGCCGCGTCGTTGGCGGCGCGGGCATTGGCGAGCCACAGATCATTCTCCAGCATCGCCAGGATCTGCGCGGCGAGGTAGCGGCCCTTGGAGAGGAGATGGCCGGCCCGCTTGCGCCGGTAATGGGTGGCGGCGGCGCGCGCGGGGTCGAAGAAGACCAGGCACTCCGCCGAAAGCCCGCCATTCTTGACGAAGCCGAAGGAGAGCGCGTCGGCCCCCGCCCGCCAGGTCAGGTCCGCCGGCGCGCAGCCGAGGCTGGCCACCGCATTGGCGAAGCGGGCGCCGTCGATGTGGAAGCCCAGGCCGCGCGCCGCGCACAGAGCGCCGAGCGCCGCGGTCTCGGCCGGCGTGTAGACGCAGCCATATTCGCTGGCATTGGTGATCGAGAGCGCGGCCGGCTGGACCTGGTGGACGTCGTTCCGGATCGTGGCGATGAGGCCGGTCACCGCCTCGGGCGTGAGCTTGGCGCCTTCGCCTTCGCCGAGCAGCAATTTGGCGCCGCCGGTGTAGAATTCCGGGGCGCCGCATTCGTCATTCTGGATATGGGCGTCGCGGTGGCAGATGATGCTGCCGTGCGGCGGGCAGAGCGCGGCGAGCGCGAGGCTGTTCGCCGCCGTTCCCGTCGACACCCAGAGCGCCTCGACCTCGCGCTCGAACAAAGCCGAAAAGGCGGCGTTGAGGCGCTTGCTCCAGGCGTCGCCGTCATAAGCGGTGTCGATCCGGTTGGCCGCGCCGATCGCGTCGAGCACTTCGGGGCAGGCCGGCGCCGCATTGTCGGAGAAAAACCGCATGCAGCGCCCATGAGAGGCGGTTGCGGGCGCGTCAATGCCGATGCCGGCTTCGTACGATTTCGGCCGGCATGTTTAACCACAATTTAGTCCCGCTGGATTAATGAGTTCGGGATAACCCGGGCTGGAAGGAAGACATGGGCGTAGAGAATTTCGCGAACGCGTCAGCGGGCAAGCGCTCGGCCAAGCGCGCGCGCGTGCTGCTCGCGGCCAAGCTGGAGACCGATTCGGGCGAGATCGACGCGCGCCTGCGCGATCTTTCGCAGAAGGGCGCGCTCGTCGAATGCCTGCAGGTGCCCAGCGCGGGCAGCGAGGTGGTCTTCGTGCGCGGCGCGACGCGGGTGCCGGCGCGCGTCGCCTGGGCCGGGCCCGACCGGGTCGGGCTCGAATTCCATCATATGATCGACGAGCATGAAGTGTTCGTGCAGCTCGGCAAAAAGCCGCCGCCCAAGGCGGAGAGCTTCCGCCGGCCGGGCATCGGCGCCCGCCTCAGCCCCGACGAGCGCAAGATGGCCAAGGCCTGGGGCGTGACGGTCGGCCTCAACATCCCGGACAGCGACGGGTAGGAGCGGAGCAATGCAGACCTTCGCGGGATCCTGGTCCTTTCCCTCGGAGCTTGGCACGCCATTTTTGAGCGGCGAGCTGACCACCGACATCAGGCGTCCGCCCGAGCGGGCGAGCCGCAAATCGCAGCGTGTCGCGCTCGATCTCGGCGCCGGGCTGCGCCAGCGCGGCGGCACCGGCGTGGCGATCCAGATTCTCGATCTGTCGGTCGACGGCTTCCGCGCCTCGACCCATCTCGCGCTTGCCCAGGATACCGACGTCTGGCTGCGCCTGCCGGGGCTCGAACCCTATCAGGCCAAGGTCGCCTGGTCGAAGGGCCATTATGTCGGCTGCGCCTTCGTGCGGCCGCTCCATCCGGCCGTCCTCGACATGATCGTGAAGCGCGCCGGAGGGCGCTGAATCCGCCTATTTGGTCCGATTCGGATTCGTCATTGACCTGTGTTAGGCTCGCCGAGTCGGGGGAGGCGACGCCAATGGAATCGGATCAGCGTTATTTCTTGCGCCGGGCCGCGGAGGAGCAGCGCCGCGCGCGCCATGCGGTCACGCCGGCGGCGCGCGAACGTCACAAGGAGCTCGCCAGCCTGTTCGCCGGCAAGGCAGCCAAGCATGCCAGGCTGCAGGAGCTGGAGCTCATCCGGAGCTGACCGACCCGCTGATCTTCGTCGGCCAAATTCTCCGTCAAGAAGCGATGGTGCTGCCGGTGAGGATTGAACTCACGACCTCAGCCTTACCAAGGATGCGCTCTACCACTGAGCTACGGCAGCACGTCGCTTGTCGAGAAGAGGCGGCGCTATGGCCGCTCGCCTCCCGATATGTCAAGGCGGGTCCATGGCGAGGAAGGACGAGGACCGGGAAAAGCGCCTCGCCGCGGCGCTGCGCGAGAATCTGAAGCGCCGCAAGGCGCAGGCGCGGGAGAGCGGCGACGCCGGCAAACCCGCTGAAGAGGATTGCGGCCGCTCCTAGTCGAGCGGCGCGCACTGCTCCTCGAGCCAGGATCGGGCGTCGCCGTCCAGCTGCGGACCGACGACCGCCAGCACCCTGGCGTGATAATCGTCCATCCAGGCACGCTCTTCGGGGCTCAGCATAGTCCCTTCGATGAGGGTGCGGTCGATCGGCGCGAAGGTGAGCGTTTCGAAGCCGAGCAGCGTCTTCTCGGCGCCGTCGACCTCGACCGGAACGACCAGGACGAGGTTCTCGACGCGGATGCCGTAGGCGCCGGTCTTGTAATAACCGGGCTCGTTGGAAATGATCATGCCGGCCTTCAGGGGCTCGTCGCCGCCGGGCTGGGCGCTGCCGACCGGCGAGATGCGCTGCGGCCCTTCGTGCACCGCCAGGAAGCTGCCGACGCCATGGCCGGTGCCGTGGGCGTAATCGAGCCCCGCCTGCCACAGATATTGGCGGGCGAAGCTGTCGAGCTGGCTGCCCCTTGTGCCGTCCGGGAAGCGCGCGCGGGCAACGGCGATATGGCCCTGGAGGACGCGGGTGAAGCGGTCCTTCATCTCGGCGGTGGGCGTGCCGATCGCGACGGTGCGGGTGACGTCGGTGGTGCCGTCCGGATATTGGCCGCCGCTGTCGACCAGGTAGATCGAATCCATCTCGAGCGGCCGGTTAGTCTCCTCGGAGACGCGGTAATGGACGATGGCGCCGTTCGGGCCGGCGCCGGAGATGGTGTCGAAGCTCAGGTCGCGCAGGTCGCCGCCGGCCTGGCGGAAGCCCTGGAGCTTGGCCGCCGCCTTGAGCTCGTCGACGCCGCCCTTGGGCGCCTCGACCGAGAGCCAGTGGAGGAAGCGCGACAAAGCGGCGCCGTCGCGCGCCTGGGCGGCGCGGTGGCCCGAAATCTCGACCCGGTTCTTGATCGCCTTGGGCAGGATCGAGGGGTCGCGCTTGGAGATGACATGGGCGCCGGAATTTTCCAGCGCCTCGAAGATCGCGGCGACCGAGCGCTCGGGATCGACGGCGACGGTCTTGCCGGCAAGCGCCGCCAGAGCGGGCTCGAATTCGGCGCGCTCGTGGACCCGGACGCCGTTGCCGAGATGCTGGCGGACGTCGTCGCCGATCTTCTCGGAGGCGACGAAGAGGTCGGCGGTGCCGTCGTCGCGGACCAATGCGAAGGAGAGGGCGACCGGGGTATGCTCGACGTCCTGGCCGCGGACGTTGAAGGTCCAGGCGATCGAATCGAGCGCGGCGAGCACGGCCGCGTCCGCTTTCTCGGCCTTCAGCCAGTCGGCCATGTCCTGGCGCTTGGCGGCCGACGACTGGCCGGCATGATCTTCCGTGTGGACGATCAGCCGCGCCCGCGAGGGCTCGGGCTGGTCGGCCCAGACCGCGTCGATCGGGTTGCGGCGGACGGCGACCAGCTCGGCGCCCTTTTCGGCGAGCGCCTCGCGCGCCTTGGTCACCCAGTCCTTGGTGTGCAGCCAGGGGTCGTAGCCGATCCGGCCGCCATCCGGCGCATTGAGCTTGAGCCAGGAGGCGATGCTGGTCTCGGGCACCGACTGGTAGCTCCAATGCTTGCCGTCGACCTGGTCCTTGACCTGCAGCGTGTAGCGGCCGTCGACGAAGATCGCCGCCGCTTCGGGCAGCACCACCGCCGCGCCCGCCGAGCCCTGGAAGCCGGTCAGCCAGGCCAGCCGTTGCGCGTAGCTGCCGACATATTCGCTCATATGCTCGTCGGTCAGCGGCACGACGAAGCCGTCGAGCCGGTCGGCCTTCAATTGCTCGCGCAATGCGGCGAGGCGGTCTTCGTAGCTGGACATAAGGCTTTCCCGATCTGATGTTCCGCCGCTAGATAAGCCCGTTCACCGCACCGCGCCAGTCCGGCGCCCCGATTCCAGGATGCTCCCATGCGCCTTGTAATTGCCGCCCTCCTGCTTGCCGGCGCGTCCGCCGCCGCCCAGGCCCAGACCCCGAGTGAGACGATGACCGCCCAGAACGCCCCAGCCGCCACGCTCCCCCCGCCGCCGGTCGCCGAGCAGCGCCCCTATAGCTACGAGCGCCACGGCGTTACCGTCGAGGATCCCTGGCACTGGCTCAAGGACCAATCCTACCCGACCGTCGACGACGCCGACGTGCTTTCCTATCTGCGCGCCGAAAATGCCTATTTCGAGGCGGCGATGGCGCCGCACCGGCCGCTGGTGGAGACATTGTTCCAGGAGATGCGCGGCCGCATCCCCGAGGACGACAGCTCGGTCCCGGTCCGCGACGGCGCCTGGACCTATTGGTGGGCGTTCCAGCCCGGCGCGCAATACCGCACCTGGTATCGGCGTCCCGCTGCCGGCGGCGACCAGCAGGTCATCCTCGACGAAACCGCCGCCGCCGCGGGCAAGCAATATTTCCGATTGGGCGCGATGGAGGTCAGCCCCGACGGCCGCTACGCCGCCATGCTGATCGACGATGACGGCTCCGAGCGCTTCCAGCTCCGCATCCGCGAGATCGCCACGGGGCGCGACGTCGAGACGGTGACCGAGGTCGGCATCGGCCAGCCGGTCTGGATCGCCGACAGCCGCGCCGTCGTTTTCACCGAGGTCAACGCCAATTGGCGCAGCTACCGCGCCCGCCTGCACCGGCTCGGCCAGCCGGTGGCGGAGGACAGGACGCTCTACGAGGAGACCGAGAATATCGCCTTCGGCGTCGGCGTCGGGCGCACCCAGGACCGGCGCTTCATCCTCATCCAGACCGGCGAGAACAGCTCCAACGAGACCCGCTTCGTCCCCGCCGACAATCCGGAGGCGCCGCCGGTGCTGATCGCGGCGCGCCGCCCGAACATCCAATATTCGGTCGATTCGAGCCACGGCAAGCTCTGGATCCTGACCAACGACAATCACGTCAATTTCCGGATCGCCGAGGCCAGCCCCGCGCGGCCGGGCGAGTGGACGACGGTGATTGCCGGCTCCGACCAGGTCTATCTGCGCGGCATCGCCGCCTTTCGCGACCATCTCGCCATCACCGAACGGGTGAACGGCCTCGATCAGATCCGGCTCAGATCCTACACCGGCGCCGAGCGCCGCATCCCCTTCGCGGAGGCGAGCTATACGGTCGGGATCGGCAACAACCCCGAATATGCGCCCGCCGCCTACCGGCTCTCCTACAGCTCGATGGTGACGCCGCCGACGGTCTACGATTACCACCCGGCCGCCAACCGGCTCGAGACGCTCAAGGTCCAGCGCATCCCTTCGGGCTACGACCCCAGCCAATATGTCACCGAGCGCATCCTCGTTCCCGCACGCGACGGCCGCCAGATCCCGGTCTCGATCGTCTACAAGCGCGGCTTCGAGCGCAACGGCCGGGGCCGGCTGTTCCTCTATTCCTACGGCGCCTACGGCATCGCCACGCCGCCGGGCTTCAGCACCAACCGGATCTCGCTGCTCGACCGCGGCTATGCTTATGCGATCGCCCATATCCGCGGCGGCGATGAGATGGGCTATGGCTGGTATCTCGACGGCACCCGCACCCACCGCACCAACACGTTCAACGATTTCGTCGACGCCGCGCGCGGCCTGATCGCCCGGCGCTACACCAGCGCCGGCCGGATCGCCGCGCAGGGCGGCTCGGCCGGCGGCGAGCTGATGGGCGCGGTGGTCAACCAGGCGCCGGAGCTGTTCGGCGCGGTGGTCGCCGACGTGCCCTTCGTCGACGTCGTCAACACCATGCTCGACGACACCTTGCCGCTCACCCCGGGCGAGTGGAACGAATGGGGCAATCCGATCACCGACGCCGCCGCGTTCCGCTACATGCTGAGCTACAGCCCCTACGACAATGTCGGCCGCCATGCTTATCCGCCGATGCTGATCACCGGCGGCCTCAACGATCCGCGCGTCACTTATTGGGAGCCCGCCAAATGGGCGGCGCGGCTCAGGGCGATGCGCACCGACTCCAATCTTCAGCTGCTCAAGATCAACATGGGCGCCGGCCATGGCGGCCAATCGGGGCGGTGGACGCGGCTGCGGGAAGTGGCGGAGGCCTATGCCTTCATTCTCACCCAGAATGGCGCCGAGTGACGCCGTTCGAAAAGAGGATCACCGCGCGGCCGGAGGACATTGACGAGCTCGGCCATGTCAACAATGCCGCCTGGGTGCGCTGGATCCAGGACATGGCGACCTCGCACTGGCATGCGGTCGCGCCGAGCGACCATGTCGCGGCCTATATCTGGGTCGTGATCCGCCACGAGATCGACTATCTGCGCGGCCTCGGCCCCGGCGAAAGCGTTACCGGCCGCACCTGGGTCGCCGAGGCACCCAAAGGCGCGCGCTTCGACCGCCATGTCGAGTTCGTCGGCGACGACGGCAAGCCCCGCGTGCGCGCCCGCACCACCTGGGCGATCCTCGACAAGGCGACCGGCAAGCCGCTGCGCGTTCCGGCGGAGGTGGCTGCGCCGTTTCTGGTCTGAAAAATCCTCCCCGGGACGGGGAGGGGGACCATGCGAAGCATGGTGGAGGGGGCTTCGTGCCGATGATGAGCCCCCTCCGTCAGCGCTCCGCGCTGCCACCTCCCCGTCCCGGGGAGGATTGGAAGCTCTTCAGCGCCTCAATAATCTTCGGATAGGCCCGCCCGCTCACCCCGAAGCCCATATGGCTGCAGTCGAGCTCCACCTGCCGGTCGCTCTCGCCGGGCAGGCCGCGCGCCGAGCGGACCGAGACGATGCCGTCCTTGCGCGACCACAAGGCGAGCGTCGGCACGGGCGGCTTTCGCGGCAGGTCCGCCTCGATCGGCGGCCGGTCGACCGGATGGCCGGCAATCCATTCGTAGAGGCGCCAGACGTTGTTGGCGCGCATGTCGCCGGAGAAAGGCGAGCCCATGGTGACGACCTTCTCGACCAGATCGGGCCGGGCCTTGGCGAGCTCGCGGGCGAAGACCCCGCCCAGGCTCCAGCCGACCAGGATCACCTTGCCGCCCCCGCCGAAGGCCTCGACGCGCGCGGCGAGCCGCTCCAATATGTCCGGCCTGACGCCCTTGTTGAGGCCCATGCCCCACCCGGCGACGCGGTAGCCGGCGGCGGCGAGCGCGCGCTGCAGGCCGAGCGTCGTGCGGTCGTTGGCGACGAAGCCGGGGACGACCATCACCTTGGGCCCATCCTCGGGCCCGCGCTCGGTCAGCTTGCCGAAGCTCTTGTAGAGGCGCAGCCACAAAGCCGGCCCTTCCCTCAGGAACAGCCCGAGCCGCGGCCTGGTCTCGTCAGAGATAATCGCCTCCCATCAGCTCCCTCAGCGCTTCGGGCAGCTTCACCCGGCCGTCGGCCTGCTGGTGGTTCTCGAGCAAGGGCACGAGGATTCGCGGGCTCGCCAGCGCGGTGTTGTTGAGCGTGTGGACGAAGCGGACCTTGCGCTCCGCGTCGCGCCATCTGAGATTGGCGCGGCGCGCCTGCCAGTCGTGCAGGGTCGAGCAGCTGTGGGTCTCGCGATATTTGCCAAGGCTCGGCACCCAGGATTCGATGTCGTTCATCCGGAACTTGCCATTGCCCATGTCGCCGGTCGAGGTTTCGACCACCTGATAGGGGATTTCCAGCGCGCCCAGCATGGCCTCGGCATTGGCGAGCAGGCGCTGGTGCCATCGGGCGCTTTCCTCGTCGTCGTCGCGGCAGATCACATATTGTTCGAGCTTGTAGAATTGGTGGACGCGCAGCAGCCCGCGCACGTCGCGCCCCGCGCTCCCCGCCTCGCGGCGGAAGCAGGGCGAATAGCCGGCATAGAGGATAGGGAGCTTGTCGGCCTCGATGATTTCGCCCGAATGCAAGGAGGTGAGCGCGATCTCGCCGGTGCCGGCGAGATAGAGGTCGTCGGCGGGGAGGTGATAGGCTTCTTCCTCATGGCCCGGGAAATGGCCGGTGGCGACGAACGCCTGCGGCCGGGCCAGCGCCGGCACGGTCATGCAGGTGAAGCTGTCGGCGGCGAGCCTTTGCTGCGCCCAGAGCATCAGCGCCTGCTCGAGCAGAGCGAGGCGGCCTTTGAGGCAATATTGGCGCGCGCCCGCCACCTGCGCGATCCGCGCCAGCTCCGCCCAGTCGTTCTTCTCGACCAAAGCGACATGGTCGAGCGGCTCGAAATCGAAATTGGGGATCGTCCCTTCCTGGCGGACGACAATGTTGAAACTCTCGTCGGGGCCGACCGGGGCGCCCTCCCAGGGGATGTTGGGCACGCGCAGCAGCAGATCGTCGAGCGCGCGCTGCCTGTCGCCGAGCGCCGCCTCGGCCTCGCCGATCTCGGCGCCGATCGCCTTGGCCCTGGCGCCCAGAGCCGGCCGCTCCTCGGGCGCGGCGCTCTTGAAGCCGTCGCTGATCGCGTTGCGCTCGGCCCTCAGCGTGTCGACCCGCGTCTTCAGCCCCCGCACCTCGCCGTCGAGAGCGAGCAAGGCGTCGAGGTCGAGCGCGACGTTCTTCTGCGCGATCGCGGCGCGGACGGCGTCGGGATTGTCGCGGATGAAAGGCAGGCTCAGCATCCGCCGCGCCTAGCGGGCAATGCGGTCAAAGCCAACAGAGAGTGAATTGCCCAGCCGTTGGTTGAACGATCCGGGATCGCCTTATATAGGCCGTGCCTCAAGGCCTTCCCGGAGACGTGGGTGAGTGGCTGAAACCAGCGGTTTGCTAAACCGCCGTAGGGGGATTACTCCTACCGAGGGTTCGAATCCCTCCGTCTCCGCCATTTCCCCGATCGCCGGCATCCGCCGATGATCGCCGCGCCTGCGTCTTAAAACCGGCTGCCGAGGGTGAAGGAGAAACGGGGGTCGGGGTCGTCGTCGAAGAGGCCGTCGGTGAGCGGCAGGCCCAATTCGAGGCCGGCTTCGAATCCGTCCACCAGCCACGCCCTGACGCCCCCGCCAGCCGAGGCAAGCGAGCCGCCGCCGAAACCGCCGCGCAAATTGGTCACGCGCCCCGCGTCCGCGTAGAGATAGAGCTGGAGGCGCCGCAGCGGCCTGGGCAGCCCGCTGGCGAGGTCGTAGCGAACCTCCGCCGCGGCCGCCGCGCCCTCGTCGCCGGACAGCTCCCAATAATCGAAGCCGCGCAAGAATTGCCGGCCGCCAAGCCCGATCTCCTCGCTGGCCAGCAGCGGCCGCGACGCGATCTGGCCCTGTCCCCGCAAATCGAGGCTGAAGCCGCGGCCGAGCGGCCGCTCATATTGCGCCCAGAATTCGACCTTCGAGAACGGACCGCCGCCGTCCGGGCGCGACGCCAGCGGGTCGCCGCGCGCGGTGGCGCTCAGCCAGTCGAATCCCTGAACGTAACTCAGCCGGACGCGCAGGCGGCCGCCGCCGAAGCGGGCGTTGCCGGAAAGGGTCGCGGTGGCCGTGACGATGCGGTCGTCGCGCACCCGCGCGCCGCGGCGGTCGAGCCGGCTGTCGCGCACGATCATGGCGGCGCTCGCCCAGAGGCTGGCGGCGCGGCTTCGCAACAAAGGATGGGAAATCGAGGCTTCGGCCTCGGCGCTGACGCCGGCAACGTCCTCGTCGCGCAGGCTCGCGCCCGGATCGGTGTGGCCGACATAGCCGCGCACCGACGCTTCGGTCCCGTTGCGGCCGATCGGCATCGTGTAGCTCGCCTGCGCCAGCTGGAACTCGCGCGGCTGGATCGGCGTCACCACGCCGCCGACGGACAGCCGGTCTCCGGGCACGACGAGGCTGTTGACGTCGACGCTGAGCCGCGCCCGCACCGGCCCGATCGTGGCCGAGCCCGAATTGTCGATCGTTGCCCGGCCCTGCACCCGGTCCAGGACGGCGCGGACCTTGAGGATGTTCCGGCCGTGCCGGCGCACGATGCGCGGGCGTCCGAGCGAAATCCCGGCGAGGTCGCCCGCCAGCAGCAATTGCCGCTCGAGCTCGGCGGTACGCAGCGGACGGCCGGTGGCGAGGGGCGCCAGCCGGCGCTCGACTGCCTCGCGGCCGCTGCCCTCCACTTCGACGGCGTCGATCCGGCCCTCGTCGACCACCACCCTGAGCACGCCCGCGACGAGGCTCTGGCTGGGAATCCAGGCCGTGGCGAGACCGAAGCCGGCCGCGCGCGCCACCGCCGCGACGTCGCGGGTGAGGGCGCGCAGGTCGTCCGGCCCCAGAGGGCGGCCGAGATAGGGTTCGATGGCGCGTGCGAAGGCGGCGGGCGGCAGCTCGGTCGCGCCGTCGATCCGGATCGCGCCGGCCACGACGATCTCGCTGGGCGCCACGGCATCGCGCCGCGCCGGGACCGCCGGCAACACGGTGTCGTGGGCGGATTGCGGCTGGCGCTCGTTGGCCTGGAGCTGCTCTTCCACGACGGCCGGATCGGCCTGGTCGACGGGCGTCTGGGCTGCGGCGGGCGCCGGCACAGCCAGGAACGAGGCGGCGGCCAGGGACAGCGCGCCACGGCGAGATGGACAGGATGGACTGGCCGCTGAACTCATAATCCCGGCACTAGCGGACCCGAGTAAATATTCCTTTTATCCACAGCGAATTACAGCGGGGTTAACCCTGATCCTTGAGGGCTTTGCAAGGCTCGCCTGCTATGCGGCACGCTCCTTTTCCTGTTCTGGAAGGCAGCCGGTAATGCGCATGTTCCTCCTGGCTTTGGCGGCGCTGCTCTTCGTCGCGGGCGAACCGGCTTCGGCGCAGACGGCATCATGGAGAGTGAGCGAGGTCGGGGGCGACGTCCGCATCGTCGAGGGCGGCCGAAGCCGTCCGGCGACGCGCGGCGCTTTGCTCTCCGGCGGCTCGGTGGTGACGACGGCGCAACGGGCCCGTGCCGTGCTGGTGCGCGGGCGCGATTATGTGATCGTATCGCCCGCGAGCCGGGTCCGCGTGCCCACCGCCGCGCAGGGCGGGAGCCGCGGCCTCGTGCAGATGATCGCCGAGGCCGGCACGGCGATGTTCCGCATCGAGCATCGCGCGACGCCGCATTTCGCGGTGCGGACGCCCTATCTGGCCGCGGTCGTGAAAGGGACCGTCTTCACCGTCACCGTCAGCGAGGCCGGCGCATCGGTCCAAGTCACCGAAGGCGCGGTCGAGGTCTCGACCGCCGACGGGGGCGCGGCGGATCTGATCCGGCCCGGCATGATCGCCACGGTCGCGGCCGTCGATCTCCAGCAGCTCAACATCCAGGGGGAGAATAGCCGCTCGATCCGCTCCAACGGCGCTCCCGCGGCGGACGCGGTCACCGTGCCGCCGTCGGAGACCGGAAATTATCAGGGTCCCGCGGACAGCCAGGTCGTCGTGGTGGCTTCCGTGACGGAAGAGCCGGTCGCGCTGGCCGAGGTCACCGGCGGCCTGGTCGAAGGGAATGCCGGCGTCGATCTGGCGCTTGCCGATGTCCGCGACGCGGTGCGCCCCGACGCCGGCGGCAGTGGCGAAGCGGGCAATGGCGGGAGCGACTCGGGCGGCCCGGGCACCGCCAATGGCGGCGGCGGCGGCGACGGTACCGCCACGCCCGGAAACAATGGCGGCGGTGGCGACAATAGCGGCCCCGGCAACAACAATGGCGACGATGCCGGCAATGCCGGGGACGACGGCAATAACGGCCATGGCAATGACGATGACGGCGACGATTCCAGCAACCCCGGCAATGGTGGCGGCAACGGCAATAGCGGCCCCGGCAACAACAATGGCGGCAACGACGATGCCGACGATTCGGGCGACGATGGCAATAACGGCCACGGCAATGACGACGACGGCGACGACGCCGGCAACCCCGGCAATGGCGGCGGCAACGGCAATAGCGGCCCCGGCAACAACAATGGCGGCGACGACTATGCCGACGACGACGGCAATAACGGCCACGGCAATGACGATGACGGCGACGACTCCAGTAACCCCGGCAATAGCGGCGGCAACGGCAATAGCGGCCCCGGCAACAACAATGGCGGCGACGACGATGCCGACGACGACAATAGCGGCCCAGGCAATGGCGGCGGCCACGGCGGCGGCCATGGCGGCGGTCACGGCGGTGGCCCCGGCGGGGCCAAGGGCGACGATGACTGAGGGTATTCCGTCAACCCTTGTACGCTAAGCCGAGGCCCATGACCCTCGCCTTGCTCGATCGGATCCTCGGCCATCGCCGCCTTGTCGTCGCGGCGCTGGCCGGGCTGACGGGCCTGTTCGCGCTGAGCGCGGGCAGCGGCGAGGGGATGGACCGCCTGCTGCGCGGCGTCCGCGACACCATAAGGTCGCATCCGGCGAGCGGCGAGGTGCACATCGTCGAGATCGATTCCCGCTCGGTTCGATCATTGTCGACCTGGCCCTGGCCGCGCCGCAACCACGGCGCCCTGGTCGACCGCCTCCACGCCGCCGGAGCGCGCTCGATCGCCTTCGACATCGACTTTTCCTCGCGGTCCAACCCGGTGGACGATGCCGCATTTGCCGCGGCGCTCGCCCGCGCCGAGGACGGCGTCATGCTCGCCGCGCTCCGGCAGCAGGCCTCCGCGGACAGCGACGAGGTGGTCGAAAACGTCCCCATCGACCTATTGCGCGATCACGCGTTCCTCGCGGCGGTTAACGTGATTCCGGACGAAGACGGGAACGTCCGCCAGATGCCGCT
Organism: Sphingomonadales bacterium; assembly: GCA_034668505.1. Taxonomy (GTDB): domain Bacteria; phylum Pseudomonadota; class Alphaproteobacteria; order Sphingomonadales; family Sphingomonadaceae; genus Allosphingosinicella. The sequence continues at coordinate 133,584 of JAXDPD010000043.1, forward strand.
CGGCCTGGAGGTGGGGGGTATCCCGCGCCCTTCGCTCGCGGCCCTGCTCGCGGAACGCGAGGGGGCGATCGACGAGTCCTTCGCGATCGATTATTCGATCGATCCCGCCACCATTCCGCGGCACAGCTTCGCCGACGTCGTGGAGGGGCGCGTGCCGGCGTCGGAATTGCGGGGCAAGCGCATCGTTGTCGGCGCGACCGCGGTCGAGATCGGCGATCGCTATGCGGTGCCCGGCCATGGCGTCATCCCCGGCGTCGTCATCCAGGCGCTCGCCGCCGAAACCCTGCTCGCGGGTCCGCCGCCGGTGATGGCCGGCGGCCTCTGGCCGCTGCTGCTCGCTTTCGCGCTGATCGCCGCGACTCTCCCCAGGGGGCGGCGCCCGGTCAGGATGGCCGCCTTCGCCGCCGGCCTGATCGTCATCCTCGCGCTGCCGCTCGCCGCCGAGCAATATTGGGCGCTGACCTTCCCCCTTGCGCCGGCGCTCTCCGCTCTGGGGGCTGCGGGGCTTGCCACCCTTGGCCTTTACGGCGCGGTCCGTTTCCGCCAGCGCCGCCTCGTCGACGACGCCACCGGCCTTGCCAATGGCGAAGCGATCGTGCTCGCCCCGGCCGCCGGCAATGCCGCCATCGTCGTTGCCCGGATCGATCGCTTCGCGGCGATCTCCGCGGGCATCGGGCCGGAGGCCACCGCCGGCCTCGTCCGCCGGATCGCGGATCGCCTGGGCTTCGGTCATGACGGGCCGGTCTACCGGGTCGACGAGGCCCATCTGGCCTGGATCGAGGCGCGCGGTGCCGGAGCTTCGCTCGAGCAGCGGCTGGAGGGGCTGGCCGCCTTGATGCGGGCGCCCGTCGAATGCGGGCGCCTGATCGACGTCGTGCTCGCTTTCGGCGTGGCCGATCCGGTCGCCGATGGCCCGCGCCAGCAGCTCGCCGATGCCGCCCTCGCCGCCGAGCGCGCGGCCGGCCGCGGCGCCCCGTGGGAGCGCTTCGCCGGAGGAGACGAGGAGGCGGACTGGCATCTTTCCATGCTCTCGGAGCTCGATGCCGCCCTGCTCGAGGGGCATGTGTGGAATGCCTATCAGCCCCAGATGGACATCGCCACCGGCCGCATCGTCGGCGTCGAGACCCTGGTGCGCTGGGATCATCCGGAGCGCGGCCCGATCGCGCCCGACCGCTTCATTCCGCAGGTCGAAGCCCAGGGCCGCGCAAGCGATCTCACGCTTGCCGTGCTCCGCCGCGCGCTCGAGGACGCCGCCCGCTGGCGGGCCCAGGACATCCACCTCGACGTCGCCGTCAACATTTCGGCGACTTTGCTGCTCGACGCCTCCTTCGCCATCCTGCTGGAGCGCGAGATCGCCGCCGCGCGCCTGCCCGCCGGCTGCGTCACGCTGGAGGTCACCGAATCCGCGGCCATGAAGGACAGCGAGCAGGCGATCGCCGCGCTGAGCAGCTGGCGCGCGCTGGGCCTCAAAATCTCGATCGACGATTATGGGACCGGCCAGTCTTCCCTGGCCTATCTCCAGAACCTGCCCGCGACCGAGCTGAAGATCGACAAGAGCTTCGTCGCCGACCTCGCCGTCAACCGCCGCAACGCGATCATGGTTCGCTCCACCATCGCCATGGCGCACGAACTCGGCATGAAGGTGGTCGCCGAGGGGATCGAAGATGCCGATTGCCTCTTGCGCCTCCACGAAATGGGCTGCGACACGGCCCAGGGCTGGCACGTCGGCAAGCCGATGTCGGCGACCCATATCGTCGCCTTCCTCCAGGACCGGGAGCGCGCCGCGGCCTAGCGCAGCCGATCGGACAGCCGGCCGAACGCCCTTCCTCGGCCAGTGCCGGTGCGGCATATTGCGGCCATGACCGCCGGCCTCGATCCGATCGAAACCGCGTCCCGCGACGCGCTCGAGCATCTGCAGCTCGAGCGGCTGCGCTGGTCGCTCGGCCATGCCTATCGCGGCAATGCCCGTTGCCGGGCCAAGTTCGACGCGGCCGGCGTCCATCCCGGCGACCTGACGTCGCTGGCCGATCTCGCCCGATTCCCGTTCACCACCAAGGCCGACCTGCGCGACGCTTATCCGTTCGATTTCTTCGCGGTGCCGCGCGCGCGGCTGGCCCGCATCCACGCCTCGTCGGGCACGACCGGCAAGCCGACCGTGGTCGGCTATACCAGGGCCGACATCGCGACCTGGGCCGGCGTCGTCGCCCGCTCGATCCACGCCGCCGGCGGCCGGCCCGGCATGATCGTCCACGTCGCTTACGGCTACGGCCTGTTCACCGGCGGGCTCGGCGCGCATTACGGGGCGGAGGCTCTGGGCTGCACGGTGATCCCGATGTCGGGCGGGCAGACCGAAAAGCAGGTGCAGCTGATCGCCGATTTCCGGCCCGACATCATCATGGTCACGCCGAGCTACATGCTCGCCATCCTCGACGAGTTTCGCCGCCAGGGCCTCGATCCGCGCGCCTCCTCGCTTCGCACCGGCATCTTCGGCGCCGAGCCCTGGACAGAAGGGATGCGGGCCGAGATCGAGCAGGCCTTCGCGATCGACGCCGTCGACATATACGGCCTGTCCGAAGTGATCGGCCCCGGCGTCGCCCAGGAATGCGTCGAGACCAAGGACGGGCCGACGATCTGGGAGGATCATTTCTATCCCGAGATCGTCGATCCCGAGACCGGGGCGGTGCTTCCGGACGGCGAGGAAGGCGAGCTCGTCTTCACCTCGCTGACCAAGGAGGCGATGCCGATCGTCCGCTACCGCACCCGCGATCTCACCCGCCTGCTCCCCGGAACCGCCAGGACGATGCGGCGCATGGCCAGGATCACCGGGCGCTGCGACGACATGATGATCGTCCGCGGCGTCAACGTCTTCCCGACCCAGATCGAGGAGCAGATCCTCGCCTGCCCGGCGCTCGCCCCGCATTTCCGGATCGAGCTCACCCGGCCCGACCGGCTGGACCTGATCAGGATCGTTGTCGAGGCGCGGCCCGGGAGCAGCAGGCAGGAGGGCGCGCGCGACGGCGCGTTGCTGGCCGGGCGGATCAAGGCCCTGATCGGTATCAGCGTGACAGTGGAGGTTTGCGGCGAAGGCGAAATCCCGCGTTCGGCGGGCAAGGCGCAGCGCGTGATCGATCGCAGAACGCGCTGATCCCTATCGTATTAATGCAGGGTCTCGCCGCGCGGCCGCGGCCGCTAGCCTTGCGGCGACTCGTCCTGGCGCGGGATCGACTCGGTTCGCCGCCGATTCATGGACGAGAAAGCTTTGCGCGCGCTAATCTTCGCCCGAGAGCCTGTGGGGGTATCGTCATGCTGAAAACATTCGTGAAAATCGCCGCGGCCGCCGTGCTCGCTTTGGGCGCCGCCCCCGCCTTCGCGCAGATCCGGAATGTCGATCCGAGCCGGCCCGACAGCTGGCAGCAGGAGGCCGAGGCTGAGGCCGAGGCCGGGGCCCCGGCCCAGGCCGATGGCGCCACCCCGGACGACACCGCCGCCGGCGCCGCCGCGTCGGACGCCCCGCGCGACTGGACCCCGATCGAGAATCAGGGCGCCGCGGCCCCCGAGGAAAACTATGCCACGCCGGCCATCACCAGCGCCGCGCCGGGCGCGACGCTGCCGCGCGAGGACGTGTTCACGGCCGCCGAAGGCCTGTTCGGCCGCGGCGCCCGCGGCCTGGCCGGCATCCTGGAGAACATCCTGCGCGATCAGGGCGAGCCGATCGCCTATATTACGGGCCAGGAAGCGGGCGGCGCCTTCATGCTCGGCGTCCGCTACGGCTCGGGCGTGATGCACCACAGCATCGAGGGCGACCGCAACGTCTATTGGACGGGCCCGTCGATCGGCTTCGACGTCGGCGGCGACATCAACAAGGTGTTCGTCCTGGTCTACAACCTCCACGACAGCCAGCAGCTGTTCCGCCGCTTTCCGGGCGGCGAGGGCCATGCCTATTTCGTCGGCGGCTTCTCCGCCACCTATCTGCGCCGCGGCGACGTCGTGCTGATCCCGGTGCGCCTGGGCGGCGGGCTCAGGCTCGGCGTCAATGTCGGCTATATGCGCTTTTCGGAGCGCAACCGCTGGCTGCCCTTCTGATCGCGCGGCCGACGTCCGACGAAATCAACGAAGGCGCGCGGCTATGACCGATATTTCTTCCGCCGGCACCTTCCGGCTCGGCGACCGCGACGTGAACCGCATGGGCTATGGCGCGATGCAGCTCGCCGGCCCCGGCGTCTTCGGTCCGCCGAAGGACCGCGACGCGGCGCTCGCCGTGCTCCGCGCGGCGGTGGGCAGCGGCGTCGACCATATCGACACCAGCGACTATTACGGCCCCCACGTCACCAACCAGCTCATCCGCGAGGCATTGCACCCCTATCCGGGCGACCTTACCCTGGTGACCAAGCTGGGCGCGGTCCGCGGCGGCGACGCCTCCTGGATCCCGGCGCTCGCCCCCGCCGATCTCATTGCCGGCCTCCACGACAATCTGCGCAATCTCGGCGTCGAGGCGATGGAGGTGGTGAACCTGCGCATGGGCGGCCTGCACGGGCCGGTGGAAGGCTCGATCGAGGCGCAGTTCGCGACCCTGGCCGAGCTCCAGCGCCAGGGCCTGATCCGCCATCTCGGCCTCAGCAACGTGAACGCGGACCAGGTCGCCGAGGCCCGCAGCATCGCGCCCGTCGTCTGCGTCCAGAATCACTACAATATCGTCCACCGCGCCGACGACGCCCTGATCGACGCGCTCGCCGCCGAGGGCATCGCCTACGTCCCCTTCTTCCCGCTCGGCGGCTTCAGCCCGCTTCAGTCCGGGCGGCTGAACGAAGTCGCGGCGAGGCTCGGCGCGACGGCGATGCAGGTGGCGCTCGCCTGGCTGCTGCGGCGTTCGCCCAACATCCTGCTGATCCCGGGCACCTCGTCGCTCGGCCATCTCGAGGAGAATCTGGAGGCGGCGAACCTGACGCTGTCGACCGGGACGATGGCCGAGCTGGACGCGATCGGCGGCTAATGACCCGTCACCTCGGCGCAAGCCGGGCTCTCGTGGAGACGGGCCGCGACTTTCCGACCTGAGATCCCGGCCTTCGCCGGGATGACGGTCAGGGCATCAACCGCCACGGTAGCGTCTCGCCCGCGAGGAACGGCACAACCGTCGTTCCGGCGGCCGGGAGGCTGTCCGGCACGGCCGTCTCCGCCCGCTCCAGCACCATTTGCCCTTCGTTCAGCGGCAGGCCGTAGAAATTGGGCCCATGCTCGGAAGCGAATCCTTCCAGCCGGCCAAGCGCGCCCTCCTCCTCGAACACTGTCGCATAGGCTTCGAGCGCGAAGGCCGCGTTGAAGATGCCGGCGCAGCCGCATGCGGACTCCTTGGCCGCGACCACATGCGGGGCGCTGTCGGTGCCCAGAAAGAATTTGGCCGAGCCCGAGGTCGCGGCGCGGCGGACCGCGAGCCGGTGGCGCTCGCGCTTGGCCACCGGCAGGCAATAAGCGTGCGGGCGCAGCCCGCCGGCGAAGAGCGCGTTGCGGTTGAGGACCAGATGGTGCGGCGTCACCGTCGCGGCGACGTTCGGCCCGGCCGCCTCGACGAAGGCGACCGCCTCGGCGGTGGTGATATGCTCGAAGACGATCTTCAGCGCCGGGAAATCGCGGGCGAGCGGGGCGAGGACGCGCTCGATGAATTGGGCCTCGCGGTCGAAGATGTCGACTTTGGGATCGGTGACCTCGCCATGGACGAGCAGCGGCATGCCGATGCGCTGCATCGCTTCGAGCGCGGGATGGAGGGTGGCGACGTCGGTGACGCCGTGCGCGGCATTGGTGGTCGCGTGGGCGGGATAGAGCTTGGCCGCCGCCCAGATTTCCGCCTCGAAGCCGCGCACGAGCTCGGCGGGCTCGGCACGATCGACGAGGTAGCAGGTCATCAGCGGCGTGAAGTCGCTTCCCGGCGGCAGAGCGGCGAGGATGCGCGTCCGATAGGCTTCCGCGCAGGCGACGCTGATCACCGGCGGCGCCAGGTTCGGCATCACGATCGCGCGCCCGAATTGCCGCGCCGTAAAGGGCACGACCGCTTCGAGCATGTCGCCGTCGCGCAGATGGACGTGCCAGTCGTCGGGACGGCGGATCGTGAGGCGGGTCGGTGCGGTCATGGTCTCCTGCACGTAAGGGTTCCCACAGGCTCGCCCGATCCCTACCTGCTGTCCATGGCCGGGACCACCCTCGTCGATCGCGCCCTCATCCGCCTGTCGGGCGAGGATGTGCGCGGCTTCCTGCAGGGGCTGGTCACCAACGACGTCGAGACGCTGGCGCCGGCGCGGCCGCTCTGGGCCGGCTTGCTGACCGCGCAGGGCAAGGCCTTGTTCGACTTCATCCTGTGGGACGCCAAGGAATTCGATGGCGGCGACGACGTGCTGGTCGATTGCGAGCGCGAGGCGGCCGGCGACCTCGCCCGGCGGCTGACGCTCTACCGGCTGCGGCGGCCGATCCAGATCGCGCGCGAGGAGACATTGTGCGTCCACTGGTCCCGTTCCCCGGCGGGGAGCTGCCAGGATCCGCGCCTGCCCGAATTGGGCCATCGCTGGCTCGCGCCCGCGGCCGAGGGCGCGGCCGAAGGCTGGCGCGCGCACCGGCTCTCGCTCGGCGTCACCGAAGGACTGGCCGAGCTCGGCTCGGACAAGATTCTCTGGCTCGAATGCAATGCCGACGAGCTGAACGGCGTCAGCTTCGCCAAGGGCTGCTATGTCGGCCAGGAGAATACGGCGCGGATGAACTGGCGCAACAAGGTCAACCGGCGGCTAGTCGTGGTGCGCGCCGACGCGCCGGGCCCCCGGACCCGAGTCCATTATCCCGACCTCGGCCTGGCGGTCGAGCATCGCCGCACCGACGATCTCGGCGCCGCGATCGTGCCCGGCTGGCTGGCGGCGGCGCTCGAAGGCTGAGCCCGATCGGCTCATCGCCTGCTCCCTCGGCTGGCGGCGCGGATGAAGCCTTCGGGCGTGTAAGCGGGGCGCGCGCGCCGGCTTGCGGGCGGAAGGTGATGAAGCTGACGAGGATGACACATGCCATCCGTTTCCGTGTCACCGGCGCCGGAAGGTGGCGATGCCGGGGACGTCGAGGACATCGAGGAGGGTTGCGGCAGGGCCGCTCCAGGCACCGGCCACAAGGCGATGGCCGTCCACGGGGAACGTGGTGGGGGCGCCGGCGCCGCGGGCGTCGAAGTTGACGGTGCCGCCGAAGGCGACGGCGTCCGGCCCCCCTTAAACACTCCATCCCAGGCCTTGCGGAAGCTCTGGGCATCGGGACGGCGGTAAAGCCGGTAGGCGCTCTGGCTCGATAGGCCGACGCGGCGGCAGGCTTCGAGAACGCAGCGGCACGCGCGGAGCGCGAGGATGAAGGCCGTCTGGCGCGCGGGCGTCCAACCGTCGCGACGGCAGCGCAGGCGCACGGGCGTGAATTGAACGGCGGAGGACGCGCTCGCGGGCGCGTCGGTAAATGCTCTTCCGGTCATCCGACAGGATAGAACATAAAGGAAACGTGTAGGAAAATGTTTCTTGGTCCAAAGTGGCTGGATCAGGAGGCAGGCTGGGGGGCGGCAGCCCCCGGGACGACTCATGTTTCCATCCTCCGCTCTTCAAGCCCGGTTCGCCCCGGCCCCCTCCAGCACTTCGGCGACCTTCCGTGCCAGCTGGTCGATGGTGAAGGGCTTGGCGAGGAAGGCGACGCCGGCGTCGAGCATGCCGTTATGGACGACGGCGTTCCTGGTATAGCCGGTGGTGAACAAGATCTGCGTCGCCGGCCGCTCGGCGCGCACCTTGTCGGCGAGCTCGCGGCCGTTCATCCCCGGCATGACGATATCGGTGAACAACAGGTCGACCCGGGGCATTTCGGCGAGCCGCTCCAGCGCCCGGTCGCCGTTCGCGGCCTCGACGACGGTATAGCCCAATTCGCGCAGCGCATCGACGGTCATCGCCCGGACCTGCTCCTCGTCCTCGACGACCAGCACGATCCGCTCGGGCGCGCCCATCGGCATGGCCTCGGCCGGGAAGCGCGCCTCCGCGCCATTGGCGGCGCCGCCGAGATGGCGCGGCAGATAGAGCTTGATCGCCGTCCCCTGGCCGGGCTCGGAATAGATTTTCACATGGCCGCCCGATTGCCTGACATAGCCGAACACCTGGCTGAGCCCGAGCCCGGTGCCCTCGCCGACCTTCTTGGTGGTGAAGAAGGGGTCGAAGGCGCGCTCGATCACGTCCGGCGCCATGCCGGTGCCGGTGTCGCTGACCGAGATCATCACATATTGGCCGGGCCGGACCTCGGCATTGTGCTGGGCGTAAAGATCGTCGAGGTGGGTGTTGGCGGTCTCGATGGTGAGCTTGCCGCCGCCGCCGCCCGGCCCGCCTGGCGCCATTGCGTCGCGCGCGTTGACGGCGAGGTTGATCAGGGCGTTTTCGAGCTGGGCGGGATCGGCGAAGGCGGACCACAGGCCGCCGCCCAGGACGGTTTCGACCTGGATCTGCTCGCCGATCGTGCGGCGCAGCAGCTCGGACATGCCGGCGACCAGCTTGTTGGCGTCGAGCGCCTGCGGCGCGAGCGGCTGCTGGCGCGAGAAAGCGAGCAGGCGCGCGGTCAGCACCGCCGCCCGCCGCGCGCCTTCCGCGGCATTGTCGATGCAGGCCGCGACCTTGGGATGCTCCTGGCCGGTCAGCCGCCGCTTGGCCATGTCGAGCGAGCCGGTGACGATGGCGAGCATGTTGTTGAAATCGTGGGCGATGCCGCCGGTCAGCTGGCCGATCGATTCCATCTTCTGCATCTGGCGGATCTGGGCTTCGGCCTCGCGCCGCTCGGCGGCCTCGGCCTCGAGCGCGCGGGTCCGCTCGGCGACGCGCGCCTCCAGCGCGGCGTTGAGGTCGCGCAATGTCTGCTCGCTCTGCCGCCTGATCTCATAAGCGCGCAGCACGCCGTTGATCAGCATGATGACGGTCGCGGCGACCAGGCTGTAAATCCCCATCGCCACCCAGCCCTGCGGCCAGACCAAAGCGAGCGAGCCGGTCGGCGTGATCAGATAATAATCGGCGAGCAGAAACGAAACCACGGCGGCGAGCAGGCCCGGCCCGACCCCACCGAGAAAGGCGCTCAATGCGACCGCGATCATGAACAAAAGGAAGGGAGACTGAACGAACAGCCCGCCAAGCTCCAGCCGCGCCCACAAAGCGAGCACGCAGAGCAATACCGCGATCGGGTAGCTCAGCCACTTCCTGGCGCGGATCGGTTGCGTGGCCGCTACGGGGTTCATCGCGCCCGCGATAGCCCGCGCGGGAGCGCAGGGCTAGAGTCCGCCCGTCCGCCGGTCTTCGCTAGCCGCGCACCCAGCGCACCTGCGGATCGTTGAAATCGATCACCGCGTTCAGTTCGCGAACGTTGCGGTAGCCGTAGCCGACCAGGTTGATGAAGGTCTGGATGTTGAGCGCCAGCGGCCGCGATTTCAGCATCACCGGCGCCCGGTCGTTGCGGAAATTGTTGTTGCAATAGATGAGGATCGGCCGGCCGCGGTTGCGGCCGACGACGCGCGCCAGGCTTTCGGCGGTGAAATCGGGCAAAGGCAGGTTGACCGCGCCCGATATGTGGCCGGCGCGGAAGGCGGATTCGGAGCGGGCGTCGAGGATCAGCACACCGGGCCGGGCGCGCAGCCGGTCGAACTCGGACCAGGCGATCAGCCGGGCCTGGCGATAGGGCTGGACCTCGGCGGCGAGGCGGCGATAGCCGGGATAGTCGATCTGCGGGTTGGCCGGCTGGGCGGCGGCGGCGGCGAGCAGCAAAGCGAGGAGCATCGGAACCTCCTTGGGCGAGGGGGGCATCTTTACGGGGGCGGAACTTTCGCGGGTCTGAACGCCGATGGGAAACAGCGCGGGCGCGACAATCGGGTGGAACATCCGGCGCTTATCGGCCATGGGCTCATGCGAGCGCCGACGGATGGCCGGGCGGGTGAAGGAATGAGACCATGAAGGATTATCGGAACCCCTCCTTTCAGGAGCGGGTGGGGCGCGCCGCCGCAGCCAAGCAGAAGGCGATCGACGCGCTGAAGGCGCGGCCCGTGCCGGACGAGGCGACGCTCGCCGTCCGCCGCGCGGCCGCCGAGGCCCGCGCCGCCGCGCAGGCCGAAAAGCGCGCCGCCGCTTTGGCCGCCAAGGCCGAGGCCGAAGCGGCCCGGACCGCCGCCGCCGAGCAGGAAGCGGCCGGCCGCCTGTCCAGCGAGGAAGCGCGCCAGGCCGCCCGCGACGCCCGCTACGCGGCCCGCAAGGCGCGGAAATAAGGCTGGGAAAAGCGCCGCATCGCCCTCCCATCCGCTCATCCTGAGCAGGGACTGACCCCGGACTTGATCCGGGGGGAAGGCCCGTAGCGAAGGACCGTCCGGATCACGCGCGGTCCTTCGATACGCCGGTTCGACAGGCTCACCGGCTACTCAGGATGAGCGGATTTGGGGGTGTTTCACTCCGCCCGCCCCCGCGTGGCCGGCAGGCTATTGCCCGCGGTCGCGCGCGCGCCGGTGACCCAGGGCAGGCGGGGATCGTCGATGTCGAGCACGTCGTTGAGCTCGCGGATGTTGCGATAGCCGTAGGCGACGAGGTGAAGGAAGGTCGGGATGTTGAGCGCGACCGGGCCCGATTTCAGGACGACCGGCGGCCGGTCGTTGCGGAAATTGTTGTTGCAGTAGATCAGGATCGGCCGGTCCGTCCGGCCGATCACCTCGGCGAGGCGCTCGGCGCTGAACTCGGGCAGCGGCACGTTGATCGCCCCGGCCAGGTGGCCGGCGGCGAACTGCCGTTCGGACCGCGCATCGAGGATCAGGACGTCCGGGTCCGACGCGGCGGCAAGGAAGGTGCGCCAGTCGATCAGCCGGGTCGCGCGATAGTCCCGGACCTCCTGGGCGAGCCGCGCATAGGCCGGATAGTCGATCTGCGGATTGGGCGGCTGCGCGGCGGCGAGCGGCGCGGCGGCGGCGAAGGCAAGCAAGGCGATACAGGAACGGAGCATGACGATCTCCTTTCAAAAGGGGGAGGGAAGGTCGTTACGGTACTGGAACTGTCGGCGTTCTGAATGTGCCGTTGCGTCTCGTTCAGGAAGCACCGCTCAGCCGAGCTCAAGTATCCACCGAGGGCGGACTTGATTCCGACCGGTTTTGCTATACGTGTATATCACGAAAGGGAGCCTGATGCTGGCAGTAAGGCTGGATGCCGAGATAGAAAAAAGGCTTGAGGCCTTGGCGGCGCGGACGGGCCGCACCAAGACGTTTTACGCGCGCGAAGCGATCGAGGCACATCTCGACGACCTGGAGGATTTCTATCTCGCCGAAGTGAGGATGAAGGGCTTTCGCGACACCGACGCCATTCCCCTCGCGCAGGTCAAGGCGGAACTTGGCATAACCGACAGCTGAAATCGGTGGCAACTTGACAACATTCCCTTAAGATGCCACTTAAGTGGCGAAGGGAGAATATCGTGTCTCGTCCAAAGCCCACTTTTGCCGATCGGCTCGCCGAAGCGTGCAGGTATCACCCCGAGGCGCCGGCTGATTATGGTCAGCAGGCATGGATCCGTCGCAAACTCAGGGATCTCGGTGAGGATGTCTCCTCGACCGCCGTGCATAATTGGTTCTCCGGCTATACCCAGGCTCGACCAGATTTGACTGCAAAGCTGGCCCAGATCCTGGGCCGGGATGTGGCTTGGCTGAGGGGGGACGAGACAGACAATGTCAACCCGGAGGCCACTGGGGGCGGCAATATTGTACATCGGACCGTCAACCGGCCAGTGGATATCTCGGCCGTCGACATACCCATTCCCCTCCGCCCCGGTCTGATAGTCCGGATCGAGGGGATTCCGACCGACCTCTCGGGCGCAGAGGCGCAGAAGATCGCCAACGTCATCCTCGCTCTTGGCACCGGGAAGGATTGAGGGTGGCGTGGACCGTCGCATTCCTGCCCAGCGCCTTGAAGGAGCTGAAAAAGCTCGATCCGGACGCAGCCGCTCGCATCGTTAAGACGCTCGAAACGCGGATCGCCGCTCTCGACGACCCACGCAGCCTCGGCGCGCCGCTGAAGGGGGAGCATGAGGGATATTGGCGCTGGCGGATCGGCGACTACCGGGTGATCGCGCAGATCAGGGATGAGCGGGTCCTCATTCTCGTCGTGCGGGTAGCGCATCGACGGCAAGTTTATCGGTGATCTGACGCTCCTCGCAGCGGTTGTAGCTTGCTCAGCCGATTTTCGCGAAGGCGCGCACCGGGAAGGTGCCAATGCCGGCGATTTTCGGCGGCACGGCGGTGAAGGTGAAGCCCTTCGCCGGAAGCGCGGCGAGACCGGTCATATGCTCGCAGATCGGAATGTCCGCGCCGAGCAGGATGGTGTGGACCGGCCGCGCCCGCCGCCCGGTATCGTCGATATTGTAGCTGTCGATGCCGACCAGCGCCGCTTCGCGGTCCGCCAGCAGGCGGGCGGCGGCTTCGGTGAGGAAGGGGTGGCCTTTGGCATAAACGTCCGTGCGCCAATGCCGGTCCCAGCCGGTCATGACCAGCACGGCCTTGCCGGCGACGTCGAGGCCATCGAAGGCGCCGGCGTCGACCGCCCGGGTCTCGGCGCGGACGCGGAGGCCGGGCAAAGCGGCGAGCTGCTCCAGCCTGAGCCCGGCGAGGTCGGCGCCGTCTTCGTAGCGGTGGAAGGGCGCATCGAGATAGGTGCCGGTATTGGCGACCATGTCGATCCGGCCGATCTGGAAGCTGGAGCCGTCGTCATAATGCTGGGCCGAGCCGGTGCGCGTCCAGAAGTCGCAGATATGCGGCCCCGGCAGGCCCTCATAAGTGATCATGCCATGCTCTATCGCGTGGCTGAGGTCGACGAGCTCTTGCTTTTCCATATCGTCCACAATGTCCCCGCGGCGAACAGCGCCCAGACGATGTTGAGCGTCGCCGACGGCAGCGCGCCGTGCCACCAGCCGTTGACCACGAAGGCCGCCGCGCCGAGCAGGTTCAGCCACTGGAAGAGCGGCGAGCGGCCGGCCAGCCTGCCGAGCGTCACCAATATGTAGGCGGCGAGGATGAAAGCCGCGCCGGTCCAGCCGACGACCTCGATCGCGATGTCGGTGAAGGTCAGGCCGCCGCTCCCCGCGCCAGGTTCCTCAGCACGTAATGGAGGATGCCGCCATGCTGGAAATATTCGAGCTCGTTGGCGGTATCGATGCGCACGCGCACCGCGAAGGTCGAGGACATGCCGTCCGCCTTGGTGACCTTGACCGCAATCTCCTTGCGCGGAGTCAATTCGCTGACGCCGAGGATGGTGAAGGTCTCGGTGCCGTCGAATAAGGGGACCTCGTCGAGGAATTGCAGCGGGATCACGCCCATGCCGACCAGGTTGGAGCGGTGGATGCGCTCGTAGGTTTCGGCGATCACCGCCCGCACGCCGAGCAGATTGGTGCCCTTGGCCGCCCAGTCGCGCGACGAGCCGGTGCCATATTCCTTGCCGGCGATGATCACGAGCGGCGTGCCTTCGGCCTTGTAGAGCATGGCGGCGTCGTAGATCGGCATCTGCTCGCCGGTCGGAATGTGCCTGGTGATGCCGCCCTCGACGCCCGGCACCATTTTGTTCTTGATGCGGATGTTGGCGAAGGTGCCGCGCATCATCACGTCGTGATTGCCGCGGCGGGCGCCGTAGGAGTTGAAGTCGGCGCGGCTAACCTTATGATCCGAAAGGAATTTCCCGGCCGGGCTGTCGAGCTTGATGGCGCCGGCGGGCGAAATGTGATCGGTGGTGATCGAATCGCCCAGGATCGCGAGCGGGCGCGCCTCGACGATGTCCGAAGGGGGCACGGGCGTCATCGTCATGCCCTCGAAATAGGGCGGATTGGCGATGTAGGTGGAGGCGGGCGGCCAGGCATAGGTCGAGCCGCCGGCGACCGCGATCCCCCGCCAGCGCACGTCGCCCTTGTAGACGTCGGCATAGCGGGCGCGGAACATGTCGCCGTTGACGAACCGGTCGATCAGCGAGCGGATTTCGTCGTTCGAGGGCCAGATGTCCTTGAGATAGACGTCGTTGCCGGCCCGGTCGCGGCCGAGCGGGGTCGCGACCATGTCCTCGATCACCGTGCCCTTGATCGCGTAAGCGACGACGAGCGGCGGCGAGGCGAGATAATTGGCGCGCACGTCCGGCGAGACCCGGCCCTCGAAATTGCGGTTGCCGGAGAGGACCGAGGCGGCGACGACGTCGTTCTTGTGGATGGACGCGCTGATCGCCTCGGGGAGCGGCCCCGAATTGCCGATGCAGGTGGTGCAGCCATAGCCGACCAGGTCGAAGCCGATCGCGTTGAGGTCCTCGGAGAGCCCGGCGCGGTCCAGATAGTCGGTGACGACCTGCGATCCGGGCGCGAGGCTGGTCTTCACCCAGGGCTTGGAATCGAGCCCGAGCGCGCGCGCCTTGCGGGCGACGAGGCCGGCGGCGACCAGCACCGAGGGATTGGAGGTGTTGGTGCACGAGGTGATCGCGGCGATGACGACGTCGCCATGGCCGATATCGTGCTTGACCCCGTCGGCATTGGGCGCGTCGACGCCGAACCGCTCGGGCAGCTCCTCCGCGGGATGGCCGTATTCGGTGGTGAAATTGGTGCGGAACTCGTCGTCGACGGCGGAGAGCAAAACCTTGTCCTGCGGCCGCTTCGGCCCCGCCAGCGAGGGCTCGACGGTCGACATGTCGAGCCTGAGCGTCTCGGTGAACACCGGATCGCTCGAACCTTCGGCCTCGAGCCACAGGCCCTGCGTCCTGGCATAAGCTTCGGTCAAAGCGATGTCCTCGTCGGGCCGGCCGGTGAGGCGCATATAATCGAGCGTCTTGTGGTCGATCGGGAAGAAGCCGCAGGTCGCGCCATATTCGGGCGCCATGTTGGCGATCGTCGCCCGGTCGGCGACCGACAAGGCCGAGACGCCCGGCCCGAAGAACTCGACGAAGCGCCCGACCACGCCCTTGGCGCGAAGCATCTGGGTGACGGTGAGGACCAGGTCGGTGGCGGTGATCCCCTCCTTCAAGGCGCCGGTGAGGTGGAAGCCGACGACCTCGGGGATGATCATCGAGACCGGCTGGCCGAGCATCGCCGCCTCCGCCTCGATCCCGCCGACGCCCCAGCCCAATACGCCGAGGCCGTTGACCATGGTGGTGTGGCTGTCGGTGCCGACCAGCGTGTCGGGGTAGGCGATCTCGGCCGCCGCCCGCGCCTCGCCGCGACGCTCCGCCGCCTCGCGCCGCTCGGCCGCTTGCGCCTCGCGGCGGTCGGCTTCGCGGCGTTCGGCCGACCCGGTCCGTTCGTCGGCGCGCCGGTCGGCACCCGAGCGGCGGTCTTCGTCGGCGCGGCGGTCGGCCCCGGAGCGGCGGTCGCCTCCGGGCGCGCCGACTTCGGGCGAGGACCAGATGCCGCGCGCGATATATTCGAGATTGACCTGGTGGCAGATGCCGGTGCCGGGCGGGACGACCTGGAAATTGTCGAACGCGACCGCGCCCCACTTCAGGAACTGGTAGCGCTCCATGTTGCGCTGATATTCCAGGGCGACGTTCTGCTCGAACGCCTTGGGCGTGCCGAACTCGTCGACCATCACCGAGTGGTCGATGACGAGATGGACCGGCACCAGCGGATTGATCTTGCGCGCATCGCCGCCCAGCTGCGTCATCGCATCGCGCATCGCGGCGAGATCGACCACGGCGGGGACGCCGGTGAAATCCTGCATCAGCACGCGCGCGGGGCGATATTGGATCTCGCGGGTCGAGGCGCGGGTGGTCTGCCAGTCGACCAGAGCCTGGATGTCCTCGACGGTGACGGTGACCCCGTCCTCGAAGCGCAGCAGATTCTCGAGCAGGACCTTCATCGAGAAAGGCAGCCGGTCGACATTGCCGAGCTTGGCCGCGGCCTTGGCGAGGGAGAAATAGGTGTAGGATTTCCCGCCGACGTCGAACGTGGAGCGGGTGCCTAGTGTGTCTTGGCCGGTCGAGGTCATGGGGGCCCTCTCGTCGCAAAGTGGTCGGCCTGTCGCGGCTACCAGGAGTCCGCTCATTGCCGATGGGGCCGGCTAGCTGCACCGGACCGAGATGCGGCGGGCTTTAGCAAGGTGGGACGGCAGGGGGAAGACCTTCCTAACGCAATGAAAGCGTCAATCTAAACGTCAATATATTGACAAATATATTTGTCTACGATAGGCGCAACGCGAAAGGACATCGCCATGGCGATTGCACTGTCATCAGCCGAAGGTCTGCCGAGGGCGATTCGACCGGCACCTGAGCCTATAGGATTGTACTTTCGCCCTGGCCGAAATGATCATGAGAGACTTCTCGACCTCCTCGTTTTTTGGTGCCGTGTTTGAGGCGCGATATGTTGGGGCTCATCTGACATATGCCGCGCTCCCGAAGACGCGTGCTGCTCGTGAGGTAAGGTAATGTCCTGATGTAACTGGGGGAGGTCGCTGTAACGATAAATGGAAATTTCATTATGAGTAACGCAATTGCTAGAAGGCTCGATTCGATACAGCAAAAGGGCGCCATGCGCTTTGCCGATGTTGCTAAGCTTTTGGGCGCTCGTCCCGAAACGATATCACGGTGGAATCAGGGTCGAGCCTCGCCGAGGCGGGATACAGAAAAGCTCATCCTTGATCTGGAGTACATGGCGGATCAGTTGTCTGATTTCTATGAGCCAGCCGACATCCGCATGTGGTTCTTTTCTCGGCAGAAGCTGCTACAGGGAGAGGTTCCGGCTGAGTTGATTCAGCGGGGGCGTTCAGATGAGGTGGTCGCTGTAATTGATCAGCTCAGAGATGGACTCTTCCTTTAGCGGCTCTCTGGATTGACAAACCCCTCCTCCCTTCATGATCAACTCAGCGTGCTCCCCTCGGAGGAATTCTCCGGCGAGGTGTTTCGAGCGACGCGCATGAGCCTCGGGCCGACAGCGTTTTCAACACGCGGTGGTCGTTGGGCGAAGGGGGGCGGCATGGCAGCGCTTTATACAAGCCTCGTCCCGGAGGGCGCACTCGCCGAAATCAACCATCACTGGCGCCAGCTCACTCCGCTCCCGACCAAGCCCGCGATGCTCCACACGCTACGAGTCACCACTAAGCGAACTCTCCGCTTATTGCGGACCGATCTCCAGGGGCTCGGCCTCGATTCTCCTTCGCTAGCCTCCGCCGGGTACAATCAGTCCCAAGAAATAGGTGCGGCCGTGGTGTTTCTTGGATTTGATGGGCTGATTGTTCCCTCGGCTCGATGGGATTGTGACAATTTGGTTATCTACAGCGATAACCATTCAATTGTGGAATGCGCCTTGGACGTCGTCGACAGCAAAGAGGTGGACTGGAGGGCTTGGGGCGCAGCCAACGGTTTCTAAGTTGATGAATTCCGGGACACAATTATCTAGTTCCCATTCTTCGGCGGGATCACGCCACCCGCTAACTGCCCGCTATCGATGAATAGAACTCCTTCCCCTTCGAGCGCGTGACGTAACGCCTTGACGCGCGCCGGCATCACGGGCTCGCCGGCCTCGAAACGGGCCAGGGTGCGGCGGCTGACGCCCGAAGCCGCGGCGAGGTCGTCGAGGGACCAGCCGAGCGCCGCTCGCGCCATCCGGCACTGGACGATATTCAATTTTGCCAGGGGAGTGCAGAAATCACTTCCTCTCCGAATCACGGCACTAATCATGCCATAGCTGAGAGCTCCGCCGGAGCTGGCGGGAAACCTTGGGCTATGGCTGGCGGGACCATAATGACACGCGCCGGGCAGTGCTAGGCGCGGCGTTCGTCGTGCCGCCGCAGGACGCCGGCGAGGAGGCGGGCGCGGCGGCGGCGGATGCCGACGAATGGCACCGCGCGCTTGCCGACGTGGCGCGGGCGGAGGCGGCGCTGAACGGCTTCTGCCAGGCGGGCCGGGAGGGGAGCCTGGTCTTCCGGGATCAATGGGAGCTGGACGACCGGTTCGGCGACCATCTCGGCGCTTTTTATTCGGCGCTGAGGCGATTGCTGCGGACGCCGGCGCCCGACACCCCTTCGCTGGCGACGAAGATCGCGCTGGCCGTGGATCACGAGGTCGGCACGCTGACCGGCGGCGAACGCTGCCTCGCCGCGCTCAAGGCCGACGCCCGGCGGCTGGCCCCGCCTCCGCCGGGATGACGGGCGGCGGCCACCGCGCATCGAGGTCGGAATGGGGACAGTTACCGGTAACTGTCCCTGGTAACTGTCCCAAAAAAGTAGGTGTCCCCTTTCGTCCGACTTGATCAGTGAAAAGCGTGACTGTCACTATTTTCCAAGCAAGAAGCGGGAGTCCAGCTTTCGCGGACATGACGGACGTTCCGATCTTCGAATGAAGCCGGCCGGGCTCGGGCCGAGCCGCATCAGCCCGGCCCCGCGCAAATAAAAAGCCAATATGGTTCATTTTGTTGGATTAATGTAGGATTTCGCCTGTCATCATCCTTGCGACTCAGTAGAAGATTGGAGGCGCGGGATGACCAAGGAGCGAGCCCGCCGGCGGCGGCGGCAGGTGATGATCGAGGCGCTGGAGGCGGGCCAGCAGGCCGCGGCGACCGCGCAGTTCGACGATATCGAGGAACGCAAGGCCGATTTGCGGCGCTGGGTGGCGCGGGTGAACTGGGGGCTGGCGCACATGGACAAGCTCGATCGCGCCCAGGCGGCGGCGGACGCGGCCTGGGACCGGCTCGAGGCCGAGGACCCGGACGGCGAGGACGAGCCGCCCGAGCAGGCCGAGGTCGACCGGCTGCTCGAGGATGTCGACGCGCTGATCGACCATGGCCGCTGGCCGCGCCATCTCCACTGGAGCGTGTGACATGGCGGAGGATCGCGACGACCCGGGCGAGGATGAGGGCGAAAGCGGATGGGAGTCGGTGCGCGCCCTCGCTTCGGGAGGGGGGGATGAGGAAAAGGGCGCGGACATTGTCCCCGCCGCGCCGAAGCGCGCGGCCAGGGCCTATCGGCCGCGCCACGACGGGTTCACGCCGGCCAAGCAGAAGATATTCTTCAAGGCGCTCAAGAAGAGCGGCTGCATCGTCGACGCCTGCCGCGCCTGCGGGATCTCGACCAACACGGTGCGCCGGTGGCGGGACCGGTGGCCGGACTTCGACGAGAAGGTCGAATGCGCGCTCGCCATCGCCTCGGTCGAGTTCGACCTGATCGCCTACAAAAGGGCGACCGAGGGGGCCGAGGAAAAGGTCTTTCGCGACGGCAAGCTGATCTCGACCAAGATAAAGCCTTCGGACGCGATGCTGAGGCTGCTGATGCAGGGCGCCAACCCCGAGAAATATGGCCGGACGGGCCAGATGCCGAAGGGCGCGATCCTCAGGAAGCTGAAGAAGCAGGCCGAGGCGGAGGTGCGCGCCAGGATGCGCAAGGGAATGAGCAGGAAGGCGCTGATCGACGAGGCCGTGAGGCTGCTCGGCATGCTGAAGAAGCGCCGCCAGAAGGAGAAGTTCGCCCAGGGCTATACGCCGGGGCCGGAGGGGCTGCTGATCCCGCCCGGCTGGCGGATCGTCCGCGACCTGCCGGCGCTGCCGCCGCCCGACCCATCCGACCCGCCCGACCCGCCCGACCCGCCCGAGCCCGACTGAGGGACGGGCGCGCCTGCGCCCGCCGGTCCTCGTCCACATCGGGGCGATGAAGGTGCAATCCGGCATGGACCGGATCGCCCGTCCAACCCCCTTGCGCATCCCCCGCCAACCGATAGAAACTCCGGCCCGCACAGGAGAAACATGGCGATGAAACCCAGGCGCAAGGTCAGCCCCCGATCCTATGTGACGCAGGTGGCGGGGAGCGGCGGGCCGACGGGCGAGGCGCAGGCCGGGCAGGGCCGGGGCGCGCCCGGCACGGATCACGATCTCGTCCAGCCGGCCGGCAAGGGCGGCGGCGGGGCAGCCAATGACAGCGATGGCGGGCATTAGGGCCGCGGGCCGGCTTTCGGGTGATCTCTGAGCCGGCGGAAAAGGCCAGGTGACCCGCCGCGGCGCCGCGATCGTCGTCCTCGTTTCGCCGGCCTGATCGCGCTCGGGCTCTATTACGCCGTCACGCATGGCTTCTTCATGCACGGCGACCCCTGACGGAGCGGCCCGAATGAGCAACGGCCGGTGCCCGGCGCGCCGCGCGTCAGGGCGTCCGGCCGGGGCAGATGCCCGGCGCCAGCTGCCCGGCGATCGGCGGCGGGATCGCGACGGCGCCGGCGCGGCCGCGGCCCGCGCGGCGGCGGGGCGGGAGCAGCCATTCGACCTCTTCGAACAGGACGTCGCAGACGAAGCCCCCCGCCTGGCTGCGCGCGGGCGTGTAGCGGGCGCGGGCGCGCGCGATCCGGCAGGCGGCGGCGTCGAGCGCGTCCGAGCCGCTGGTGTCGTTGATGTCGCAGGCGATGACCCGGCCGGTGATGCCGACGACGATGCGCAGATAGGTGGCGCCTTCCTCGCGGGCCCTGAGCGCGGCGGCCGGATAGTCTCGCGCCGTGACATAGGAGTCGAAAGGCACGCGCGCCGCCGCCGGCGTGAACGGCACCGGAATGCCGGCCCTGAGCTCCTCGGCCGGCGACTCGTCGGCGGGAAGCCGCCAGGCGACCCGGCCGGAATCGCTGCCCGCCGCCGGATTGCCGTAGGAATCGCGCGCCGGCGTATAGCGGGCGCGGCTGCGCAGGATTCGGCAGGTCGCCTGATCGAGCGCGGCGGAGCCGCTCCGCTGGGTGATTTCGCAGGCGGTGACGCGGCCGTTGGGGCCGATGGTGAGCCGGAAGCCGGTCGTGCCCTGCTCGTTGGCGCGCAGCGCCGCGGCGGGATAATCGTCGGCGCTGAAATAGGCGTTGAGATTCGCCCGGGCGCGCTGCGGCGGGCTGAATCGCATCGCGGGCGGCGGCGGCGGCGGAGGTGCCGGCACATAGTAAACGGGCGCTGGCGGAGACGGCGGCACCATGATCAGCGGAGGCGGAGGCGGAGGCCGCCGGCGCCGCTGCGCATCTTCGAGGGCGACGTCGCCCGCCCCCGTCAGGTACATCGCCAGTGCGAGTGCGGACATGATTTCCCCCCGTCCCCAGTGTCGGCGGGAATGAGCTTAATCGAATCGGGGTGAATGGGAAGCGCGGGCTGCCCAGGGCCCGGTCAGCGCCGGGGCGCCTGCGCGGCCCGGTTGGCGCCGGGCTCCTCGTTGGCGAAGCGGGCGATGGTGGCGTCGGCCGCCGCTGTGCCGCGGTCCTGCGCGTCCTGCATCTGGTCCGCGGCGCGCGCGGTCGCCGCCGAGCGCGCGCGCAGCTGGGCCGCCGCGCTCATCGCGGCATTTTCGTTCTTGGTGGCGATCCGGTTGAGATCGGCCGGGGCCAGAGCGCGGGCCTCGTTGCCGCCGAAATCGGGCATGAGCGTGACGACCAGCACGACGGCGACCAAAAGGGCCAGACCGCCGCCGAGCAGCGTGCGCTTGCGGACCCTGCCCAGCTTCATCGCGCCGGCGTCCGTTCACCCAGGCCGAAGAAGCGCGCCACCATGAGCTGCGCCTCGCGGATGCGTTCCTCCTCCTGCCGGCGCATGCGGCTGGCCTCGGCACGGGCGAGGATGAGGTCGCGGCGGTCGCATCTCGTTGAATCGGGCAGGAAAGCCATGAAGCGCCAAGCGCGCGAAGCGGGGCGAAGTTCCCTTTTTCGCCCCGATGGCGCGCCGAACCGTGCAACTTCCCGGGCCCCGGCGGCGTTGACCCGGACGATTTGGGTATATTTGCGTGGAAGGACTTTGTTTATGGCGACGGTGATGAACGTGCGCGAGGCCCGCGGCGGCAGCCTCGTCCCCCCGGCGGCGCAGCGCGGCTACCATATCGCCTATCGCGACAACGAGGTGAACCATTGCCCGGGCTGCGGGCGCTCGCATTGGCATATCGGCCGGATGATGGCCGAATGCGCCTTCTGCGGGACCGCCTTGCCGCTCGAGGGCTCGACGATGCTGGGCGGCAGCCAGATCGTGCGCACGGTGCGGCGGCGGATGATCCCCGATCCGGCACAGCACGCGGCCTGAAATCGGGGACGGTCACCCGACTGTCCCCCGCTTCCCGCGCGTTAACCTGCTCTTTGGGAGGGTCGGGTAAAATAGCCCGATGTCCCTCGGGAACACCCTCGTCCTGACCGGCCTCGCGGTGATCGGCGTCGCCTTGATGTCGCCGTCCTCGTTGAAGCGCCCCGGCGCGCGGGCGGCCGACCGGCCCTTCGCCGCGGCCTCCTCGCCGCTCAAGCGGGGATCTTCCGACGCGGGATATGGAAGCCGCGAGCTGCTGCGCAACGCGGACGGCCATTTCTACGCCGATGCGCAGATCAACGGCCACAGCATTCGCCTGATGGTCGACACCGGCGCCTCGGTGATCATGCTGACCCGCGAGGACGCGCAGCGCGCCGGCGTCGCCGTCCCCACCGAGCGGGCGCTGGCCATGGGCGTCGGCGGCACGGTCGCGGTGGCGCCGGTGACGATCGGGCGGATCGCGCTCGGCGGGGTCGATGCCCGCGACGTCCAGGCCGCGGTCGCCGATCAATTGCCCGTCTCACTGCTCGGCCAGAATTTCCTCGCCCAGTTCGAATCGGTCGAGATCCGCGGCGACACGATGGTCCTCAGATAGTCCGCTCGGGCCTAGCGTCGCCGCCGCACCGGCAGGTTGACGTTGCACACGTCCACCCCGCCCGCGGGCACGGTGAAGAAGGTGCCGCCGCGATTGGCGCGGCCGCGCAGGTAGGCGGCGAAGGTGGGCGTGTCGGTGCGCATCGCCTCGAAGCGCGGGCGCTCGGCCTCGGGCAGGTCGGCGGCGATGCGGACCGCGCGGATCGGGATCGGCCTCTCGCCGCGATCGGCCTGGTAGAAGCCGAGATTGCCGGTGCCGCGCGGGCGGGCGGAAAGCAAAAAGATGCCTTCGATCACCCGGCCGACATTGGCGATGTTGCGGTCGAGCGGGCGCGGGGCATGGCCGATCACGGCGTAGAGCTCGCCGCCGGTGCCGGTATCGGGGGCGAGGTCGCGGCCGACCCCGACGCTGGCGTAGCAATGGGTCAGCCAGGCGCTGCGCCGGCGCGGATCCCAGGCGACCGGCCAGCCGTCGACGAAGCCGGCGACCGGCGCATAGGCGTCGGGAAAGCCGAGCGGGCGCAGCGCCAGGCCGGCGGTGCCGCGCTCATATTCGGCGGGCGGGCGCCGGACGACGCCTTCGGGCAGCGGCACCGCGGCATCGCCATTGCCCCATTGCGCGACATAATTGTCCTGCACCCGGTAGATGGTCGCCTCGTTCCACCAGCCGGCCCGCGCGTAGCGGCGCATGTTGGCGACATGGACGGGAGCGAAAGCGGGGGCGAGCTCGATGATCACGCGGCCGCCATCGGCCAGGTCCATGACCAGCAGATTCTCCGGCTCGATCGGGCGCCACGCCGTGGCGGGGCTGTTGGCGATCACCTCGGCGGGCTCGGCCGCGTTGGCCACCGGGGCCGGGCGCCAGGCGCCGGTCTGCGCCGACGCCGCGGCGGCGAGGAGGGACGAAATTGCTAAGGCTGCGAATAAGCGCATGACGGCTCCTCGATGGTCAGTTGCTTCGGTCGGCGAGGCGGATGTGGTCGCGCGTCACCTCCCAGATACGTCGTGGCTCGCCGGTCCCCACAAGAGGGGAAGGCCGGTCCAGACCGACATGAAGACGTGGATCTCGGTCGGCAGGGGATCGAGCAAATGGGTGATGTGGACCGCCCTTGGCCGGCGCCCCCCCTCGCGCGCAGCGCCGATAGACAAAGCCCTCCATCGCCGCGCGCGCGGCCGCCATGCGGCGCTGGAGCGGGGTCAAAGGGGGCCGCGCGCCCCCCGGAAAGATTTCGCGCGACACCACCCGGCCGCGCTCGACCCGGCCCCGATAGGCGACGACGAGAGCATCGCCGTCGCGTTCGACCGTCCAGCCCCTTGAGTTGGCGGTCACGCGCTGCGCCCTGAGATCGTCGCTGGTCACCGCGGCGGCGTCGTCGAGCGCGAAGATCAGCCGGCCGCGCTGAAGCACCCAATCGAGCCGGCTCCGCTCCGCGGGCGTCTGCGCCGCGGCGGGCGCGGCGAGGCAAAAGGCGAGCAGGATGGCGATCAGGCGCATGGCAGGGGACCCCTTTGCGGCCGCCAGCATCGCAAGATGCGCGGGAGATACAAGCCCGTTGGCGCGCGCCGAGGCCGATATGGAGGTGTCATCCGCTCCGTGCCGAATGTAAGAGGCCCCCATGGCCGAGCCGACGCAGACGATCATCGACACGCGCGGGGCGCAGATGTTTCCGGCGCTGACGCCGGCCGAAGTGAAGCGGCTCAAGCGGTTTGGGACGCCGCGGCATTTCCGCGCCGGCGAGTTTCTGGCCCGGGCCGGCGAGACCGGGCACGGGCTGGTGCTGATCCTGGCCGGCGAGGTCGAGATCAGCCAGCGCGTCGAGGGCGGCGGCAAAGTGGCGATCGTGGTCCACAAAGCGGGCTCGTTCATGGGCGAGCTCGCCCAATTGTCGGGGCGGCCGTCGCTGGTCGACGCCGAGGCGCTGACCGGCGGCGAGGCCATCGAGATCCCGCCCGAGCGGCTGCGCGCCTTGCTGATCGCCGAGGCGGAATTGGGCGAGCGGATCATGCGGGCGCTGATCCTGAGGCGCGTCGGGCTGATCGAGACGGGCGGCGGCGGGCCGGTGATCGTCGGCCACGATCATGATGCCGACGTGCTCCGGCTGGTCAATTTCCTGAGCCGCAACGGCCATCCCTATCAGCGCCTCGATCCGGACAGCGACGCCAGCGCGCGCGCCCTGATCGAGCGGTTCAGGGTCGAGCCCGAGGAATTGCCGATCGTGCTCTGCCCGGGCGGGCAATTGCTCAAGAACCCGCAGGAGAATGCGCTGGCGCGCTGCATCGGCCTGGTCGGCCCGATCGACCCGGAGAGGTTGTTCGACGTGATCGTGATCGGCGCCGGTCCGGCCGGGCTCGCCACTTCGGTCTATGCGGGGTCGGAGGGGCTCAGCGTGCTCGCGCTCGATTGCCGGGCGTTCGGCGGCCAGGCTGGCGCGTCGGCGAGGATCGAGAATTATCTCGGCTTCCCGACCGGCATTTCGGGCATGGCGCTGATGGGCCGGGCGTTCAGCCAGGCGCAGAAATTCGGCGTCGAGATGGCGATCCCCGACGAGGCGGTGAAGCTCGAATGCGGGATGGACCCGTTCCACCTCCAGCTCGCCAATGGCGAGCGCATCAAGGCGCGCGCGGCGGTGATCGCGACCGGCGCCCGCTACCGCCGCCTCGACGTCCCCGGGCTCGACGAATTTGAGGGCGGCGCGGTCCATTATTGGGCCTCGCCGCTCGAGGCGAACCTCTGCGCGCGGCAGGAGGTCGCCCTGGTCGGCGGCGGCAATTCGGCCGGCCAGGCGGTGGTCTTCCTCGCCGGCCATGCCGGCAAGGTGACCCTGCTGGTCAGGAAGCCGCTCGCCGCCACCATGTCGTCCTATCTGGTCGAGCGCATATTGGGCCTGGCCAATGTCGAGGTGGTGACCGGAGTCGAGGTGACCGCGCTCGAGGGCAAGGACGGCATGCTCGAGGCGGTGCGGTGGCGCAGCCGCGCTTCGGGCGAAGAGACGCGCCGGCCGATCGCCCACCTCTTCTCCTTCATCGGCGCCGATCCCAACACCGATTGGCTGGCGGCGTCGGGGCTCAAGCTCGACGCGCGCGGCTTCGTCCTCACCGGCGCGGAAGCGGGCGAGGGGCGGGCGTCGCTCGAGACCAGCCGGCGCGGCGTGTTCGCGGTCGGCGACGTGCGCGCGGGCTCGGTCAAAAGGGTGGCGGCCGCGGTCGGCGACGGCGCCCGCGTCGTCGCCCTCCTCCACGCCTGCTTCGCCGAGCGCGCGCCGGAGCCGGGGCCGGAACAGGCCGGCGCGCGGGCGGTTGAGGCGGGGTGACATTCATTTCTTCGAGGAGACGCATCATGGCCGCCACGGACGATATCAGCGAGCATATGGAAGTGATCGGCGCCGACGGCGTCCATGTCGGCACCGTCGACAAGGTCGACGGCGACCGCATCAAGCTGACCAAGAAGGACAGCGGCCAGGGCAGCCACGAGGGCCATCACCATTATATCTCGACCGGCCTGATCGCGGGCGTCGAGGGCGACAAGGTGCGGCTCTCGGCCAATGCCGACGTCGCGGTGACCTTCGAGGAAGAGAAAAGCGCCTCCTGACCGGCTGACCGCGGGCCTTGCATTTCGCCTGGCGTGCGTGCTGACCGGCATGCGCGGAGGGCGGCCATGACCAAATTGCTGATCGCGTGCGCGCTGCTGGCGGCGGCGGGCCTGTCCGCGCCGGCGGCGGCGCTGCCGTTCTCGCAAGCCGACGATTGCTGCGAGGGCGACCCCACGTTCCGAGCCGGCGTTGCCGACCCGCGTGCCTATGTCATTGAGATGTACCGGTTCTATCAGGCCGAACCCAACGGCTCCTCACCCAATTCGGGAGTCGCCTACAGCCGGCGATTGCGCGCTCTGGTCAATGCCTATGACGAATGGACGCGCCAGCATGGCGAGCTGGTCGGCGCGCTCGATTTCGACTGGTGGACCAACGCCCAGGATTATTCGATCTCCAACGTCGCCGTCACCAAGCGGAACCCAAGCCGCTCGCGCCGCTGGATCGTCGCCCGTTTCGACAATTACGACCGGCACGACGAGGTCCGCTTCCTGTTCATCCGGCAGGGCAGGCGCTGGTATCTGGACGATGCCGTGCACGGCTCGGGACGCGGCGCCGAGGGCTGGACGCTGTCGGCCCTGTTGCGCGAACGGCCGCGACCGTAAGCGGCAAGGGCGGCGACACCGCCCTCGCCGCTTCCGGGTCACTTGCCGCAGCGGCAATCGGTCCCGCACTTGCAGTTCACGCAGGGGCAGGAGGGCTTGCAGCGGTCATTCTGTTGGGTCCGGGCAGTCATGGTCGTTCTCCTCTTGGGTTGGTGAGGAGCCGGATAGGGCCGTCCGCGGGCGGACGCTTGAACGCAACGGCTATAATCGCGTGAGCGTGGTTGCCGGCAATCCGAAGGTGCGCCTGAAGATCCTGCTGAAATGGGCGGAATCGGAAAAGCCGGCCGCATGCGCCGCTTCGGTGAGCGACTTGCCCTCCGAATAGAGTGCGACGGCGCTGACCAGCCGCAGCCAGAGCAGATAGGTTTTGAAGGCGAGGCCGGTCTGCTCGACGAACAGATGGCGCAGCCGGCTCGGCGAGAGATGGACGCCCGCCGACGCGCCGGCGAGGCCGAGCGGCTCTTCGAGGTGGGCGGCGGCATAGTCGATGATGCGCTGGATGCGCGGGTCCGGCAGCCGGGCCGGCATGGCCGGCGCCAGCGCCTCGGCCGCCGCCCGCCCGGCGCCGAGCAGCGCGCCCTTGCCGGGCGGCGCATCGAAGGTGGCGCGCAGCGGTTCCAGATGGCGGGCGGCATCGGCGCTGTCGACCGCGACCAGCGCGGGCCCGCGGAACAGGCTCTCGGTCAGGCCGCGGCCGAGGCGGCTCTCGGGCTCGACGAAGACGAAGGCGAGCAGGCCATGAGCGTCGAACTTGTGCCGGGCGTCGGCGGCGACGGCCAGGATCGGCGCGGTCAGCGTCTCGTCCGCGCTCGTCAGCGTCAGCGCGCCGGCCAGGCTGGCGGTGATCTGGATGGCGTGATGGGCGTGGAAACCGGCGTCGCCGAAGCCGTCCGGGGCATCGAGCACCCAGACGCTCACCCCCTGCGACATTTCCAGCCTGGCGCGGCCCTTGGACATGAGGGAGCGTGTAGAGCAACTTTGCGCTTACCGGGAACCGACTCTTCGGTTATGCGCTATGCTGCAATGCAGCAAAGCACGCCCCTCCTGCTCGAGGCCATCGCCCTCCGGACCTGCGTCCGGGCCGTCTACAACGGCGGCACAGTGACGCTGGCGCCGCACATTCTCTATCAGCGGCACGACGAGCTGTTCATCGACGCGATCACCGTCGAGCGCGACAATCGCCCGCCCCGCGAGGTGAAGCTCGGCACCTTCAAGCTGACGGGGCTGCGCGATCTGGAGCTGGCCGGCCGGCCGTTCGAGCCCGAGCGAAGCTTCGATCCCGGCCACCCGCGATATGCGAGCGCCGCCTTGTTCGCCGTCGGCGCGGAATAGGCCGGAGAATCGCGTGGCGGGCAAAGAAAAAAAAGCTCATAAGCAGGCGACCGACCAAAGGATTATTTGAAGGTTACTCGAACCGGGGGGAAGCCGATGGGTACGCTTCAGGAAAAGCTCGAACGCCTGCGGCGCCACAACGCCCAAATTCGCGGCAGCGATCCGGCGCTCGCCGAGGAAGGCGCCGACGTGCTGGAGAGCCTGGCGCCGGCGGTCAGCGACGAAGAGGCGCTGGCGTTGGAGAGCATCGTCATGCGCCGCGAGCGGCCGGTGCTGGCGATCAAGGAAAATGCGGCGAGCCTGATCTTCGCCGATCCGGTCGACAGCCAGATCTGGCGCGAGCGGCTGGAGCGCGCCAAGCCAAAGCTCGAGCGGGCGATCAAGGCGGTCGGCCGGATCGAGCTCAAGGGCAGCTGGATCGACTGGGTCGGCACCGGCTGGCTGGTCGCCGACACGATCATGGTCACCAACCGCCACGTCGCCAACGAATTCGTGGTCCGCAACGGCGACGGCTTCACCTTCAAGATGGGCAATGACGGCCCGATCGGCGGCGCCGTCGATTTCCTCCAGGAGATCGACAATGCGGCGACCCTGGTCTTCAAGCTCGTCAGGCCGCTCTACGTCGAGCCGTCGCCGGGGCCCGATTTGGCTTTCTTCGAGATCGAGAGGGTGGCGGGCGACAACAAGCTGGCCAAGCCGATCAAGCTGGCGAAGCGGCCGGCGGTGACCCAGAACGTCGCCGCCATCGGCTATCCGGCCTATGACAGCCGCATCCCCGAAACCGATCTGATGGAGCGGATCTACGGCAAGATCTACAACAAGAAGCGGCTGGCGCCGGGCGGCGTGACCAAGGTCGAGGCGGAGCGGATCCTGCACAATTGCACGACGTTGGGCGGCAATTCGGGGTCGGTCGTGATCGATCTCGACAGCGGCGAGGCGGTCGGCCTGCACAATAGCGGCAGCTTCCTGACCACCAATTATGCGGTCCGCTCGGACGTGGTCGCGAACCGGCTCGCCAGCCTGCGCAGCGGCCGGCTCCGCCTCGAAGCGAGCCCGCGCCCGGACCCGGCCGGCCCTTCGGCCCCGGCGCAGGCGGGCGGCAATGTCCTGGGCAGCCTGACGATCCCGCTGACCATCACCGTCACCGCCGGCGGCACGACGGGAACGGTGGATCTGACGGTGCGGCAGCCGGTCGCGGCGCCGGCTCTGCCCGCCGACGGCGCCGCCGACGAGGTCGAGGGCGAAGAGGGGCGGGTCGAGGATTATCGCGACCGCAGCGGCTACCGGCCGGACTTTCTCGGCGTCGAGGTGCCGCTGCCCAGGATCGAGGACGCCGCCGACGAGATCCTCGCCTTCGAGGTCGACGGCCAGACCGAGACCGAGCTTCGCTACCAGCATTATTCGGTGGTGATGAACGAGCCCCGGCGGATGTGCTTCTTCAGCGCGGTCAACATCAACGGCAACCTCTCCAAGAAGAGCAAGAGGGTCGGCTGGAAATGGGATCCGCGAATCCCGAAATCGCAGCAGATCATGAACGAATGCTATGGCAGCCCGCCGCGCTTCAGCCGCGGCCACATGACCAGGCGCGAGGATCCGGCCTGGGGCGACGACGACGCGGCCGCCATGCGCGGCAACCAGGATTCGATGCACGTCACCAACACCACGCCGCAGATGCAGGCGTTCAACTCGCCGATCTGGCTGGCGCTCGAGGATTATGCGCTGGAGCATGCCCGCGAGGACAAGATGAACATCTCGGTGTTCACCGGCCCCTATTTCACCGAGGCCGACCCGACCATGTACGGGGTCAGGATCCCGCTCTCCTTCTGGAAGATCATCGCCTTCATCCACGACGAGACCGGGCAGCTCACCGCAACCGGCTACGAGATGGACCAGCAACAGTCGCTGCCGTCGGCGGAGGAGTTCGTGTTCGGCGCCTTCACCTCGCCGCAGCTCGGCATTGCGGCCCAGGTCTCGATCCGCTCGATCGAGGCGAAGAGCGGCATCTCCTTCGGCAACCTCGCCGAGGCCGACCCGCTCGCCGCCGGCGAGGAGGGACGCGAGAGCCTCGCCGCCCCGCGCACGCCGATCCTCGGGCTGGACCAGATCCGCTTCGCCTAACCCGCGCCGTTCTCGCCGGGCTCGAGCACGAAATGGTCGAGCTTCAGGCTCGCGCCCGTCAGCCTGAGCGCGAGCCCGAGCGCGGTCCAGTAAGCGAGCAGGCCGCCGGCGAAGGCGAGGCCGAAGCGCGGCCCGTCGGCGAGCGGCAGAGCGAGCAGGCCGAGCGTAGCGGCGAGGCCGGCGGCGGCGGCGGCGAGCGGCGCGGCGGCGTGGCGCAGCGGCACCTCGATGCCGAACCCCGAGCGCAGGAACATGCGGCGGGCCAAGGCGGCGGCGGCATAAGCGAGCAAGGCGGCCAGAGCGGCGCCGGTGACGCCATATTGTGCGATCAGCGGCAAGCCGGCGGCGACGTTGACCGCGGCGCCGATCGCCGTGATCCACAGGATGAAGGCGGGCCGGCGGTAGAGCAGGATGAGGTCGCTGACCCCGAAGGCGCCCTGGATGCCCTCGGCGGCGGCGAGCAGCAGCAAGGCCCAATAGCCGGCGGCGAATTCGGGGCCGATCCAGCGCAGCAAGGGCTCGCCGATCGCGACCAGGCCGATCAGCATCGGCAGCTGGATCGCCATGATCAGCCGGGTCGCGGTGGCGGTCGCCAGGCCGGTCACGACCGGGCCGGCGATGCTGAGCGTGCGCGAGACGATCGGGGTCAACAGGCCGTCGAAGCTCTGGCGGACCTGGCGTATGGGGGTGCGGACCTGGCGCGCCATGCCGTAAATGCCGGCCGGCGATTCGCCGAGCAGCAGCCCGACCAAATAGAGGTCGAGCCGGCCGGCGAGCGCGTTGGTGAA
Source organism: Sphingomonadales bacterium (assembly GCA_034668505.1). Taxonomy (GTDB): domain Bacteria; phylum Pseudomonadota; class Alphaproteobacteria; order Sphingomonadales; family Sphingomonadaceae; genus Allosphingosinicella. The sequence goes on from JAXDPD010000043.1 coordinate 164,619, forward strand.
ATCGCTGAGCGTCGGCAAGGCGGTCTCGCGCACGACGTGGCGCAGGCGCGCGGGGGCGAGCCGGTAGCCGCCGAGGTGGAACGGCCCGAGGCAACGCCGCGCGCCGACCGCCGCATAGAGCAAGGCGGCGAGCGTTCCCGCCCAATAGCCGATGATGAGGCCGGTCGCCTGATAGCCCGCCAGCCACGCCGCCACCGAGACGGCGACGCCGGCATAAGGCTCGATGATCGAGCGCGCCCAGACCTGGTGGCGCATCTTGTGGGTCCAGCGGGTGGCGGCCAGCAGGAGATCGAGCAAGGACTGGCCGAGGATCATCGGCGCCAGCAGCAGCAAAGCGATGGCGGTGTTGCCGGCGATCTGCGCGGGCGGCAGCAGCGCCACCGCGACCATGACCGGCGCGGCGCAGACCAGGCTCGCCAGGGTGACGAGGATTGCGCCGTCGAGGACGATGTGCGGCGGGCTTCGGCCCCCTTTCTCCTCGTCGAGGAGCTTGAACAATTGCCGCTTCATGCCGGCGCCGCCGAGCGTCACCGCCAGCTCGACCACGGCGACGGCGATGGCGAAGGCGCCGAACAGAGCGACGCCGTAAAGCCGCCCGGCGACGACGACGAAGATGAGCCGCGCGCCGAAGCGGATGACGAAGCCCAGAGCGGCCGAGCCGCCGCCTCTCAGGATCAGTCGTTGCGCGGGGGAGGCGGTCACTTTGTGCTTGTATCCGCCGGTGCGGCGGTTGACCAAGAGGCTTATGTCCGCGCCCGCCGATCGCGACCCGAGGCCGGTCGCGGCCCTCTTCCGCACCCCGGTCTTCAACCCGACCGAGCGCTTCATCCAGGACCAGGCGGCGGCGCTGACGCGCTGGCGGCCCTTGGTCGTCGGGCTCGAGCGCAAGGGGGCGGTGCTGCCGGCGCTGCGCGAGGGCATGATCCTGCCCGCCGGCCTGGCCGACCATCTGCTGTTCGCGGCGCGCGGGCGCGGCGGCGGTATCGAGGCGCGGCTGCGCGCGGCCGGGCCGAAGCTGATCCACGCCCATTTCGGCACGGACGGGCTCAAGGTCCTGCCGCTGGCGCGCGCGCTCGGCGTGCCGCTGATCACCCATTTGCGCGGCTATGACGTGACCCTGTCGAAGGCGGCCTTGATCGCCTCGGGGAGGCCGACCTGGATCCGCTACGCGCTCGGCCGCGGCCGGCTGATGCGCGGCGGCGACCTGTTCCTCGCCGTCTCGGAGGCGCTGCGGGAAAAAGCGGTCGCGCTGGGCTATCCGGCGGAGCGCACGCTCACCCATTATAACGGCGTCGATCTCGACCGCTTCCACCCGGGCGAGGCGCCGCGCGAGGCTGGGCTCGTTCTCCATGTCGGCCGGCTGGTCGAGAAGAAGGGCAGCGCGGTGCTGATCGACGCGATGGCGGGGATCGAGGACGCGCGGCTGGTCGTGATCGGCGACGGGCCGCTGCGGGGCGCGCTGGAGCGGCGGGCGGGGGCCAACGTGCGCTTCCTCGGGGCGCTGCCGCCGGACGAGGTCGCCCAGTGGATGCGCCGCGCCTCGGTGCTGGCCGCGCCTAGCCTCACCGCCGGCGACGGCGATGCGGAAGGCCTGCCCAACGTGGTTGTCGAAGCTGCGGCCTCGGGGCTGCCGGTCGTGGCCACGCACCATTCGGGCATCCCCGAGGCGGTGGCGGACGGCGAGACGGGCCTGCTCGTCCCGGAAGGCGACGTGGCGGCGCTCGCCGCGCGGCTCGGCGCGCTGCTGGGATCGGAGCCGCGGTGCCGGGCGATGGGCGCGGCCGGGCGGCGGCTCTCGGAGGAGCGGTTCGACCGGGCGCGGCTGACCGAGCGGCTCGAGGCGATCTATGACGGGGTCGCCGCCCGAACGGCCTGACTCGTCCCGTTCGGGGACAACGCCTCAGAAAAATTCATTCTGGATCAAGATCATGGCCGAGGTCGGGCGCCGCGCGCCTATGACCTTGGCCGAAGGCGGCCCGGTCCATGGGGAAGCGGGGCGCGTTCGGGACTCGGACCATGCTGGTTTGACGCCGGATGATCTGTTCTGCGCCCTGCCGCCGGCCGGATCACCGCATTGCATCCTGCTCGCCGCCTTTTGCGAGGCGCACCGCCCCGAGGTTCTCGCCGCATTGTCCTGGGCGGCGGCGGAGGTCGCGGGGAATGAAGGCTTTCCGGTCATGCTTGCCTTCATCGCGCGCTGGAGCGGCGCCCGCTTTTACGTGCCGCGCGACCATCGCCGCTTCGCCGCCAAGGCCGGGCTGCCTCTGGGCGCAGCCACCCACCGCCGGTTCCTCAAGGAAGGCGGCGCCGCCGCCCTGGTGGAAATCCCGTCTGCCTGGGGCGTCTTCCTCGCGCTTCGGCGGGTCGCGATCACGGCCGCACTGGCCCAGGGCCAGGCGCCTGCCTGCATCGCGCGCCGCTTCGGCGTCACCGAACGCTCGCTGCGCGCATCGGCCTGACCTGCGGAAGGCTTCCGCACTTATGCGCGGGGCGGCGATGCCGGAAACAGGGGCCATCCAAGAGGAGAAAGAAGATGACTAGCGCCGACAATCTATGGTTCGCTTACGCTTCGCAGCTTCAGCAGAAGGCCGCGCCCGCCTTCGACCCCAAAACACAGCAATTCTCGCTCGCCTCGTCGACGTTGATCGTCGACCTTGGCAACGCCGATCCCGAAATCGCCAATGCCTATGCTTATCAGATCGGTGATACGATCGCCGCCGCGAGCCCCGCCTACGTGCCCAAGAGTTCGCTGCTCACCAGCTACCGCGCCTTCCTCGATTCGATCGATCTCAAGGGCGACGCCAACCCCAATCTGGATCCGCAGATTAGCAAGGCGACGATCACGCTGAACAACGCCCAGACCGATTTCCTTTCCGTTCAGGCGGCGGCGATCACGGCATGGACCGGTTACAAGGCGGTCGATTCGACCATCGCCTTCAAGGACTATCTGTCCCAGTTCTACCCGCTCTGGGGAGACGCGAAATCCACGCTGCAAGGGGCCGAATCGGATTACGACCAGTTAATGACCAAGAAATACGGCGTCGGCTTCGACATCATCCAGGACGCCCGCCATGCGGCGAGCTCGCTCGGCGGTGCCGCCGACATCACCGGCCAGGACAAATTCAACATGTTGGTGAAGACCGGCTCGGCGGGTATCGCCGGAAGCGTGCCGGTCTTGCCCGGTATCAATCCGCCGGCGCCGGCCAATGCCCTGATCGAAAGCTTCGCCCCGGCCTATATGCTCGACGGCTTCGCCGCGAGATATGCGGAATGGCAGGCGGCGAGCGCGAGCGGGGCCACCGCCGCGACGATCACGGTGAACAATAAGTCGGCGGCGTCGGGCTGGAGCCACATGGGCTGGACCCTCGACGCGCAAGCGGAAATTTCCGAGGGCTTTTTCAACGCCTGGGCGAACACATCCGTCAGCTCGAGCACCGAGACTGCATTCACCATGAACGACGATTTCGAGATGACGATGGATTTCGTCGGCCTCGACATGTTCTCCGTCAATCCGGGCACGTGGTTCAGCCCTGGTTTGATCCAGTCCTACAAGGACCAACTTCTGCCCGGTGCGCCCAATCTGTTCGGGCCGGACGGCTCGCTGGCGCGCTATCCGGTGCAGGCGCTGATCGGATTCAACCCGAAGATCAAGCTCAGCATGTCGGACAGCGACTATAACAGTTTCCAGTCGCAATTCAGCGCCCAGACGAACGCGGGGTTCGGCTTCGGGCCGTTCGTGGTCGGCGACGTCCACCATTCGACCTATTCCGACAAATCGTCGGTCCAAACGGATCTGGCCACTGCCTCGGTGACGATCAATCCGCCTCCCAGCGCACTCCCGGTGCTGCTTGGGGTGATCAGCACAATCGCCTGAACCGACACAGCCGGCGTCGCACCGCGCGGCGTCACCGCCCGAACTCGAGTCGGCCAGGCAGGCCGGCAGGGAAGGAATGCAAGATGACCGCGATCACCTTCACCTCCACGTCGACCACAAACACGGTCAAGTCGACCCAAACGATATTCACGAACGATACCGACAAGACGATCACCCTCCGCTACAAGGACGGGGCCTCCGAGGCCGTCGCAGTCCGCGCCAGCACCGTCAAGATCAGCAAGACGATCCAGTCGATAAATTACGGGGCGAGCAACTATTATCCAAATGTCAGCAACTATACGATTGCCGCGAACAAGACCGTCCGGATCACCAAATCCGACTCGGGCCTCGTGATGTCCATCCCCTAGGGCGGCCGAAAACGCCTCGCTCCGTTCATACGTCGTTTCCCCCGGATCGGCTTCGGGGGAAGCGGCCATACGGGATGAGGGGGCGGGCGTTCCATCAATCTCGGCGCGCGCTGACGCGGGCAGCCCTCGCGACCACGCGCTCGCCCGGCGAAGCCAGCTCCACCCAGGTCGGGGCGTGATCGCTGGCTTTCTCCCTGGCGCGGGTGGCGGTATCGACGCCGGCGGCCTTCAGGCGCCTGGCCGCGACCTTGTTCAGCAGCAGATGGTCGATGCGGATGCCGGCGTTGCGGGCGAAGGCGCCTCGCCAATAATCCCAGAAGGTGAAGATCGTCTCGTCCGGGTGGAGATGGCGCAGCGCGTCGGTCCAGCCCTGCTTCAGCAGGCGGACATATTGGGCGCGCGGCTCGGGCTGGAACAGCGCGTCGGTCCGCCAGCGCTCGGGCTTGTAGACGTCGGCGTCGGTCGGGATGATGTTGTAGTCGCCGGCCAGCACCACCGGGCAATCGAGCCCGGCCAGCTCGGCGGCGCGCGCCATGAAGCGCTCCATCCATTTGAGCTTATAGGCGAATTTCGGCCCGCCGACGGGGTTGCCGTTGGGCAGATAGAGGCAGCCGACCAGCACCCCGTTCACCGCCGCCTCGATGTAGCGGCTGTGGCTGTCGTCGGGGTCGCCGGGGAGGCCGCGCTGGGTCTCGACCGGTTCGCAGCCGCGGGCGAGGATGGCGACTCCGTTCCAGCTCTTCTGACCCTGCCAGATCGCGCCATAGCCGGCCGCTTCGATCGCCGCTTCGGGGAAGCGCTCGTCGGGCGCCTTCAATTCCTGCAGGCAGGCGATTTCGGGCCGGGTCTCGGCCAGCCAGTCGAGCAGCAGGGCGAGGCGGCCGTTGATCCCGTTGACGTTGAAGGTCGCGATTCTCATGCGCAGCAAACGCGCGGCGATGCTTTCGTTCCCCGGCGAAGGCGGAGGTCCAGCTTCGAACGCCGGACTGGGCCCCGGCCTTCGACGGAACGAATGGGGGGCGATCCGGACGTCGCTCTATTCTTCCGGACTTTCGCCTTGTCCTTCGTCGCGCCACCAAGTTTCTATCTCGCCGTTGAGCTTGACGGTGATCGGCAAACCGTGGCGGTCGACGGCCTTGCCGGCCTGGACTCGGATCCAGCCTTCCGACGCGCAATATTCCTCGACGTCCTCGCGCTCGCGCCCCTTGAAGCGGATGCCGACGCCGCGGCGCAGCGCCTCCATGTCGAAAAATTCGCTGCGCGGATTGTTGGAGAGGCGGTCGGGGGGCGTGTCGGCCATCAGTTCGTCCTTTGGGAGATGCGGTTGCTGGCGAGGATCCAGGCGTCGACCAGCTCCTCGAGCACGTCCAATGGCACCGAGCCGTTCTCGAGCACCACGGCGTGGAAATCGCGGATGTCGAAGCGGGCGCCGAGCGCGGCGCGGGCGCGGTCGCGCAGCTCCAATATCTTCAATTGCCCGATCATGTAGCTGGTCGCCTGGCCGGGATTGTTGAAATAGCGCTCGACCTCCTTGGTCGCGTCGCGCCGGGAGAGGAGGCCGTTGGCCATGAAATAATCGATCGCCCGCTCGCGGGTCCAGCGCTGGTCGTGGATGCCGGTGTCGACGACCAGCCGGATCGCGCGCCACAGCTGGGTCGAATACATGCCGAATTCGCTGATCGGCTCGCGGTAGAAGCCCATCTCCTTGCCCAGCCCCTCGGCATAGAGGCCCCAGCCTTCGGCATAAGCGCCATAGCCGCCGAAGCGGCGGAACTTGGGCATGCCCTCCAGCTCCTGGGCGAGCGCGATCTGGAAATGGTGGCCGGGCGCGCCCTCATGATAGGCGATCGCCTCGACCTGCGGCTTCAGCACCTGGTTCATGTCGGCGAGGTTGACGTAGAAGATGCCGGGCCGCGAGCCGTCGGGCGAGGGCCGGTTGTAGAAGGCGACCGCCGCGGTCTCCTGCCGGAACGCCTCGACCGCGCGGACCTCCAAGGGCGCGCGCGGCAGCCGGCGGAAGAAGCGCGGCGCCGCTTCCATGACCTGGGCGATGAAGCGGCGGCCGTCGGCGAGATAGGCTTCGCGGCCCTCGGCGGTGTTCGGATATTTGAATTCCTGGCCCTCGTTGATGTGGGCGAAGAATTGCTGGAGCGTGCCGGTGAAGCCGACCTGCGCCTTGATCCGTTCCATCTCGCGGTGGATCCGGGCGACCTGGTCGAGGCCGATGCGGTGGATCTGCGGCGCGCTCATGGCGGTGGTCGTCGACTGGCGCAGGCGGCGGGCGTAATAAGCGGCGCCGTCGGGGAGGCTCCAGGCGCCGTCATTGCCCCGGGCGCGCGGCTCGATCGCGTCGAGCGCGGCGAACATGGTCTCGTAGCCGCGGCGGAACGGACCGGTCAGCGCCGCGCCCGCGGCGGCGATCAGGCGGTCCTTCTCGGCCTGGGCGATCTGGAGCCGGCCGACCTTGGCCTTGAAATCGGCGAACAGCGCGCTGTCCGGCCCCTCCGCGAAGGGAGCGCCGGCGAGGATCCGGCGGCCGTCCTCGCGCACCGGCGCGAAGTTGAAGGCGGGCGGGACGATGCCGAGCCCGGCCTGGTGGCGGATATTGGCGCCGATCTCGCCCATCACCCGCTCGACCTCGACGAGGCGCGCGATATAGGCCTCGGCGTCGGCGACGCTCTCGACCCGGTGGTTGTTGATCAGGAAGACGGGGATCGCGCCCAGCGGGCTGCCATTGTTGGTCGCCGGAAAACCGTGCCAGCGCCAGCGGAAGCCCTCGCGATCGTCGGTGACCTGCTTCTCGAACAGGCGGAAGGAGACTCGGCCGGCGGGGCTGAGCCGCGCCGGATCGAAGCGGCGGCGCAGCGCGGCGAGCTGATTCTCCTCGAGCGCGAGCTGCCGCTGCCGGTAGCCGTCGGTATAATCGTTGAGCCGGTCGTAGAGCTGGCGGCTGCCGAGCTGGGTGAGCTGCTGCGGATTGGTCGCGATCTGCGCGTCGAAGGCGGCGTCGAGAAATTGCGTGAGCCGGGCATCCTCGGCTTCGGGGCCGGAGGCAGGCGCCGGCGGGGCGGGCGCCGGCGGCTGGGCAAGGGCGACGCCGGTGGTGGCGAGCAGCAGCAGGGCGGCGAGGGACGGACGGAGCTTCACGATACATCCTCTGGACGGAAAGCGCTTCTTAGCGCCTCGCCGCCCGGCGTCCATATCCCTCGCCGCCTTTCCCTTGCCGGCGCGCCGCCGCCGATCAGATATTGGGGATGTACATGCCCTTCATGTTGAGCGTCCCCGTGGTCGTCATCGGCTTTTGGGTCAACAATCCTCCCACCGAGTTGAGGATCTGGATCGTGTTGATGTTATGGTTGTAGCGCGCATACATCTGCGCTCCCGCCGCCAGGGTGAAGCCGGCGGCGACGAGATCCACCGGCACGAAATTGGGAATGTTGGCATCGAAGGCGTTGGGCGGGAGCGGCAGCCCGGTGACCACCATATAGCCGGTGCCGGTATGCGCGGACCATTCCAGCTCGGCCATGAACTGGACCGCCTTGCCGATCACCGAATAGAAGCCCCGCCTGAGGACGTAGGTGCCGCTTCCGGCCGCCGTGGTGCCGGAGACGGTCGGCGTGAAGGAGCCGTTCTGCAGCATGTTGTGATATTGCGCCCCCTGCTTCAGCACCTCGATGAAGCGATTGGCGAACGGGATATTCTCGTGAATCTGTCCGGCCGTGTTGGCCTCGACGTCGCCGCCGACGATGACGTTGTGATAGGCGCCGGCGTCGCAGTAGATGCCCCAGCCGCTATTGGCCTCCATCGCCGGACAGGTGATGACGTTGCCCAAGATGGTCCGGTTCAGATAGAGGCCGTGCCTGCCATTGGCGTAGCAGAACGGCGCCCGCAGCTCGATCGCGTTGGCGTCGAGGCTTGGCTCCAGGCTCGCGTCGTCGATGCTGATGCCGTCGCGACCATTATGGGCGGCGGCGAAATTCTCGACCCTGCAGACATTGGCGTTGTAGAAGTTCGCCGGCTGCGGCGGCACCGGCGCGATCCTGGAGCCGATCCTCAACCCATCGTCGCCCATGCCCTGCACCGCGCAATTGAAGAGGCGGATGTAATTCCCCGTCACATAGAAGCCGTCGCCAATATTGCCGGGATAGCCGACGAGCGCGACGCCATCGAGAATGGTGCCATAAGCGTTGGGGGTGATTTCGATCGCGGCGTCGTGGAGCGACCCGTCCTTGACGATGTAGGAGCCGCCGCCGGTGAAGCCGGGCTTGAAATGCTGCCCGTGCATGCGCCAGCGGGTCGGCGCGTTCAGGACGAGCTTGGACTTGATCCGGGGCTGGCCGGTGAGCACGAGCTCGCGATTCCTGGACCGGGCCACCGCGTCGGCAGCCATGATCGCCGCGGCGCTGTCGGTGCCGGTATATTCTCCGTTTTCGTCGTAACCGGCGAAATTGCTGGCGAGGACGAATTCGTCCACGACCTGGGTGAGCGGCCTGGTCGCCGCGCCGGTGCCGGTCGCGGTGAAATCGAGCGGCGTGGAAATGAGGGCCATGACGACATCCTTTATTGGAACAAAACCGGAACTGTCACGCCGAATCCAACAAGTCTCCAACAAAATGACGGCGCGTCGATTTTAGCGAATCTCGGGGCGGCGATGGGGAATGGGGACACACACCTTTGTGACCCCATTCCCCGCCGGGCGGCGGAAGGGCCGCCCGGGCATCGTGCACCCGGGCGGCCCCGGTCTCAGCCGACGAGCGTGACCGAGAGCCGGTTGCACGCAAGGCCGCCAGTCATGGCCTTTGCGCTTCCGGTGCTGTTATCGGCATGGATGGTCAGCTTCTGCCCGCTCCCGCCCAGGAGAATGATGCCGCTGAGCGTAAAGCTGTTGTCGCCCGCCGCGTCGACGCGGTGGGTCTCCTTCAACTCCTCGAAGCCATCGACATAGGCCCAGAGATTGACGTTTCCGGCCGCCCCGAGATCCGCGCGCAGCGAGACGCTGACGAGATAATTGCCGGGGAAGGGGATCGTCGTCTCGCCGGTGGTGGGATCGTAAATGGCCGCGAAGTCGCCGGCCTCGGCGCCGAAGATGATCTTCTTGCTGGCGAGCGAGGCCGAGGCGGCCGCGATATTCCCCGACGACAGGCGCGCCATGAACGACATCTGGCCGCCGGTATATTTCGGATAGCCGAGCTCGCGGATGCGGATGCTGTCGTTCATGTTGAGGCCCTGCAGCTCGGGCGGCCGGACGACGAGCTTCGTGCCGGCGCCGTAGCCGCTGCCGCCGTTGCTGATCGTCGCGCCGGAGACGGCGTCGCCGGTCAGCGCGGCGGTGCCGGCAAAACCGCTGCCGCCGCCCCCGACCGCGACCACCGGCACGGTGCCGCTATAGCCCTTGCCGCCGAAGCCGCTGGGCAGGGTCGCGCCGGTGATCACCCCGGCGGTGATCACCGGTTCCAGGCGCGCGCCGCCGCCCTTCGCATATTTGGTCAAATTGGCCGTGCTCGCCGTGAACAGACTCTTGATGAGGTCGACGTCGCCGACGCGGCCGCTGCCGCTGTCGAGCTGCCAGGCGGTGAAGGCCGTATCAGGATCCGAGCCGCTGAGCTTGGTCCGGAATTCGTTCTGCTCGGCCTGCAGCCCCACCACGGCAAAGCCGTCGAGGAAGCCGGCCCGAACCCCGACCAGGGGGCGGATGAACGGGTCGCCGGTCCAGATCGCGTTGTGGGCATTGAACCGGTTCTGCATGATCCGGGGATCGCTGCAGGCCGGCATGTCGATGCCGTAAATGTAGTTGCCGTCGATCTCGTTATTGTAGATTTCCGGCGTGTGCGGCGTGCCGTTGATCTGATCGACGAGGATGCCGCCGCCGCCATGTTCCGGACTCCCGTTCCAGGCGATAGCGTTGCGGATGATCCGCCAGGCGCCGCCGCCCAGCCGGACGCCCCCCTTCTCGTTCAAGATGATGTTGTTGTCGTAGAGCGAGAGGGTGCAGCCGATACCGGAGCCGCCGTCCACGCCCCAGCCGCCATTGTGGCGCAGGTCGCACTCCTTCATCTCGCCGACGGTTTGGTAGCCATCGGAATTGTAGCCGGTCGGCGCATAGGTGGGGCTTTCCAGATCGGTTCGGCGCGGGGCGGCGATGGCGGTCCCGGTCAGGCCCTGGACCTCGACCCGCTCGATGCTGCCGTAGAGGAAGCCGATCAGCTCGATGCCGGTCGTGTCGTCGCCGGAATCGTAGAAGCCCTCGCCGCGGTCGACGCCGTTGACGAAGCCGGGGAAGATACGGAAATCGTGCAGCCAGCCGCCCCGCGCGAATTTGTACGGCGCCAGGCTGGAGCCGTCGATGCGCAGCACGGGGCCGTCGACGCCATAGGGCTTGAGCCCCGAGGTGAGCCGGCCGTCGCCGAAGATGATCGGCGCCTGGCTGTCGCCCTCCTTCTGCCAGGTGATCGTATCGGTCACCTTGTACATTTTCTTGAGATAGAGCGGACGGCCTTCGGTCGCGGCCGCGTCCATCGCGGCCTGCACCGCGGCGGTATCGTCGGTGGCGCTGCCCGGCGGCAGATGGCCGTCGCCGGCGGCGCCGAAATCCTCCGGCGTGATCGGCGCTTCGGCCAGCTTCCGCGCCGCGCTGCGGGGCACCGCGCCGGTCCCGGCCTGCAGGAATTCGGGATCGAAGGCGATCGCGCTCGAGCCCGGCGTCACCGCCCCGTTGCCGGCCACCCGCCAGGACGAATCGGCGAAGAGCGTGCCCGAGGTGACGAAGACCTGGGTGCCGCCCGCCACCTCGCCGGCGCCGTCGAAGTCGGTCGCGCGCGACCAGGCCCCAGAAGCGGCGACGTAGATGCCGTTCTGCGAGGCGGTGCTCTGCGCCCGCACCAGCACGCGGTCGCCGGCCGAGACGGTGACGCCGTCGACGGCGAGCAGGGTCGAGAGGGATGCGATATTCGCCGTCGTCGCGACGCGACACGGTTCCTTGATAGCCAGATCGGCGGCCATGATCATTCTCCTTGGAACGACTCGCGCCATGCGAGCCAGAACATAAAGAGAACGATTGAAATCCTACATTGCAAGCCCGCCGGTCATCGCGCCTGCTCCGCCGCCAGCCAGCACGGGTCCCAGCTCGGCTCGGGGCCGAAGCGCTCGACCAGGAAATCGACCAAGGCGCGGACTCGGGCGGTGACGGCGCGGCCGGGCGGCATCACCGCGTGGAGCGCGCCTTCCTCGATCGGAAAATCGCGCAGCAGCACGTCGATCATGCCGCGTTCGATCGCCGGCGCGGCGATGAAGCTCGGCAGCATGGCGAGGCCGAGCCCCGCCTCGGCGGCGGCGAGCAGCATCTCGCCATTGTTGGTCCTGAGCACCGGCGCGACCCGGATCGTCTCCCAGCGCCCGTCGATCCGGAAGCGCCATTGCTCGTTGCCGTAGAGCAGGATGGCATGGCCGGCGAGGTCGGCCGGGCGCTGCGGGCGGCCGCGGCGTTCGAGATAGGAATGGCTGGCGATGACATGCTTGCGGACCGGCGCGATCCGGCGCGCGACCAGGGCGGAATCGGCGAGGCGGCCGATCCGCACCGCTAGGTCGTAGCCGCCGCCGGTCAGATCGACGGTGCGGTCCTCGAACTCGATGTCGAGCTCGACCCGGGGATGGGCCGCGGCGAAATCGGCGAGCGCGGGCGCGAGATGGGCGACGCCGAAGGAGAGCGGCGCGGTCAGCCGGATCGGCCCGGCGATCTGGGTGACCGCTTCGGCCACCACCTCCTGCGCCGCTTCGAGGTCGGCGAGGATGGCGGCGGCGCGGGCGTAATAAGCCTGGCCGATATCGGTCGGCTGGGCGCCGCGCGCGGTCCGCGTGAGGAGGCGGGCGCCCAATTGCTCCTCGAGCCTGGCGACGCGGCGCGAGAGCACCGGCTTGGAAAGCCCCATCCGCTCGGCGGCGCGGGCGAAGGAGCCGGTCTCGACCACCCGCACGAAGGCGAGCACGTCGACGAGGTCGGGGGCGGAGCGTTCCATATTATGCAACACCATGATGCAGGTTGGATGACTTTCGGCAACACTCTTTAGTCCCTAAATCCCCTCAGGCAACACAGATCCCAAGGGGAGAAGACCAATGAACATCCTGATCGTCAGCAGCAGCGCCAATGGCGACGCCTCGGTATCCGGCGGCCTGGCCGCGCGCTTCGCCGATTCGGTCCGCGCCAGCGATCCCGCCGCCCATATCGTGCTCCGCGACGTCGGCGCCAACCCGCTGCCGCATCTGACCGCGCAGACCGTCGCCGCGATCAAGGGCCAGCCCGCCACCGAAGCGGAGCTCGAGGCGCGCGTCCTTTCGGACGCCTTGGTCGCCGAGCTCCAGGCGGCGGACGTGATCGTCATCGCGAGCCCCATGTACAATTTCGGGATGAGCTCGACCTTGAAGGCCTGGTTCGACCATGTGCTGCGCGCCGGGCTGACCTTCCGCTACACGGCGGAGGGGCCGGAGGGCCTCTTGAAGGGCAAGAAGGCGGTGGTGATCGAAAGCCGCGCCGGCTTCTATTCCGAAGGCCCGGGCGCCGCGCTCGACGGCCAGGAGCCGCACATCCGCACCCTGCTCGGCTTCATCGGGCTCGACGACGTCACCTATGTCCGCGCCGAGAAGCTCGCCTTCGGGCCGGAAGCGGCCGAGGCGGCGATCGAAGAAGCCGGCGAAGCGCTCGGCCTGTTCGCCGGCGCGGCGCTGAAGCTGGCGGCGTAACACCGCCACGCCATTCCCGCGAACGCGGGAATCCAGCTTTCTTCGCGAAGCTGGTATCAAGGAACAAAAGGCTGGATTCCCGCTTTCGCGGGAATGACGGCCCAGAGGAATCGACCGATGATCGACATCCGCAAATTCTCGTCGCTCGGCCATGCCGACCATGGCTGGCTCGACGCCCGCCACCATTTCTCCTTCGCCGACTATCACGATCCCGGCCGCATGGGCTGGGGCGCGATCAGGGTGTGGAACGACGATGCGATCGCCGCCAGGTCCGGCTTCCCGCCGCATCCCCACCGCGACATGGAGATCGTCACCTATGTCCGCAGCGGCGCGATCACCCATCAGGATTCGATGGGCAATAAAGGCCGCACCGGCGCCGGCGACGTCCAGGTGATGAGCGCCGGCACGGGCGTTCGCCACGCCGAATATAATCTCGAGGACGAGGCGACGACCCTGTTCCAGATCTGGGTGACGACCGACACGCCCGGCGCCGCGCCGAGCTGGGGCGCGGCGCAATTCCCCAAGGCCGACCGTTCGGGCCGGTTCGTGACCCTGGCGAGCGGGTTCGAAGAAGAGTCCGGCGTGCTCCGGATCAACTCCGCCGCCCGAATCATGGGCGCGACGCTGGCAGCCGGCGAGACCGCCACGCTCGCCCTCGATCCGTCGCGCCACGTCTATCTGGTCGCGACCCAGGGCCCGGTCGAGGTCAACGGCGTCCGCGCCGAGCCGCGCGACGGCGTCGCCATCACCGGCGAGGCCGAAGTGACGATCAAGGCGCTCGAAGCGGCCGAGATCGTCCTCGTCGACGCGCGCTAGGCTCCGCTCGTTGAGATGACTTTCGCCGGGGAACGAGTCCTTTGGCCCCCTTGGTCGAGCGCGCGCCGCGCTTCGTCGAATGGCGCGGGCATTCGCCGCAGCCGGGCGCTTCATGAGCGAACTTGCCCGGTTTTTTCGTGTGAGTGTTGCCGTCGATCGAGCCCACCAGGCGGCAAGGCTCCATTGGGAGGCGGCGGTGCCCCATCGCCGCCTCCCTTTTCAGGAAGCGGCCATCCTTCTTTTCAGCGGCCCGCGAACCTCTTCACCTCGTCGACATAGGAGCGGCCGATGCGCTGCTCGGCGCCGTCGTCGAGGCGGGCGGTCCAGTGGCCGGCCTCGTCGCGGTAGAGGCCGGTGACGGTATCGCGCCTGAGGATCACCGAGCGGTGGACGCGCATGAACAAGGCCGGATCGAGATCCTCTTCGAGCTTGGCGATGGTGCGGTGGATCAGCCAGGAGCGCGCGCCGACGTGGAGCCGCATATAATCGCGCTCGGCGGTGATCCGCTGGATGTCGGCGGCGGCGATGCGGACCAGGCCATTATGGTCGGGCACCCAGAATTCCTCGACATGGCCGGAGCCGGGCCGAGTCCCCTGCTTGCGGCCGCCGGCGACATAGGCGCGCACCCGCTCCAGCGCGCGCTCCAGCCGGTCGGGCCGGACCGGCTTCATCAGATAGTCGATCGCGGCGACGTCGAACGCCGCCACCGCGAAATTGTCGAAGGCGGTGACGAAGATCACCGCCGGGTCGACCGCGGAGGCGGACAAAGCGCGGGCGACGTCGATCCCGTCCATGCCCGGCATGGCGATGTCGAGGAGGACGAGATCGGGCGCGACCGCCTCGGCGATCCTCAGCGCCGCCTCGCCGTCATTGGCGGTGCCGGCGACGACGATGTCGGGCAGGCGCGCGAGCAGCAATTGCAGCCGCTCGACCGCCAGCGGCTCGTCGTCGACGACCATGATCCGCAAGGGCGCCTGCTCAGCCAAGCTTCACCACCGGCATGTAGATGTGCACGCTGTAGCCGCCGTCGGGATCGGGCCCGTGCATGCAGCCGGCGCGGTTGCCGTAGCGGGCGGTGAGCCGGTCGCAGACATTCTTGAGGCCGACGCCGGTGCCGCCCTCGCCGGCATCGTCCGGCTGGACCTCGCCATTGTCCTTGACTTTGATGTGGAGCCGGCCCGCTTCCTCCGACGCGGTGATGCCGATGCGGACCGACTTGCGCGACTTGGCGACGCCGTATTTCACCGCATTTTCGACGATCGGCTGCAGGATGAGGACGGGGACGCGGGCCGATTGCAGCGATTCGGGCACGTCGATCTCGACCGCCAGCCGGTCGGGGAAGCGGATCTGCTCGATGTCGAGATAGAGGCGCTGGAGCTTGATCTCCTCCGCGAGCGGCACGTCGGCTGTCGGATCGGCGGAGAGCGTGGCGCGGAAGAAGGTGGAAAGGTTCATCAGCATCCGCTCGGCGACGTCGGTCTTCTGCGAGAGGATCAGCGAGGACAGGCTGTTCAGCGTGTTGAACAGGAAATGCGGGTTGATCTGGTAGCGAAGCGCGCGGAGCTGCGCCTCCTGCGCCTCGCGGGCGAGCATGGCGGCGTGCCGGTCGGCGGCGCGCAGCTGCCGTGCATAGCTCATCGCCACGTAGAAGGCCGCCCAGGCCGCGAACAGGAAATACCAGGAGAGCGAGACTTCCATGATCGAGCGGAACGCCATTTGCAGCGGGCTCCAGCCCATCTGCGCGCGCTCGGCCTCCATCTTGACCGCGTCGAGCGGCGCATAGATGTAGAAGACGAAATAATTGACGCCCGAAAACAGGATCGAGGCGGGCAGGCAGAGCAAGGCGGCGAGAGCGGCCTTGGCGTTGAGGCTCTTCGAGGCGACCAGGCGCATCGCCAGATAGACGAGGAAGGTCAGCACGCAGCCGCCCAGCACGACCACCGAACGGCGTGCCAACATCTCCCAGAAAGCCGGATATTGCAGGACGGCCGCGCGCACCGTGATCAGCGCCATGTAGAGCAGCCAGAAGCCCAGGATCGATTTCAGCGCGATGCCGAGATCGGGCAGCCGGCGGGTGTCGCTCTCCGGAAGGGAGGTGTCCATGGCCCCTCCTAACCCCGGGGTGTCGGAAAAGCTTTGCGGCGGGCGGTCGTTCGCAGAACGGCGCGGCGCGTTGGTCGAAAAGCCGGGCAACGCCCGGCGATAGCCGCGCGAATCGGCCTCGCCGAGCATCGCGTCCTCGGCCCCGCCGCCACGTCCTTTTCCCGCCTTGTCGCCCACGACTCCGCGCATAGCATGGCAAAGCAAGGGCGTCAGAGGCCAATTCGAAGCGCCGACGGCGCCCCGGCCGGCGGCTTATCCACAAGGGTTTATATGGAGGGCGATCGTTTCGCCCACGAAAAAAGGGCAGAATTCCGAGGCTTCGCCGCGCCGCCTGTTGCCGCCGGGCGACAGTCGCGCCAGCTTGCGCATGGCCATCGTAGTTTTGCGATTGCCGGGGGATTCGAACTCTGATTCAATTCTGAACGGGGAGTGGGGTCTTGGTTAACGGACTGGTAAGCCGTTCCAGTGCATGATCCTTTCTCTGGGGCAGAAGGAGTGGGATCATGAGTACGAGGACTCGGCCCGCCAGCGGGGCGACAAGTTTGGCGGAACTGCGCGAATTTGCGGGCTTCTCGAAAGGCACGCAGCGCTACATCCGCCGTTCGCTCGACGTTGGCCTGGGCCGCCGCGACGCGGTCAAGCGCTGGTCGCGCGATCCGGCCGAGGCCGCCGGCATCCGCGCCCAGGAGCGCATCTACCGCCGCCTCGATCCCGTCCGCGACGCGATCCCCGACGATAGCGGGCTCGATGCGATGGAGCCCTTGATGGCGCCGCTCGTCACCATGACCGCCTTCGATCTCGGCCAGGACCGGCTGCCCTGCTTCGCTTCCTACCGTTTCCTCTACGAGCGGCTGCTCGGCGCGGCGGTACGGCCCTGGCTGCCCGGCGCCTTCTGCGCGGCGGCCGCTCTGCCGCACCTCCACCCCGATCGCCGGCGCACCCTGCTCCAGTCGATCAGCGAAGCCGCGGCGACCGCCCCCGGCTGGTCGAACCGCGAGCCGGTCTTCTTCCCCGAATGGGTCGAGAAGGTCGACATGACCGTCGCCGGCTGAGCCCGGGCTCATTTCGGAATAGAAGCGGCGGGCCTTCGGGTCCGCCGCTTTCGTTTGCGGTGCCGGGCTGTTGCGCAAATGGGAGGTGGAGGGGGGAGCTCCACACATTCCCACACCATTCGATGCGCCCTTTTGTCACCCTGAAACAAGTTCAGCATGACGAAAGCGATCGGTCGGCGCGGCACCTCGAGCCGCACGTCGGGCGGCGGCGGCGAGCGCGAGCAGGATCATCCGAGCCTCTCCACGAGCTCTTCGGCGAACAGGGTCAAGGTGTCGTCGCGCGCGCCCATGACGAGGATGCGGTCGCCGGGCCGGGCGAGCTCCAGCAGGCGCGCGGTGGACGCCGTCCGTTCGGGCGGCGCCTCGGCCACATGCTCCGCCTTGCGGCCGCGCGCGACGATGGCGGCGGCGATGGCGTCGCTGCCGACGCTGCGGTCGGTGGTGCCGCCATAATAGACCGGATCGGGCATGATCAGCACGTCGCCCTGCGCCATCTCGCGCGCGAACGTATCGACCAGCGCCTCGCCCATCACCTTGAGCGGGGCGTAGCCGTGGGGCTGGAAGAAAAGGAGGAGGCGGCCGGGGAAGGCGTGGAGGGTGCGCAAGGTGGCGGCGATCTTGTCGGGATTGTGCCCGAAATCGTCGATCACCTTGACCCCGTTCCTCTCGCCGACCAGCTCGAAGCGCCGCCGCAGCCCCTTGAAGCCGGCGAGCGCCGCGGCGCCCTGCGCCAGCGGCACGCCGGCGGCTTCGGCGGCGGCCAAAGCGGCGAGCGCATTTTCGGCATTGTGGCGGCCCGGCACCTGGAGGCGCACCGGCACGCCGTTCGCGCGGAAGGCGATCGCGAACGGCGCCTGCTCGAGGTCGCTGCCGTAGAGGTCCGCCGAGGAATCCTTGAGCGAGCAGGTGCGCAGCTTTTCGGGCGGCAAGACGGCGGCGAGCAGCCGGGTCTCGTCGTCGTCGAGATTGAGCACGACCGTCCCGGCTTTGGCCGCGAAATCGCGGAACAGGCGCCTGAGCTCGTCCAGCGACAAATGGTCGAGGCTGATATTGTTGAGCACCGCGATTTCGGGCGCGTAGAGGGCGATCGAGCCGTCGCTTTCGTCGACCTCGCTGACGAAGTCGGGCCCGGCGCCGACCAGGGCGCTGGCGAAGGGCGCGTCGGCGCCGGCGAAATTCTTCATCACCGCGCCGTTCATCATCGTCGGGTCGCGGCCGGCCTGATGGAGGATCCAGCCGATCATGCCGGTGACGGTCGATTTACCGCTGGTGCCGCCGACCGCAATGCCGGTCCGGGCGGCGTTGAACAACTGGGCCAGCAATTCGGGACGGCCGATGCGCGCCGCGCCGATCGCCCGCGCCTTGACCATGTCGGGCACGCTCTCCTCGATCGCGCCGGTGGCGACGAGGATCTGGCCGGGGCTGGCGACGCCGCTGCCGTCCTGCGGAAAGAGGGCGATGCCCTGGCCCCTGAGATAATCGAACTTGGCGGCGAGCCGCCGCTGGTCGAGCGCGCGGTCCGAGCCCGCCACCTCGTGCCCGCGCCCCTTCACGATCATCGCCAGCGGCAGCATGCCGCTGCCGCCGATGCCGCAGAAGAAATAGGATTTGGCCTCGCTCATGGGACCGCCCTATTGAGGGAATAAGGAGGCAGCAAGACATGCGGATCGCGGTGGTGGCGCCCAGCTCGCGGCTCGGCGAGGAGGCGGCGGGGCGCGTGACCGAATATGCGGCGCGGCTCCATCCCGGGCTCGAGATCCATTTCCACCCGCAATGCTTCCTGTCGCACAACCATTTCGCCGGCACCGACGCCGAGCGGGTCGAGGCCCTGGTCGGGACCGCGAACGATCCAGCCTTCGACGCGATCTGGTTCGCGCGCGGCGGCTATGGCGCCTGCCGGGTCGCCGAGGCCGCGCTGGCCCGGCTCGGGCCGGCGGCGCGCGACAAGGCCTGGCTCGGCTATAGCGACGCCGGCTATCTGCTCGCCGGCCTCCTGAAAGCGGGCTTCCCCGATCTCGCGCACGGGCCGATGCCGCGGGACATCATGCGCGAAGGCGGCGAGGCGGCGGTGGCGCGCGCGCTCGCCTGGCTCGTCCGCCGCGACGCCGACGCGCTGGAGCCCGGCCTCGCGCTCGGCGACAGCCACGCCGCGTTCAACATGACCGTGTTCAGCCTGTTGCTGGGAACGAAGCTGGAGCCCGATCTGACCGGCCAGGTGCTGCTGCTCGAGGAGGTTTCGGAGCATATGTACCGTGTCGACCGCTCGCTGTTCCACATCATGGGCCAGGATTCGGTGCGGCGGATTGCGGGCATAAGGCTCGGCCGGGTCAGCGATGTGCCGGCCAACGATCCCGATTTCGGCGGGGACGAGGAAAAGCTGGTCCGCTTCTGGTGCGGTGAGGCCGGCATCGCCTATCTCGGCCGCGCCGATATCGGCCACGATTCGGCCAACAAGGTGGTCCCGTTCGGGCGCTTCTGAGCCGCTGGCGCTGACAATCCACAGAAATCGAACGGACTGTCGTCAAACTGGCCCATTTCGTCTCCTACCCCCCATTGCCAAGGCAGTGGATTTGCGCTCTATCGAGGCGGCAAACCACAGGGAGGCAAGAATGGCACAAGGTAGGCAGAGCGGGTTGCAGCGTCCGGTGAAACCCTCGGCGGATCTCGCCGCGATCACGGGCGCCGATCCGCTGCCCCGCAGCCAGGTCGTCAGCAAGGTCTGGGACCATATCCGCAAGAACAATCTCCAGAATCCCGCCAACAAGCGCGAAATCCTCGCCGACGACAAGCTGAAGAAGATCTTCGGCAAGGACCGCTGCTCGATGTTCGAGATGAACAAGCATCTGTCGAAGCATCTCAGCTAGAAGCTTCGCCGGCGAACGCCCGGCACCAGAGCAAGGGAACCGCCCGCCCGGCAAGACCGGGTCGGGCGGTTTCGTTTTCCGGGAAAGGCGTTTGTGATGACGAAGGAAGATTTGCGGGCGGATCTGGACAGGCTGGGGGTGCGGGCGCGCGATCTGCTCATGCTCCATGCCTCGCTTCGGAAGATCGGCCTCGGCCGCGGCGATATCGGCCCTGGCGGCGCGGAGCTGCTGCTCGACGCGATCGAAGCGATGGTGGGGCCCACGGGCACGTTGATGATGGTGCTCGGCACCGACTATCCGATGGACTGGGTCTACGACCATCCGCCCGAGGCGCGGGCCGCCCTGCTCGAAGGGTCGCCGCCCCTCGACCATATCAAAGCCCCGGTTCTGCCCGAGGTCGGCTGGCTCGCCGAGGCCTTTCGCCGCCGGCCGGGCACCCTGGTCAGCGACAATCCGAGCGGCCGCTTCGGCGCGCGGGGCGCGCAGGCGGAGGCGCTTCTCGCCGATCAGCCGTGGGACGATTATTACGGCCCGGGGTCGCCGCTCGACAAGCTCTGCCGCTGGAACGGCAGGATCCTGCGCCTCGGCGCGGACCCGGAAACGGTGACGGCGCTGCATTACGCCGAATATCTCGCCGACCTGCCGGACAAGAAAAGGGTGCGCTGGGATTATGTCGTGGCGGGGGCGGACGGGGCGCCGCTTCATGCCTGGATCGACTGCCTCGACGATCTCGGCGGCATCGCCGATTGGGACGGCGAGGATTATTTCGCGGTGATCCTCGAGGCCTATCTGCGGCTGGGCCGGCATTGCGACGGGCCGGTGGGCAAAGCGCGCAGCGAGCTGATCGACGCCGCCGACATCGTCCTATTCGGCGCCCGTTGGATGGAAGAGTATCTGGCCTGAGCGGTGGATGCAAAAAGCCGCGCCGGGGAGGGGGACAACCGGCGCGGCTCTTGACCGATCGCGTGTGGAGCGATCGGGGGGAAGCGGAAGCTAGCTCGGATTGGCGGCCGACGCGGCCGCTTCGAACTGGGCCTTGGTCATGGCGATGACGAGGCCCTGATTGTTGCGCCCGAAGCTGGCGAGCGCGAGCCGGGCCCGCGCGGCGCCGGTGTTCACCACCGCGCCGCCGGCATCGGCGGCCTCCACGGTGCCGACAAGGCCGCCCGATTGGTCGTGGACCTGGACGCCGGCGCGCAGATCGGCGGCGGTCGCCAGCGAGACCGGACCGGCCGGCACCGCCGGCTGGGCCGGAAGCTGCGCCTGAGCCTGGACGGGCGCCGTCGGAGCCTGGCCCTGGGCCGCGGCCTGGACGCGCGTCTGGGCGACGGTGTCGGCCTCGACGGCGTCGGCCGCCTCCTCGGCGACGTCGGGGACGGTCTCGGCCGGCTGGGCCGGCTGCTGGGCGGTGTTCGGAACGGCGGTTTCGGCCGGCGGAATGGCCGGCTGGGCCGGGACGTTGGCCGTGCCCAGCGGCGGCGTCGGCGCGGTCGGGGCGGTCTGCTGCGCGCTGGCCATGGTGGCCGGAAGCGCCAAAGCGGCGGCCGCGAGCAATTTGATCCTGAGGGTCATTGCGTTCCTCCAAAAACGGTTTGGAGATTGAACAGGCGCGCGCGCGATAAGTTCACCCTGCGGGGGGCAGGCCGTTCGAGTCCGGCGACGAAGCGCGGCCAGAGGCGAGTCGTCAGTTTCCCGGGAAGCGTTCGAACTCGGGCAGGCCGCTGATGTCCTTCATCCAGGCAATGCGGTCCGCGACCTGGATGTGGACCTGCGCGGGCAGCGCGCCGGGCGCGTCGAGCGTGCCGGACTGGATGTCGGTGATCCCGGGCAGGATCGCCTCGTTGGTGTAGAAAAGGCCGGTTCCGCACGCCCCGCAGAAATGGCGCCGGCCATGCTCGGACGAGGCATAGATGACCGGTTCGCCCTCGATCGCCACCTGACCGCTCTTGAACATCGCCCAGCCGACCATCGGCGCGCCGGCGTGGCGGCGGCAGTCGCTGCAATGGCACAAAGCATGATGCATCGGCTCCCCCGACGCGCGGTAGCTTATCGCTCCGCAATGGCATTGGCCCCGGTGCATCTTTTTCCCCCTCCCGATTCGGCGGATCCTAAAGCACGTATTTGCTGAGGTCGGTATCCCGCGCGATCGCGGCGAGCTGGCGCTCGACATAGGCGGCGTCGACGAGGACCTTGTCGCCGCGCCGCTGCTCGGCCTCGAAGCTGACGTCCTCGAGCAATTTCTCGAGCACGGTCTGGAGGCGGCGGGCGCCGATATTCTCGACCTGGGCGTTCACTTCGGCGGCGATGCGGGCGAGCGCGCGGATGCCGTCCTCGGCGAAGACGATCTCGACGCCCTCGGTGGCGAGCAGGGCGCAATATTGCTCGGTCAGGCTGGCGCGGGTGTCGGAGAGGATGCGGACGAAATCCTCTTCGGTCAGCGCCTTCAGCTCGACCCGGATCGGCAGCCGGCCCTGGAGCTCGGGGAGCAGGTCGGAGGGCTTGGCGGTGTGGAAGGCGCCGGACGCGATGAAGAGGATATGGTCGGTCTTCATCGGCCCGTATTTGGTGGCGACCGTGGTGCCCTCGATCAGCGGCAGCAGGTCGCGCTGGACGCCCTCGCGGGAGACCGAGCCGCCGCGCACGTCGGAGACCGCGATCTTGTCGATCTCGTCGAGGAAGACGATGCCGTTGGCCTCGGCGTCCTTGAGCGCGGTCCGGTTGACGTCGTCGGGGTCGAGCCGCTTGTCCGATTCCTCCTCGATCAATTTGTCCCAGGCGTCGGCGACGCGCATCTTGCGCTTCTTCTTCGGCGCCTGGCCCATCGCCTTGCCCATCAGGTCGGAGAGGTTGATCATGCCGACCTGGCCGCCCATTCCGGGGATCTCGAACGGCGTGGAGGGCTGGTCGATGACGTCGATCTCGACCTCATTGTCGTTGAGATGATCGTCGACGATGCGCAGCCGGAAGCTCTCGCGGGTCGCCTGGCTGGCGTCCTTGCCGACCAAAGCGTCGAGCAGCCGCTCCATCGCCGCGACGCTGGCCGCCTCGCGCACCGCCTCTCGGCGGCGCTCGCGTTCGAGCCGCACCGCTTCCTCGACCAGGTCGCGGGCGATCTGCTCGACGTCGCGGCCGACATAGCCGACCTCGGTGAACTTGGTCGCCTCGACCTTGACGAAGGGCGCGTCGGCGAGCTTGGCGAGCCTGCGGCTGATCTCGGTCTTGCCGCAGCCGGTCGGGCCGATCATCAATATGTTCTTGGGCGTGACCTCGTCGCGCAATTCCTCGGGGAGCTGCTGGCGGCGCCAGCGGTTGCGCAAAGCGACTGCAACCGCGCGCTTGGCATCGTCCTGGCCGATAATGTGCGCATCGAGCGCCGCGACGACCGCCTTGGGCGTGAGGAAGTCCTTCATCTTGCCTGCTGCTCTCGGCGTTTCGTCTGGAAGCTGGTCGGAAACCCGGTCCGTCTCCGGGGCGGAGGTCTGAAAGTCCATTGCCGACCCTACATTGGGGACGGGGTGGGCGACTTCAAGCGGTGCAGCGAAAGCCGGCGAACAGCGCCTGTTGCGAGGCGAGGATCCGCGCGATCCTCTCAGGCTGCGGCGTCGGGTCC
>JAXDPD010000044.1:0-38434 GCA_034668505.1 Sphingomonadales bacterium
CCAAGAAGGAAATGGTCGAGGCGAATTTGCGCCTGGTCATCTCCATCGCCAAGAAATACACCAACCGCGGCCTGCAATTCCTCGACCTCATCCAGGAAGGCAATATCGGCCTGATGAAGGCGGTCGATAAGTTCGAGTATCGCCGCGGCTACAAGTTCAGCACCTATGCCACCTGGTGGATCCGCCAGGCGATCACCCGCAGCATCGCCGACCAGGCGCGGACGATCCGCATCCCCGTCCACATGATCGAGACGATCAACAAGCTGGTCCGCACCAGCCGCCAGATCCTCCACGAAATCGGCCGCGAGCCGACCCCCGAAGAGCTCGCCGAGCGGCTCTCAATGCCGCTCGAAAAAGTCCGCAAGGTGATGAAGATCGCCAAGGAGCCGATCAGCCTCGAAACCCCGATCGGCGACGAGGAGGATTCGCACCTCGGCGATTTCATCGAGGACAAGAATGCGGTGATCCCGGTCGACGCCGCGATCCAGTCCAACCTCAAGGAAACGGTGACCCGCGTGCTGGCGTCGCTCACCCCGCGCGAGGAGCGCGTGCTCAGAATGAGGTTCGGGATCGGGATGAACACCGATCACACGCTGGAGGAGGTCGGGCAGCAATTCTCGGTGACGAGAGAGCGGATCAGGCAGATCGAGGCGAAGGCGCTGCGGAAGCTGAAGCATCCGTCTCGGTCGCGGAAGATGCGGAGCTTTTTGGATCAATGAGGCGGCTTTGCAAATAAACTAGATGCCGCAACAGATTCCGTAAGTGACATCGACCGCGCCATTCTCCACGATGGTCAGCGGGAGCGCTCTTGTACCCAGGAACTTATTAGCAATCCAAAATAGGGTTGTTGTATCGGGTGCAACGATCACGCCTGTCACAGGCTTCTTGGACGCGCGGGCCAATACCTTCCACGCTTTTATATCGGTCGCCGAGGGCGAACCTGAGCCCCAGGGATGGCTATGCCAATCCCCAACCACGGTCATCAGATTGTCGCTGAATTCCCATGCGCTGCGTATTTTCTCAGCATGCCCAAGTCCCTCTCGAGCGAAACTGGTCGGCGTGGCCACGTCCTCTCTTTCTTGCATGGTGAAATCCGTGATCTCGATGTGAACGGAGCGTCTCAGACCTATCAGAAACCCCCCAGTCTCTCTGGGAAGATAGCGTTCTCGTTGTTCGCGGATAGCGTTCAATACATCCCGCGAAACTAGGACGAGTGGCGCATTCAGTGGGCGCGAGTGCATGCAGGGCAACGGGATTTAGCTTTGGGATTGGTCGGTCGGACTTCGCGCGTACCCTCGCGAATCAAGCGGATGGTCCGCAACAAGGGCATTTCATGCCCTTCTGCCCAGTCGACCGCATGCTGGGCGGCCAATACAGCAGCAGCCATAGGAGCGGCCGGACCATATCGTGTGATGGGCTGCTCCCCACAGGGTGCCACGGGCTCTTCGAGCTGGCCGACCACTGCGCTAAAACGAGGTGCACCCTCGTGGTCCGGCTGTAAACAACGTAGACACGCATACCTTTCGTTGCTGCTGATGAAGCTCCTGGCGGAGAGGCCGGCGCCTTCAATCGACGTATGCAAAAGACAAGGCAAGACTTCGCCCCCCTTCTGACGCTCGATCATCCAAGTATTCAGAAACTCAGAGATTCCCTGTTCACCTGTAGCATCGACTACTAGGTCGGCGCCTTCAAAAAGCCCGACCTGCAACTGAACCGCAGCAGTCCGAGCGATCACCGACAGTCCGGGGAAATCTCGGTCAATCATCTCCTTGCAGCTTGGAGCTTTTTCCGATCCGATGCTCGTATGCCCGAGTGCATGACGGCGTATATTGAGGTGATCTAAGCGATCGGGATCGATAAGGGCCAATACACCGCCGCTAAGGCCTGCCCCATTCTGCGCCAGCATTCTCGAAAGATAGCCTCCGATCGCTCCACAGCCCACCAGCGTTATCCGTTTGCCGGCGAGTGCTGCATGTTCTTCACCGTTAAGGCCCAACACGTATTCCAAGTCGACTCGCCTTCCGTGGTAACGCGTAATTGGCCAACCCAGCGCGCCGACGGAAGTCACGAGCTTCGGCCAACCAGCCTTGCGCCCATGGGCCCGCTCAAACACCGGACCCTTTGATTTGAGGTCCAATTGAGCCACTGCGATCCCGTTGGGAGCGTGAAGTGCGACCATCGCATCTAGGCGAGGAATCAATGCAAGTGCGCGAATGAGTCTTGTTGGTAGATTGGGATCCCACCGGCCTGCCCATTCCAACAATCCCCCCAGCGTGGAGGGCCGATCTTGATCGGCCTCAAATGATAGCTGGCGCTCAGTCCTGACGATCCAGGCTTCTTTTCCATCTGCGGCCGGTTTGATGATTGTCATATTGGGTGTCGACCCGACGCAAGCGGGGCCTTCGACTGCATTACCCTCGATACCGATCCAATCCGAAGACCAGTGCCTTGGGAATTCGGCCGCGATCTCACCTGTCGCCGCCTTTGTCAGGCCCGCCTCAATTACCTGACGCGCCTTGGCCAACAACCCGCGAACCTGGGCACCCGCATTATAACGATCAAGAACGAACAGATCCCGGTCGACTGCACATAGCTCCCCATCCGCGTCGAGGTGGGGCAGGATTTTGCGCGGGAGGCGCGAGGTGTCGCTTAACAAAAGTCGCGGTGGCCGAACAAAGGCTAAGTCGTCGAAAACTACTTTGGCAGATACCTCGATCTCGCGGACGGGCAGTTGACCTTTTAAGGTCAACCCGCCCCCGTTTAAATGAGGTAAGAAGGCATCCGCTGCAGCCGCGGAAATAACTGATCGCAGGATATCTTCCTGAGTCACCCGGACCGGGTCCGTGGCACCATTGGCTTCGGCTGACGCTGCGGGTCCTCTCTCCTGACGACAGCGGCCATACTAGCGATTGTAATCAACGACTCATCATCGGGAACGCGCTGCCCGTAAGCCTCTCGGGCT
The DNA here is from genome assembly GCA_034668505.1 of Sphingomonadales bacterium. Taxonomy (GTDB): domain Bacteria; phylum Pseudomonadota; class Alphaproteobacteria; order Sphingomonadales; family Sphingomonadaceae; genus Allosphingosinicella. Next base: position 2,963 of record JAXDPD010000044.1, read on the forward strand.
CGAGCAATCGCCAAGCTTTTGACATATGAATCGTTCATGGCACTTTCGAGCTTGCGGCTAGCCGTATCGAATAGAGTTTGGATCTGCGCTCGGAAGTTTGGCGACCAGCCAGCGCAAAGGTTCTTGTCCGCCTGACCTGGGAAAACTGGGTTTTCGATCGGATAGGCCATCAGGCGAGCCACCTCATTGCCCACCTTGACTAGAGCAATGTCAAACCGCGCGGGGTCGATTTCATCAATTTGCTCCAACGCGCTCACAACAGCAGCCATGATACAGATTGAGCCGAGGTCGCTTTGCAACCATCTCGCGTCGCGCAGTCCTTTCAGAGCGCGCGAGAGGTCGCGGACCATCGGCCCGTAGGTATCCACAGCGGCGCTGAACCAGCGACTCAGCTTTCTCGGATCAGACTGAATCCATCCCTTCTCCCTATGCGCCAGGATAATCTCGCTATCTGCTAGATCCCTGTACACACCTTCATCCAGCTCGACCGAGTCGCGTATTTCTGAGGCTTTGCGCAGCGAGCTAGCCGCTGCAAATTCGACCAGCTGATCAAAGGCTGAATCCCGGATTGCATAGAGAGGTAGGTCAATATGCAATCGGGAGCTGATCTCCACGCGAACACACGAACCTTTTGCGGGCACAGTGGGATTCAATATCCAGCCATGTCGCTCGCACACCGGCCGAAGAGCTCGTTCTACCAGAGCGAAATAAGCATGTGAGGCAAGCGCTGGGCGAGCCTTTCCCCCCACGAATATGAACGCTTGCGGTAGAAACATTCCATCGTCCATGTCCAGCTGTTGCGCTGGCGGGTGCTGGCAATCGTTAGCCGTGTGATAGTCGAAGCTACCTTGGATACGAAACTTCGGAATCGGCAAGCGCACGGGCACATCTGGGCTAACGCCAGCCTTTGCCAAGGCTTGGTCCAACAACTCCACTCTCGATACAAAACTTTCCCAGTTGCGAAACGCGTCGCGAAGCGTGTCGCGAATGATTTCTCTTGCCGAGGCTAGCTTATGATGATCACTCTGCACCACCTGAAGCGACCCCAGATATCCATCTCCTGTCGACATCAGTCGATGTAAATTTAGGGCGGTGCTCACAGTTGGATTTCCGTTCCTGGAAGGCCCGGAACGAAGCGTGATCGTGGCGAGTCCTATAGAACAGGAACTTTACCACATATAGGTGTACGTGGCAACCTCTCGGCGCTAAAGGTTGTGGATAAGTGCTCCCGTCCGATGAGCACCGAATTAAACTTCGCCAGCGGCAGGCGGGGGAACAGAACAGGAAACGCTATGGGAGGTGAATCACCATGTATCGGGCTATCGGCGTCGAAAAGTTCGCGAGGTATTTCACTCTAACAGTGGGCCTAGCGTTTCTAGCGCTCTGGCTCTGGGACAGGCCGAGTGAGGTGTCTGTGGTGTGGCGGCAGGTCTCCCTTGCTATCGCCATTGTAACGGCCTTAACTTTGGCTATGGGACAGACTGCTATTTTCCCTTGGCTTTGCCGCAAAACCGTCTTGGGACGTATCTTTCCGGATATAGATGGAGAGTGGCATGTGGAACTTAAGTCAAACTGGCCAGCGATCGCCAAGTTAATTGGAATTATCCCCGACGAGACTGCAACTATCGGCGCGATGAAGATCAAGGCGCGCCTTTTCACTATCAAGCTTCGGTATACATCCGTTAGCCCCCGACCAAGTTATCTGATATCCAAGACACGATCAGTCAGCATTGAACGAGATGCGGATGATGGGTTCTGCAGATTGCTTTATGTTTATGAAGCAGAAGTCACAAATCCAGAAGCCACTGACTCTGGCCACCACTACGGCGCAGCGTACATTGACCTTATGCAATCGCGCGCCGGTTCCGTCCGGTATCATGGCGCTTACTGGACAAATCGGAATTGGACGGACGGCTTGAACACAGCTGGCGTCATTGACCTCCTAAGAGACTAGCCCAAGGCTATGGCGGACGGGGTGCTACGCCGCAGGGCCCGTCACGGGAGTGAATCCCTGACGTCGGACGGGATTGCTCGGCTGAGGCCTCGCGCCCCGCCGGCCGGGCGTCCCGCGTCTCTCGCTTTAAGCTCCCGTTTGCTGCGCAAACGCTTCCTTAGGCTCGGCGCTACAGCGCTCGCACTCTCGGCTCGCGCTGGACGCCAAGCATCAGCTCGGTCAGCGCCCAGACCATCGCATCCGCGCGGTCCGGGCTCAGCCCAGGCCCTTCATAATCCCCGCCCGCGATCATCCCGAGCAGCTCCGCCTCCAGCTTGGGGAACTCGCCGTGCAGCGTCACCTTGCCCGCCTCGAACAGCATCGCCACCGGCTCGGCGCGTTCGGACTTGCCGCAGGTGGCGGTGACGAGCCTGACGCGCAGGTCCGGGTCGGCGGTGCGCAGGACCGCGGCGACCATAAGGCCGCCCTGGTTCTTCTCCGCGACGATCCGCACGGGGACACTTGTGTACAAGTGTCCCCACATCATCGCCGCCTCCGCCACCGCGCGGGACCAGCCTTCGGGGGAGCGGGCGGTGACTGAGTGGTCGGCGAGGATATGGGCCCTGCCCTCCTCGTCCCTGGCGCAGGCGATTATGCCGCAGGTGCCGTCGCCCGAGGGGGGATCGACGCCGATGATGATGCGGGTGAAACGGGGATGGTGTGGATGGGGACAGTCACTTTCCACGCCGTCGTTCCCATCCGTCCCGCCCTGCGCGTGAAAGTGACTGTCCCCTGCCCTGCACGTCTCCAGCAATTCCACCGTCCACAAAGCGCCCGGCGTGTCGGTGAGGAGCTCGCCGTCGAGCTCCTGGCGGGCGAGGCGGGTGCCGGCGTAGCGCTCCGCCATGTCGCGGCGCCAGAAGGCGCTGGTGTGCGGGTTGGCGTCGCTGGGGCCGCCGGTGACGATCGTGCCGGGGCTCGCCATGATCGCGCGCAGCACCGGGCCGGGGCGCGGCGTGGTGGTGACCAGCGCGCGCGGGCGTGTCCCGAGCCTGAGGCCGAACTGGAGCATGTCCCAGCTCTCCTGCGCCTTCTCCCATTTGGCGAGCTCGTCGCACCAGGCATAATCATGCTCCGGGCCGCGCAGCAATTCGGGGCTCGCGCCGGAGAAGAGGGTCGCCACCGCGCCGTCGCGGAATTTGAGCGTGCCGAGGCTCGGCCGCCATTCCCGGATCCACGGGCCGGCCACCTCGAGCAGGCCGCTGCGCCCCTCGACCATCACCCGCCGCGCCTCGGCGAGGGTGGCGCCGACCAGGGCGATGGACGGGGGTTGGGGACAGGTACGAGTACCTGTCCCCTCCCTGATCAGGCTGACGATCCATTCCGAGCCCGCCCGCGTCTTGCCGAAGCCGCGGCCGCCCATGACGACGCAGGTCGACCAGTCGCAACCGTCGGGAGATGCTGGCGGCACCTGCTGGCCGTCATGCGCCCAGGTCGGCCAGTCGCGGTCGACCGCGTCGGCGTCGGCGAAGCCGAGCCGACGCACCCATTGCTCCCGGGCCTCGGGCGGCAGGCCGAGCAGGAATTCGAGCAGGTCGGTGTCCGGCGGGAGCGCGCGCGGGCGCCCGCGCCGGATGGGTTCAGACGAGCCCACGCTTCCTCGCAATGGCGGAGAGCTTGCCGAGGATCGAGCCGCGCACCTCGTCGAGCGTGCGCGGGCGGGCGGGCCAGGCCGGACGGCGGCCCTCGCCGGTCTGGCTGGGCCGGTTGAGCTTCTGGATGGCGATCGCCTGCTCGACGCTCGTCACCACGAGCGGCGCCTCGGGATCGGGCGCCTTGCCGGCGAGGAAATCCTCGGCCGCCCGGTTGAGCGCCTCGTCGATCCGGCCATGGGCCAGGGCGCGGGCCGCGGCCATGCGCTCGGCGAAGGCCGGGTCGCGGCGGGCGCGGGCATAGATCGCCGCGGGCGAGAAGCCGCATTGCGCCGCCGCCCATTTGGCGTTGTTGCTGGCGCCGAGGCTGTCGAGGAAGATCTCCTCCGCTTTGTCGGTCCAGCGCTTGCCCGTGCTGTGGATGATCTGCGGGCCGTCCTTGCCGCCCGCGCGCGTTTGGCTCCCCTCGGGCCCGGCCCGCCGGCCGGTCTCCGATCCTGACTTCATGCGATTCGCTCTCCAGTTGTTCCCGTTTTGTACCAACTATCGGAGCGAAAGTCAAGCGGATTTGCCGATCTGGTTAGCCTGGATCGTTCCGCGCCGCCTCGCGGAACAAAGCGGCGGCGAGCAGCCAGAGCGCCGCGAAGCCCGCGCTCAGCGCCAGCACGCCGAGCGGGCCCTTGGGATCGTCCCGCATCGTCGAGGGCGCGGTGGCGATGACGGCCGCGACCAGCGCCTGCACGCCCGCCACCGCCAGCATCGCGCGGGCCATGCCGGCGGCGCGCAGGCGCGCGGTGAAGGCGCAGGCCGCCGCGGTCAGGACGACGAGGAAGAAGGCCAGGTTGACCGGATTGTCCTCGCTGCCGACGATCCCCACCGCCAGGTTGATCCAGACCTGAAGCGCGGACGCGAAGAGCGCGACCGCGGCGCCGAGGCGATAGGCGAGGCTTCCCGGGTGGCGCGACATGTTGAAACCTCCAATGGCACTTGAGGCCTTATCCTAAAGGAACGCGCGGGGCAGCGGATGAGCGCTTCGTGGGGTTTCGGTGCAGAAACCGAGGAGAACGCGCTGCGCGCGCCGCCGCTTCGTCATCGGTGATGGCCGGGGCGAGGCTGCCTATCTCCTGCCGGACGCAAAAGCCGAAGGCCCGCGCCGCCCGTCGGACGGGGCCGGGCGGCTCGGCCGGGTCGGCCGGCTGCAAGATCCGGGTGCGGGGCCGAAGCTCGGCGGCCGCTGCGCCGATGCCGACCCGGCGACCGCGGCTGCCGCCAGCGCGAAAAGACGGACTCTCGGGATCATGACGATTCTCCCTTGCCGCCAGCATTCCACACCGTCCGGGATTTTCAACAAGCGGGGCGGGCCGCCTCCGCCACGGCGCCCAACCGGCCTTCCGGGGGGCGGGCTACCCTTTCCGGCGAATTCGTGTACCTTCCGAGTCGAGGCTGCCGATCCGGGGCGGAAATGGGAGTGAGCTGATGATTGGGAAGCAAATTGCGACAGGCTCTGCGCTGACGATGGGATTTGCCGTGCTGCTGGCCGGCGCCGTGCTGGTGCCAGCGACCGGCGCGACCGCGGCCGGCGCCTCGGCCGACGCTCCGCGCACGGCGAACGATCAGCGCACGCGAAGGGTCTGCCGGACCGTCACGCCGACCTCGACGCGCCTGACCAGGCGGGTCTGCCGCACGCAGGGCGAATGGGACGCGAGCATGCGCGATCAGCAGGATGGGTTCCTGCGGCACAATTTCGACCAGACCAGGCAGGGCGCGATTGGCGGCCCCGGCAACGGCGCCCTCGGAACCCCCCGCTAGCGTCTCGGTCGTTCAGACTTCGACGCTACCTTGAGTCCCGCCTCAATTTCCGGCCGACCCGACGGCAACGATGCCGCGGTATAAAGCGCTCGACGTCAGCGCGCGCAGCGACTGGAGATCGACGGTCAGATTTTCGCCCGGATTGGTGCAGCGCTCGACGTAGCGGCCGAGCTGGGTCGCCGCCGCCGTCTCGGCCGCGCTCCCGAATTCGCTCAGCGCGAGGTTGCGGGCCGCCGCCGGATTGGCCGCCGCCATGCAAAGCGCGAAATCCTCGGAGGCGTTGCGCGGGTCCATGGTCGAGAGCACCCTGCTCAGCCGGGCGAAATCGACCCCGCCGATCTCGTTCCGCACGAAATGCTCGGCCAGGCTGCCGACCATGGTCGACGTCCGGAAGGTGAGCTCGGTGTCGCCCCGAAGGCAGCTGTCCCGCCCTTCCAGCGCTTCCGAGGCGTCATAGGCCTGTTCGTTGCTGAGATAGGGATGCGCGAGCAGCGCGCGCGCCCAGCGCGGCCGCAGCGCGGCGAGACATTCGGACATCTGCCGCAAGGCCTGCCGGCTCTCGGCGGAATCGACGTTGGGCTGGACCGCCGGCTGGGCGGCGGCGGATGCAGCACTGACGGCGAGCAGCGCCGCGAGATAAAGCTTGGCCATGGGCAATCTCCCCGCTTCGTTTCCCGGCCATGATGCGCGCTTGGCGACCGAAACGATAGCCCCGATCTTTCCGGCGCCGGCTTGCCTGACGGCGCCGGGGAGGAGGCCGCTTCGCCGCGGGATGGGGCTGTTCGGCGGGATCGGCGGGCTGAGGCGATTCAGGCTGCGCTTCCGGGCAGCGGCGCCCCGGTCGGTCCTGGGCTCCTGGCCCCGGCCGTCGCCGATTTCGCCTGGTTCGGCCTGAGCGGCGGCTGCGCCCGGCCCGGCCCAACCTGCCGCCTGACCGAGGCGCGAAAACCGGTAAGACGCAGCGGCCCTTGCGGGAGACGGGGATGAAACCCGGCCTCAGCGGCGGCTGAGCACCGGTCCTTTCCCGTCGCCCACGTAAACCTCCTCTTTACGCCGCCGGTGTAAGCCTGCGCTCAAGGCAGGCCGCATGGCGCGCGCCGGAGGGTCTTCGATGGCTTCACTCTCGGTCGAATCGGCTGGCGGCGTCCGGACGGGCGCGCTGCTCGCGGCGTGCGTCGCCGATCATGGCAGCCTCACCCATCCTTATTATTCGAGCCCGGCGCTGCGCAACGGCGCCAACCTCGCCGACGCCGTCCATTTCCTGTGCGCGCTGCACGGCCGCCATCCCGGCATCGTCGATCTCGCCGCCACCCGCATCGTCGATCCCGCCGGCCGCGCCTGGCTCGCCTCGGCGGCGGAAGGCGCGGCGGCGGAGCGCGCCTTGCTGACCCGGCTCGCGGTCGCCGCCGGGCCGATTCCCTCGACTCCGGGCGGCGGCGGCAGCGAGGCCGCGATCCAGGCCCAGCGCGCCGCGCTCGCCACCCTCGCTCTGTCCGACCGCAAGGGCTGCGCCTTGGGCGCCGCCCTCGCCTTCGCCGCCGACTGGGCGGCGGTGCGCAGCGTCATCGAAGCCGCCGCCAAGCGCCTCGGCGTCGAGCCGGCGCCGTGCAGCCTCGGCGACGCGGCGCGGCTGCGCGCGGTCGCCGACGAAGCCGCCGCCGCCGAGCGCGCATTGCTGTTCGGGGCGCAGCAGCTGGCGCTGCAGCACCGGGCGCTCTGGGATTTGCTCGAAGCGCGGCAACAGGCGCGGCGGGATTACTGAGCGAAGCCGCCCGACACTTTCGGTCCCTAATGAACGACTTGCGGAAACCGCTCCGCATCGGCAGGAAAGCCCCGATCCAGGGGACGCATGCCCACACAGCACCTTCAAGCCTATGCGCGCCGAATCCGAGACGCGCTGCGCGCTAATCCGGCCATTCCCGAGACTGGTCTTGCTCCAGCTTTTCAGAGGCTCGTCGCCGAACTGCTGCCTCTCCTTGCAACTGTTCCGGAGCTGACGGTTTCGCCCGAGTACAATAGCCCGGGAGTCGGACGTCCGGACATCGCCCTCATCCGACAAGGCCAGCCGGCTCGCGCTTTCGTCGAGCTCAAAGCGCCCGTCAAACCTGCCGATCCGGAACGCTGGCGGGACGCGCACGACAAGCGTCAATACGAACGATTGAAGGAGCTCGGAGCATGGTCGGCCTCGAACTTCGCCGATTTCTTGCTCTTTTCGCGCGAGACAAGGCTAGGCGCCGCCGCGATTGTGCCGCCTCGGGCGCTTCAGCCTGACACTCCCAATGCCGTCGCGGATCAGCTCGTCGCCGAACATGATTCCAAGCCGTTTCTCGACCTGCTTGCTACGCTCGCGCGGGCCGACGCGCCTGAAGCCCGCAATGCGGAGCATCTCGCCCAGCTCATGGCTCATTCGGCACGACTGGTACGCAGTGCCGTTCATGAACGCCTGGGCCAGCTTCAGGGTGGCGAGAACGCGCGCCATCCACTGATCATGGTGCGCGAGACGTTTCGGAACGTCCTGTACGCGCATCCCGAGGCGGGCGGTTATTCGGCCACCGATTTCGACACTCTGTTCTCTTCGGCCTTCGCACAGACGCTGGCCTTTGGTCTTCTCCTCGTCCGGGAGGCGACTGACCGAGAAATCGATGAAAATGCCTGGCGCGACATGCCGGATGAGCATCCGCTGATGAAGGCGGCGCTCGAAATTCTCAGCGACCGGCGCGTATCGCTCGAGGTCGGCATCGGCTTCGAAGTGATGTGCGACACGGTGAACAGCTTTGCACCGGAGATTCTGGCGCTGCGGTCCGACGGAACCGACCCGATCCTATATTTCTATGAGGATTTCCTCGCAACCTTCGATCCAAAGGCGCGTGAGAAGTACGGCGTCTACTACACGCCGATCGAGGTGGTGCGCTACATGACCGGGGCGCTCGACCGCGCGCTACGCGAGAACCTTGGCACCCAGGGACTTCGCGATCCGGCTGTCACCATCCTTGATCCGGCGACCGGTACAGGCACCTTCTTGCTCGGCGTTGCAGAGCGCGTGCGCGATCAGGTGATGGCGGACGAAGGCGGCGTCGCCGGATCGCTGGCCCTCCGGGATCTGGCTGGCCGCATGTACGGCTTCGAGTTGCTGGTGGGGCCATATGCGGTGGCGCATTACCGCCTTCATCACGCGCTTCGAAACCGGGCACCGGACGAGGAGGAGGTGGAGCCGCAACGAGTGAATCTCGCGCGCCTCGGTATCTATCTTGCCGATACCCTATCGCAGCCAGACGCGATTGCCCCAATCGGCGCCTTGGGGATTCAAGGTATTCCGATCGACGAGGAGCGGCAGGAAGCAAATCGGATCAAGGCGAGGGAACCCATTCTGGCCATCATGGGGAACCCGCCCTACCGACGGTTGGAAGAAGGCGAAGATCAAACCCTTGTCGGCCGCTGGATGGCCGGTGGCCTGGACGAGGCAGGCAGGCCGGAGCGTGGCATCTGGGACGATCTGAAACAGCCCGTGAAAAATGCGGGTCAAGGCGGCCAGCTCAACACCTTTCCCGAATTCTCGATCGCATTCTGGCGCTGGGCGATCTGGAAGCTTTTCGAGGCGGACAACGCCCCGAGGCGGGGCGTCATTGCCTTCATCAGCAATCGCAAGTTCCTGACAGGGTGGCCCTATGCGGGCCTCCGAAAGATGCTGCGCGAACGTTTCGACCGGATCGAGGTGATTGACCTGCGTGGTGACGTCAATACGGGTCCCCAAGCCACCGTCGAACGCGATCAAGGCGTATTCAACATAACGGTTGGCACCGCCATTACCGTCGCCATTGCCGATGGCAGCAAGGCCGAGGGCGCTCTTGCCGATATTCAGTACACTGACAGTTGGGCCCAGAGCTTGTTCACGAGGCGCGCCAAGCTCGATTGGCTGCTCAATTCGGCAGGGGCAGGCCGCATGGACGAGAGCGTCGACGTGAGGCGGGAGCTACTCGACGATTTTCGTCCGGCGCCGTTCGAGAATGGCGACTGGCTGTCGCTTCGGGAAGCGTTTGGTTTCAATCGCGGCGGCATCCAAACGAAACGCGACCGCTTTGCCTACGCGGCCAGCGATATTCTCTTGCGGGAGCGCATCCGGGGATTTCTGAGGATGGATGTATTGAGCGCCTCTGCGATCTTTTCGCCTACAGGCGCTCGTCCCCTGGAAGCTGCGAGATCATCTCTGGCCGCGTGCCTCGAATCGGATACCCTGCTGCCAATCATCAGGTCCGCATACCGGCCTCTGGACCGGCGTTGGCTCTGCAACCACAACGCCTGCGTTGACCGGCCGCGTCCGGAGCTTCAAGCCGCTTGGGGCAGTAACAACCTCGGCCTGTACTCACTAAAGTCGAACACTGGCGCCGGACCGGGAGTCTGGTGCCATGGTCTGCTTCCCGATTACCACGCCATCAAGGGCAGCAACGGCGGGTACGCGTTCCCCCTTTATGATCGACGGGAGGGACCGGACGCGCACAATCTCAACCCCGTGCTCGTCGCGGCCCTCGCCGAGGCCTATGGCGCAGCGCAAACGCCCAACGATATTTTCGACGCCATCCTCTGCCTGCTCTCCGCGAGAAGCTACACGCGCCTCTTTGCCGAGGATCTGGAGGACGTTTTCCCGCACATTCCCTTCCCCGCCGATCCGACGGTGTTCGCGCGCGCAGCCGAGATCGGACGCGAAATTCGGGGGCTGGAGGCATTCGAGCGAGGGCCCGCTGCCGCCTATCGTCTCAAGGCATTTTGCAAGATAGTGGGCGAGCCAGACGATAACACGGTGGTCGCCGACATCGGCTATGCAGATGGCACGCTCTCCCTGTGGAAGGACCGGGATATTGCCGTACCAGCCTTCACCGGGCTGCCCGAAGCCGTCTGGTCCTTCTCGGTAAGTGGCTATCGCGTGCTGCCGCGCTGGATCGAAGGGCGCAAAGGCTTGCCGGTCACCCTATCGCTCATGCGCGAGCTGCGCGACGCTGCCGCACGGATCGCCGAACTTATCCACTGGTTTGACGCGGCCGACATTGTGCTGAACGCGACCCTCGGCGATACGTTGACGCGCGAGGAGCTGGGATTCCCAGCGCCGGCTCAAGAGGCGGAAAACGAAGGCTATGACTGATCTGTTCGGGAACGGCCAGCATAGCCTGTTCGGCGACGATAACGACCGAATTCCGCATCCCAAGGCCCAGGAGCACACGCCAGATCCGGAGCGCATCCGGCAGCGACTTCATGCCGTGCTCGAAACCGCGCGCGCGGCCCCCACGACGCCTTGGCCGGAAAAAAAGCAGCGTCTCTGGCAGATCGTGTTTCCTAACATGGCGAACTGGCTGCCGGAAGATGAGGCGAACCAGCTCCGCTTCGAGTTCGCGCGCGAGTTGGAGCGGCTACAGAAGGCCGCATAGAACTCTCCCAATCCCGCTTGCGCCCCTCCCCTCCCGTCCCCTATGCCCCCACGCATGCGCTTCGAAGGCACCTCCTCCTATGTCGCCACCGACGACCTCAAGGTCGCGGTCAACGCGGCCGTCACGTTGCGCCGCCCGCTGCTCGTCAAGGGCGAGCCGGGGACGGGCAAGACCATCCTCGCCCATGAGATCGCCGCGGCGATCGGCGCGCCGCTGATCGAATGGCACGTCAAGTCGACCACCAAGGCGCATCAGGGCCTCTACGAATATGACGCGGTGGCGCGGCTGCGCGACGGCCAATTGGGCGACGCGCGCGTCCACGACATCTCCAACTATATCCGCAAGGGCAAATTGTGGGAGGCGTTCACCTCGCCCGTCCTGCCCGTCCTGCTGATCGACGAGATCGACAAGGCCGACATCGAATTCCCCAACGACCTCCTCCAGGAGCTCGATCGGATGGAGTTCCACGTCTACGAGACCAAGGAGACGGTCGCCGCGGTCGAGCGGCCGATCGTCGTCATCACCTCGAACAACGAGAAGGAGTTGCCCGACGCCTTCCTGCGCCGCTGCTTCTTCCATTATATCAAATTCCCCGACCGCGAGACGATGCAGGCGATCATCGACGTCCATTTCCCGGGCATCCAGAAGCTGCTGGTCTCCCGCGCGATGGACATCTTCTACCAGGTCCGCGACGTCCCCGGCCTCAAGAAGAAGCCGTCGACCAGCGAATTGATCGACTGGCTGAAGCTGCTCCTCCACGAGGACATGCCGCTCGAGGTGCTGCAATCGAAGGATCCCTCGAAGGCGATCCCGCCCCTCCACGGCGCGTTGCTCAAGAACGAGCAGGACGTGATGCTGTTCGAGCGGCTGGCATTCATGAGCCGCAGGCAGAGCGGCTGAACCGGGCGGGATTGCCGAAGCGGCGGCCGCGGCCTAGGCTCCCCGGCCAGGGGGTCGAAAATGCTCAAGTTTCTCATGGCGTTCGCCGCCATGCTCGTGCCGGCGGCGGCCTCGGCCGAAGGCTGGCGGCATGCGCAAAGCCGAATCGAAATCGCCGAATTGCCGGCCGGGCTCCACGTCGCCTCCGTCTCCGACGGCCGCGGCGACGGCTCCGACGTCATCGTCCAGCTCGGCGACGACGATGACGCCGTCACCCTCTACGTCTACCGCGCGGCCTTCCCCAATCCGGCCTTGTGGTTCGAGCGGACGCGGCTGGCGATGCGGGTCAACGTCGCCGCGCCGCTCGGCGATGTGGCGCCGCGATCCTTCACGCTCGGCACCGGCGCCGCGCCCAACGGCCTGCGCGAGGAGATCGCCATCCCGCCCGGCAACCGCTTCCGCTCGACCGCGGTCGCGATGGCGCAGAACGGCGAATGGATGATCAAATTGCGGATCAGCTCGACCAGCCTCGATCGGCCCGGCATCGCCGCCAGGATGGACGCCCTGCTCGCGGCGATCGCCCTGCCGGCCGGCGCGCCCGCCCCGCTCCCGCTCGTCGTTCCGGCGGCCTGCCCCGACGCCAATGCCATGCGCGGGCGGCAGCGGCGGCAGTCGATGGAAAATTCGCTGCTCGGCGTCGCCGCGATCCTCGAGGCGCATAATGACGCGCGCGGCCGCTCGGGGCTCGCCGCCGAACCCGCCAATTGGTGCCGGGAAGCCACCCGCTTTCCGGTCGAGCAGGTGGCTGTCTACCGGCGGCGCGACGGCAAGGCATGGGCGGCCCTGCTCGGCGATGCCGGCCTTGCGGTCTCCGCCTATCTGAACGACGATCCGCAATTGCCCGGCGCGATGACCTACGCCGCGAATCCCTCGATCACCGGCTTGGCCTTCGTCTATGACGCGATGCCCGGGCCCGACGAGGCGGTCGAGCCGGCGCTTCCGTTCCTGGTCGGACGGGCGCGCTCCTCGGTCAGCATCAATGCGAGCGAAAGCCGGAGCGAGCGGCGCTGAGCCTCAGCGAAGGTTTTCGTCGCGATAGGCGAGCTCGAAATTGCCCCAGCGGCGGCCGCGCACGTACATCGGCACGAACACGTTCTTGACCGGCAGATAGCGGCCCTGGCCCAATTCCATGCCGTAGGTGGCGAGCATCGCCTCCTTCTCGCTGGCGATCGCGCGCCGGGTGACGTCGTCTATGAAGTTGCGCCGGTTGCGGCAATATTCGGCGTTCCATTCCGGATCGTCGCTCTGCGGCAGCGAGCGGGCGGAGATGTGCGTCGGCAGATAGCCGTTGATGTCGGTCAAGGCGGTGGCGATCAGCCGCGGCTCGGTGGCCATCAGCCGGTCGAGCACGGGCCGGACATGGGCGTCGGCGAAATCGCAGAACCTGGTCTCGTACTGGACCGGATTGGTGCCGGGCATGACCATGTAATCGGTATCGAACACGGCGCCCTCGTCGACCTCGCCGCGGGCGATGCCGGCCTCGATCAGGCCGTGCAGCTCGCGGGCCGCGGCCTGCGCGAACTCGATGAACGGGGTGTCGTCGATCCTCACGCCCGACGAAGCGAGCCGGTCGAGCATCTCGTTGGAGAGCAATTCGAGCTTGCTCAGCCGGTCGTGCGTCTCCTTGAGCTGGCCGCCATTGTCGCGCGCGTCGGCGGCGAACGAGGAAAGCCCGCTCTTCACGCTGTCGACGCTGGCCTGGATATGGCTGGTCGACTGGGCGATGCCGTCGGTCTGGCGATCGACCAGAGCGACGATCTCGGCGACGTCGCGCACGGTCTCGTTGATCCGGGTGAACGAGCCCTGCGCGACCCGGCTCTTGTCGACCCCGGCCTTGATCTCGGAGGTGACCGCTTCGGCCTCGCGGGTCAGCGAGGCGATGGTGCCGGCAATCTCGCCGGTGGCGGCGCGGGTGTCGTGGGCGAGCTTCTTGACCTCGGCGGCGACGACCGCGAAGCTGCGGCCCGCCTCGCCCGCCCGCGCCGCCTCGATGGTGGCGTTCAGGGCGAGCATGTTGGTCTTGCTGGCGATGGTCTCGATCGACGAGGAGACGCGCTGGACGCGGGTCATCGCCTCGGTGAATCCGGCCATGCGGTCGCCCAATTGGACGACGAGGTCGGTGAGCCCGGAGAAGATCCGGATCGTGTCCTCGATCGCCGCCCTGCCCTGCTCCAATTTGCCGCGCGCCTGCTCGGCGAGCACGCGCGCCTCGTCGGTCGAATCGGAAACCCGGGCCTGGTCGGCCATGAGGCGGGTGGTGACGTCCTCGAGGGAGTCGAGCATCTTCAGATTGGCGGAGATGCGCTCGTTGACGCCGGCGACATAGCCGGCGACGTCGCTGCACTCGATCGCCAGCGACCCGCAATTGCGCGCAACCTGGTTGATCGCCTCGCCGTCCGTCCTCTCGCCCGCGCTGCTCGCCACCATTGACCCCCGAAATTTGTTCTGGCGCAACGGCTAAGGGGAATGTGTTGAAAGGTCGTTAACCAAGCGGCGCGGGCCCGGCCCTCATCGTCATGCTGAACTTGTTTCAGCATCCATCTTCGAGCCTCGGCGCGTCCCGCTGAGACCCCGGCCTTCGCCGGGGTGACGCTGAGGGCTGAACGCAGTACAGCCCTCAGCGTCATGTTCTTCTCCTTCGTCGACGAGCTTCGCGCCGCGGGCATTTCCGCCTCGATGAAGGAGCATCTGACCCTGCTCGAGGCGCTCGACGCCGACGTCATCGCCGCCAGCCCGGAGGAATTCTATTTCCTGGCGCGGGCGACGTTCGTGAAGGACGAGGGGCTGCTCGACCGCTTCGATCAGGTGTTCGGCAAGGTCTTCAAGGGGCTCGAGACCAGCTACGGCGCCGACGCCGCGCCGATCCCCGAGGAATGGCTCCGGAAGATCGCCGAGCTCTATCTCACCCCCGAGCAGATGGCCGAGATCAAGGCGCTCGGCTCCTGGGACGAGATCATGGAAGCGCTCAAGCAGCGGCTCGCCGAGCAGCAGGGCCGCCACCAGGGCGGGAGCAAGTGGATCGGCACCGGCGGCACCTCGCCGTTCGGCAATTCGGGCTACAATCCGGAAGGCGTGCGCATCGGCGGCGAAGGACGCCAGGGCCGGGCGCTCAAGGTCTGGGACGAGCGCGCCTTCCGCAATCTCGACAACAAGGTCGAGCTGGGCACGCGCAACATCAAGGTCGCGCTCCGCCGCCTGCGCCGCTTCGCCCGCGAGGGCGCCGCCGAGGAGCTCGACCTCGACGAGACGATCGACGGCACCGCGCGCAAGGGCTGGCTCGACATCCGGATGCGGCCCGAGCGCCACAATGCGGTGAAACTGCTGCTCTTCCTCGACGTCGGCGGCTCAATGGACCCGCATATCAAGCTTTGCGAGGAGCTGTTTTCCGCGGCCACCTCCGAATTCAAGAATCTCGAATTCTTCTACTTCCACAATTGCCCCTACGAGACGGTGTGGAAGGACAATCGCCGCCGCACGAGCGAGCGCATTCCGACATGGGACCTGCTCCACAAATACGGCCACGACTATAAATTGGTCTTCGTCGGCGACGCCTCGATGAGCCCCTACGAGATCACCCATGCCGGCGGCTCGGTCGAGCATTATAACGAGGAAGCCGGCGCGACCTGGCTGCAGCGGATGACGACCACCTATCCGGCGGCGGTCTGGCTCAACCCGGTGGCCGAGCAATATTGGAGCTACACCAGCTCGATCCAGGTGGTGCGCACGCTGATGCAGGACCGGATGTATCCGCTGACGCTGGAGGGGCTCGACGACGCGATGCGGACGCTGAGCCGGAAAAGCTGAATGGAGGATGCGGCGCCGCTGCCCGGAATCGAGGCGGCCAACCGCCTGCTGTCCGCGCTCCGGCGCTCGCGGCTTTGGTCGCCGGCGGGGCTGGACGCCGCGGCGATCGAGAACCGCGCCTTGCGCGGCGCCTCGCCGGCCGCCTTCGGCAGCGACGATCACTGGCGCGAGCCTTTCGATCGGCTCGTCCGCTCGCTGCGCGAGGAAGCGGACCTGAATCCGCTCGGCCACTTTATCGCGCACGGATGGATCGTCATGGCGTTGCGCGCCCGCATCCGCGCCGTTGCGCTGTGGCGCGCCCATCCGGAGATTCTGGAGCGCCCGCTTGCGCCGCCGATCGTCATTCTCGGCCAGATGCGATCCGGCACCACCCGCCTGCAGAGGCTCCTGGCCTGCGACGATCGCTTCGCGCACACGCGCTTGTTCGAATCCCTGACGCCCGTGCCGCAACGGGCACGGCGCTTGCGTGCGCGCGCCGGACTGGCGCTCTTTCGTCGGCTGAACCCGGCGCTGCGACACATCCACCCATCGCATCCGACCGCCGCGGAAGAAGAGTTCGGCCTGTTCGACTTCTCCTTCGGCAACGCGCTGTTCGAGCTCTATTGGCGCGTGCCGGCCTTCACGCATTGGTGGGAGGAAGCCGATGCGCGGCCCCTCTACGCGAAATTCCGCGCGCTGTTGCGGACGATCGCCTGGTCCCGCGCCGAGCCCGCCGACCGGCCCTGGATCCTCAAGGTTCCCCGCTTCATGGAAGATCTGCCCGTGCTGCTCGAGACCTTTCCCGGCGCCCGTCTGATCTGCCTCGACCGCGATCTCGATACGGTCGCCGCTTCGTCCGCGTCGCTCGCTTGGAATAACATGCGCGTCCATTCGGACAGCGCCGACAAAGGCTGGGCGGGCCGGGAGTGGCTGCGCAAGACGCTTTTGCGCGCAAGGCTTGCGGACGAGGCGAGACAGGCCCGGCCGGATGTCCCGCAAATCAGCATCGGCTTCGAGGCGATGAACCGCGACTGGCGCGGCGAGATCGAGCGGCTCTACGATTTTCTCGGAATCCCGCTCACGCCCGCGGTTCTGACGCGCATGACGCGCTACATGGCGCGCGCGAGAAGCCATCTCGGCCATCGCTACAGCCCCGCGGAATTCGGCCTTTCCCGCTCCGGCGACCGGATCGATCCTCGGTAGCGGTGCCTACAAGACGAAATCTCCGGCCAGCAGCGGCGCCGGGGACGCGACCAGAAACGTGAAGTCGGCCCGACTGTCGCCGTCGCAATCGCCGCTCACCTCCCAGCCGCCGGTCGCCGCGGCCACCCGCAATTCGCCGGCCGTGCCGCTGAACGCGGCGCCGCCGACGAACAGGAAGGCGTCCTCGTCGAACGGCGTCTCCGGGACCGCGTCGATGCCGGAGAGATCGATCCGGTCCCCCTCGCCCGAGTCGAAATCGGCGATCAGGTCGCGCCCGGCATCGACCTCCCGGAAGACGAAAAGGTCCGCGCCGCGCCCGCCCTCGAGCCGGTCGGCGCCGGTGCCGCCGGACAGGATGTCGTCGCCGCCGCGGCCGGACAGGCGGTCGTCGCCCGCATCGCCGGTCAGGCGATTGGCCGCGTTCGACCCGCGCAGCACGTCGGCGAAAAAGCTGCCCGCCGCATTCTCGATCGAATCGAGATGGTCGAGGAAGCCGCCCGCGCTCTCGCGGCCGATGCCCGCCTGCAGGTCGACGGCGACGCCGCCGTCCGCGCCGTAATATTCGACGCTGTCCGAGCCGGCGCCGCCGTGAAGCATGTCGGCGCCGAGCGAGGCGTCGAGGCGATCGTCGCCGGTGCCGCCGAACAATTGATCCTCGCCGGCGCCGCCGCGCAGATAATCATTGCCCGCATCGCCGTGCAGGGAGTCGCGGCCCGAATCGCCGAACAGCAGATCGTCGGCGCCGCCGCCATGCAGGCGATCGTTGCCGTCCTCGCCGAACAGGTCGTCGCCATGGGCGCCGCCGACGAGGACGTCGTCGCCGCCGCCGCCGCCCAGGAAATTGTGCCCGGCCACCGGGTCGTCCTCGCCGCCGCCGCCGACGACGAGCAGGTCGTCGCCCTCGTCGCCATAAACGACGGTCCGGTCCAGATAGAAGGCGCCGAGGATGACGACGTCGTCAAATGCGCTGCCGACGATGATGTTGTTCCCGGCGGTCGAATCGGGGAAGGCGCTGCCGAGCGCCTCCATGTTGCGGATCTGGTAGCCGTTCAGCCAGCCGACGCCGCCGGTCCAGACCTGGCTGAGGTCGAGATGCACGCCGACCGGGCTGGTGATGAAGTCGAAATGAAGGGTGTCGAAGCCGCCGCGCCCGTCGATCGCGGTCGGCGCGGTGACCAGGATGTCGTCGTCGCCGTCGGTGCCGGCGATGCTCCCGCTCCGAATCGCGCGCCTTGCCTGATGAGCCATGTCCGCTGTGCTCCCTGAAAGCGGTGGGCTTAGCCGGGCAAAGCTCACGAAAGAATTGGGATGCTTGGTGAATTATTCGCTGCGGCGCCCGCTTTGCGCTGGTTGCCCAAGAGGCAGGTGGCGAAGGCGGCGGCGGTGCCGAGGCAGAGCTGGTAGGGGAAGGCCAGCGACTTCCACGACGCGGGCAGGCCGAGCATGTCGACGACGTAATTCTGCTGGAGGGCGATGGCGAGGAAGCCCGTCGCGAGCGCCCAGATCACGGACGCGGTCGAGCCGCGCCGGGTGAACAGGATTGTGAAATAGACGCCGAGCAGGCCGGAATAAGCGAAGGTCATGACCGACAGGGCGAAATTGAGCAAAGGCGCCTCGGTGTAGCGCTGCCAGTAGAAGCAGAGCAGCGACATCGCCAGCAAGGCGAGCGCGAGCAGGACCATGCCGACGCGGCCGGCGCGGACGAAATGCGCCTCCGGCATCTCCCGCCGGCGCAGGGTCCAGGGCCGGTAGAAATCCTGGATCAGCACCGAGGACATCGAGATCAGCCCGGAATTGACCGCCGCCGCCGCGAGCACGCCGACGGCGACGAAGCCGCGCACGCCGGGCGGGATCTGGGTCAGGATATAGTGCATGAAGATGGTGATCTTCTCGCCGCTGAACTCTGCGCCAGCGCCGGCGCCGGCGCCGGCCATCAGATCGGGCCGGTCGTAGAAGACGTAGAGCAGGGAGCCGATCGCCAGGAACAGCAGGACGACCGGGATCGAGGCCAGCACCGAGGCGTAGAGCGCCCGTTTTCCCTCGCGGCTGTCCTTGCAGGCGAGGAAGCGCTGGGTGATGTCCTGGTCGAGCCCCATGCTGGCGAAGAACAGCAAGGTGATGCCGGTGACGGTCGCCAGCAGCGAGAAGGGCGCGGAAAGATCGAGCGAAAGGTCGATCAGCCTGAGCTTGTTGCCGCCGTCGGGCGTGGTCGCGAGGCCGCGGACGATGTCGCCGGCCGAGGCCGGGATGCTGCTCCACAGGAACCAGAGCACGACGAGCGCGGCCCCGACGTAGAGCACGACCTGGACCAGATCGCTCCAGATCACCGACCTGAGGCCGCCGATGAAGGTGAAGATCAGGCCGAGCACGACCAGGGCGACCGACGCGATCAGCACGTTCGAAGGCTGGATGTCGGCAAAGACGATCATCGAGATGGCGATGGCGGCGAGGTAGAGCCTGGCGCCGCTCGCGAAGATCCGGCCGATCAGATACATGCCGCCGGCGGCGCGCATCGCCCGCGCGTCGAAGCGGTTGCCGAGCAGCTCGTAGACCGTCGTCACCCGCTCGGCGTAGAAACGCGGGATGAGGAATTTCGCGACCAGGAAGGCGGCGATGAGCGGTCCGAGATAGGAAGTGAGATAGGTGTAATCGCCGCGATAGCCGTAATCGGGCGCGCCGAGGAAGGTCGCCGCCGACTGGGTGGTCGACAGCACCGAGACCGCCACCAGCCAGATCGGGACCCGGTGCCCGGCAAGGAAATAATCGGAGGCATCCTTCTGCCGGCGGGTCGAGAGGATGCCGGCCGCCGCGAGCAGGACGACGTAGCCCGCGACGATCAGCCAATCCAGAAGAGTGAATTGCGCCGTCATCGCTCCTCAGTAAAGCAAGGAGGGCCGCCGCTCCTCCTCCCACGCTTGTTCGTCCGGCGCGGTCAGCGCGTCCAGATCGGCGGGCTCGGCGGCCGCGTCGTCGACCCATTCCCTGAGCAGCGGCGATCCGTTGATGACGTCGATGGCGAGCTTGCCGAACGCATATTCGTAGGGGAAATCGCGCCACAAATCGTAATCCGGATAGAGCGCGCGGATCGCCTTGAAGCCGAGCGCCTGCAGGCGCCAGGGCTTGAACGCCCCGTGATCGTAGCCCGGCCCCTCGGCATGGATGAAGACGCCCGAGCAGAGCGTGCCGACATGCTTGTGGAAGGTCGGCTGGAACCACATGTCGCGCAGCGTGCAGCCGGCCAGCCAGGCGGGCGCGAGCCTGCGCATCCCGGCGATGACCGCGCGGGCGTCGATGTCCGGCGCGCCGAACAGCTCCAGCGGCCGCGTCGTCCCCCGCCCTTCCGAGAGCGTCGTGCCTTCGAGCATGACCGTCCCGGCATAAGCGCGCGCCATGTTGAAATTCGCCGCGTTGGGGCTCGGGTTGATCCACACCCGCTCGGGCGGCCAGCCGAAGCCGGGCGCCGCCTCGGGCTGCCAGCCCTGCATTTCGATCACCCGATAATCCACGTCGAGCTTGAAATGGGCGACGAACCATTGCCCCAGCTCGCCCAAAGTCATGCCGTGCCGCATCGGCATCGGTCCGGCGCCGACGAAGCTCTCCCAGCCGGGCCTGAGCGCCAGCCCCTCGACCGGGCGGCCGGCGGGGTTGGGCCGGTCGAGCACCCAGACCGATTTGCCGTGCGCGGCGGCGGCCTCGAGCACGTAGAGCAGGGTGGTGACGAAGGTGTAGATCCGACAGCCGACATCCTGCAGGTCGACCAGGATCACGTCGAACGTGCCCATCGACTGGCCCGACGGCCGCCTGACCTCGCCATAGAGGCTGAACACCGGCATATCATGGGTCGGATCGGTATAATCGGGCGACTCCATCATATTGTCCTGGAGATCGCCGCGGACGCCGTGCTGCGGCCCGAACAGGGCCGACATTTTGAGCCCGCAAGCGATCAGCGCGTCGAGCGAATGGGTCAGATCCGCGGTCACCGACGCCGGATGGGCGAGCAGCGCAACGCGCTTGCCCTCCAGCGGCTTGCGCAGGGCCGGGTCGGCGAGCAGGCGATCGATGCCGAAGTTCATGCGTCCCACATCCTCGTCATGCCGGACTTGATCCGGCATCCATCTGCATGCTGGTAAAGAAGGTCGACCCCGGATCAAGTCCGGGGTGACGGCAGGATGTCAGTTTCAGCCGGCAGTTCGAGCGCAAAGCAAGCCGGGTGGTGGAAATCGGGATCGCCCGGCGGATGCGCCAGCGCCCAATAAGAGATGGTACCGTCCTTCTCCCCGATCACCGCGGAGAGGCCGACCGGTCCATTCCCTCTCAACCCGATCGTGATCGAAGCCGTCAGGAGGAGGCCGAACGGTTCGCGCGAGAACCAGATGCGCGGCGGCTCGTCCAGGTCGAGATCCTCGGCTTCGCCGCGATAGTCCTGGAACCGATAGGCCGCCCACTGCCCTGACGGGGAGAGGTTGATCTCGCAATAAGCCTGGTTTCCCTCGCGAATGAACAGCTCGAAGCAGGTGCTGCGCCACAGCTCGTCGGTGCGATAGGGCTTGGCCGGCGCGGGGATTACGAGCAGGGAGGCGTCGCCCTCCACGACATATTGGAGATCCAGGCCACCCGGCAGCCGCTGAACCCCGGCGCTGACGAACCGCACGGCACTCGCGGGAGTCTCGGGATGAGGGATGAGTTCGCGATCCACAGGCCCTCCCCGTCACCCTGAACCTGTTTCAGGGTCCAGTTCTCAACCCGCACTGCTGCTCGAAATTGGATGCCGAAACAAGTTCAGCATGACGGATTGTAATGCTAACGCCGCGCCGCATGACCCAGTACCAATCCGAACTCCTCCGCCTGCTCTCCTCGCGCGGCTACATCCATCAGGTGACCGACGCCGAAGCGCTGGACGCGCTCGCGCAGAAGCAGATCGTGCCCGGCTATATCGGCTTCGACGCGACCGCGCCCTCGCTCCATGTCGGCAGCCTCGTGCAGATCATGCTGCTCCGCCGCATGCAGCAGGCCGGGCACAAGCCGATCGTGCTGATGGGCGGCGGCACTTCGAAGATCGGCGATCCGAGCTTCAAGGACGAGGCGCGCAAGCTGATCGACGCCGGGACGATCGACGCCAACATCGCCTCGATCAGGCGGGTGTTCGAGCATTTCCTGACCTTCGGGGACGGGCCGGCCGAGGCGATCATCGTCAACAATGCCGACTGGCTCGACGCGCTCGAATATATCCCCTTCCTCAGGCAAATCGGTCAGCATTTCTCGGTCAACCGGATGCTGAGCTTCGACAGCGTGAAGCTCAGGCTCGACCGCGAGCAATCGCTGAGCTTCCTCGAATTCAACTATATGATCCTCCAGGCCTACGATTTCCGCGAGCTTTCGGCGCGCGCCGGCTGCCGGCTGCAGCTCGGCGGCTCGGACCAATGGGGCAATATCGTCAACGGCATCGAGCTCACCCGCCGGATGGACGGCGTCGAGGTGTTCGGCGTGACCACGCCGCTGATCACCACCGCCGACGGCGGCAAGATGGGCAAGACCGAGAAAGGCGCAATCTGGCTCAACGCCGATTTGCTCGGCGCCTACGATTATTGGCAATATTGGCGGAACACCCAGGACGCCGATGTCGGCCGCTTCCTGCGCCTGTTCACCGACCTGCCGCTGGGCGAGATCGCCCGGCTGGAGGCGCTCGAAGGCGCCGAGATCAACGGGGCCAAGAAGGCGCTGGCCGACGCCGCGACGGCGATGCTGCATGGAGCCGAAGCCATGGCCGGCGCCGCCGAGACCGCGCGCAGGACGTTCGAGGAAGGCGCCGCCGGCGGGGACCTGCCGACGCTGAAAGTGACCGGCCCGATCCTCCTGGTCGATGCCCTCGTCGGCCTCGGCCTGTGCGCATCGAAGAACGAAGCGCGGCGCCTGATCGCCCAGGGCGGCGCCCGCATCGACGGCGAGGCGGCGGGCGAGGACGTGACGATCGCGGTCAGCGGCGAAGTCCGCGTTTCGGCGGGCAAGAAGAAGCACGGGCTGCTCAGACCCTGACCGTCATCCCGGCGAAGGCCGGGATCCCGGGCCAAAATGTCGCTGCGCGTCTCCATGAGACCCCGGCCTCCGCCGGGGTGACGACGTGAATCAGCCTCCCCGCAGCAAGCCCACCGCCGCGTCGCGCTCCATCAGGTAGAGCAAGACCCGCGCCGCCTGGCCGCGCTCGCCCTCCAGGCCGCCGTCGCGGTCGATCAGCAGGCGGGCGTCGTCCATCGCGATCGGGGCGAGGTCGGCGATCTGCTCGGGGCTGGCCAGGCGGAACTGGGCCTCGCCGGACTGGCGGGTGCCGAGGATTTCGCCGGCGCCGCGCAGGCGCAGGTCCTCCTCGGCGATGCGGAAGCCGTCATTGGTCTCGCGCATCAGGGTGAGCCGGGCGCGCGCGGTCTCGCTCAACAGGTTGCCGCGCAGCAGCAGGCAGATGCTGTGCTGGTCGCCGCGGCCGACGCGACCGCGCAACTGGTGCAATTGGGCAAGGCCGAAGCGATCGGCATGCTCGACGATCATCAAGGTCGCGTTGGGCACGTCGACGCCGACCTCGATCACGGTGGTGGCGACGAGGACGGCGATCTGCCCGCGCGCGAACGCGTCCATCGCCGCGTCCTTGTCCGGCCCCTTCATCCGGCCGTGGACGACGCCGACCTTGTCGCCGAAGCGCAGCGCGAGCAGCCGCGCCCGCTCCTCGGCGGCGGCGAGGTCCGAAACCTCGCTCTCCTCGACCAGCGGGCAGACCCAATAAGCCTGCTTGCCCTGAGCGATATGGCGGCCGAGCCCGTCGATCACGTCGGGAAGCTTGTCCAGGCTCACCACCCGCGTTTCGATCGGCTGGCGGCCCGGCGGCATTTCGTCGAGGATGCTGACGTCCATGCCGCCGAATTCGATGAGCCTGATGGTGCGCGGGATCGGGGTCGCGGTCATCGCCAGAACATGGGGCCGGCCCTCGCCTTTCTGGGAGAGCATCATCCGCTGGGCGACGCCGAAGCGATGCTGCTCGTCGATCACGGCGAGAGCGAGCCGCTTGTAGACGACGGCCTGCTGGAAGATTGCGTGCGTGCCGATGAGGAGATGGATCGAGCCGTCGGCCAACCCCATCAGACAGGAATCGCGCAGCTTGCCTTTCTCGCGCCCGGTAAGGATGGCGACGTTGACCGGCAGGCCGGCCAGCTGGCGCAGGATCGTCTCGTAATGCTGGCGCGCGAGGATTTCGGTCGGCGCCAGCAAGGCGGCCTGCGCGCCCGCCTCGACCGCGCTCAGCATCGCCATCAGCGCGACCAGGGTCTTGCCCGACCCGACATCGCCCTGAAGCAGGCGGAGCATCGGCGCCACCTGCTGGAGGTCGCCCTCGATCTCGGCGATGACCCGCTGCTGGGCGCCGGTCAGGGAATAAGGAAGCTTGAGGCCGTCGCGCAGCCTGCCGTCTCCCCGGAGCGCAAGCCCCTTCCCCCGCCGCCATTCGGCCCGCACCAGCAACTCCGCGACTTCCTTGGCGAATACCTCGTCATAAGCGAGCCGCGCGCGCGCCGCGGCCGCGGCGGGATCGCGATGCGCGGTCTCCAGCGCCTCGGCCCAGTCCGGCCAGCCCTGCCGCGCCTTGAGGCTTGGCTCGATCCACTCGGCCAGGTCAGGCCGCCGCGCCAGCGCCTGGCCGGCGAGGTCGCCGAGCCGGTTGTTGGTGAGCCCTTCGGAGAGCGGATAGACCGGCTCGCGCGCGGGAATATTCGCGGCCTCGGCGGGGAGCAGCACATAGTCCGGATGGACCATCTGCAATTCCTGGCCGTAGCGGTCGAGCCGGCCCGAGACGATCCGCGCCTCGCCGAGCGGCAGCTGCTTCTTTCCCCAGCCGGGATTGTTGAAATAGGTGAGCGTGACGTAATTGCCCGCCTGGTCCTCGGCGAAGATCCGCAGCGGGCCCCTGCCCCCCTGCCGATAATCGCGCGCGGTCAGCGCGACGATGATCGTCCGCCCGACATCGGCCTCGTCGAGCGCCGCGACGCGGGCGCGGTCGATCCAGCTCACCGGCAGATGGAACAGGATGTCGACGACCCGGTCGAGCCTGAGCCGGTGCAGCGGCTTGGCGAGCGCCGGCCCGATGCCTTTCAGCACCTCCACTTCGGCGAACAGCGGATTGAGAATGTCGGGGCGCATGCGAGGGTCTTACCGGCCCCTCCCCCTTCCGTCATGCCGGACTTGATCCGGCATCCACCTTTCTTTTCCTCGACGCTGCAAAGAAAAGGTGGACCCCGGATCGAGTCCGGGGTGACGAGGGAGTGGGCGGCCACTACAGGGCGTGCATTGGAAGCCGCCTGGAATCCCAGCGCGGCCATTTTCCGTTGGAGCTTATGGACCAGGAAGACCGCCTCAAGCGCCTCCGCTTCCGCGCCTGGCATCGCGGCGTGCGCGAGGCGGACATGCTGGTCGGCGGCTATTTCGACCGCTGGCACGAAGCGTGGGACGAGGCGCAGACCGCGTGGTTCGAGGCGTTTCTCGAGGAGCAGGACGTCGACATCCTCGCCTGGGCGATCGGAACCGCCGCCGTCCCCGCGCGCTGGCAAAGCGAGATGATGACCCGCCTGCAAGCCCTCGATTACATCCAGCTCCCCGAATGAGCGCCGATCTCCAGAAGATCCTGACGGCCGCCCGGCCGGTCACCCTCGCCGGCGTGCCGGGCGGGTTCATGCCCTGGCTCGCCGCCGATCTGGCGCGTGCCGCAAAAGGACGCGCGGTCTTCATCGCGCCCGACGAAGGGGCGATGCGGGCGCTGGCGGATGCCGCGCAATATTTCGCGCCGGAGCTGGCGGTGCTGGCCTTCCCGGCCTGGGACTGCCTGCCCTACGACCGCAGCTCGCCCTCCTTGCGGGCGACCTCCGAGCGGCTCGCCACCCTCCACGCGCTCCAGCGCAAGGCGGCCGGGCCGCAGCTCCTCGTCACCACCGTCAATGCCGCCACCCAGCGCACGCTGACGCCGTTCCGCATCCGCCAGCTCGTCGCCCGCCTCGCGCCCGGCGAGCGGATCGACATCGACCGGCTCGCCGCCTTGCTCCAGGCCAATGGCTATGGCCGCACCGAGACGGTGCGCGACCCCGGCGAGTTCGCGGTGCGCGGCGGCCTGGTCGATTTGTTTCCCGCCGGCGAGGAGCAGGCGCTCAGGCTCGATTTCTTCGGCGACGAGATCGAGAGCGTGCGCCGCTTCGATCCCGCCACCCAGCGCAGCATCGACCGGATCGACGGCTTCACCTTGCTGCCCGCGTCCGAGACCCTGCTCGACGAGGCGAGCGTCAAGCGCTTCCGCTCCGCCTATCGCGAATTGTTCGGCGCCGCCGCCACCGGCGATCCGGTCTACCAGGCGGTGTCGGACGGGCGGCGGATCGCCGGCGTCGATCATTGGCTGCCTTTGTTCGAGGAGCGGCTGGCGACGCTGTTCGACCATCTCGCCGGCGACGATCTGATCGTGCGCGACAGCGGCGATGCCGGCGCGCTCGAAGCGCGGTTCGAGGCGGTCGCGGATTATTACGAGAATCGCGAGCGCGCGCGCAGCAAGGAGCCGGGCAGCTACCGCCCGCTCGCGCCGGAGACGCTCTATCTGGCGCGCGCCGAATGGGATTCGATCGTCGCGGAGCGGCCGCTCCACCAGCTGACGCCGTTCCACCAGCCGGCAAGCGCCTCGGTCATCGACTTCGCGATGGAGGGGCCGCGCGACTTCGCGCCGGAGCGGGCACAGGGCGCCAACGTCTACGAAGCGGTGGTCGCCCACATCGCCGACCTGCGCCGCGCGCGCAAGAAGGTCGTGCTGGCGAGCTATTCCAGGGGCTCGCGCGAGCGCCTCAAGGGCCTGCTCGCCGAGCATGGGCTCGAAAAGGTCGTGGAGGCGGAGACCTGGCAAGAGGCGCTGGGCGCCGCTGCTCCCCGGCGAAAGCCGGGGCCCGGGCCGGACTCAGAAACTGGGCCCGGGCCTTCGCCGGGGACCGTCGCCCTGACGGTCATCCAGCTCGACCACGGCTTCACCGGCGGCGACCTCGCCTTGCTCACCGAGCAGGACATGCTCGGCGACCGCCTGGTCCGCCGCCGCAAGCGCCGCAAGACCGCCGACGCCTTCCTCTCCGAGCTCGCCACGCTGACGCCGGGCGATCTCGTCGTCCACGCCGATCACGGCATCGGCCGCTACGAGGGGCTGACCCAGATCCCGGTCCAGCGGGCGCCGCACGATTGCGTCGCCTTGAGCTATGCGGGCGGCGACAAGCTCTATGTTCCGGTCGAGAATATCGACATCCTCTCGCGCTACGGCTCGGACAGCGAGGGCGTCAGCCTCGACCGGCTCGGCGGCGAGGCCTGGCAGCGGCGCAAGTCGCGGATGAAGGAGCGGATCCGCGAGATTGCCGGCGACCTCATCAAGGTCGCCGCCGAGCGCGCGCTGCGCCCCGGCGCGATCGCAGAGCCCGACACCGGCTATGCCGCCTTCGCCGACCGCTTCCCCTACGAGGAGACCGAGGACCAGGACCGCGCCATCGCCGACGTCATCGCCGACCTGGCGGCGGGCAAGCCGATGGACCGGCTGGTCTGCGGCGACGTCGGCTTCGGCAAGACCGAGGTTGCGCTGCGTGCCGCCTTCATCGCCGCCATGTCCGGTCTGCAGGTGGCGATGATCGTCCCGACCACCCTCCTGGCCCGCCAGCATTACGAGAATTTCCGCGACCGCTTCCAGGGCTTCCCGATCGAGATCGGCCGCCTCTCCCGCCTCGTCCCGGCCAGGGAAGCGAAGGAGACCAAGGAGGGGGTCAAGGCCGGCAGGATCGACATCGTCATCGGCACGCATGCGCTGCTTTCGAAGAGCATCGAGTTCAGGAAGCTCGGCCTGGTCATCGTCGACGAGGAGCAGCGCTTCGGCGTCACCCACAAGGAGAAATTGAAGGCCCTGCGCGCCGACGTCCACGTGCTGACGCTGACCGCGACGCCGATCCCCCGCACCTTGCAGATGGCGATGTCGGGGCTGCGCGAGCTCTCCGTCATCCAGACCCCGCCGGTCGACCGCCTCGCGGTGCGCAACTATGTCATGCCCTGGGACCCGGTGGTGGTCCGCGAGGCCCTGCTGCGCGAACATTATCGCGGCGGCCAGACCTTCTTCGTCGCGCCGCGCGTCGCCGACCTCCCCGACATCGAGCAATATCTGCGCGAGGAGGTGCCCGAGGTCCGCTTCATCACCGCCCACGGCCAAATGGCGCCGACCGAGATCGAGGAGCGCATGTCGGCCTTTTACGACCGAAAGTACGAAGTCCTGCTCTCGACCACGATCATCGAGAGCGGGCTCGACGTGCCGACCGCCAACACCTTGATCGTCCATCGCGCCGACCGCTTCGGCCTCGCCCAGCTCTACCAGTTGCGCGGCCGGGTCGGGCGGGCGAAGATCCGGGCCTATTCCTATTTCACCACGCCGCCGAACCGGGTGCTGACCGAGACCGCCGACAAGCGCCTGCAGGTGCTGGCCGGGCTCGACAGCCTCGGCGCCGGCTTCCAGCTCGCCACCCACGATCTCGACATCAGGGGCGCCGGCAATCTGCTCGGCGACGAGCAATCGGGCCATATCAGGGAGGTCGGCTTCGAGCTCTACCAGTCGATGCTCGAGGAGGCGATCCTCGAGGCCAAGGCCGGCGGCATCGACGCGCGGCCCGAGGCCTTCTCGCCGCAGATCAGCGTCGACGCGCCGATCCTGCTGCCCGAGGCCTATGTCCCCGATCTCGACCTCAGGATGGGCCTCTACCGGCGCATGAACGAGTTCGAGACGCGCGCGGAGATCGACCCGTTCGCCGCCGAGCTGATCGACCGCTTCGGCCCGCTCCCGGCCGAGACCGCGAACCTCCTGAAGGTCATCGAGATCAAGATGAACTGCCGGACGGCGATGGTGGCCAAGCTCGACGTCGGGCCGAAGGGCGCGCTGGTCAGCTTCTTCAACGACAGCTTCCCGGACCTGCCGGGGCTGCTCACCTATGTCGAGCGGCTCAAGGGCGCCGCGAAACTGCGCCCCGATTCCAAGCTCGTCATCAGCCGCGCCTGGCCCGATCCCGACGCGCGCTTGAACGGCGCGCTGCAGCTCAGCAAGGGCCTGGCCAGGATCGTCGGCTGAACCGTCATTCCAGCGAAATCGACAGCCACGTCCGGGGACGAGGCGACCTGTCAATGGAATCCCTTTGCCTTTCCGGCCGCTGTCATGAAGGAATGAGAGTCCAGCTTTCGCTGGAATGACGCGCAGGGGGTTTGTCGAATGAACAGGAGCGGGCTGATTTTGATGGCGGCGCTGACCGGATTCGGAGCGCCGCCTGCAGCGGCTCAAACCGCGTCGGAGCTCGGATTCGACCGCCCGGTGGCGGCGGGATCGTGGGGCGGCGTCGTCCGCAACGGTCCGGGCATGGAGCATGCGCGCATCGCCTCGCTCCGCGAAGGCGAACGGGTCGCCCTGCTCTACAATACGGGGATCATGCGGGACGGCTATCCCTGGTTCCTGATCCGCTTCCGGGGCGGCCAGCTCGGCTTTCAATGGGGCGGGATATTGTGCCGCCTGGAGGTGCCCGTGGAGGGGCTTTACGAAACGTGCCGGCGCTAGGGTGTCGACATTCAGTTTAACGTCATTCCCGCGAAAGCTGGACCCCCGCTTTCGCAGGGGTGACGGAAACGGAAGAGCGATCTTGGCGGATTGTTGGATATAAATAGGATTTCGCCTGCCACGCTTGCCCGCGACTCGGGACCTTGGCCCGAGGCGGCCGGCTCCTTGAATCGTCCATCCCGATCCCTCTCGCCTTTCCCGAGGAGGCCCGCATTTCGGTCCGACGTATCGTGAACTTCGTCACCTTCAGCGCCGTCGAATTCCGCGCATTGGCCTGACCTTAGCCGAGCCTTTCGCGCGCTGCGGCACCCTCGACGAGTCCGCCCGACACCAAATCCGCCAGCGCCTCCGTCCCCACCGGCGGCGCGCACAAAAAGCCCTGGTAGAGCGTGCAGCCTTCCTGGGCGAGCAGGCTCAGTTGCTCCTCGGTCTCCACCCCTTCGGCGACCACGTCGAGGCCCAAAGAGCGGGCCATGTCGATCACGCTCCGGACCACGATCCGGTCGCGCATCGAGCCGGCGATGTCCTGGCACAGGCGCTTGTCGATCTTCAGGTAATCGAGCGGCAGCGCCTTCAGGTAAGCGAGGCTCGAATAGCCGGTGCCGAAATCGTCGATGGCGACGCGCAGGCCGCCGCCGCGCAGGTCCGCGAGCAAGGCGGCGGCGGCGCCGAGATCCTCGATCAGGCCGCTTTCGGTGACCTCGACGGTGAGCCGGCCGGGATCGAAGCCGCTCTCCTCGACCAGCGCCAGGAAGGAGGCGGCGAAGCCCGGCCGGAGCATGTCGGCGGCGGTGATGTTGACCGACAGCCGCAAGCCCGCGAGCGCCTCGGGCCAGGCGGCCGCCTCGCCGATCGCCTTCCTCTGCACATGGTCGGAAAGCTGGACGAGATAGTCCGAGCCCTCGGCGACGCTGAACAGGGTCAGCGCGCCCAATTCGCCATATTCGGGATGGTTCCAGCGGGCGAGCGCCTCGGCGCCGGTGATTTCGCCCGTCGTCACCGAGACTTGCGGCTGGAAGCGGATCTCGATTTCGTCCTGGTCGAGCGCGCGCCTGAGGTCGATCTCGAGGCGGTCGCCGCGCGCGGTGGCGGTTTCGGACCCCTCTTCCAACACCCTGACCGGCGCGCTGTCGATATCGCGCGCCTCGGCCAGAGCGGCGCTGGCGCGGCGCAGCAAGGCGGCGGCGGAATCGCCCTCCTGGGCGGCGGCGACGCCGGCCTTGGCGCCCAAGGTGATGACATGGTCGCCCGAGACGAACGGCCGCCCGATCGCCTCGACCAGCTCGCCGGCGAGGAAGCGGCCTTCCTCGAGCGTCGCCGGCGCGGCGAGCAGGATTGCGAATTCGGCGCCGGCCATGCGCGCCACCAGCCGGCGCCGGCCGTCGCTCTCGGCATGGCGCTCGATCCGCCGGGCGGCGGCCTGGAGCACGGCATCGCCGGTGGCGCGGCCGAAGGCGGCGTTGATCGCGTCGTAGCGGTTGACCGAGACCAGCAACGCCACGAGCTGGGGACAGTTACCGGTAACTGTCCCCAACTGCTCGGCCAGCCAGGCGCGGGCGGCGCGGCCGTCGCGCAGGCCGGTGAGCGGGTCGCGGCCGGCGGGCAGCCGCCCGAGGCCGGAAATCGTCTCGGAGCGGCCGACGATGCCGCCTTGTCCCTCGACCCGCATATGATGGGCGATGCGGCCGCCGCCGGCTTCGCCGCGATGGGCGAAGGCGGTCGCCTCGCCGGTCGCCAGCAGCCGGTCGATCGCGCTGCGGGCGGCGCGGCGGCCGTCAGGATCGAGCTTGCGGAACAATTCCATCAGGCTGATCCGCCGCCCGTCATCCTCGCCAAGCCCCGCCTGGCGCGCCAAAGCGGGGCTCAGCTCGACGGTGCGCGAGCCCGGCTGCCAGCGCCAGCTCTCCGCCTCGCCCTGCTCGCCGAGCCGCCGCGAGCCGCCGCCGCCGGCGCGGTCGGCATGGCGCCGAGCGAACAGCAGGGCGTGGAGCAATTGCGGCTCGGTGAACGGACTGACCAGGAAATGGGTGGCGCCATATCGATGGAAGGCGTCGAGCGCGGCGGCGTCCTTGCGCGAGACCAGCACCAGCAACGCCGCGGCATTGGCCTCGACCGCGTCGGCGATGGCGCGGACCGCCCCCTGCCCGTCCTCGAGCGCGCCGCGCGCGTCGACCACCGCCACCGACGCGCCGGAGGCGACGAAGCGCGCCTCGGCATTGGCCGCCCGCCGCGCCGCGATCGGCTGCCACCCCGCGCCCTCGGCGAGACGGGTCAGCTCGTCGCGGTGGCGGAAGGACAGGATGAAGAGAGGGGCCCCCATAAAGCGCGTCTAGACCGGCCCCTCCCGTCCGCCAATCGCCTTCGCTACGACCTTCCCGGCTTGGCACATTGACGAAGGGATATGCTGACCCCTAGCTACGCTTATGGCGGAACCCGCAAACTTGCCGATGGCGCTGGTCGCCTCCAACGCGGAATCCGCGCAGGCGGCCGAGGCGATGCTGCGCGAACGCTACGCGTTCGTGCCGCTCGAGGAGGCGGAGCTGATCGTGGCCCTGGGCGGCGACGGCTTCCTGCTCCATACTTTGCGGGAGAGGCTCACGCTCGGGCGGGTCTGCCCGGTGTTCGGCATGAACCGCGGCACGGTCGGCTTCCTGATGAACGAATGGCGGATCGACGGGCTGATCGAGCGGCTCGGCCGCGCCAAGGCCTTCTCGGTCTCGCCGCTGGAGATGAAGGCGGTCACCGTCGACGGCGAGATCGTCGTCCACCACGCGATGAACGAAGTCTCCCTGCTCAGGGAAACGCGCGAGACGGCGTGGATCGAAGTCTCGGTCGCCGGCCGCGTGGTGATGCCCGAGCTCGTCTGCGACGGCGTGCTGGTGGCGACGCCGGCGGGCTCGACCGCCTACAACCTCTCCGCCAACGGGCCGATATTGCCGCTGGGCTCGAAGCTGCTGGCGCTGACCCCGATCAGCCCGTTCCGGCCGCGGCGCTGGCGCGGCGCGCTCATCCCCGACGATCTCAAAATCTCCTTCCGGGTGCTCGATCCGGTCAAGCGGCCGGTCAGCGCGGTCGCCGACCAGATCGAGGTCCGCGACGTCGCCACCGTCGAGGTCTGGCTCGACCGGCTCGACGTCCTGACCCTGCTGTTCGACCCCGAGCACGCCCTCGACGAGCGCATCACCATGGAGCAATTCGCGGTTTGATGCGCGTCGGGAGGGTCCCCTCCCCTCCGTTCGGGCTGAGTTTGCCGAAGTCCTCCCTCCTTCAAGGGGCCGAAAAGGAAGGAAAGCCCTTCGACAAGCTCAGGGCGAACGGTGGAGGACGAAACCTCCCCTAACCACCTTGCCAGCCGCGAAAAGCGCCTGCTATAGGCGCGCCTCGCCGAAAGGCTGCTCCCCGGTAGCTCAGCGGTAGAGCAACCGGCTGTTAACCGGTTGGCCGATGGTTCGAATCCGTCCCGGGGAGCCACTTCTTCATTGCCAGGCGCTTCAATAACGCCGGCGGCGGCCGCCGAGGCCGACGCGCCGGCATTCGGGCGTGCCCGCGCCCGCGTCCATGCAGAAGTCGCGCAGGATGCCGGCATTGTCCTCGTTGAGCCGCGGCCCCGTGCGTTTCGGCGGACGCGTCGGCGGCATGCGCCGCGGCGGCGGCGCGGTCCGGGGCGGCGGGACGGCCGGGACCGCAATCGGCGCCGTCGGAGCGCCGTCGACGAGCGAGGGCACCGCGACCGGCTCGCGCACGCGAATCCGCGAGCGCTCCATATAGCCGACCAGGCCGCCGGCGATCCTGACCCGCCACCAGGCGCCGTCCTGGGCGTAGGTGTTGAAGGTCTCGCCCGTATTGACCCGGGCGACGACGGGCGCATCCGCGGAAGGGCCGCTGCGGACGTTGGTATATCCCTCCTCGTCCGAGATCATCGCTTCCTGGCTGAACTCGGCGGGCATTTGCGCGGGCGCTGCGGGCGTGCCGGAATCCGCCGGCCGCGCCTCGTTGGCCGCGGCAATGCCATTGCCGCCGGGCTCGGCGGAGCGGCGCGTCAAGGCAAGCACGGCGACCGCGACGATCACCAGCAAGGAGACGCCGATCAGGATGACGAGCAGCTTGTTGGAGCCGCGCCTGGCCGGCGGCGGCGCGGCGGCGGGCGGCGGCGGCGGCGCGGGCGCGGGCGCCGGCGGGGGAGCAGGCTTTGCCAGGGCGACGGGAACGGGCGCGGCGGCGGCCACGGCCGGGATCGCCGCCTCGGCGCCGGGGGGGCCGCACAGAGCAAAGAGGCTCTCCTTGACCTTCGACCAGCCGGGATGGTCGTCGCTGCCGTCCCAGTCGGCGAGCGAGACATAATGGAGCTGGTTGAACGGCATCGGCGGGTCGCGCCCGTCGATCGAGGTCTGGATCAGCTTTTTCTGGTTGCGGGCCATGTCGGCCTCGGCGCGCACCCATTCCGATTGGGCGGCGTTGGCCGACCAGACCACGATCGCCGCCTTGGCGCCGCCGACCTTCTGGGAGATGACGTCGCCGTAGGAGAGATGCGGCGGCAGCTGGTCGTCCCACCAGACGTCGTAGCCCAGGCGCTTCACCGCTTCGGCCAGGCGGCGCACCACCTCCTGGTTCTCGCGCGAATAGGAAATGAAGACGTCGCTCACTCGTGCTTCCCCTTTGCCGGGCGTCTACCACGAAGGAGGCGCGGGGGAAACGGCGGGGGCGCCCGCCTGCGCCGGCAACGTCCGTCATTCCAGCTTTCGCTGGAATGACGAGTCAATCGCGGAGGACCGCGCCTAAGCCGCCGCCCCGTGGCAATGCTTGTACTTGCGCCCCGACCCGCACGGGCAGGGCGCGTTGCGGCTGGCCGGGGCGGCGACGGTGCCGCCCGGCGCCGGCATGTCGGCCTGCGGGATCGAGAGCGGCGGCAGGCGCGACAGGATCGCGCCGGTGCCCGAATCGATGTCGACCGTGTCGTCGTCGCCGGTGAACGGATCGATATGGGAGGTCAGGAAGGCGGGCAATTCCGGCAGGTCCATCGGCTGCATCTGGAAGCGCGCCTTGGCGAGCCAGCCGGTCACGTCCTCGCGGATGATCGCCAGCATCCGCTCGAACATGGCGAAGGCCTCGTGCTTATATTCGTCGATCGGCTTCTTCTGGGCGTAAGCGCGCAGATGGACGACCTGCCTGAGCGCGTCGAGCATCGAGAGATGCTCCTTCCAATGCTGGTCGAGGCTTTGCAGCAGCACCTGCTTTTCGACCTGGACCCACTCCTCGGCCGGGATCTCCTGGATCTTCTCCTCGATCTGGGCGTCGGCCAGCGCCTGCAGGCGCTCGACGAACATTTCGGGCTCGACCTCCTCTTCCTTGACCCATTCGTCGAAGGGCGGATTGAGGCCGAAGACGCTGTCGACCCGCTCGGCGAGCAGGGCCACGTCCCATTGCTCGGGATAGGAATTGACCGGGATCGCCTCGCCGATGATCGTGTTGACCGTCTCGGCGCGCATGTCGGCGACGACCTCGCCGACGGTGTCGGCGTCCATGATGTCGGCGCGCTGCTCGTAGATCACCTTGCGCTGGTCGTTCATCACGTCGTCATATTCGACGACCTGCTTGCGGATGTCGTAGTTGCGCGCCTCGACCTTCTTCTGGGCGGTCTCGATCGCTTTTGAGATCCACGGGCTGATGATCGCCTCGCCGTCCTCAAGGTTCTTGTTCATCAGCCGCGCGAACATCGTCTGCGGCCCGAAGATGCGCAGCAGGTCGTCGTCGAGGCTGAGGTAGAAGCGGGAGAGGCCGGGATCGCCCTGGCGGCCGGAGCGGCCGCGCAGCTGGTTGTCGATGCGCCGGCTCTCGTGCCGCTCGGTGCCGAGAACGAACAGGCCGCCCGCGGCGATCACCCGCGCTTTCTCCTCCTCGACCTCCCGCTTGATCCGCTCGACGGCGGCGTCCTTCTCGGGGCCCTCCTCCATCTCGGCGAGCTCGTCGCCGACCCGGAACTCGACATTGCCGCCGAGCTGGATGTCGGTGCCGCGCCCGGCCATGTTGGTGGCGATGGTGACCACTCCCGATCGCCCCGCCTGGGCGACGAGATGGGCCTCCTGCTCGTGGTAGCGAGCGTTCAGCACCTCG
>JAXDPD010000045.1:0-227804 GCA_034668505.1 Sphingomonadales bacterium
TCTCTGAAAACTCACCGCAATATATGCCGAGCTTCGAGCTCAACAAGGCGATCGCCCAGAAGGCCGAGAGCTACGGAGTCGACTTCCTGCTGTCGATGATCAAGCTCAGGGGCTTTGGGGGCAAGACCCATTTCTGGGACTATAATCTCGAAAGCTTCACCCTGATGTCCGCCCTTGCCGCGGTCACCGAGAAGATCCGGATCTACGCGACCTGCCCGACCCTCGTCATCCCGCCCGCCTTCTGCGCGCGGATGTGCAACACGGTGGATTCGATCAGCCACGGCCGCTTCGGCCTCAACCTGATCACCGGCTGGCAGCGTCCCGAATATAGCCAGATGGGGCTTTGGCCGGGCGACGAGCATTTCCGCAACCGCTACCAGATGCTCGGCGAATATGCCCATATCCTGCGCGAATTGTGGGCGACCGGGGTCTCGGACTTCAAGGGCGATTATTACCAGATGGAGGATTGCCGAGTCCGCCCGCTGCCCACCGGCGACATGAAGATCATCTGCGCCGGCTCTTCGGACGAGGGTCTCGCTTTCTCGGCCCAATATGCCGATTACGCCTTCTGCCTGGGCAAGGGCGTCAACACGCCGACCGCCTTCGCCTCGAACAACGAGCGGCTGATGGCGGCCACCGCCAAGACCGGCCGGGACGTCCGCATCTACGCCTTGTTCATGGTCATCGCCGCCGAGACGGACGCCGAAGCGATGGAGAAATGGATCTGGTACCGCGAGGGCGTCGACGAGGAGGCGGTGGCCTGGCTCGGCGCGCAGGGCGCGGCCGACAAGACCTCGACCACCACCAACGTCCGCCAGCTCGCCGACAAGGAAAGCGCGGTCAACCTCAACATGGGCACGCTCGTCGGCTCCTATGAAAGCATCGCCCGGATGCTCGACGAAGCGGCGACGGTCCCCAATACCGGCGGCGTTCTTCTGACCTTCGACGATTTCATCGAAGGGACCGAGAAATTCGGCACCCGCATCCAGCCGCTGATGAACAGCCGGAAGGGCGTGGCATGATCGCGACCTTCCTCAAGTCGGTCGCGGCGTTGCTCATTTGCCTGGTGGTCGGAGATTTGATCGGCGTCGTCGTCTGCGTCGTCGTCGACATCGCGCCCCTGCGCCACGGCAGCGCCATATTGCCTTATGCGATCTGGCTCGTGCTTGGCGCGTTTGCGGGCTTCGTCGCCTTCGGCTTCGCCGGGGCCTGGGCCTCGGCAAGCGGCAACGAGAAATGGGTGGACGAGCCCGCCGCGCCGCGCATCGGCAATATCGTGCTCCTCTCCAGCCTGGTCCTGGTCCTGGCTTTGTGCGGCATCTTCTACTGGCTCAATTGGTCGCGCGGCGTGGTCGGTGAATATTTCGTCCCCGAAAGCATGCCGCATACCCTCGCCTTCCTGCTTGCCGCGCTCGGCGCGATGCTGGCCGGCCGGTCGGCGCTGAAGCCGATGCCGGCGGGATAGGCTCCCGCCATGGCGTTCAGCCGGACCCAGGCGGGCGTCGCGGCCGGCATGGCGGCCGGGCTGGCGGCGACGATCGCTCTCTTCGCCTGGCGGAGCTTGCCCCGGGTTCCGGCCGATCCGGAGGCGCGGATCGCGCTCTGGCTCGCTTGTTCCCTGATTGCCGCTTCGTGGCTGCTGATCGCTGTCGGACGGCTGGCCGGCCACCGCTTCTTCACGCCCGCCGACATCGACGGCGGCGGCCTCACCGAGGGCACGCCCCGGGCCAAGCTGCTCCAGACCCTGATCCAGAACACGCTCGAGCAATGCCCTGCTCGCCATCCCCGCTTACGGCGCCTGGCTGTGGCTGGCGCCCGAGGGGAGGCGCGGGCTGGTCGTCCTGTGCGCGGCCTGCTTCGCGCTCGGACGGCTGCTCTTCTTCGCCGGCTATGCGCGCGGCGCGCCGTTCCGGGCGCTGGGCTTCACGCTCACCTTCTACCCGAGTGTCGGCCTCTATCTGCTGCTCCTGCCCGCGGCGGTCAGGCTCGCCGTTTCCGCCGGATGAGCATCGGGCGTTGCGCGCCGCCGGATCGCCGCCGATAACCGGCCGGCCATGAGACTCCCGCGCCGCCTGCCGCCCGCCATCCTCCTCGCCGCCCTCGTCGCCGGCTGCGCGGGGCAGGTGCGCGACTATGTCGGGCCGCGCTCGTCGATCGTGCGGCCGCAGCTCATCCGCTACGGCTTCTCGCTCTCCGAGATCGCCTGTGTCGGCGAGCGGCTCGGGGAGACTCTGACGCCCAGGGAGCTGCGCCTGTTCAGCCGCGCGGCGGCGGCTGTGCAGCGGCCGTTCCACGATCCCGACCGCTTCACCGCGCGCGACCTGAGCTGGGTGGCCCGGGCGATGCCGGACGGCAGGGTCGGCGCCGAATTCTCGCACGCGCTCGAGGCCTGCCATGCGAACATCCCGGCGGAGACCGCCGCCGCAACCGTGCCGCCGCCGGCCGCGCCCGCCGAATCCGCCGCCGCTCCCGCGCCGCGGCCGCCCGCCTGGCTCAATCTCGGCGCCGCCGGCTCGGGCCAGGCGATCACCATCGACGCCGCCTCGCTCGAGCAGGAGGGCTCGACGCGCACCGCCTGGTTTAGGATGACGGATCCGCCACCGGCGCCGCCGAGCCTGCACAGCTACCGCCTGCGGATCGACTGCGCCCGGCGCACCATCCAGCCGCTCGGCCATCGCCGCTACGACGGGGCCGGCGCCATCGCCGAGTCGCGCGACATCGGCCCCGAAGAGGAAGCGCCCCTGCCGATCGAGAGCGGGACGGTCACCGAGATCGCCTACCTCTCTTTGTGCACCTGAGATTTGCACGGCGCGCGTTTCTGGAGTATTTCGGCGCGATAAATCGGGTCCCACCATTGTGGAGAAAGCCATGTACGCCCGCGCGTTGCTAGCCGCCGTCGCCATCATCGCCATTCCGATCGCCGTCCAGGGCGCCGAGCCCGACAGCGCGCCGCGGGCGCCGCGGGTCAAGCGCACCTGCGAAACCTATTCCGATATCAACAGCCGGCTTCGCAACGTCAGGCGGTGCCGCTCGGAAGACGAGCGCACCCAGGCCAAGCAGGAAGCGCGCCAGGTCGTCGACCGCATCCAGGCGATGAAGGCGACGTCGGCCCACTGAAAACGGAAGCGTTCAGGCGAGCCGTTCCGGCACCGCCATCGCCTCGATCTTCAGCGTCGCGCGCGGCGCCACCGCTTCCCAGGGGAAGACGTACCACCTCTTGTCGCTGTCGCGGTCGATCTCCGAGCCGCGATATTCGGCCTTGGCCCTCGAACGGACATTGTGGACCAGAACGGCGACGCGCAGCCCCGCCGGATCGTCGCTCTTCGCCGCGATCGCC
The DNA here is from genome assembly GCA_034668505.1 of Sphingomonadales bacterium. GTDB lineage: Bacteria > Pseudomonadota > Alphaproteobacteria > Sphingomonadales > Sphingomonadaceae > Allosphingosinicella. The sequence goes on from JAXDPD010000045.1 coordinate 3,338, forward strand.
GCGCGCAGATGTTGGATGGTGCCGCCCGAATCGTTGATGTCGTCGACGATCAGGATGCGGCTGCCGGCGCGGATCTTCGCCGCCAATTTGTCGAGCAGCTCGCCGCCGAAGCCGATTTCGCCCGAGCTGTGATCGACCGAAAGCATCTGGATGCCGGTCCGGTGCGAGAGATAGGCCGCCGGCACCAGCCCGCCGCGCCCGATCCCGACCAGGAAATCGGGCTGCCATTCGTCCCCCTCGATCTGCAGCGCGACCGCCTCCAATTCCTCGAGGAAGCGCTCATAAGGGAGGTAGAGCAGGGTCGGTTCGGCGGTTTCGGGCATGGCGGCTCCCCGGGGGTTGGAGTCGCGGGCTTGATAGGGCCGCGGGCGGCGGGCGGCAATGCGCGGGCTCGCTTGCCCTCGCGCCCGTGGCCCCCCGGCCTCGACCTCATGCCCGGCCGACCAAAGTGGACGAACTGGACGCCTGCACGAGATTCCTTCTTCCTTCCGCCAAGCTTGCCCGCATGCCGCGGCCGGCACCCCGGATCACGTCCGGGGCAGGCGTCGCGTCGCAAACGGCACGAATGGTACGACTGGCACGAATGTCACATGGTTTCGCGGGGGGTGCCCCTCCCCGATGCGCCAGACAGGGCACGCTTATGGGCCTCTGGAGCGAAGGTTGAGCGACCAACGGAGTGAAAGAACCCGACGCGCGCTTCGGAGCGCGAGTCCCCGCAAGGCTGGCAGACGAAATCCCAGATTGCAAATGGCCCTTTCACGGCGGTCATCCCCGCACTGGCCGCGATATTCGCATTGCCGCTTCGCCCGGCGCCCCCTAGCCTTGAACGATGCCCGCCCCGCCCGACGCCGCCCCGGATCACCTCGACATGCTCATCGTCGGCGCCGGCATTTCCGGGATCGACGCCGCTTATCATCTCCAGAAGCGCTGTCCGGGCAAAAGCTATGCGATCCTCGAGGCGCGCGACGCAATCGGTGGGACCTGGGACCTGTTCCGCTATCCGGGGATCCGCTCGGACAGCGACATGTACACTCTGGGCTTTCCGTTCCGGCCGTGGACGGGCGACAAGTCGATCGCGGACGGCGCCTCGATCCGCGATTATGTCGGGGAGACGGCGCGGGCATTCGGGATCGATGCGCGCATCCGCTTCCGCCACCGGGTGACCAGCGCCTCCTGGTCCTCGCGGGAGGCGCGGTGGACGGTGGAGGTCGAGACGGAGGAGGGGAGGCGCCGCTTCACCTGCGGCTTCCTGTTCCTCGGCAGCGGCTATTACGATTACGACAGGGGCTATCGGCCGCATTGGCCGGGCGAGGAGCGGTTCCGCGGCCGCTTCGTCCATCCGCAGATCTGGCCGGAGGATCTCGATCATGGCGGCAAGCGGATCGTCGTGATCGGCAGCGGCGCGACCGCGGTCACTTTGGTGCCCGCTCTGGCCGAGACCGCGGCGCATGTGACGATGCTGCAGCGCTCGCCCTCCTATATCGTCGCCCGCCCGTCCGAGGACGGGCTCGCGCGCCGGCTGCAGCGCCTGCTGCCAGCGAAGGCGGCGGCGGGCGCGATCCGCTGGAAGAACGTCCTGCTCGGCATGTTCTTCTTCTCGCGCGCCCGCAAGAAGCCCGAGCGGGTACGGGCGACCTTGCTGAAATGGGTCGCCCAGCAATTGCCCGGCAGCGACATCGAACGGGATTTCACGCCGCGCTACAATGTCTGGGACCAGCGCGTCTGCCTGGTGCCCGACGGCGATCTGTTCAGGGCGATCAACGAGGGGCGGGTCTCGGTCGTCACCGATGGGATCGAGGCCTTCACCGAGACCGGGATCAGGCTCGCGTCGGGCGCCGGACTCGAGGCGGACATCGTCGTCACCGCGACCGGGCTGGTCGTGAAGCTGCTCGGCGGGATCGCGCTCGAAGTCGACGGCGCGCCCGTCAACGTCGCCGGCCGGGTGAGCTACAAGGGGATGATGCTGAACGACGTGCCGAACCTGGCTTTGTCGTTCGGCTATACCAACGCGTCCTGGACGCTGAAATGCGACCTCACCTCGCGCTATGTCTGCCGGCTGCTCAATCATATGGACCGGCACAAGCTCGCCATTTGCGTCGCCCGGCTGCCCGAAAGCGGGGTCGAGCGGCAACCGATGCTCGATTTCAGCTCCGGCTATGTCCGCCGCGCCGAAGGCAGCCTGCCGGGGCAGGGGGCAAAACCTCCGTGGCGGGTGCACCAGAACTATCTGAAGGACCTCGCCGCTTTGGGCCTCGGCACCGTGACCGACGAGGCGATGGAGTTTCGAAAGCATGTCCCGAGCGAAGCCGCAGGGGCCGGCTGATTTGGGCCGGTTGACTCCGAAAGCGAGGCACGGCACTTGACGTTAACGTAAAGGAGAGGAGTCCGATGACGGACCTGGAGACGTTCCGCGCCGAGACCCGCGCCTGGCTTGAGGCGAATTGCCCGGCCGAAATGCGTGAGCCCATGCGCGACGAGGGCGACGCCTGCTGGGGCGGCCGCAATCCGAGCTTCAAGAGCGAGGCGCAGAAACGCTGGATGGAGGTCATGGCCGGGCGCGGCTGGACGGTGCCGGACTGGCCGAAGGATTATGGCGGCGGCGGCCTCTCGGCGGCCGAGACCAAGATATTGAAGCAGGAAATGGCGCGGATCGGCGCGCGCAATCCCTTGATGAGCTTCGGCATCTCGATGCTCGGCCCGGCCTTGCTCAAATACGGCAACGAGGCGCAGAAGACGCTCTATCTGAACCGGATCGCCAAGGGCGAAATCCGCTGGTGCCAGGGCTATTCCGAGCCGGGCGCGGGTTCCGACCTGGCCTCGCTCCAGACCAAGTGCGAGGACAAAGGCGATCACTGGCTGGTCAACGGCCAGAAGGTCTGGACCTCCTACGCCGACAAGGCCGACTGGATCTTCTGCCTGGTCCGCACCGATCCCCAGGCGCCCAAGCATAAGGGGATCAGCTTCCTCCTCTTCGACATGGCCTCGCCCGGCGTCTCGACCAAGCCGATCCTGCTCATCTCGGGCAATTCGCCCTTCTGCGAGACCTTCTTCGACGATGTGAAGGTGCCCAAGGACCAGCTCGTCGGCGAGCTCAACAAGGGCTGGGACGTCGCCAAATATCTGCTCGGCCACGAGCGCGAGATGATCTCGGGCATGGGGCTGGGCGGGCACAGCGAGTCGCTGGGCGCGGCGGTCGCCGACGTGCTGGCCGACGATCCGCTCCTGCGCGCCGACATCGCCCGCTTCGACGTCGACGCGATGGCCTTCCGGGCGATGTCCGAGCGCTTCATCGACGAATTGAAGGCGGGCCAGGCGCATCCCGCCCAGCCCTCGATGATGAAATATGCGGGCACCGAATTGAACAAGGCGCGGCACGAGCTGGTGATGGCCGCGGGCGGCTCGAACGCGCTCGAATGGGAGAGCGATCGCGCGCGCAAGGGCAAGGCGGCGCGCGAATGGCTCAGGACCAAGGCCAATTCGATCGAGGGCGGCACCAGCGAGGTCCAGCTCGGCATCATCGCCAAGCGGATCCTGGAATTACCCGGGGCCTAATTTGTGTCCCGGCGGAAGCCGGGATCCAGTCTGGACCCCGGCCTTCGCCGGGGAACGAAGGAAAACAGAATGCCGCTCTATCTCAACGAGGATCAGGCGATGCTGCGCGATACCGCACGCGGCTTCATGGCCGGGGAAGGGGCGATCGCCCAGCAGCTGCGCCACTGGCGCGACACGGGCTGCAGGGACGGCTTCGGCCACGGCTTGTGGAAGCAGTTCGCCGAGATGGGCTTTACCGGCATCCTGATCGGCGAGGCGGATGGGGGGCTCGGGCTCGGCCATGTCGAGGCCGGGATCGTGCTCGAAGAGATCGGGCGCAACCTCACGCCCTCGCCTTTCCTGATGAGCGCGGTCGCCTTCGTCGAGGCGCTGAAGGGCACCGCGTTGCGGACGCGCTGGTATCCGGGAATCCTCTCGGGCGACACGGTCGCGGCGCTGGCGATCGACGAGGGCCCCAAGCACCGGCCCGACGATATCGAGATGCGCGCCGAGCGCTCGGGCAACGGCTTCCGCCTGACCGGAAGGAAGCAGTTCGTCGTCCAGGGCGCCTCGGCCGACGTCACTCTGGTCGCCGCGCAGACCGACGAGGGCCTGACCCTGTTCGCGGTCGGGAAGGACGCCCGGGGCCTGGACGTCGAGGGCGTCCGCCTCGCCGATTCCAGCATCGGCGCGCGCATGACGTTCGAGTCCGTCACGATCGACGCCGACGCGGTGGTCGGCGAGGTCGGGGGCGGCGCGGCGGTGCTGGCGCGGGCGCTCAATGCCGGCCGGACCGGCGCGGCGGCCGAGCTGGTCGGCGTCGGCGCCGCGTCGATGGAGATGACCGTCGACTATCTCAAGCAGCGCAAGCAGTTCGGCAAATTGATCGGCGAGTTCCAGGCGCTGCAATTCCGCGCCGCCCATCTCTATTCCGAGCTCGAAATCGCCCGCGCCGCGACGCTGAAGGCGCAGCAGCTTCTGGACGAGGGCAGCGACGAGGCCGAGGCGATGGTCTCGGTCGCCAAGGCCAAAGCGGGACGCACGTCGCAGCTTGCCGTCCAGGAGGGCGTGCAGATGCACGGCGGCATCGGCATGACCGACGAGTTCGACATCGGCCTCTACATGAAGCGCGACAGGGTGCTGAACGAGCTGTTCGGCGATGCGAATTATCACGCCGACAAGCTGGCGCGGATGAAGGGTTATTGAGGGTGGGAGCGAGGCCCCGCGCACCAACACATCGTCATCCTGGACTTGATCCGGGATCCAGCTTGCTCTTCTCGATCCCCCGCAAGGAAGATGGATGCCGGATCAAGTCCGGCATGACGGCCTAGCCCCAATGCCCGCCACCCTCGCCAGCCCGAACCGCGCTTATGCAATGGGCCTCGCGCGTGCCTTTGCCGGCGCGATCATCTTCGGCCTGCCGCTGCTGATGACGATGGAGATGTGGTTCCTCGGCATCTCGGTTCATCCGGGCAGGCTGCTCGTCTTCCTCATCGCCAATTTCGCGATCCTCGCCGGCCTGTCGCGCTTCGGCGGCTTCGAGCGGACCGACACCTTGGCCGAGGACGTCATGGACGCGCTCGCGGCCTGCGGCGTCGGGATCGTCGGCGCGGCGGCGGTGCTGTGGCTGCTCGCCATCGTCGATCTTTCGATGCCGCTCGATGAGATCGTCGGCAAGATCGCGATCCAGAGCGTGCCGATGAGCTTCGGCGCGATGATCGCCCGCAAGCAGTTGAGCGGCGGCGGCGCGGAGCCGGCCGACGAGGCGGCGGCGGTGCGCGGCGCCGGCTATGGCGGCCAGCTCTTCCTGATGGCGGCCGGCGCGCTGTTCCTCGCCTTCAACGTCGCGCCGACCGAGGAGATGGTGCTGATCGCATACATGATGTCGACCTGGCATTTGCTGGCGCTGATCCTGGTCTCGCTGTTCCTCCTCCACCTCTTCGTCTACCGCCTCGGCTTTGCCGGGCAGGAGGAGCATCCGGAAGGGGCCGGGCCGCTGCGCACCTTCCTCGCCTACACCATTCCGGGCTACGGCATCGCGCTCATCGTCGGCCTTTTCGTGCTGTGGACCTTCGGGCGGATCGACGGCACCGCGATCGACCAGGTCGCGGCGACGATGGCGGTGATCGCCTTCCCCGGCGCGCTCGGCGCCGCAATCGCGCGATTGGTGGTCTGAGATGGCGAAGTCGAAACCGAAGCCGCCGCTGCTCGAATGGATCGCCTCGGCGGTCGGGCTTATGCTTATCCTTGGAGTGATGACGGTGATCGCGCGTGATGCGTTCACCGGCAGCGGGGACATAGCGCCGGAAGTGGCGGTGGCCGCGACGCGAGTCGGCCGGAGCGGGACGGGCTATTTGGTCGCGTTCGAGGCGCGCAACCTCTCGGCGGTTACCGCCGCGCAGGTCGTGATCGAGGGCAAGCTGCCCGGCGGCGAGACCAGCACCGCGACCATCGATTATGTGCCCGGCCGCTCGACCCGGCGCGGCGGCCTGTTCTTCTCGCAGGACCCGCGCGGCGTCGAACTGCGCGCGCTCGGCTATCAGGATCCCTAGGAGACGCATGTGCCGCTCGACCCCGAAACATTCGACGCCCTGATCGGCACGATCCGCCGCTTCGTCGCCGAGCGGCTGCGGCCGCTCGAGGAAAGGGTCGCCGAGGAGGACGAGGTCCCCGCCGAAATCGTCCGCGAGATGCGGGAGATGGGGCTGTTCGGCCTCTCCATTCCCGAGGAGCATGGCGGGCTCGGGCTGACCATGGCCGAGGAGGTCAGGGTCGCGCTCGAATTCGGGCGGACGACGCCGGCCTTCCGCTCGGTGTTCGGGACCAATGTCGGGATCGGCAGCCAGGGGCTCGTCATGGCGGGCTCGGACGAGCAGAAGGCGCAATGGCTGCCGGGGATCGCCAGCGGCGAGACCATCACCAGCTTCGCCTTGACCGAGCCTGGCGCGGGCTCCGACAGCGCTTCGGTCCAGACCCGCGCGGTGCGCGACGGCGACGTCTACCGGCTCAGCGGCACCAAGCGCTTCATCACCAATGCCGACAAGGCCTCGCTGTTCACCGTCATGGCGCGGACGGGCGGGGAGGGCGCGCGGGGCGTCTCGGCCTTTCTCGTCCCCGCCGATCTGCCCGGCGTCTCGATCGGCAAGCCCGAAAAGAAGATGGGGCAGCAGGGCGCCCATGTCTGCGACGTCAATTTCGACGAAGCGCCGGTCCCCGCCGCCAACCGGCTGGGCCAGGAAGGCGAGGGGTTCAAGATCGCGATGCGGGTGCTCGACCGCGGCCGGCTGCACATTGCCGCCGTGTGCGTCGGCATCGCCGAGCGGCTGATCGCCGACGCGGTCGGCTATGCGACCGAGCGCAGGCAGTTCGGCAAGCCGCTCGCCGATTTCCAGCTCATCCAGGCGATGATCGCGGACGGCAAGACCGAGACGATGGCGGCCCGCGCTTTGGTGCTGGAGAGCGCCGCGCTCAAGGATGAAGGCAAGCCGATCACGCTCGAGGCGGCCGCCGCCAAATATTTCGCCAGCGAGACGGTCGGCCGCGTGGCGGACCGCACGGTCCAGATTTTCGGCGGCGCCGGCTATATCGCCGATTACGGCATCGAGCGCCTCTATCGCGACGTCCGCCTGTTCCGTATCTACGAGGGGACGAGCCAGATCCAGCAGCTCGTCATCGCGCGCGAGACGATCAGGAACGGGGGTTGATGGGCATGAGGATCTTGGCGATCGGGGTGGCGCTGGCGGCTCTGTGCGGGCCGGCTTTGGCGCAGCAGCGGCCGCTGCACGAGGCGGTCGCCCAGGATTATCGCGACAATCTCGCCGCCTTGTTCGATCATTTCCACCGCAACCCGGAGCTGTCGGGCCGCGAGGTCCAGACCAGCGCGCGCCTGGCCCAGGAGCTGCGCGCGCTCGGCTATGAAGTGACGACCGGCGTCGGCGGCACCGGCGTGGTGGCGATCCTGCGCAACGGGCCGGGGCCGACGGTGATGCTGCGCGCCGACATGGACGGGCTGCCGCTCGAGGAGCGATCGGGCGTCGCCAATCCCTCGCGGGTCCGGCAGGCCGACGCCGCCGGCGTCGAGCAGCCGGTGATGCACGCCTGCGGCCACGACGTCCATATCACCGCCATGGTCGGCACCGCGCGGCAGATGATCGCGCGCCGCGCGGCCTGGTCGGGCACCCTGATCCTGATCGCCCAGCCGGCCGAGGAGACGATTTCGGGGGCCCGCGCGATGCTCCAGGACGGGCTCTACACGCGCTTTCCCAAGCCCGATTACGCGCTCGCCTTCCACGTCGCCGCGGCGCTGCCGGCGGGGCGGATCCAGGTGCCGACCGCGATCGTTTCGTCGAGCGCCGATTCGGTGACGATCCGGGTGAACGGCGTCGGCACCCACGGCGCCTCGCCGCATCTCGGCGTCGATCCGGTGATCGTCGCGGCGCAGATAATCGTGTCGCTGCAATCGATGGTCGGCCGCGACATCAGCCCGCTGCAGGGCGCGGTGATCAGCGTCGGCTCGATCCACGGCGGCGTGAAGAGCAACATCATCCCCGAATATGTCGATCTGGCGCTGACCGTGCGCGCCGACATCCCTTCGGTGCGCCTGCAATTGCTCAACGGCATCGACCGGGTGGCGCGGGGGACGGCGCTGGCGCTCGGCGTGCCCGAGAATCGGCTGCCGGTGGTCACCCGCTCGCCCACCGAGACGACGCCGGCGACGATCAACAACACCGAGACCGCCCTGCGCGTGCGCGCCGCGATCGCCGCGGCGATGGGCGAGGCGCGGCTGATCGAGGACAGTCGCGACGGCATGGGCGCCGAGGATTTCGCTTATTACGTGACCCCCGAAAGCGGCGTGCGCGGCGTCTATTTCAACGTCGGCGGAACGCCGCCCGACCAAATCGGGCACGTCGCTGGGCACCATTCGCCTTTGTTCCGAATCCTGCCCGAGCCTTCGGTGACCGCGGGCGTCGAGGCGATGACGGTCGCCGCCATGGCGCTGATGCCGCGGAGCTAGGGCCCCCCTGCTCCCCGGCGAAGGCCGAGGCCCAGTTACGGACGCCGGCCTGGGCCCCGGCCTTCGCCGGGGAACGATGCCGGGGAACGATCACGGGCGGCGCAGCAGGATGTTCATCTGCGCCGCCGCGATCGGCTTGGCGCGGTCCAATTGCCAGGCATGGGCTTCGACATTGGCGACGCGCTTGCCGAGCCGCGTCACCACCGCCGATGCGAAGGTGTCGTGCTGGATGCCGCCGCGCATATATTGGACGGTGACGTTGACCGGCTTCACCTTCGCCTGCTGCGATCCCAGCGCCTCGTAGAGCGCGCCGAAGGCGGCGAATTCGAGCAGGCCGGCAATGGCGCCGCCGTGCAGATAGCCGGGCCGCCCGACCACCGCGTCGCCGAACGGCATGACGAACCGCAGCTCGCCCGCGTCCGAGCGCTCGGCGCGGATGCCGAGAAACTGCGCATAAGGCGGCAACGGGCTCATCGGGCGCGCCTAGACGGATCGCGCATGCCGGGCAACAAGGGGCGGGCGGGCGGGAGAGCCGGAGACGTTTCACTCATGCGATCGAGCGGAAGGGGGATCAGGTGCAGGCCATATATGACGGGATCGTGGGACGCGGCTTCCAGATCGCCTCGGGACAATCCGTCGGCGGCGAGGGCAATCCGTTTTCCGACGGCTCCCTGAAGATGCAGGATCGGCACTTTCGGGAACGCGGCATCGATCTGGGCGCGCTGGTTCCGGGGCTGTTCTGGGGCACGATCAACCTGAAGCTCGGCAAGGAGCTCGTCCTGGCGCGCGCCGATCATGTCGCGCGCAATGTCGATTGGACGGGAAAGGAGACGGGCAGGGCCCGGATCGCGGCGGAGACATTTTCCCTCATCCATTGCTGCTTCGCCTATCCCCTCGGCGGCGGCGCCGGGACGGGCTATTATCCCGGCCTGATCTATTATCCCCACCCCGAAACCAAGCCGACGACCAACCCCCATCGTTTCGACGTGCTGGAGGTGCTGACCGGCAAGGTCCCCAACCTCGTTCACGGGACGCCGGCAAGCCTGGTGTGCCGGGCCGACGCCTTCAGGCCGCGCTAGCGAGACGCCGTCCGCAGATCGCATCCAGCTTCGCCACCATCGCCGGATCGCGCGCGTCCGGGGCGGTGAGCAAAGCCTCGTCGAGATTGGTGTCGATCGGCGACGGCGTCCGCTCCCTGGGCAGGCGGCGCGCCAGCTCGGCGACCAGCTTGCGCGCGATGCCGGCATTGGCGTGGAGCCGCGCGACCATGATCGAAACGTCGGCGGGCGGCTCGTCCCGCTTCCAGCAATCGTAATCGGTGACCATGCCGATCAGCGCGTAGGGCAGCTCGGCCTCGCGGGCGAGCTTCGCTTCGGGCATGCCGGTCATGCCGATCACGGCGCCGCCCCAGGCGCGGTACATCTCGCTCTCGGCGCGGGTCGAGAATTGCGGCCCTTCGATCGCGACGTAGCAGCCGCCCCGAGTCACCGGCGCGCCCGCCGCCTCGGCCGCGCCGGCGACCAGGGCCGAGAGGCGCGGGCAGACCGGGTCCGCCATCGAGACATGGGCGACCAGGCCCGGCCCGAAGAAGCTCGCCTCGCGCGCGACGGTGCGGTCGATGAACTGGTCGGCGACGACGAAGCGCCCCGGCGGCAGCTCCGCCCGGAGCGAACCGATCGCCGAGATGGCGACGAGGTCGGTGCAGCCGGCGCGCTTCAGCGCGTCGATATTCGCGCGATAGTTGAGCTGGCTCGGGCCGATCCGGTGGCCGCGGCCGTGGCGGGGGAGGAAGACGAACCTGACGCCATCGATCCGCCCGGTCAGCAAATCGTCGGACGGCGGCCCCCAGGGCGTATCGACCGCGATCCACTGCGCCTCCTCCAGCGCATCGATCGCGTAGAGGCCGGAGCCGCCGATAATGCCGATCACCCATTCGCTCATGGCGCCTTCCTAGGAGCCGACGAGGATGATCCGCAAGTCGTTGACGTTGGTGCCGGTCGGGCCGGTGACGAAAAGCTCGGCGACGGCGGCGCCGTCGTTGCGGGCGAGCGCTTCGGCCGCGCCGGCGGGCGGGGCGCCGCCGCCGAACCAGGCGCCGGCCGCGCCGCTGGTGCCGTCGAGCCCGTCCGTGTCGGCGGCAAGGCCGATAATGCCGGGCCGCCCGGCGAGGGCGAGGCCGGCGGCGAGCGCATATTCGATATTGGGTCCGCCCCGCCCCCGTTCCCGCACAGTGACGGTGAGCTCGCCGCCCGAGATGAGCGCGCTGCCAGGCGGGGACGCGAGCGCGGCCTCGGCATGGCGGCGGCCGATGTGGCGCGCCTCGCCCGTCCATTCGCCGAGCAGGACCGGCGCATAGCCCAGCCGGCGCGCTTCCCGCGCCGCCGCGTCGAGCGCGTCCTTCCCGCTCGCGACGATCCGGAATTCGCCGTCCACGCGCTTCGCCGTTTCGGCAAGCGGCGCGTCGAGGCCATAGTGGTCGAGAATCCCCCTGGCGTCGGCGACGGTCGTGGGATCGGCGACTGTGGGGCCCGAACCGATATTTTCGGGCGCATCGCCGATAACGTCGGAGATGGCCAGGGTCAGGTTGGCGCGGAGCCGTCCGCCCTTGATCCGCGAGGCGTGGCGGCGGACGCAATTGATCTTCTGGATTGGCGCGCCCGAGCGGAGCAAGGCGGCGATCAGCGCCTGCTTGCCGGCCAGAGTCAGGCCTTGGCCCGGCAGGCAGGCGAGGGCGGAAGCGCCGCCGCTCAGCAGGACGAGCACGAAGCCGCCCCGCGCCGCGAGCAGGCGCTCGGCTGCCGCGACGCTGGCGGCGTCGGGCACGGGATGGCCGGCATGGAGCAGAGCGATCCGTTCGAGAACGGCCTCGACACCATGCGGCACGACGGCAATCCCGGTCGCGTCCGGATAATGGGTCTCGGCGACCTTCGCCATCTCGCCGGCAGCCTTGCCGACCGCAAGCACCAGCGGCCGTTCGACATCCGGCAAATGCGCCGGCAGCACCTTGCGCGGGTGGCAGGCGTCGATCCCGGCCTGGAACATCTGGGCGAGATGGGCCCTCATCGCGCGCTGGTTGTCGGGCAAGCGGCGCGCTAGCACAAGGCCGTGGCGAAACGGGGCTCATGGCAGCGCCGGGCCTTGGTCTGGGCGCTCAGGATCGTGGCGGGCATCGTCGCGCTGCCGCTGATCTATTTCGCCGCCGCTTTGATCCTCGGGCTGATCCCGGCCAATGTCGCTTTCCGCCAGCCGCCGCCGGGCCAGGGCATCACCATCTATGTGCGCTCGAACGGCGTCCACACCGACATCGTCATGCCCAAGGTCAATGCCGAGATGGACTGGCGCCCTTATGCGGACCCGGCGCATCTGCGCGAGCCGCGCTGGGGCAATGCCGATCATGTCGCGATCGGCTACGGCAATCGCGAATTCTACCTGAACACGCCGACCTGGGCGGATCTTTCGCTCGGCACCGCCTTTATCGCGATGCTCGGCGGCGGCACGACTTTGCTCCATGTCGAGCATATCGACCGGCCGCGCACCGAGGCGATGCAGCGGCCGATCCGGCTCGCGCCCGATCAGTATCGGCGCCTCGTCGCGTTCATCCGGCCGCGGTTCAAGCTCGGGCCGGACGGGAGGCCGATCCCGGTGCCCGGCGGGGGCTATGGCCCTTACGACGCCTTCTACGAAGCCAATGGCGGCTTCAGCGCCGTTCTCAACTGCAACGAATGGACCGGCCGGGCGCTCCGGGCCGCGGGCGTGCGCATGGGCCTGTGGACGCCAATGGAGCAAAGCGTCATGTGGCGTCTCGATTGATCCCGCCACTTGCGTTAAAGAGGCGAAACAATTTTTGGGGGACGCGCCATGGCGAAGATACTCGGCAACTTTCATCTCGCGCTGCTGATCGGCATCCTGCTGCTGATCGCGGCGATGGTCGGTCTCCACCAGGCCGAGATGGACAAAAATTACTGGCTGCAATTCCTGCGCTATCTCCATGTGCTGGTGGGAGTTTTGTGGATCGGGCTGCTCTATTATTTCAACTTCGTGCAGATCCCGACCATGCCCCAGGTGCCGGCCGAGCTGAAGCCGGGCATCACCAAATATATCGCGCCCGCGGCCCTGTTCTGGTTCCGCTGGGCGGCTTTGCTGACGGTCGTGCTGGGCCTGCTCCTCTCCGAGATGAGCGCGCCGGGCCAGGCCGCCAGGGCGCTCAGCCTGTCGAGCGGCCTCAGGACGATCGGCCTCGGCATGTGGCTCGGCCTGATCATGGCCGCCAACGTCTGGTTCGTGATCTGGCCGAACCAGAAAAGGGCGCTCGGCATCGTCGCGGTCGACGATGCCCGCAAGCTCCGCTCGGGGAGCATCGCGATGATGGCGTCGCGAATCAACCTGATCCTGTCGCTGCCCATGCTCTATTGCATGATCTTCGGCGCCCATCCGGTCTGAGGCGGGGCCGAGGACAATATGATACAAAATCGCGCAAGACCGAACATACTTGCGCGACACGGTGCACCGACTAGGGGCAGCTTATGCGTCGAGTCGCCTTGTCCCTGTACGTGCTTTCCATGGCCGGCTGCACCATGGGCCCGAACTACCGGGCGCCGGCGCCGGGCGCGCTCGCGGTTCCCGATGCTTATTATCAGCGCGAGGCCGAGGCGGCGCCGGCCGAGCTTTCGCATTGGTGGGAGCGGTTCGACGATCCTTCGCTGACCCGGCTGATCGGGGAGGCGAGCGCCGGCAATCTCGATCTCGCCGCCGCCGCCGCGCGGCTCGTCCAGGCGCGTGAATCGCTGGTCCGGGCCCGCGCCGGGCTGGTGCCGACGGTCGGCGCCTCGGCGAGCGTCGGCCGCACGGCCGGCCCGGGCAACGACCGGACCAGCTTCAACCTCGGCGCCGACGCGGCCTGGGAGATCGACCTGTTCGGCCGCATCCGGCGCGGCATCGAGGCGGCCGGGGCGGATGCGCAAGGCGCCTATTACGACCGCGAGGCGCTGCGCGTCGCCATCGCCGCCGAGGTCGCGTCCAACTATATCCAGGCGCGGCTGGCGCAGGAGCGGCTCGCTCTGGCCCGCGACAATCTCGCAATCGCCGACGACAATCTCCAGATCGCCCGCTGGCGGGTCGAGGCGGGCCTCGTCTCCTCGCTCGATTCCGAGCAGGCCCGCGCCTCGCGCGCGCAGACCGCCGCCACGATCCCCGGCCTGGAGACGAGCTTCGCCAGCGCCACCTATCGCCTGGCGGTGCTCACCGGCCGCGCGCCGGGCGCACTCACCCAGGAGCTGACCGAGGCCAGACCGATCCCGCGGGGGCCGGCGGACGTCGCCATCGGCATCCCCGCCGACACGTTGCGCCAGCGCCCGGACGTCCGCGCGGCCGAGCGCGCTCTGGCCGCGGCGACGGCGCGGATCGGCGTCGCCGAGGCGCAGCTCTATCCGGCTTTGCGCCTGTCCGGGAATATCGGCACCGCCGCTTTCTCGCTTGGCGGCCTGTTCAACGCGGTCTCCGGATCGATCCTCGCCGGCATCGACCAGACCCTGTTCGACGGCGGCCGGCTGCGCTCGCAGCTCCGCTCGCAGCAGGCGGCGACCGAAGGCGCGCTCGCCGCCTACCGCCAGTCGGTGCTGACCTCGCTCGAGGATGTGGAGAACGCGCTGCTCGCCTTGCGCTCGGCGCGCGAGCGCCAGGCGCAATTCGCGATCGCGCTCGAGGCCGCCGGCAACACCGCAATCCTCGCCCGCATCCAATATCGCTCGGGCCTCACCGATTTCCAGCAATTGCTCGAGGCCGAGCGCAGCCTGGTCTCCGCGCGCGACGGCCTCGCCAACAGCCGCGGCGACGAATCGCTCGCCCTCGTCCAGCTCTACCGCGCCTTGGGCGGCGGCTGGGACGCAACCGCCGCTCCCGATATCGGAACCGCTAGATGACCGACGAAACACGCACCACGACGACCACGAGCAACGATCCGTCGCTTGAGGATTTCCTCGGCGCGCCGGCGGCCAAGCCCTGGTACAAAAGGCCGCTCTATTGGGCCGGCATCGTCGTCCTGGTCGGCCTCATCTACCTGCTGTCGCGCTGCTTCGCCGGGACGGCCGAGGGCGGTTATGCGACCGAGACGGTGCGGCGCGGCAACCTTACCGTCACCGTCTCGGCGACAGGCAACCTCCAGCCGACCAACGAGGTCCAGGTCGGCTCCGAGCAATCGGGCCTGGTGACCCAGGTCTTCGTCGACAATAATGACCGCGTCGTCCAGGGCCAGCCGCTGGCCCGGCTCGATACCGCCCGGCTGCAGGATTCGCTGGTCCAGGCGCAGGCGGGCCTGGCCTCGGCCCAGGCGCAAGTCGCCACCGCCGAAGCGACCGCGGCCCAGGCGCGCGCCAACCTCGCCCGCCAGGAGGAAGTGTTCCGAGTCTCGAACGGCCGGGTGCCGTCGCGGACCGAGCTCGATGCCGCCCGCGCGGAGAGCCGGCGCGCGGTCGCCGGCGTCCGCTCGGCGCAGGCGCAGGTCACCCAGGCGCGCGCCCAGCTCTCTTCGGCCCAGACCAACCTTTCCAAGGCGACCATCTATTCGCCGGTGACCGGAGTCGTGCTGTCCCGCCAGATCGATCCAGGCCAGACCGTCGCCGCCTCGCTGTCGGCGCCGACCCTGTTCACCATCGCCGAGGATCTTTCGGCGATGAAGCTCGAGGTCCGCGTCGACGAGGCCGATGTCGCCCAGGTCCATGAGGGCCAGCGCGCGACCTTCACCGTCGACGCCTATCCGGGCCGGACTTTCCGGGCGCAGGTGCTGCGCGTCGACGTCGGCGCCAACGCTTCGGGCTCGACGACCTCGGGATCCTCCGCCTCGGCGGCGGCGGGGACGGGCAGCGTGATCGCCTATACCGCCATCCTCACCGTGCAGAATCCCGAGATGCTGCTGCGTCCCGGGATGACCGCGACGGCGGAGATCGTCACCACCGAGCGGCGGGGTGCGCTGCTCGTGCCCAATGCGGCCTTGCGCTGGTCGCCCGAGCGCGACGCGGCCTCGGCGCGCGGCCAGCAGGGAGGCGTCACCTCGGTGCTCGTGCCCCGCGGCGGCCGGGGCGGGCGGGGCGGCCGCGGCGGCGGCGCCGGCGGCGGCCGCGAGGTCTCGATCGGCCGGGGCAGCCGCCAGACCGTCTATGTGCTCGGCGCCGACGGCGTGCCGGCGCCGGTCCAGATCACGGTCGGCGAAAGCAACGGCTCGGTGACCGAGGTCACCGGCGGCGACCTGCGCGAGGGCCAGGAGGTGATCACCTCACGTCTCGCGGCCGGCCAGACCCAGGACAAGAGCGAGCGCAAAGGCGGCGGCGAAGGCCGGCGCGGCCGGGGCCAAGGCGACGGCAACCAGGCCGCCCCCGCGCCGGCGCCTCCGCCTTCCACGCCGGCGCCTGCTCCCGCCCGGCCGGCGCAGGGCCAGGCGCCCGCGGCTCCGGCCCCGGCGCCGCAGGCCCAGCCCCAGGGCGGCGGCGGGGGCGGTGGCGGCAGAGGCGCCGGCATTCGCGGCCCGGGCGGCCAGCGCCTGCGCGACATGACGCCCGAGCAGCGCCGCGCCTTCATCCAGAGCCTCACTCCCGAACAGCGCGCCCAATTGCGCGAGCGGCGCAGGCAGATGCGCGAGCGGCGCGGCGGCGGCGACGCGGCGGGGCCGCCCGATGGCGAATGAGCCGATCATCTCGCTGCGCAAGGTCACCAAGACCTATGGCACCGGCGCCATGGCGTTCCAGGCGCTCAAGGGCATCGACCTCGACGTCGAGGAAGGCGATTTCGCCGCGGTGATGGGGCCGTCGGGCTCGGGCAAGTCGACGGCGATGAACATCTTGGGCTGCCTCGACGTGCCGACGATCGGCTCGTTCCGCTTCAAGGGCGTCCGCGTCGAGACTCTCGACCGCGACCAGCGCGCCTTGCTGCGGCGCCGCTATCTCGGCTTCGTCTTCCAGGGCTTCAACCTGCTCGCCCGCACCGACGCGCTCGAAAATGTCGAATTGCCCTTGCTCTACCGCGGCGAGCCCAAGGCGAAGCGGCGCGAAATGGCGATGGCCGCTTTGGACAAGGTCGGCCTCAAGGATTGGTGGGACCATACGCCCGCCGAGCTTTCCGGCGGCCAGCAGCAGCGCGTCGCCATCGCCCGGGCGATCGTCACCAACCCCGACGTCCTCCTCGCCGACGAGCCCACCGGCAATCTCGACAGCAAGACCTCGGTCGAGATCATGGACCTGCTGACCGACCTCAACCGCAACAGCGGCATCACCATCCTGATGGTCACCCACGAGCCCGACATGGCGGATTATGCGCGGACCATCGTCCACTTCCGCGACGGGCTGGTGGAAAGCATCGATCAGAAGGGCGAGAGGGTGCCGGCATGAGCGCCTTCCGAAAGAGAAAGGGAGGGCTTCGACAAGCTCAGCCCGAACGGCCTTGGGGCCCGAGCGTCACTCCGGAGGGGTCGAGCCCTCCTCCGTTCGCCCTGAGCCTGTCGAAGGGCCTTCCTTCTTTTAGGCTCGGCGTCTGATGTTCTTCACCACCATCATCCTCGCCTTGCGGGAGATCGGCCGGCACAAGCTCCGCTCGTTCCTGACCGTGCTCGGCATCGTCATCGGCGTCGCCGCGGTGGTGACGATGGTGACGCTCGGCAAGGGCGCGACCGCCGCCGTGGCGCAGCAGATTTCGAGCCTCGGCGCGAACATCCTCCAGATCCGCCCCGGCCAGGGCTTCGGGCGGGGCGGCGGCGGCCAGCAGGCCCCGGATTTCGAAATGGCCGACGTCGAGGCGATCCAGGAGCAGGTCGCCGGCGTCCGCGCGGTCGCGCCGCAGGCCCAGGCCTCGGGCCTCGCGGTGCGCAACGCCGCCAATTGGCAGACGACGATCAACGGCACCACCAGCCAGTTCTTCACCGCCCAGCAATGGGCGCTGACCGACGGCCGCATCTGGACCGACGCCGAGGAGCAGGCCGGCAAGGCGGTCTGCGTGATCGGCTCGACCGTCCAGCAGAACCTCTTCCCGCGCGACGACCCGGTCGGCCAGCGTTTCCGCATCCGCGACCTTTCGTGCGAGGTGATCGGCACGCTGGCGACGCGCGGCCAGGGCGGCTTCCAGGACCAGGACGACGTCGTGCTGATGCCGATCAAGGCGGTGCAGCGGCGCTTCTCCGGCAATCGCGACATCCGCTTCATCATGGTGGCGGTCGACGATAGCTATGAGACCTCCTCGGTCCAGTCGGCGATCGAGACCCTGCTGCGCGAGCGCCGCAACGTCCAGCGCACCGGCCAGGACAATTTCAACATCTTCGACACCAAGCAGATTTCGGAGACCCTGCAGGGCACCACCCGCATCCTGACCGCGGTGATGGGCGCGGTCGCCGCGGTCAGCCTGATCGTCGGCGGCATCGGCATCATGAACATCATGCTGGTCTCGGTGACCGAGCGCACCCGGGAGATCGGCATCCGGCTCGCGATCGGCGCGGTCGGCCGCGAGGTGCTGCTGCAATTCCTCGTCGAAGCGGTCGTGCTGGCCTGCCTGGGAGGGCTGATCGGATTGCTGATTGCCCTTGCCGCGACCTTCTTCCTGGCGCCGGTCATCCAGGTCCCGTTCCTGTTCGATCCGCAGATCAACCTGATCGCGTTCAGCGTCTCGGCCCTGATCGGCGTCGTCTTCGGCTATTTCCCGGCGCGGCGGGCGGCGGCGCTCAATCCGATCGACGCGCTTCGCCACGAATAGAGGGCTCTTCGGCGCGCTCGCCATTCTCGACGGGAAGCGCCCATTTGATCTGGTCGCGAAGCTTGCGCTCCTGGCCGGTGAGGCCCTGGCGATGCGCCTCGGCGCGCTTGCGCAGCAAAGCGGCGAGGATCTCGGCCCGGTTCCTGGGAACGCCCTTGTCGGCGCGGCCGGCGGCGACCGCGCGCGATAATTTGAACATCAGGTTGGCCATGATACTCCTCGGCCCCCCACCCCGGATCGGGCAATGCACGGATCGCGTTAAGGGAGTCCTGCCAGCCGTGGTTACCGGCGCGGCACCCAGAAGCTCATCGGTCGCGCACGTCGGCCAGGCGCCCGGCGATCGCCGCCGCCGCCGCCACGAGCCGATGAAGATGTTCTCGACCGCGATGCCGGCCAGCTTCCGGCCCGGGACGAGGCCCATATAAGCAAGCGCGTCCGGGTCCGCGTCCGCCGGGACGGCGCCGGTGATCGGCGCGACCCGATCCGGGCTCGTCCCCCAGGTGACCATCGGCGCCACTTGGGCCGCGTCGATCGTCGCGCTGCGATCGAAGCGGGCGCCGGGATCGCTGGCGAGGCCGTCCCAATCGCCTTCCGGCTGGACGAAGCGGCCTTCGCCACCTGGCTCGGCGCCTACAAGGCGGCATGGGAGGCGCGCGACCCGCCGCCGCGGCCGCCTTGTTCACCGCCGACGCGACCTATCACGAAATGCCCTTCGACGCGCCGATCAAGGGCGCCGATGCGATCGCCGCTTATTGGGCGAACGCCGTCGCCGGGCAGCGGGACATCCTGTTCACCTCCCAAATCCTGGCCTGCGCCGGCGAGGAGGGCATCGCCCATTGGCATTGCGCCTTCACCGCAATTCCCGGCGGCGGGAAGATCGACCTCGACGGCATCTTCCGCTGCCGCTTCGGCGAGGCCGGCCGAGTCGCCGCCTTCCAGGAATGGTGGCACGTCCGCGTCGTCGCGCCCTGAACGCGCCCGGCCGCCGGCCCGTCAGGACGAGCTTGGCCGAGCGCCCGGAAGATCGACGGTGTCCACGAGGCTGGAGAAAAGGGAGACGACGTTCGAATCGCCGTTCTGGAGGACGAAATCGTCGGGGTGCACGAATTCTTCTCCGAACCAGGGATAGAGTTCGGGGTCGAACGCCGCCTTCAGCCAGCGCACCGCGTCCATCACGGGCTTGGATTTGCGGGCGCTCGAGTGGAAGAAATACCACAAGGGAAAGCGCAGCTGGACCGGGAGGTTCACCGGAATCAGCTTCCTGCTGATCGCCCGGCCGTAAGTGGGCAAAGCGGCGATCCCGGCGCCGTTCACCGTCGCCCAGAAGACGGCGAGGCTGGAATTGGTGCGGATCGGGATGAAGCCGGCGGGAAGCTCCTGCCCGACGAAGAAGTCGCGGATCGACGAATTGATGCCCGGCGCGACCTGCTCGATGAACTTGTGGCGGCGCATCTCGTCGAGGGTCAGCGGCATGCCCTGCTCGCGCAGATAGACTTCCGAGCTGAACAGCATGATGTGGAGATAGCCGAGCTTGCCCGAAACCAGATCGAGGTCCTTCGGCTCGGCGAAGGTCACGCCGAGGTCGACCTCCTGGCTGCGGTCGCGGGCGTAATTATAGTCGCTCTGCAGATTGATCGTCAGCTCGGGATTGTGCGCCTGGAGATCGAGCAGCCGCGGCGTCAGCCACAGCGAGCCGATGCCTTCCGAGCAGCCGATCCGCAATTCGCCGCGCTTGATCAGGACGGCGTCGGTCGTGGGCGATCCACCCGTGGCCATGGTCGCGCGCATCTCGCGGGCCATCTCGATCAATCGGGCGCCGGCATCGGTCAGCGTAATCCCGCCGCGGGATCGATGGAGCAGGGTCGAGCCGCTAATCTCTTCGAGCCGCTCGATGCGCGAGCGGATCGTGTTCACCGAGCAGCCCGCCAGCCGCGCCGCCGCGCGAAGGCTCCGGGCTTCGGCGACCGCCAGCAGCACCTTGAGATCGTCCCAACGCAGGCCGCTCAGCTTCGCGACATCGGCCGTGTCGCGCTGCTGAACACCCTGTGCAGAACTTTGGATCGCGCTCGTCCTGGGTTTCCCCACTACATCCTCGTGTCGCGGCGGTGAGCCGTCTACTAGCGCGGGGGCGCCTCAAGTGCGACAGGAAAACAACTCCATCTATACCGCGCAGGGCCTGTGGAAGGGCTGCTTTTCGGCGAAGATAGAGCGCTGCATCGACCGGGCCGGGGCGCCGATCACGCTCGATCGCGCCGGCTGGGGCGAGGTGCGCGACATGATGGCGCGCGCCGCCGAGACGATGACGCTGGCGCCCGATGCGGCCGTCCGCCGGATCTGGGAGCGGAATCCGGATGTGTTCCGGATCGTCCGGCAGAGCGCGCAGGCCAAAGCGGGCGGCCTGATCGCGCTGCTGCCGCTCAACGCTCTGGGCGCGCAAGCCATCGCCACCGGCCGGTTCGAAGGCGCCAGGCCGGACCCCGCGCTCGTCGCCGGGCCCGGCGAGACTCCGCATGCGCTCTATTTCTGGCTGGTCTTCGCGCCCGGCAAGCTCGCCAACATGCTCGCGGCGATCGGCCGGCTCCTGCGCGAATTCGCGGCGGCGGGGTGCGCGATTTTCTCGCGCGCTGTCGATGCGCGCTCGGTCCGGCTCCATCGGACCATCGGCTTTCGCGCCGCGCGCGAGTTTTTCCCGGATGCGCCCGAATGGCTGCTGGTCACTTTCCCGGAGCGCGTCGCGCGCCGCAAGCCGGCGCGGCGGATCGAGGTCAGGCTGGTGCGCTCGTTCGAGGACATGGCGAAGGTCTTCTCGGTGCGCTCGTCGACCTATCTGGCGGAGCAATTCTGCCTCTATGACGAGGAGTTCGACGGCAACGACTTTTGCGCGAGCCAGTTCCTCGGCACGGTCGACGGCGATCCGGCCGGCTGCATCAGGCTGCGCTATTTCGGCGGCTTCGCCAAGCTTGAGCGTCTGGCCGTGCGCAAGGAATATCGCCGGACGCCGCTGGCCTTCGAGCTGGTGCGGGCCTCGCTGCGGCACAGCCGGCGCAAGAATTTCACCCAGGTCTACGGCCATTCCCGCCGCGACCTGCTCCCATTCTGGGGACGGTTCGGCTTTCGGCCGATCGAAGACCGGCCGGTCTTCAGATTCGCCAATCTCGATTATGTCGAGGTGGCCGCGAACCTCGACGAAGACCCCGAGGCGATCCGCTTCGGGGTCGATCCGATGGTGGCGATTCGCCCGGAAGGGGCCTGGGACCGGCCCGGGCCGCTCGATCTGTCCAATCTCTCGCACGACAAGGAGCGCGTGGCGCTGATCCGCTCGCACACCCGCATACTGGGGGCCGGATAGTGGGCGATGGGCGGCGCACAGCCTTCTCCGCCGCGGATGCAAGGCAGCTTCAGCGAACGATAGAGGCGCTCACCAAGACGGTGGACCTGCTCCGGTCGCGGCTCGCCGAGCCCGGGCAGGAGACGCGCGCGGGCGACGAGCCGGCGGCCGGTCTCGAGCGGGCGGTCCAGATCGAGATTTGCAATCGCGCCTTGCGGTTCAGCTTTTTCGATCCCGACTTCTTCTGCGATCCGGCATGGGACATGCTCCTCGATCTTTTCCTGCAGCAGTGCCTGGGGCGGCGCGTCTGCGTCAGCAGCCTGTGCATCGCATCCTGCGCGCCCTCGTCGACCGCGCTTCGCTGGATCCGCGCGCTGGAGGAAGCAGACCTCGTGGAGCGCTCCCGGGATCCGACCGACGGCCGGCGAGTCTTCGTCCGCCTGACCGCGGGCGGCCACGCGAAGATTGCCGGCTATCTGGCGGCGATGACCTGCCCGAGCTGCGCGCGGACCCCCGGCGGCCCGCGCCATGCTTAGGCGCAACGACGAAGCGGCTCGGCGCGAGCGCGGGCCGGCGGCGGCGTGCGAGGCGGTGCTCCGCCAGCTCGGCGAGACCGCCGTCGCCCGGGACCTGGGAGAGGCGATGGCGGACGAGGGCCTGACGAGCGAAGGCAGGGCCCTGTGCCGCACGCTGCGGCCCAAGTTCGTCAGCGAGTCCGATTATCGGCAGCTGGTCGCCGAGGGCAGGATCGCGCTCGATCTTTTCGGACGCGCCGAGCGGCGGGTCCGCTCCGATGCCGCGCTGCGCCATTCCCTGTTCGGATCCCATCCCTATGCGCCGCTGATCGAGGCCCACCTCGATCACGACATCGAGAGCGTTGGCCGCCTCGATGCCCTGGTCGACGGCGGCGGCCGCTTCCGGTTCATCGAATATAATGCCGGCTTGTGCGGCGGCGCCTTCTGCTCGGAAGGCGTCGCCGACATCTTCCTCGGCTCGCCGGTGATGACCCGGCTCCAGGATATATATTCGCTTCGCTTCATCGGCCTGCGCGACCGCTATCTGCGGACTCTCGTCGAGGGGTTCCGCCGCGCGCGGCGGCGTCCGCCGGGAAACCTGGCGGTGATCCTGCCGCCCGGGGCGGCGGGGCTTCGCTTCGCGGAGAATGCGGAGCTGAAGGCGCTCGTCGCCTTTGCCGGGCAAAGCGGCCTCGCGGCCCGCTTCGCCCGGCTCGAAGACATGCTCGGACAGGCCGGGCCGCTCCGGGACCAGGCCGGCGAGATCGACGTCGCCATCGTCGTCGATTGGGCCACGACCCTTGCCGCCTGTCCGCCGCATCACCGTTTGTGGCAATGCGGCGCGCGACGCGGGACGTGGATCGCGAACAGCCTCGGCGCGTCGGTGCTGCGCAGCGGCAAGCATCTCCTGGCGGTACTGAGCGATCCATCATGGGGTCTGCGTCTGCAGGCGGACGAGCGCGCCTGGATCGATGCCCACATTCCCTGGTCGCGCCTGCTCGCGCCGGGTCCGTCCACGGCCCGCGGCGCGGCGGTCGATCTGGTCGATTGGGTGCGCGAGAATCGGCGGTCGCTGGTCCTGAAGCCCTGCTTTTCGATGGGCGGGCGCGGCGTGTCGCTGGGCTGGGAGTGCGGCCGGGAGGATTGGGAGCTGGCCGTGGATCGAGCGCTCCTCACGCCCTCCATCGTCCAGGAGCGCGTTGTCACCGCCTCGGAAGTCTATCCGGTCGCGACCGCGGCCGGCGTCGGGCGGCGCGCGCTCGCCGGCGATATCTGCGTCTATACCTGGGCGGGAGCCGAAGTCGGCGGCCTCTATTGCCGGGTTTCCGAGACCGGCCTGCTCAATTTGAGCGCGCCGCAGGGATCGCTGGTCCCCGCCTTCCTGTTCGGGCCCGGCGCGCAGGGCGTCCGGCCCGGTTCATGGTCGATCGCATCGATCGCCGACGCAAGGTGCGCGCCGGCATTCCAAAGTCCGAGCCGATCGAGCTCCTGAAGGCAGCCGTCCAGATGGGCGCGGACGATCGTGCGAATCCGCTCCCACTCCGCGGGAGTGAGGGTCGCCTCGGCCATCGAGTCCAAAATATCCGCTTGCTCCATCAGCGTGCCCCTCGGCGCCGGGCCTTGCCCGCGGAGGCAATCCATCGCCTGTCGAGCAAAGCAGATGGAATCCCAATATGCAAACGCGATCATGCGGCGCGATTCAGGTGGTGCGCGCCCGCGGCCCGCTTTATCGAGCAGCGTGGAAGAGGCCGCTCGGGAGCGTCGCAATGGAGATCAGGCATAAGGCGGTCGCGATCGTGCCGTGCGACGATCTGGACGCGAGCCAGGCATTTTATGAGCGGCTCGGCTTCCAGGCGACCTCGGTCTATCCGCACCACGGCTATCGCATCCTGCACGACGCCAAGGGAGCGAGCATTCACCTGACGCGGGTCGACCCCGGCTCGGTGGATCCGGAGCGCAACGCCCACGGCATCTATTTCTACGCCGAGGACGTCGAGGCGCTGGCCGCCGCGATGGATTGCAGGGCAGAGCACAAGCCCTGGGGGCTGATCGAATTCGCCGTCTCCGATCCGAACGGGACATTGGTGAGGGTCGGCTGGCCCAGCGAAAGCGGGGGCGGATAGACCGCGATCGCACGACCCTCCCCGACATTTGCGGACATTCGCGCCGGCATGCTTTAGGCTGCGCGGATGGCCCGCTTCCGCATCACGATCTGCCTGGCCCTGTTCGGGGCCGCCGCCGTCCAGACGCTCGCGGCGCAACCCGGCGGCAGCGCGCCCGCCGGCGAGAACAGGCCGGCCGCCGAGCGTTTCGCCAGCCACCCCTACAAATCCGCTTTGGGCGCGCTGGCGAATTACCGGTCCTGCGGGGTCCGTGTCCGGGCCGCCCGCTACAACGCGCTCGCCACGGCGTTGCGGTCCATCGAATCCCTCGCCGAGGCGAAGGGCCTGGCCCCCACGCTGTCGCGCCTGCGCCAGGACTATTACGATCTGCTGGCGGTATCGACCATGGCCGCATGCGGCGGCGGCCCGGCTGCCGCTTCGGCGCGCGCGCGTCGCGCGATCGCGGATTTCCGGGCGTGGGCGGCCGGCCAGCCGGATTTTGCGCAGGCGCCGAGAGTGCCCGTGCCGATCTCCGGCGGAGAATCAGACGGCTATCCCGCCTGCTCGACGGCGACGATCATGAACCTCGACCGCGCCGACGCATTTCTGGCGGTTCGCGCCGGTCCCTCGGCCCGGGAGCGCGAGCTCGCCCGGCTGCGCAACGGCGATGCGGTCTTCGCCTGTGTGCGCCGGGGCAATTGGTTCGGCATCGTCTTCGCGCCGCCCGGCCGCGGCACCGGATGCGATGTGGACCGGGCGCGGCGCGCCGCGCGGGCCTATGCCGGCCCGTGCCGCTCGGGATGGGTGCATTACAATTATATCGGCGGCTATGCGGATTGGGTCAGCCCCTGATCCCCGCCGCCGGCCTTTGGGTGTTTCCTTGCCGGTCCCGCCGATGATAGCATGATCGCGGGAGACGAAGATGGCGTCGATTGAATTGCAGCGGGTCGGCAAGTCGTTCGGGCAGACCGCCGTCCTGACGGATGTCGATCTGCGGATCGAAGAGGGTGAGTTCCTGGTGCTGGTCGGTCCGTCCGGCTGCGGCAAATCGACCTTGCTGCGGCTGCTGGCGGGTCTCGAGGAGGTCGATTCCGGGGACATATTGATCGGCGGCACGCGGGTGAACGATCTGCCGCCGGCCAAGCGCGGGATCGCGATGGTGTTCCAATCCTATGCGCTCTACCCGCACATGACGGTGCGCGAGAACATGGCGTTCGGGCTGCGGCTGGCGGGGGAAAGCAAAGCGGCGGTGGCCGCCGCGGTGGACAAGGCCGCGGCCCTGCTCGAAATCGAGCCGTTGCTCGACCGGCGCCCGAAGATGCTCTCGGGCGGCCAGCGCCAGCGCGTCGCCATCGGCCGGGCGATCGTGCGCGAGCCGACCGTCTTCCTGTTCGACGAGCCGCTGTCCAACCTCGACGCCGAGCTCAGGGTCAGGATGCGCTACGAATTCGCGCGGCTCCACCAGCGGCTGAAGACGACCACCGTTTATGTGACCCACGACCAGGTCGAGGCGATGACGCTGGCCGACCGCATCGCCATCCTCGATCGCGGGCGGGTCGTCCAGTTCGGCACCGCCGCCGCGCTTTACGAACATCCGGCGACGTTGTTCGTCGCCGGCTTCATCGGCTCACCGAGGATGAACTTCCTCGACGGCGTCGTCGTGGGAGCCGGGGACGACGGGGTCAGGGTGCGCCTGCAGGGCGATGCCGAGCTCCGCGCGGCCGTGGCGGCGGGGAGCGCCAAGCCTGGCGACGCGGTCACGCTCGGCATCCGCCCGGAGGATCTGCGGCCCGGGGCCGGCGGCCTTGCCGCCAGCGTGACCCTGATCGAATCGCTGGGCAATATCCGCTTCGCCTATCTCGACAGCGCGGCGACCAGGGATCCGCTGATCGTCCAGCTGGCGCCGGGCGAGCGCCTGGCCGAGCAGGACAAGGTGACGCTCGCGGCCCGGCCCGAGGCCTGCCACCTGTTCGATGCGGAAGGCCGCGCCTTCCCGCGCGCGATGGCGGACCCGGGCTCGATCGCGGCCTGACGGGCGCCGATAGAAACCGGTTACATTCTGTCTTGCGAATCCCCGGCGGCGGGCTTAGGCACCGCAATGTAACCGTTTACATAAGACGGTGCGCCAGTGGAGGGATGATGGCCGGCAGGGGCTTTCCCAATGATCCGCCGATCGGGACCGCGTGAGGAACGCCACGATCCGCGACGTCGCGCGCAATGCGGACGTCTCGGTCGCGACGGTCTCGCGCGTGTTCAACAGCTCAGGCACGGTTTCGGCGCAGGCGCGCGCGCGCGTGCTCGCCGCCGCCGGCGATCTCGATTATGTGCCGCACAGCGGCGCGCGCTCGCTCTCCACCCGGCGCACCGACACGATCGGCGTGATCCTGCCCGATCTTCACGGCGAGTTCTTCTCCGAGCTGATCCGCGGCATCGACCTGGCGACCCGGGCGCGGGGCCTGCATCTCCTGCTCTCCCACTCCCATGGCGACCCCAATGAGGCGACCACCGTGCTGCGCGCGATGCGCACTCGGGTCGATGCGATCGTCGTCATGTCGCCTTATGCGGACGAGGGCGTGCTCGCGGCGGCGCTCGGCGGCCGCACGCCGCTCGTGCTGCTCGGCAGCGGCGGCGACGCCGGCGGCCATCCGCGCTTCGCGATCGACAATCATGCCGGCGCTTATGCGATGACCGAGCATCTGCTCGGCGCCGGCTATCGGCGGATCGCCTTCGTCTCGGGGCCCGCCGGCAATATCGAGGCGGCGCAGCGGCTCGCCGGCTATCGCGACGCGCTCGCCGCTTGCGGCGGGCTGCCGGAGCAGGTGGTGGTGGGCGACTTTTCCGAGCAATCGGGCGCCCGCGCCGCCGGCCTGCTGCTCGCCGGGCCCCGGCCCGACGCGATCTTCGCCGGCAACGACATGATGGCGATCGGCTGCCTCCAGGCGCTGCGCGAGGCGGGCCTCAAGGTGCCCGACGACATCGCCCTCGCCGGCTTCGACGACATTCCGATCAGCCGCTTCCTCGATCCGCCGCTGACCACGGTCGGCGTGCCGATCGCCGAGCTCGGCCGCCAGGCGGTCGAAAGCTGCGCCGAAATCCTCGCCACCGGCGCGCCCGGGGCGAGCCGCACCTTCACCCCCGAGCTCGTCATCCGCGCCTCATCGGGCGCCACATATTCAGATCGGCAGGAAAGCCGCAGCATCGAAGAAGAGGAAGCCAGAACATGACCGGATCCAGATCGTTCAAGACCGTGCGCCGCGCCCTTTCCGCCGCCTTGCTCACGACCACCCTGCTGGCGGCGACGCCGGCTCTGGCGCAGGTGACCAACGGGACGATCCGCGGCAATGTCAGCGCGGGCGATACCGCGGCCGCCGGCGGCACCGTTACCGCGCGCAACGTCGACACCAACGCCGTGCACAGCGCGCCGGTCGGCGCGAACGGCTTCTACATCCTGCCGGGCTTGCGGCCCGGCACCTACGACGTCAGCGTCACCGGCGCGGACGGCGTCGCCGGGCCCGCCCAGCGCGTGATCGTCTCGATCGGCCAGAATGCGACGCTCGACCTGGACACGGCCGCGGAGGCAGCCGCGCCCCCCGCCGACGGCGACGGCGCCAACGTCCTCGTCGTCGGCTCCCGGCTCGGCGAGACCCGCACCTCGGAGATCGGCACCAACGTCACCAACGACCAGATCGAGAACCTGCCGCAGGGCAACCGCAACTTCATCAACTTCGCCGCGCTCGCGCCCGGCATCCGCACGACGAACAGCATCTACCGGCAGACGTTCGGCGGCGGCGGCGTCGGCGTGAACTCGGACGGCGACAGCTTCGGCGGGCCGCAGGTCAACGTCTTCATCGACGGCGTCAGCCTCAGGAGCAACATCAACCAGGGCGGCATCGTCGGCCAGGATGTCAGCCGCGGCAATCCCTTCTCCCAGCTCGCCGTCTCCGAGTTCCGGGTCCTCACCTCGAACTTCAAGGCGGAATATGAGGATGCCGGCACCGCGATCATCACCGCGGTCACCCGCTCGGGGACCAACGAGTTCCGCGGCGAGGCCTTCGGCCTCTATTCGGACGACAGCATGATCGCGACCGACCCGCTGCTCCGCCGCCAGCGCCAGCAGAATCCCAATCTCGACATTCCGGAGGAGCAGCTGACGCGCTATCAATATGGCATCGGCCTGGGCGGACCGATCATCCGCGACCGCTTGTTCTTCTTCGCCAGCTACGAAGCCAATATCCAGGATCGGGCCTTTGTCGTCGTTCCGGGCGGTTCGGCGGCGGACCAGGCCCAGCTCCCGTTCGACGTCTCCCAATATATCGGCAGCTTTACCAGCCCGTTCCGCGAGCATCTCGGCTTCGCCAAGCTGACCTGGCAGGCCGGCGCCGATCATCTGGTGGAACTCAGCGGCAGCCTTCGCATCGAAAACGACGTGCGCGACTTCGGCGGGCAGGCCGCCTTCGAGCGCGGCACCAGCGTCGACAATGACGTTTATACCGGCCGGCTGCGCTGGGACTGGAACGGCAACGGCTTCCTCAACGAATTCTCGATCGACTATCTCAGGTCCGATCTTCAGTTCGGCGCGATCAACAACGCCGGCTTCGGCCG
The DNA here is from genome assembly GCA_034668505.1 of Sphingomonadales bacterium. GTDB lineage: Bacteria > Pseudomonadota > Alphaproteobacteria > Sphingomonadales > Sphingomonadaceae > Allosphingosinicella. Next base: position 32,156 of record JAXDPD010000045.1, read on the forward strand.
GATCTATCAGGGCGTCATCCAGGTCGGCGGCCGCCCCGACTTCCAGATCGTCCAGCAGGAAGGACTCACGTTCCGCGACAATCTGACGCTGACCGAGATCGACTGGAATGGCCGGCACGTCCTGAAGGCGGGCGTGCGCGTGTCCTTCCAGAATTACCGGGTCGGCGGCACCGGCCCCAACGCGAACCCGCAATTCGAGTTCGTTCGCGACGCGCGCGGGCCCGGGCCCGGCGACGACCTCACCTTCGCTTTCCCGGCCAACGTCCGCTTCGGCGGCGGCGATCCGAATGTCGAGGCGAACACGACGCAGGTCGGCCTCTTCATCCAGGACGACTGGGAGGTGAACGACCATCTGACGATCAATGCCGGCCTTCGCTGGGACTTCGATTCCAACTACAACAACAAGGATTTCGTGACCCCGCCCGGCGCGGTCTCGGCCTTGCGGACGCTCGGCCAGGATCCGCGGATCCAGCCCGCCTACTTCGACGTGGAAGACTATATCTCCAACGGCGACCGGCCGTCCGACTGGAACAATTTCGCGCCGCGCATCGGCTTCTCCTACGATTTGCACGCCGACCAGCGCACCGTGATCTTCGGTGGCTATGGCCGCTATTACGACCGCGCCCTGTTCCGCAGCGCCGCCGAGGAGACGCTTCTGTCGCAATATCGGTCGGGCGAATTGCTCTTCTCCGCCAACGGGCTGCCGCGCGACGGCCGCCCGACCATCCAGTGGAACCCCGCTTATCTGACGCCCGCCGGCTTCGCGGCGCTGCTGGCGAGCCTCGCGGCCGATCCGACCTCGCCGGGAACGAGCGAGCTGCGCGCCATCCCCAACAACCTCAAGACACCCTATACGGACCAGTTCAGCCTCGGCGTGCGCCAGCGCTTGGGGCCGTTCCGGGCGTCGCTCAGCTATTCCTATATCCGGGGCAACGACCAGATCGGCTATTCGCCGCTGAACCGGTCGGCCGCGACCAACGCCGGCGGCTTCTACGACTATATTCCGCTGACCAACGGCTACAGCAACGTCGTCGCAGCCTTCAACACGCGCGCGACCCGCTATCACGCCGTCTACCTGACCTTGGACAAACCCTATACGCGGGCGTCGGGCTGGGGGGTCGGCCTTGCCTACACCTTCGTCCGCTCGCGCGAGCGGGGCTATGCGTTCAACTTCGATTTCCCGAACATCAGCGCCGATCCGTTCGTACCCAATGCGGGCGACGAAAGGCATCGTGTGGTCGTCAACGGCATTGTCGACCTGCCCTGGAAGTTCAAGCTGTCGGGCCTGCTGACCTGGAGCTCGGGTCTGCCGTTCAACGTGATCGATGCCGACGCCGGTTTCGACCCGGCGCACCTCAGGATCGGCTATTTCAACCACCTGCCGGACTTCTTCCAGGTCGATCTGAGGCTGCAACGGGGCATCCCCCTCTTCAGCGGCAGCGAGCTCGTCCTCTCGGCGGAGGTGTTCAACCTGTTCAACCATGCCAATTATGGCGGGGCGGACGGGTTCACCTGCTGCGGCGGCAATGCCAATTTCGGCGTGCCCAATTCGCTCGCGGGACCGCCGCGCAGCTTCCAGTTCGGGGCGTCCGTCCGCTTCTGAGCTTGTGCGCCGGAGCCGCGCGTCGCGGCTCCGGCACCTTGAATGCCGGTCCGGGCAGGTGAAGAGTGACGCCGTGACGACCCGCCGCGATTTTATCAGGATGACCGCGCTCGGCGTCGCCGGCCTCGGCGCCGGCTGCGCGACAGGCCAACCCGCGCCCGGCCGCCCCGATGCCGGCACCGAGGCCTTTCTCGACGATCTGCAGCGGCGCACCTTCCGCTTCTTCTGGGAGACGGGCAATCCTCAGAACGGGCTCGCCCGCGACCGCTGGCCGCGCCCCTCCTTCGCGAGCATGGCCGCGGTCGGCTTCGCGCTCACCGCTTACCCGATCGGCGTCCAGCGCCGCTTCGTGACCCGGCGCGACGCGGCGGCGCGGACCCTCGCCACCCTGCGCTTCCTGAGCCAAGCGCCGCAGGGCGACGCGCCCGCCGGCATGACCGGCCACAAGGGCTTCTTCTACCATTTCGTCGACATGGGCACCGGCGCCCGCTTCGAGCGGACCGAGCTTTCCACCGTCGACACCGCCTTGCTGCTCGGCGGCATCCTCTTCGCCAAAGGCTATTTCGACAGGCCCGAGGAATTGGAGATACGCGAGCTGGCCGAGAGCATCTACGCCCGCGTCGACTGGCGCTGGACGCAGGCGCGGCCGCACCGGGTGGCGCTCGGCTGGGACCCGGAGAACGGCTTCCTGCCCTATGACTGGATCGCGCGCAGCGAGGCGATGCTGGTCTACATCATGGCGCTCGGCGCGCCGGAGCATGGGCTTGAGCCGGAGAGCTGGCGGCGCTGGTCCGAAGGCCTGCCGGAATTGTGGGGCCACGAATTCGGCCAGGATTATATCCGCTACGCGCCGATGTTCTGGCACCAATATGGCCATATCTGGGTCGATTTCCGGGGCATCCGGGACGAATTCATGCGCTCCAAGGGCATCGATTATTTCGAGAATAGCCGCCGCGCGACCCTGGCCCAGGCGGCTTATGCGCGCGCCAATCCGATGGACTGGCGCGGCTATGGCCCGCGTTTGTGGGGCCTCACCGCCTGCGACGGCCCGGCCGACGTGACACTGCGCCGGAACGGCGGGACGCGCGTCTTCAAATCCTATTCGGCGCGCGGCCCGCATCATTTCGACGACGGCACGGTCGCGCCGACCGCCGTCGGCGGCTCGATCGCCTTCGCCCCGGAGATTTGCATCCCGACGCTCCAGGCGATGCGGCGCGATCACGGCGCGGACCTCTACAGCCGCTACGGCTTTCTCGACGCGCTCAACCCCAGCTTCACCGACACGTCCGTCGCCCGCGTCCATGGCCGGGTCGTGCCGGGCAAGGGCTGGTACGACACCGATTATCTCGGCATCGACCAGGGCCCCATATTGGCGATGATCGAGAATCACCGCAGCGGCCTCGTCTGGCAGGTGATGCGCGGCGATCCGCATCTGCGCCGCGGGCTCGAGCGCGCGGGCTTCGCCGGCGGCTGGCTGGCGGCATGAGGGCGAGCCGCCGCACTGTCCTGATAAGCGGGCTCGCCGCGCTGGCGGGCTGTGCCGGGCCCAGCGACGGGCGCGAGGAATTGCGCTTCTGGGCGATGGGGCGCGAGGGCGAGGTGCTTGCCCAGCTGGTGCCGGAGTTCGAGCGGCTCAATCCCGGGATCAGGGTCCGGATCCAGCAAATCCCCTGGATCTCCGCCCACGAGAAACTGCTCACCGCCTTCGCCGGCGACGCGACTCCCGACCTCGCCCAATTGGGATCGAGCTGGGTGCCCGAGCTCGCCGCCTTGGGCGCGATCGAGCCGCTCGACGCGCGCCTGCGCGGCTCGCGAATCATCGCCGCGGGCGATTATTTCGAAGGCCCGCTGCGCGCCAACGTCATCGAGGGCCGGACCTGGGCAATCCCCTGGTATGCCGACACGCGATTGCTCTTCTACCGCAGCGACCTGCTCCGCGCCGCGGGCTTCCCGGCGGCGCCGGCCGACTGGGCCGGCTGGCTCGCCGCGATGCGGGCGATCAAGGCGCGCGCCGCGCCCGGCGATTATGCGGCCCTGCTGCCCTTGAACGAATATGAGCCCTTGCTCGCGCTGGCGTTGCAGCAACCCGAGCCTTTGCTGCGCGACGGCGGCCGCTACGGCAATTTCCGCTCGGCCGGCTTCGTCCGCGCGTCGGATTTCTACCTCGGCCTGTTCCGCGAGGGGTTGGCGCCCCGCGTCAGCAACACGCAAATCTCCAACGTCCATGACGAATTCGCGCGCGGCCGCTTCGCCTTCTACATTTCGGGGCCCTGGAACATCGGCGAGTTCAAGCGCCGGCTGCCGCCCGCCCGGCAGGACGATTGGATGACCGCGCCCTTGCCGGGGCCGGCGGGGCCGGGCGCCTCGATCGCGGGCGGTGCCAGCCTCGCCATCTTCGCCCTTTCCGAGCGCAAGGAGGCGGCCTGGAAACTCGTCGAATATCTGTCGCGGCCCGAGGTGCAGTTGCGCTTCTTCGAATTGACCGGCGATCTGCCGGCGCGGCGCAGCGTCTGGCGCGCGCCGGTGCTTGCAGGCGACCGTTACGCCGCCGCCTTCCGCGACCAGCTCGAGCGCGCGGTGCCCCCGCCAGCCGTGCCCGAATGGGAGCGGATCGCGCAGCAGCTGCGGATCGTCTCCGAGCGCGCGGTGGCCGGGCAGCTCGATCCCGCCCGCTTCCGCGAGACGATGGACGCCGATGCCGACCGCATCCTCGAACGCCGGCGCTGGATGCTGGCGCGCGGAGGCTCGGCATGAGGCGCCGCTCGCTCGCCGGCTGGGTCTTCGCCGGGCCGGCCTTGATCATGCTCGGCCTTTTCTTTCTGGTGCCGGTGCTGCTCGCCTTCGCGCTCAGCCTGACCAATTTCGATCTCTATTCGCTGGCCGATTATAACAACACCCAGTTCGTCGGCTTCGCCAATTATGCCGAACTGGTGCGCACGCCTTTGTTCTGGAAGGCGCTCGGCAATACCTTCTATTTCGTCATCGTCGGCGTGCCGCTCTCGATCGGCCTGTCGCTCGGCGCGGCGATGCTGCTCAACGGCGGCGTCTCCCGGCTCACCGGCCTGTTCCGCACCGCCTTGTTCGCGCCCGTCGTCACCACCTTGGTCGCGGTCGCGGTGATCTGGCGCTATCTGCTCCACACCCGCTACGGCATGATCAATTACGGGCTGGAGAGCGCGGGCGTGCCGCCGGTCGACTGGCTCGGCGATCCGCGCTCGTCGATGCCGGCGATCATCCTCTTCGCCGTGTGGAAGAATTTCGGCTACAATATGGTGATCCTGCTCGCCGGCCTGCAGACCATCCCCAACGATCTTTACGAGGCCGCGCGGATCGACGGCGCCAATGGCTGGCAGCGCTTCCGCCACGTCACCCTGCCGGCGCTCGGGCCGATGCTGCTCCTGGTCTCGATCCTCACCATGGCCGGCTATTTCCAGCTCTTCGCCGAGCCCTACGTGATGACCCAGGGCGGCCCGGTCGAGAGCACGGTGAGCGTGCTCTATTTCATGTACGACCAAGGCTTCAAATGGTGGAACCTCGGCTTCGCCTCCGCCGTCGCCTTCGGCCTGTTCCTGATCATGATCGTCTTCACCACCCTCCAATACCGCTTCGCCCGCGCCCGGGGGATGACATGATCCGCCCCTCCCGCGCCGGCCGGGCGGTGCGCCTCACCCTCATCGTCCTGCTCGCCGCCTTCGCGCTCTTCCCCTTGCTATGGATGGTCTCGGTCTCGTTCATGAGCCCGGGCGAGGCGAGCCGCTTCCCGCCGCCGCTCCTCCCCGAGGCCCCGTCCTTGAGCGCCTATCGCGCCTTGTTCGAGACCACCGGCATCGCCCGCTATTTCCTCAACAGCCTGTTCGTGGCGACGATCGGCACCCTGCTCTCGCTGATGTTCAACGCGACCGCGGGCTACGCCTTCGCCAAATTGCGCTTCAAGGGCCGCGACCGCATCTTCCAATTGCTCGTCGCCGCTTTGGTCATCCCCGGCCAGGTGACGATGCTGCCCTTGTTCCTGATGCTGAAGGAGATCGGCCTGATCAACAGCTTCGCCGGCGTGTTGGTGCCGGTGGCGACGAGCATCTTCGGCATCTTCCTGGTCCGCCAATATGCGCTCTCCATCCCCGACGAGATGCTGGAGGCGGCGCGGGTCGACGGCGCGGGGGAGGGGCGGATCTTCCTCCGGATCGTGGTGCCGGTGCTGACCCCGATCCTGATCACGCTCGCTCTGTTCACCTTCCTCGCCACCTGGAACGACTTCATGTGGCCTTTGATCATCCTCACCGACCAGGACAATTACACCCTGCCGGTCGCGCTTGCGGCTTTGTCGCGCGAGCATGTCCAGGACAATGAGCTGATGATGGCGGGCTCGGTGCTGACCATCTTGCCCGTGCTTTTGCTCTTCCTCGTGCTCCAGCGTTATTATTTGCAGGGGCTGCTCGCCGGCAGCGTCAAGGGATGAGGCGGCTGCTCGCCCTCCTTCTGCTCGTCCTGGCCTCGCCGGCTTTCGCCCAGGAACCGCGGTTGCTCGACGATTTCGCGGCGCCGGCGGCGTGGCGGGCGCAGGCGTCGGACGGCGTCACCGGCACGATGCGGCCGTTCGGAGGAGGCCTCCGGCTCGATTACGATTTCACGCGCGGCTCGGGCTACGCAGTCCTGCGCCGCGCCTTGCCGCTGGAGCTGCCGGCCAATTTCGAATTGCGCTTCCGGCTGCGCGGCCAGGGGCCCGCCAATGCGCTCGAGCTCAAGCTCACCGACGCCAGCGGCGAGAATGTCTGGTGGCACCGCAAGCCCGATTATGTCCCGCCCGGCCAATGGCAGACCATCCGCGTGCGCCGCCGCCAGATCGACTTCGCCTGGGGCCCGACCGCGGACCGGACCTTGCGGCGGATGGCGGCGATCGAGTTCGTGGTCGCGGCGGGCGCCGGCGGCGGCCGCGGCTGGATCGCGGTCGACGACCTTCAGCTCGTGCCGCTGCCGGAGCCGCCCGCCGTGCCGCCGGCGATCGTCGCGAGCGCGGACGGCGGCGAAGGCGCGGCGCTGGCGGTGGACGGCGACCCCTCGACCGCCTGGACGGCGACGATGGGGGCGGCGCTGATTCTCGACCTCGGCTATCGGCGCGAGTTCGGCGGGCTGGTGCTGCGCTGGGTGCGGAGGCCGTTCCTGCCCGCGACCGCTTATGAGGTCAGCCTGTCCGACGACGGGCGGACCTGGCGGCCGGCGCTCACCATCCGCGACGGCGACGGCGCGGTCGACTGGCTGCAAATGCCCGACAGCGAGGCGCGCTACGTCCGCATCCTGACGCAGCGGCCGCGCGAGGAGAATGTGGCGCTGGCCGAGGTCGAGGTGCGCCCGCTCGGCTTCGGCGCCAGCGCCAACGCGCTGGTCGCCGCCGTCGCCGCCGAGGAGCCGCGCGGCTATTATCCGCGCGGCTTCACGGCTGAGCAGAATTACTGGACCCTGGTGGCGACGCCCGACGGCGGCCAGAGCGGCCTGATCGACGAGGACGGCGCGATCGAGGTCGGCCGCGGCGGCTTTTCGATCGAGCCGATGATCGTCGAAGGAAACAGCCGCTGGCGCTGGCACAACGTCACCTCCGCGCAGTCGCTTCGCGACGGCGACCTGCCGATCCCGACGGTCGCGTGGCGCGGCCCCGGCTGGCGGCTGACGATCACCGCCTTCGCCGAGCGGCACCGGCTGGTCGCGCGCTATCGGCTGAGGAACGACGGCGCGGCCGCGCGGACGCTGCGGCTGGCGCTGAACCTGCGCCCCTTCCAGGTGAACCCGCCGCAGCAATTCCTGAACATCGCCGGCGGCGTCAGCCCGATCCGGAGCCTGAGCTGGGACGGACGCGCAATCGGGGTGAACGACGTCGCCCGGATCTGGTCCGATCCGGGGCCCCGCGAGGTCCGCATGTACCGCTTCGACAGCGGCCCGCCCGAAGGCCGCGGCGGGGTCGCCGGAGACGAATCGGGCCTCGCCAGCGGCTGGCTGGACTATCCCCTGATGCTCCAGCCCGGCGAAGAGCGCGAGATCGCTTTGAGCCTCGGGCTCGACGGCGAGGCGGGCCCGCTCGCCGAGGGTGGAGCGGCAGCGGCCGAGGAGGCCGCCGCCGCGCGCTGGCGCGAGGCGCTCGGCGACGTGCGCCTCACCGGCCCCGCCGCAGCCCGCCCTGCCTTCGACACTTTGCGCACCGCGCTCGCCCATATCCTCGCCACGCGCGAGGGCCCCGCTTTGCGTCCGGGCTCGCGCTCCTACGCCCGCGCCTGGATCCGCGACGGGGCGATGATGTCGACCGCGCTGCTGCGCATGGGCCTCGAGCGGCCGGCGATCGACTTCCTCGAATATTATGCGCCCTTCCAATATCCGAACGGCAAGGTGCCCTGCTGCGTCGACGCGCGCGGCGCCGATCCGGTGCCCGAGCATGACAGCCATGGCGAGCTCATCCACCTGGTCGCGCAGGCCCATCTCTACGCGCCGGACATGGCCCGGCTCCAGCGCCTGTGGCCGCGAGTCCGCGCCGCCGCCGATCATATCGAAACGCTCAGGCAGAGCACCCGGATTCCCGCCAACCGCGTCGGGCGGGGCCGCCCGCTCTACGGCCTGCTGCCGCCCTCGATCAGCCACGAAGGCTATTCGGCCCGCGCGGCTTATTCCTATTGGGACGATTTCTGGGCGCTGACCGGGCTCGAGGACGCCGCCGATCTGGCGCTCGCGCTCGGCCGGACCGAGGAGGCGCGCCTGCTCGGCATCCGCGCGCAGGACTTCCGCGTCGACATCCTCGCCTCGCTCGCGGCGGCGCGCCAGGTCCATCGCATAAGCTTCATCCCCGGCGCGGCGGACCTGGGCGATTTCGACGCGACCTCGACCACGATCGCGCTCGCTCCGGCCGGGCTCCAGCACCGGCTCCCCGCCGCCGCGCTCGCCGCGACCTTCGAGCGCTACTGGCGCGAGTTCGTGCGCCGCCGCGACGGGCGCCAGACGTGGGACGCCTACACCCCCTATGAATGGCGCAACGTCGGCGCCTTCGTCCGGCTCGGCTGGCGCAATCGCGCCGCCGGCCTGTTCGACTATTTCATGGCCGATCGCCGCCCCGCCGGCTGGAACCAATGGGCCGAGGTGGTCGGCCGCGCCCCGCGCGAGCCGCGCTTCATCGGCGACATGCCGCACGGCTGGGTCGCGTCGGACTATGTCAACGCTTTGCTCGACATGATCGCCTATGAGCGGCCGCGCGACCGGGCGCTGGTGCTCGCCGCCGGCATTCCCGATGCCTGGCTGGCCGGCGAGGGCATTTCGGTCGAGCGGCTCAGGACTCCCTACGGCCGCTTGAGCTACAGCCTGCGCGCCGAGGGCCGCCGCCTGCGCGTCGCCTGGCGGCTCGAAGGCCGCGCCCCGCCCGGCGGCCTCGTCCTCGGCCTGGGGGAGGAACGCGCGCTGACCGGGCTCAGCGGCACCGCGGTCCTTCCGCGATGACACAACCCAGCCTTTCCCTCAGCCCGCGCTCCGGAGCCCCGTCCTCATGACCGACACCTACCAGTTTCCCGACGGCTTCCTGTGGGGCAGCGCGACCTCCGCTTATCAGATCGAAGGCTCGCCGCTCGCCGACGGCGCCGGGGCCAGCATCTGGCAGCGCTTCACCCATACGCCCGGCATGACCGCCAACGGCGACACCGGCGACGTCGCCTGCGATCATTACCATCGCTATCGCGAGGACGTCGCGCTGATGGCGTCGCTCGGCCTCGAGGCCTATCGGTTCAGCATCGCCTGGGGGCGCGTGCTTCCGCAAGGCACGGGCGCGGTCAACGCCGCCGGGCTAGATTTCTACGACCGGCTGGTCGACGCCTTGCTCGAACGGGGGATCGAGCCGCTGCCCACCCTCTATCATTGGGACCTGCCGGCGGCGCTCGACGATCGCGGCGGCTGGCTCAATCCGGACATCGCGTCCTGGTTCGCCGATTATGGCGAAATCCTGTTCCGCAGGCTCGACGGCCGCGTCAAGCGCTGGGCGACCTTGAACGAGCCCTGGGTGGTGACCGACGGCGGCTATCTCCACGGCGCGCTCGCGCCCGGCCATCGCAACCTCTACGAGGCGCCGATCGCTTCCAGGAACCTGATGCGGGCGCATGGCGCGGCGGTGCAGCGCTACCGCGCCTTCGGCGCCCACGAAATCGGCCTGGTCGTCAATCTCGAGCCCAAATATCCCGCCTCCGGCAGCGACGCCGACCGCGCGGCCGCCGAGCGCTCGGCCGCCTATATGAACCGCCAATATCTCGACCCCGCTTACGGCCTCGGCTGCCCGGCCGAGCTTGGCGGGATATTCGGCGACGCCTGGCAGGATTGGAGCGAAGCAGACCTGGCGCTCGCCGCCCAGCCGACCGACTGGCTCGGCGTCAATTATTATACGCGAGGGCTGATGAAGGACGATCCCGCGACCTGGCCGGTCGGCGCCGCTTATGTCCGCCAGCCGCACGCCACCTACAGCGAGACCGGCTGGGAGGTGTACGAGCAGGGCCTGACCGACACATTGCTCTGGGTGAAGGAGCGCTACGGCAATCCGCCAGTGACGATTACCGAGAACGGCTCGGCCTTCTTCGATCCGCCGACGGCGCAAGGCGGGCGGCTGCGCGATCCGCTGCGCGTCGATTATCTCCACCGTCACCTGCGCGCCGTCCACGCCGCCATCCAGGCGGGCGCCGACATACGCGGCTACATGGCGTGGTCGCTGCTCGACAATCTCGAATGGTCGTTGGGCTTTTCCAAGCGCTTCGGCATCGTCCACGTGGATTTCGAAACCCAGGCGCGCACGCCCAAGGACAGCGGCCTCTTCTACGCCAAGGTCGTCGCGAGCAACGGCGCGGCGCTTGGCGACGATCCCTGGTCGTAATGGCGGAGGCAGATCGGGGTGGAGGTCGACCTTGGCGTAGGCCGCGGACAGCCGGCGTCCCAGCGATGCAGCCGCGCGGCCTGTGGCGCTGGTTCGTCGCAATCGCGATATGCTTCACCGGCGGACGCGTTCAGCAAGGCGCCGACCAGGGCGCCGATCCACCTTATTCCAGAGGGGCGTTTGCGACGTTGGAATAGCCATGGTCGAAGAGATAACGGCCTCGCTCGACATGGAGAGCCGAGTCCCCCTCTATGCCATGGCCGTGGACGAAACGGTTCATGAAGTTGAAGGTCGCGGCGATCAGGATCACGTCGTGCAACGCGCGCTCTGACCAGCCCGCCTCGAAGGCGCGCTCGACATCGGCCTTGGCGATATGCTGATGATCCAGCGTCAGCTTGCGCGCATAGGCAAGAAGCGGGCGCAAATCTTCTCGCGCGGCCTCGAGCTGCTCATCCGCCAGGAGCGCGTCGACCTGCCCCGCCGGGACCCCGAAGAATTCCGCCGTCGCCTGGTGCGTGCCGCGACAGAAATTGCACCGATTGAGCCCGGATACGTAAGCGGCGATCAATTCCCGATCCGCAACCTCCAGCGGCGAGGGACCCCGCAGAACCTGCTCGTGATATTCCGAAAGCAGGCGGCCGGCCTCGGGATTGAGGCGAAGCGCGTGGCGCACGCTCGCATCGATCGGCAAGCTTGGAAAAAGCATTTCTTGGCCCCTCCCGGAAATAAATCAGCGAAGCGACGCAACTGGACGACAGTCCTGAAGTCATCAGCCGAAGAACATCGAATCGAGTCGAGCCCGCTGAATGGACTCGATCGTCATACAATAATCTGGATGTTCCGTAATGTAGATTTCGCTGCAGTCGCCGATATGTCCGCTGTCGAGCATCATGAATGCAGTTGTCGCGCGGCCGCTACGGACGGCCCGGATCGTCTTGCTCTCGCAAGGCGGGTCAATTGGTCCCGGGTATCGACATGAGGTTGGTGCTGGCGACCTCGATCGCCCGCTGGAATCCGACCCGCTCGGCCGCTTCGATGGCCCGCTCGAACATGAATTCGGCATTGGGCAGATCGTTGCGCGCCAGATAGACCTTGCCCGTCATCACCCGCAGCCAGATACGCCGCAAGGTCATGCCATATTGGGATGCCAGCGCGAGCGCGCGCTTGCAGTCGTGGGAGGCGGCATCGACGTCTCCCAGTTCGAGGCGCAGCTGGATGCTCGCGCTCAAAGCCTCGACGGCGACGCGATGCATGTCGAGCTTGTCGCCATATTCGATCGCGCGCGCGAGGATGCTGCGGGAAGCGGCCGCGTCGAGCTTGCCTCGCATCCGGGCGTTATGCGCCTGGCCGATCCGGACCCGGTACAGGATGTCGGTATGCCGGCCGCCTTCGGCCGCCGCTATCGCCCGGGTGAAGCAGGCCGCGGCTTCGTCGCCGTCGGCGCGATTGGCCTGATGCAGCAACGAACCCAGATGGAATTCGAAGATCGCGATCGCGCGCTGCTCGCGAAGCTGGTTCAGCTTGTGAAGCGCGGTCCGGTAGGCCGTCTCTGCGCGTTTCATGAAGCCGTTGAGCTGATCGCACAGGCCCAGATAGCCGATCGCCAGCGCGTGGACGAGCTTGCCCTCGCGATAGTCGAGCGACAATGCGTCGCGGGTGGCGCCAAGCCCTTGATGCAGTTCGTTGAGGCAACGGCGCGCTTCGGTGATCTTGCCGCGCTCGATCCAGAGGAGCGAGCGATTCAGCAACAGCCGGCAGCGGACGGGATAATAGCGGGTACGCCCCTCGACCTTCATGTTCGCGTTGAAGGCGAGCTCGAATCCGGTCGCGGCCGCGTAGAGGTCGCCCTGCGCCAGCGACAACATCGCGCGCTCGTTGAGCAGCCAGACGATTTCCTCGGAATAGAAAGGCTCGGTGTTCAGAAGCGCGGCGGGCTCGGCATGCCCGGCGTCCCCGGCGGAGTCGGGCAAGACCAGCAGGCGATCGATCGGCTCTCTGAGAAGCTTCGGGCTGGGCTCCGAAAGCAAGGTGCCCGTCACCTTGCGCAGCTGCTTCCATGTATCGAGGGCGACGCCGCTGCTGTCGGGCCATTCGAATTTGTCCTTCGGCGTCACCGATCGATCCCACAGCAATTGCCGCGAATGGGGGGCCAGCTGGACATCGCTGCCGGGCTTTGCTCCACCGTTGCGCCTGCTGGCTGAAACGGGCTTGTCCCCCGGCAGAAGCGGCGACCAGACCTGGACGTCGAAGATATGTTCGAGACGATCCTTGAAGGCCTTCTTCGCCGTGCCCGCGATTTGATTTCTGAAGTCCTTTCGGGCCGCCTCGGATTCGAGCGCAAAGTCGAGCAGGCGCCTGATCCGGGCCTTGTGGGCGCTGATCACGCCGACATCGCCGATCTTGCCGCCGGGATCGCCGAGATCGAGTGCGAGCAGGTTTACCGCCGAGAAGAAGCCCCTGATCACGCCGCCGGCGGCGCGAAGCCCGCCGGTGACCGCGGGATCGAGAAATTGTACGGTGCGGGCGAACCGCTTCGTGCGCAGCAGCAGATCCGGGATGAGGGCGTTGGCGGAATAAATCTCCTCGCTGAGCAATTGATCGCGCAGCTTCTTGACGGGTTCGGCAAGCTCTTTGCAGAGCGTCACGTCCTTCCAGCAATTGATCAGATTATCCGCCAGCTGCTCGATGTCGCTGGTCAATTCGGGCTTGAAAGCTGGCGCGTCGTCGGGTTGCGCGGCGTAGAGCGAGAGATTGTAGCTGTCCGAGAGGACGGTTTCGCTCACCGGAACGTCGAACCGGTCGCGGATCGTCTGGTTGACGACGCGATGCAGGACGAAGCGATAGCGTTTCGCGATGGCGGTTTTCGCGCGGCTCGGCGCGACGCCGGTGGCAAGCGGATCGCCGGCTCCCGACGCGGAAGGGGCGGCGGCCACGACCGGGTTGGCGGCCTCTCCATAAGGCTCGACCACGCACAGCAGGTTGCGATCCATGGCGTGGTCGAGCGCGGCCAGGAAATGGGCGCGCGTATCGGTCGCCCGTGACTCGTCGAGGAGTTCGGCGGCGCTGCTCGGGCGTGGGCTCGTTGCCACCAGCAGGCGTTTGCCGGCCTCCCCCGACAGCAGCCTGTCGAGCTCGCGGCGCACGCCCGGCACCGACATCAGCACCTCGCCTTCGGTCGGCAGGCCGATGAAGGCGAGCGCTTTCAATATCTCCTGGCTCAGGCGGCCGACACGCAGGCGTGGCTTGGCCTCCGTCGGTTTCTTGCCAGCTTGCCTCTCCTGCTCCTCTTGTTTTTCCTGTTCGGCGACTTCCTGCTTGGTCGGCATGTCGGAGAGCAGCGCTTCGATCTCGCGCCCGACGATCAGCGGCGCGTTGCGCGGCCTGTGCGCCATGCGCAGGCCGACTTCGTGGACGTCTTCGCGGAGCCACGCCCGTTCCCGGTCGGCAAATTGATCGTGCAGCCTCACCACGAGGCCGCGGCCGAGCGGCTCGAGCGCGATCTGATCGTCCAGCGATCGCTCCGGCTTGCCGGCTGGGAGCACGGGATGGACGCGGTAGATCGATATCGCGCTTTTGCCGCCCTCGACCCCGGCTTGCGAAATGGAAGGATTGGGCGACGTCTCCCGGAGCTTCAGAAAATAGGCTTCGCAACGGCGCGAGGCGGTGATCACCAGGTCGATGCAGGTCTCCGGGCGGAGAAGATGGCGCAAAAGCCAGTCGAATTCCGCCAGGAGCGGCTCGTTTTCGATCCCGAACAGCCGATCGACGGCGCCGAGAACGATGAGCGGCCGGCGTGTCGCGTCCGCATAATCGAGTATCCGAAGGCGGCGCGGGCGGCGCGCGGCGCTGGCTTCGGCGCCGGCGCTGTTGTTGAGGAAGGCATCGACCAGAGAGAGAATGGAATCGGCCTCCTGCCCGTAGCAGCAATTGGCGATCAGCCAATCGTCCCTCTTGTTTCGAAGGTCGACCTGAAGTTGCTGGAGAAACGATCCCTTGCGTGTGCCGCGCTCGCCGATGACGACCTCGCGCAAGAGCGGGCCCTGCTGCCGCTGATCGAGCAGCTTGGCATAGACGGCGGCGCCGTCCGCCGCATGATCGGCTTCGCCCGCCAGGCCGTCGCGCGGCGAGCCAAGCCGAACCCAGTGCCAATTCTTGGGAAGCCAGGCTTCCTGTTCCCGCCAGAAATCGTCCGGCGTGAGATGGCGCGACCATTCCTTCTTGCCGGCGCCGGCCAATGTCCCGGCGCGCCGCGGCATCAAAGCGCGCGCCTTGCGGTGGTAGAATTTCTTCGATTCGCGGTTGATCTGCCGCAATTCGTGGCGGAGCGCCGAGGTGTTCAGGCGGACCGAGAGCGACCGAAGATAATCGAGCGCCAGCGCCCGCGCGCGCAGGCCCCGATTCTGGTCGGTCGCCTCGATCGGCGCGCCGCTTCGGGGGCCGAGCGGGGCGGGCGCGTGCTTGAGGTCGGCCTTCACCGCCGTCTTCACCTGCCTCGCGAACCTGGTCCCCTCCGTTCCGATCAGCCAGGGGATGAGGTGGCGGTCGAAATCCAGCTCCCAGATATAGCGAAACCGCTGGCGAAGCGTGTCCGGGGCTTTTTTCGTGGCGGCCTTGTCGAGAAGTTCGATGAGCTTCTTTTTCTCAAGCACCTCCTCGTTGCTGTCGCCCAGCGCGATGTTCGGCGTCCACTCCTGATATTGTGCGAGCACTGCGGCATGCTTTCTGGCGTCGTCGGGCTGGAAGCGTTCGGCGAGGATGTCGATCATCATGAAGTGCGTCCGCAGCGAATAGCCGGTTCCTCGCCTCGTATGTCCGTAATGGATCACGTGGGCGCCGAGCTTGGTCGCGAGGTTGAGCTGCTCACGCATCAGGCTGGCCGGTGGCTTGGTCGCCGCGCGGAACACGAAGACGGGCGCGTCGAGCGGCGAGCGCTTGTTGCTGATCCGCATCCTCAGCGTCCGGATCAGCTCCTCCTCATTCATGCCGGAGCCGAGAAAGGCGATCGGGTTGCCCTCGATCATCGCGTCGTAAGCGCGGTCGAGCGATTGGCGGTTCAGGCCATCGGCGCGGTACATGAGATTATATTCGCCGTCGGCCGCGATCATCGTCTTGGGCAGATCGACCCGCCCGTGATGGTGGAAGATGTGGATGGCGTGGTCCGATGAGCCGAGCCCGAATTCGACCAGCGGGGCAGTGTGTTTGCCGTCGTTGACGTCGCTGCGCACCCGGACGCCGTCCGGCCGGTGGCGGGTCAGCGCCGCGCCGTCGAGCGTCCGCGCAAAGTCGGGCCGGGCGAACAGGCTTTCACGGTCCTCGGCGGAGACAGGCATGCGTTCGATCTCGCGAACGTCGTCGAACATGAAGAGATTTTCGATGTCGAAGTCGTAATTGGTGGTGAAATAGCGGCGGATGCCGAGATCGTGGTAGAGCTCGTTCAGCGGATCGAGCAAAGGACGCGGCGGTGCCAGGTCTCCGGCCTGATCGCCCACCCTTGGCAGCACATTGTCGATGCGGGCCTTGCCGTCCTTCATCACCACTCTCGCCAGGAAGAGGGCGAAAAAGCTGCGGCGGTCGGTTGGCAGCCGCGAACTTCTGCGCTGCCGATCGGCTTCGACACGGACCGCCAGCGCCTTTTGGATCCACTGGCGTTTACGAAGCCGGGAACTGGCTCCTTCGACGCTATCGGGTCCGAATAAGGTGTTGAACGCATCGGGATCGCCTTCGGCGGCGCCCGCAAGACCGATAATGGCACGCGTATCGTAGACGTCGGAGGCGAGCATGTACAAAGCGTCGCGGATCGAAACGTTCGCCAGATCGATCTCTTTGCGCACTTGCGCCTCGGCGAAGAAATCGGGCTCGGTCGAGTCGTCCTTTTTCTTGGTCGTGTCGACCTTCTTGTCGAATTCTCCTAGCTCGATCCCCGCCATTCTGAGGCGCTGCGCGAGGGCGTTCGTCACGAACACCTTGTCGCTTTCGAAAATCTCGCCGAGTGCCTTCTTGAAGGCGGTGTCGGGCTGAGCGCGCTGCGATTGATCGACGACCTTGAAGGCCTGGCGCACGAATTCGAGGACGATGACGGTATCGTCCCTCTCGCATTCGATCGCGACCAGCTCGGCCCTGATCCGCTGGGCCAGTTGCTCGAATCCCTTGGGCAGCGGCTCCAATTGCGCCTTCAGGCGCTCGATCACCTCTTTGACGAACTGTTCCCAGGTAAGGTTTCCGTAGACGAGCGAGAGCCCGGAACCCACGAATCCGATCAACCGTCCCGTGTTGACCGCTTCATAGAGCCGCTCATAGGCAGTCTCGGTCATGCGCTCGGGCACGAGCGCCTTAAGGCCTCTTTCCATTTTCCCCCCAAGGACAGATTTAATGTCCTTCACTGGGAAGATTACTGGTCGGTATCCGAGAAGCAAGCAGTTTGATTAGATGCGCGATTCAAATCGATGCAGATAATAACAGGCGGCAATCGATCTGCTCTATCAAAAGTCTAACGCAAGCAGTTCATCCAGATCGCTTTGCCGGTCCCATTTTATCGCCTTCCAGCATTCAACCTGCGCCGCGAGCACGTTTTCCTCGGTATCGTCGATGAGCAAGTGAGCCTCGGGGGCGAGCGCGGTCCGTTTGGCCGCGGCCCTGTAGAAACCGGGCTCCGGCTTGCGAAAGCCGAGAGCAGCCGAATAGATCATGTCGTCGAAATGGCGTTCCAGGCCAAGGTCGCGCCAGAGGTAGCGGCTCCTGTCATGGTCTTGGTTGGTTACCAGCATGGCCCGGAGCCCGCGTTGCCGCTTCCGCTCGACGGCATTGAGGACGTCCCGGTCAAGCGCCGCATCATTTGCATGCCAATAGGCGATGAGATCCTCGACCCCGACGTTGGGAGCTATCGCCGCCAGCACTGGCGCCAGGCTGTGCCGAAGATCGGCGCGACCGATCATCACGTCTCGCCAGTGGATAGCGAAGAATTCGCTTTGCAAGTCATCGTAACGAATACCGAGGTCCGCGAACAGGCTAGCATGCCATGGCACCCCGTCACCTGATTTACCTCTGATCACGACGCCATCGACGTCGATCATCAAAGCCTTAATCATAACGATGATCCAGTCGTATAAGAAGGGTGAGTATGTCTTTATTTGTCAATTAGTAGGCAGTTGGCAAAATTCTGGCCAGTTTATCACGGCAAACATATAGTTTGGACCCAGGGCTTGTCCGTGCGGACAAATCGTCTCTTGGCCGCGAATGGCCGGAAGCGAGTCGCCAAGCCTCGGAAATGCAGCAGGAATTTGGGCTCCTCTGCAAAGATCCGAAACCCCCCAAATATTGAAATGGCTGGCGCGCCCGGCAGGATTCGAACCTGCGACCCCAAGCTTAGAAGGCTCGTGCTCTGTCCAACTGAGCTACGGGCGCGTGGGCGCCTCCTAGCGCGCTTTGGTGAAGATCGGAATTCCGATTCATGGCCCGGGCTGCTATGGTCGAGGTCGGGAGGAGGCCAGTCATGGGAGAACAACGGACGCTGACCGCCGGAGAAATCGCGCTCGCCAGGGCCGCTTTCGGCGACGAGATCGAATATGACGGAGTGACGCTGAGCGACGGGCCCGGCAGTCAACCTCTGGCGCACCTGGCCTTCGCCAAAGGCAATCCTGCGATCACCGTCGGCTCGACCGTCTATTTCAAGGCGGATTATTGCCCGGACTTTTCCGCGCCCGGGCGGAACCGCAGGAGCTTCATCCATGAAATGACGCATGTCTGGCAATATGGCGAGCTGGGCCTGGCGGCTTTCTTCCTGCGCTACGGCGGGGACCTGCTGAGGGCCGGGGGGAATCCCGACGCCATGTATGTCTACACGCACGGCGAGACCGGCTTCGACGACGCGATGATCGAGCAGCAGGCCGAGATGGTCGGCGACTATAGCAATGCGCTGTGGAGCCAGAATGCCCAAGGCATCGCGCTCTTCACCAGGAACATGGCCGGCAGCGGGCTTTACGGGCTCTGACGGCTGCCGGATAAGGGGGCCGTGGACGGGCCCGGGATCAAGACGGTCGAAGCGGCGGCGCTGGCGGGGCGGCCGCTGCGCCATTTCGACTATGTGATGGCGGCGTTTGTTACCGTCCTTCTGCTTTCCAACGTGATCGGCGCGGGCAAGATCGCCGCGATTCCGCTGGCGGGCGGCGGCGAGTGGGCGTTCGGGGCGGGCATCCTGTTCTTTCCGCTTTCTTATGTGATCGGCGACGTGCTGACCGAGGTTTACGGTTTTGCGCGGGCGCGGCGCTGCATCTGGGCGGGCTTTGCCGGCCTGGTCTTCATGGCGGCGATGGCGATGGTGGTGGTGGCGCTGCCGCCGGCGCGCAGCTGGCACGGCCAGGAGGCCTATCGGCAGATTTTCGGCAAGGTGCCGCAGATCGTCTTCGCCTCGATCCTCGCTTTCTGGGCGGGCGAGTTCGTCAACTCCTACGTGCTCGCGCGGATGAAGATCCGGACGAAGGGCCGGCACCTTTGGTCCCGCACGATCGGCTCGACGGTGGCCGGGCAGGGCGTCGACAGCCTGATCTTCTATCCGGTCGCCTTCTTCGGCGCGATGGACGCCGAGACCATCGTCTGGCTCGGCCTCACCCAATGGGGGCTGAAGGTCGCCTGGGAGGCGATCCTGACGCCAGCCACCTACGCGGCGGTCGGCTGGCTCAAGCGCAGGGAGGGCGTGGACGTCTACGACGAAGGCACCGATTTCACCCCGTTCCGCGCGAAGGTCTGACGCGCACCCCGCCGAGCGTCGCGAAGGCGGTCAGGGCGGAGAGCAAAGCGAGGCCCGCGCCGACCAGCGCGGCGCCGTGCAGCGCCGCGATCAGCTCCGCGCCCTGGTGCGAGAGGACGGCGCCGAGCAGGGCGATGACGATCAGGCCGCCGCTGCGCGAGACGGCGCTGTTGAGGCCGGACGCGGTGCCGACATGATGCTCGTCGACCGCGGAGAGGACGGCGGTGGTGAGCGGCGCGACTGCGATCGCCATGCCCGCCGAGACGGCGAGGATCGAGGGCAGGACGGTCGTCCAATAATCTCCGCCCGCGCCGATCCGCATCCCCAGCGCATAGCCGCCCGCGACCAACAAGGGCCCGATGGTCAGCGGCCAGCGCGGGCCGATGCGGGCGGCGAGCTTGCCCATCATCGGCGAACCCAAAGCGACGATGATCGGGAAGGGGAGGACGGCCAGGCCGGCCATGGTCGCCGGATAGTGAAGCGCCTCGATCAGCGTGTAGGGCAGGAGCAGCATCATCCCGCCCAATGCGCCGTAGAGGGCGAAGGTGAAGAAGGTCAGGCCGACGAACGCCTTCGAGCCGAACAGGGCGAGCGGGACCATCGCCTCGCCGCCGCGCCGCGCCTCGACCCAGAGGAAGGCGGCGAGCAGCACCACGCCGGTCGCCAGCGTCGCGCCGCCGCTGGCGCCGACCCGGTCGGTCGCCGACCAGGCGGTGAGGCCGAAGGTGAGCGCGCCGAGGCCAAAAGTCGCCAGCATCGCGCCCAGCCAGTCGGGCGGCGGCCGTTTCTCATTGGCGCTCTCCGGCACGTAGAGCCAGCCGAGCAGGATGGCGCCAAGCGCGATCGGTATGTTGAGGAGGAAGATGAAGCGCCAGCCGAGATCGTCGACCAGCCAGCCGCCGAGCAAGGGCGCGATGGCGCCGGCGATGGCGCCGGCCGCGGCCCAGGTGCCGACCGCGCGGCCGCGCTTCTCGCCCGAGAAGGATGCGCTCAAGGTCGCCAGGCTGTTGGGCAGCAGCATCGCCGCGCCCAGCCCCTGCAATGCGCGGGCGGCGAGGAAGAGGGTGAGGCTCGGCGAGACGGCGCAGAGCACCGAGGCGAGGGTGAAGAGGGCAATGCCGAGCAGCATGATCCGGCGGCGCCCGTAAAGGTCGCCCGCCGCGCCGCCGATCAGCAGCAGGGCCGAAAGCGGCAAGGTGAAGGCGTTCATCACCCATTGCACCTCGGCGGTATGCGCGTCGAAGCTTTGCCCGATCGCGGGCAGAGCGACGTTGAGCACCGAGCCGTCGATGAAGGCGAGGCTGGAGGCGAGGATGCAGGTGGCGAGGACGAGCGCGGGATATTTCGCCCCGCCTCCGGCGGCTTTCGCGCCCGGCTCGGCGTGGAAGAAATGAGGCCAGGAAAAGGTCATGCCGCCGACAGGGCCCTAGAGGACTTCGAACAGCCCCGCCGCGCCCATGCCGCCGCCGACGCACATCGTCACCATGACGTACTTCGCGCCGCGCCGCTTGCCCTCGATCAAGGCGTGGCCGGTCATCCGCGCGCCCGACATGCCGTAGGGGTGGCCGATCGAGATGGCGCCGCCATTGACGTTCATCCTGTCATTGGGGATGCCGAGCACGTCCTGGACGTAGAGCACCTGGACCGCGAACGCCTCGTTCAATTCCCACAGGTCGATGTCGGAGACCTTGAGGCCGAACCGGTCGAGCAATTTCGGCACCGCGAAGACCGGGCCGATGCCCATCTCGTCGGGCTCGGTGCCGGCCGCGGCCATGCCGATATAGCGGCCGAGCGGCTTGAGGCCGCGCTCGGCGGCGAGGCCCGCCTCCATGATCACGCAGGCCGAGGCGCCGTCGGAAAGCTGGCTGGCATTGCCGGCGGTGATCAAGGCGTCGGGCCCCATCACCGGCTGCAGGCTCTGCAGGCCCTCGAGCGTGGTGTCGGCGCGGTTGCCCTCGTCCTTGGTGATGGTGACCTCGCGCGTCGAGACCTCGCCGGTCGCCTTGTCCTTGACCGACATGGTCGCGGTCACGGGGACGATCTCGTCGTCGAACCTGCCGGCGGCCTGGGCGGCGGCGGTGCGTTGCTGCGACTGCAGCGCGTAGGCGTCCTGGCGGTCGCGGGCGATATTGTAGCGCTTGCCGACGATCTCGGCGGTGCCGATCATCGGCATGTAGACGTCCTTGTGCATCGCCACGAGCTCGGGATCGCCGCCCAGGCGCATTTCGGCGGTCTGCACCATCGAGATCGATTCGACGCCGCCGGCGACGCAGACCTGCATGCGGTCGACGATCACCTGCTTGGCGGCGGTGGCGATCGCCATCAGGCCCGAGGCGCATTGGCGGTCGATCGACATTCCGGGCACGGTGACGGGCAGGCCGGCGCGCAAGGCGGCGGTGCGGCCGATCGTCGCCTGCACGCCCTGCTGGAGGGCGGCGCCGATCACCACGTCGTCGATCTCGGCCGGGTCGACGCCCGCGCGCTCGACCGCGGCGCGGATCGCATGGGCGGCCAGTGTGGGCGAGGGAGTGGCGTTGAACGCGCCGCGATAGGCCTTGCCGATCGGCGTGCGGGCGGTGGAGACGATGACGGCATCGCGGGTCATGGCAATCCCTTTCGATATGGGGACAGTTACCTAAGTGTCCCCGGGACACTTAGGTAACTGTCCCCGGTCTTAGATGAACATGTAGCCGATCCAGTCGGCGATCAAAGCGGGCTTCTCCTCGTCCTCGATCTCGACGGTGACCTGGTAGGTGATCTGCCACTGGCTGGCGCGCTTCTCCTCGGCGGTGGCGAGCTTGAAATGGCCGCGGACGCGCTTGCCGGCCTTGACCGGAGCCATGAGGCGGACTCGCTCGAACCCGTAATTGACCGCCATGCGCAGGCTTTCGGGGTGGAGCATGACGCCGTCGGCCATCCGGCTGAGCAGCGAAAGCGTGAGGAAGCCGTGCGCGACGGTGCCGCGGAACGGCGTCTTCGCCGCCTTCTCCGGATCGACATGGATGAACTGATGATCCTCGGTGACCTCGGCGAAGGCGTCGATCCGCGCCTGATCGATCAGGATCCAGTCGGACACCCCGATCTCGGTCCCGACCCGCTCCCGGATTTCTTCGATGCTGGCGACCGGCATTGAGCCTCCCTATGTCTGGCGCTAATCGGCGCACGGCATAGGGCCGCGACGCGGCGATAAACAAGCCTAGACGGACTTCGGGAGAGAAGATGATGGCGGACGCCACGGCAACCGCGCGCAAAGACATTCGCCGGCTCCTGCGCGCGCCCGAGCCCGAGGTGCTGGCGCCTTTGCTCGAAGCCGCCGCGCTCGACGCCGATTCGCGCAGCCGCGTCGAGAGGCGCGCGCTCATCATGCTCGCCGAATTGCGCGAGGCGCAGGGCAAGGGCTGGGTCAACCAGTTCCTCCAGGAATATCGGCTCAACACCCAGGAAGGCATCGCCCTGCTCAGCCTCGCCGAGGCATTCCTGCGCGTGCCCGATCCCGAAACAGCCGACAGCCTGATCGCCGACAAGCTCGGCGAGGGCGATTGGCGCGCGCACAAGGGCAAGGCCAATTCGACCCTGGTCAACACCGCGACCTGGGGCCTCGTCATCGGCCGCGCGCTGACCTCGGACAGCGAGCATGCCAGCGCGCTCCGGCGGCTGATGTCGCGCGCGGGCGAGCCCTTCGTGCGCCAGGGCGTCGGCGCGGCGATGCGGATGATGGGCGAGATCTTCGTCATGGGCCGCAATATCGACGAGGCGATCGCCCGCATGAAGAAGCGCGAGAACAGGGGCTTCACCGCCAGCTTCGACATGCTCGGCGAGGCGGCGCGGACCTTCCCCGACGCCGAGCATTATTACCGGAGCTACGAGGACGCGATCCGCGCGGTCGGCAAGGCGGCCGGCGCCGGCCACAGCATCTCGGTGAAGCTCTCGGCGCTCCACCCTCGCTATGAAGTCGCCCAATATGAACGCTGCGTCCCGGCGCTGGTCGAGCAGGTCGAGGCGCTGGCCGCCTTGGCCGCGACGCTCGACATCCCCTTCACCATCGACGCCGAGGAGACCGAGCGGCTGGAGATGAGCCTCGACATCATCGAAGCGGTCGCGGGCCTGCCCGCGCTCAAGGGCTGGGACGGGCTCGGCATGGCGATCCAGGCTTATGGCAAGCGCGCCCGGCCGACCATCGCCTGGGCCGACGCGCTTGGGGCGAAAACCGGCCGCCGCATCGCCGCCCGCCTGGTCAAGGGCGCCTATTGGGACACCGAGATCAAGCGGACGCAGGAGCAGGGGCTCGCCGACTACCCGCTCTTCACCCGCAAGGCTGCGACCGACGTCTCCTACCTCGCCTGCGCCAAGGACATGCTCGCCGCCAAGAACATCTATCCCGCTTTCGCCACCCACAATGCGCTGACCGTCGCAACCCTGCTCGAATGGGCGGGCGAGGCGAGGGACTTCGAATTCCAGCGCCTCCACGGCATGGGCGAGGGACTCTACGAGAGCCTGGTCCGCGAGCAGGGCTATCACACCCGCATCTACGCGCCGGTCGGCGGCCATCGCGATTTGCTCGCCTATCTCGTCCGGCGCCTGCTCGAGAATGGCGCCAATTCGTCCTTCGTCCACCAGCTCGCCGACGAGAGCCTGACCGACGCCGACCTGATCGCCGATCCGGTCGCCAAGATCGCCGCCGTCGGTGGCACCCGCCATCCCTCCATCCCTTTGCCCAACGACCTGTTCATGCCGGAGCGTCCGAACAGCTGGGGGCTCGACCTCAACCATCGGCCCGAGCTTGAGCGGGTCGCAGCGGCGGTGGCGCCGCCGCTCGATTTCGCGCCGCTGACGAGCCCGGCGGCCGAGGAGCTGGTCACCCGGGCGCTGAACGGCTTCGAGGACTGGTCGAAGCGCAGCGTCGACGAGCGCGCCGCATGCCTCGAGCGGCTCGCCGACCTGCTCGAGCAGGACCGCGACATGCTGATGCGGATCGCGGTCCAGGAGGCGAAGAAGACGATTCCCGACGCGCTCGCCGAAGTGCGCGAGGCAGTCGATTTCTGCCGCTATTACGCCGCCCAGGCGCGCGCGCATCTGCAGCCGGTCGAGCTGCCCGGCCCGACCGGCGAGCGCAACGTGCTGAGGCTCGAGGGCAGGGGCGCCTGGGTCTGCATCGCGCCGTGGAATTTCCCGCTCGCCATCTTCCTCGGCCAGGTCTCGGCGGCGCTGGCGGCAGGCAACAGCGTCGTCGCCAAGCCCGCCTCGCAGACGCCGCAGATCGCCGCTTATGCAGTCGGCCTCGCCCACAATGCCGGCATTCCCGAGGATGCGCTGATCCTCGCCGCCGGGCGCCGCGACCTGGGCCAGAAGCTGATGGAGGACGTCCGCATCGCCGGAGTCGCCTTCACCGGGTCGACGGCCACGGCCAAGACCATCGCCCGCACCCTGATCGCCGACGACGCGCGCCCGATCATCCCCCTCATCGCCGAGACCGGCGGGATCAACGCGATGATCGTCGATTCGACCGCGCTCCCCGAGCAGGTCGTCCAGGACGTGATCACCTCGGCCTTCCGCTCCGCCGGCCAGCGCTGCTCGGCGCTGCGCCTGCTCGTCCTCCAGGAGGATATTGCCGAGCGCACGCTGGAGATGCTGGCGGGCGCGATGGACAGCCTGATCGTCGGCGATCCCGCCTATCCGCGCACCGATGTCGGCCCGGTGATCGACCGGCCCTCCTACGACAAGCTCATGGGCCGGCGCGAGGCGATGCGGGACCGCATCCTCAAGTCGGTACCGGTGCCGGAAGAAGGGCTGTTCGTGCCGCCGACCCTGATCCGCCTCGACGCGATCGAGGATCTCGAGGAGGAATGGTTCGGTCCGCTGCTCCACGTCGCGACCTGGAAGGGCGGCCAGCTTCCCGAGACGGTGGCGCGCGTCAACGCCTCGGGCTTCGGCCTCACCATGGGCCTGCACAGCCGCATCGCGCGGGCCGCCGAGACGGTCGAGGAGAGCGCCCGTGTCGGCAACCTCTACGTCAACCGCTCGATGATCGGCGCCATCGTCGGCTCGCAGCCCTTCGGCGGCGAGGGCCAGTCCGGCACCGGCCCCAAGGCCGGCGGCCCGCATTATCTGCCGCGCTTCTGCAACGAGCGGGTGACGAGCACGGACACGACCAGCTCTGGGGGAAATGCGACCTTGCTCAGCCTGGAGGATGTGGGCTTCTAAGCCGAGAGGGAACCAGAACCCCCACCGTTCGGGCTGAGCTTGTCGAAGCCCTGTCCTTCTTGAGAGACAGGAAGAAAGGAAGGTCCTTCGACAGGCTCAGGACGAACGGGGGTTGGCAGGTTTCGTCGTACCCCCCGTCGCCTTTGTCGACGCGTCGAGCGCTCGTTCGCCTTCGTCGCTCCCCGCTCCCATCCGCGCTTTTGCCGGACTAGTCGCGCCACCGAAACGAAATCGCGAGGCGCGACACATGAACCGTCTGGACCTGAAATTCCTGCTGCTGGCCGCTTCGATGCTCATCGTGGGCGTCGGCATGGGCATCTATATGGGCATCGCCCACGATTTCCGGCTCGCCCCCGTCCATGCCCATATCAACCTGGTCGGCTGGGCCTCGCTGGCGCTGTTCGGCATCGTCTACCGGCTCTATCCGGAGATGGCGAAGAGCCCGCTCGCCGGCCTCCATTTCATCCTCGCCGCGCCCGCCGCATTGATGTTCCCGATCGGCATCGCTCTGTCGATTCTCGCCGAGCGGCCTTTGGTCGCCATCGTCGCGGCGCTGCTCTGGTTCGCCGGCGTCCTCCTGTTCCTCGTCCAGCTCGTCCGTCAGGCCTTCCGGCCGGCGGCCGCCCAATAAGCCCATTCCAAAGGAGAATTCCCATGATGTTTCACGTTTCCATCGAGGCCGACGATCCCCGCCTCGTCGCCGATTTCTTCGCCGAGATCTGGGACGGCGCCGCCGCGCCCTTTCCGTCGGTGACCCCCGGAAGCTGGGTCGCTCTGTCGGGCGACGAGCGCGGCACGATGATCGAAGTCTATCCGCGCGGCACCGAAATCCATTCGGTCCCCGGCGACAATGACGCGACCGGCGTCCGCGTCGCCCCGCGCCGCCACAACGCCACCCACATGGCGATCGGCACCAGGCGCAAGGAGGCCGAGATTGCCGAGATGTGCGACCGCTACGGCTTTCCCGCCAAATATCGCAAGCGCGGCGGCGTCTTCGGCGTCATCGAGATTTTCGTCGAGGGCTGCCAGATGCTCGAAGTGCTGACCGACGAGATGCAGCGCGAATATGTCTCGGCGATCACCATCGAGAATTGGATGGCGATGATCGAGGCGCAGGGCCTGCGGCAGGCCGCCTAGGCTTGACGAACCGGGGCGCGGCGTCACTGCTGCGCCCATGTTCGAGGCCGAAGCGATCCGCCTGCGCGAGATCCTCCTCGCCCGCGAGGGGATCTCGCCTTTGCTCAACCTGGGCTCCTCGACGCGCGCCTTCCGCGAAATCGCCAAGCCGCATATCGCGCGCGAGCTGTTCGCCCCGCTCGCGGCGGCCGGGATCGCCGTCTTCCACAGCGACCTCAAGGCGGCCGACGGAGTCGACCTGGCCGGCGACATCCTCGATCCGGCGGTGCGGCGCGCGCTCAAGGCGCAGGGCTTCCGGTCGATCCTCATCGCCAACATGCTTGAGCATGTCCGCGACCGCGACGCGGTGATCGCGGCGTGCGAGGAGATCCTCGGCGGAGGCGGGCTGATCCTGGCGACGGTGCCGTCGAGCTTCCCCTATCATGCCGATCCGATCGACACCGGCTACCGCCCCTCGCCGGCCGCGCTCGCCGCGGCGTTCGGGGGCAGCGCGCCTTTGCTCGCGGAGGAGGTCGCCGGGCGCACCTACAAGGAGGATATGAAGGCGCGGGGCTCGGGCTTCTGGACGGAGCTCGGCCGGACCCTGGGCTTCGGCCTGATCGTCTTCGCCCGCCCGAAAAGCTTCGCGGCGCGGGCGCACCGCTGGCTCTGGTATCGCCGCCGCTACCGGGTTTCGGTCGTGCTCGTCGAAGTCTCTTCCGGCGGATAGGGCATGATCAGCGTCCCGTCCGGCGCCGCGGTGAAGCCGACCTGGGTCGGATAGGCGAACTCGATCTTTTCCTCGTTGAAGCGGGCGAGCAGGGCGACGAGCACTTGATGGCGCGCCTCGAACACCTTCTGCCAGACCTCCGACTTGACGTCGAACTCGAACGAGAAATCGAGGCTGGAGGCGCCATAGCCGGTCATGCCGCAGCGCAGGAACACGCATTTCTCGCAGGACGAGACCACCTCCTTGACGATCCCCGGGACGCGTCCGCAGACCTCCGGGCTGGTCTGGTAGATCAGCCCGAACGTCTGGGTGAGGCGCCGCCGGTTGAGCCGCGCCATGTTGTGCAGCTCCTTGCCGAGCAGGTTGGTGTTGGAGATCACCACCTCCTCGCCGGTGAGCGAGCGCACCCGCGTCGTCTTGAGCCCGATCTGCTCGACCGTGCCCGAAGTCGTGTCCCAGCGGATCGAATCGCCGCGGCGGAACGGCTTGTCGAAGATGATCGACAGCGCCGAGAACAAATCGGCGAAGATGCCCTGCGCGGCCAGGCCGATGGCGATGCCGCCAATGCCGAGGCCGGCGACCAGGCCGGTGACGTTGACGTTGAGATTGTCGAGCACGACGATCGTGGCGACCGCGAAGATGGCGATGGTGACGAGCAGGCGGATGATGCCGATGGCGCTGCCCAGGCCGCTGCTCTCCTCGAGCCCGCCGGCGCGATGCTCGATCACCCCGAGCACCAGCTCGCGCGCCCACAAGGCGACCTGGAGCGTGGTCGCGATGGTGAAGAGCACGGCGACCGTCGCCGCCACCGCCTCGGGCGCCAGCGAATAGCTCGCGACCAGCCTCGCGGCGACCGCGATCATGAACCACAATCTGGTCCCGGCAAGGACCCGCCCCAATACGGTCCGCCAGTGGGTGTGCGCCGGATCGGTGCCGCAGATGCGCGTGCCGATCCATCGCACGCCGAGCAGCAGGGCGACGATGGCCGTCCCGGCGATGAGGCCGAGGAGGATCTGGACGCTGTGGCTGGATAGCCAGGCGGCGACATCCGCCCACAGGCGCTGGGCCTGGCCTTCGAGGGTGTCGCTCTGGTTCATCGGATCAGGACGCCTTCGCCTTCCTTCTTTTGGGCTTGTCGAGGAAGGCGATCAGGCCCCGCTCGGCGCCCGACAGATATTTGGTAGCAGTGGGACATTGCAAGCCGAACCCGCCGCGCCCGTCCTTGACCGCGTCGATCAGGGCCGGATGGACATAGGATTTGCGGCTGATCGCGGGCGTGTTGCCGAGCGCTTCCGCCACCGGCTCCAGCATCGCCTTGAGGCCGACGCCCTCCTCGCCCGCGGCGCAGATCTGCTCGAAGGCGATCGCGCTCGCGCTCCAGGTGCGGAAATGCTTGGCGGTGAAATCCTCGCCGGTCGCGTCGCGGATATAGTCGTTGACGTCGGTCGAGCTGACCGGCTGCGCCTCGCCCGCTTCATCGACGAACTGGAAGAGGTTCTGGCCCGGCAGGTCCTGGCATTTGCGGACGATGCGCGAGAGCGTGGCGTCGGTGATCGACAGCTCGCGTTCGATGCCGCTCTTGGCCTTGAACCGCATCTTGACGGTGCGGCCGCGCACCTTGGCGTGACGCGAGCGCAAGGTGGTGGCGCCGTAGCTCTTGTTGCTTTGCGCATAGGCTTCGTTGCCGACGCGGATCCGGCCGGTGTCGAGCAGGCGGACGATGGCCGCGACCACGGTCTCGCGGCTGAGGCTTCGCTTCCTGAGGTCCGCCTCGACGCGTTTGCGGAGCCTGGGCAGCACCCGCCCGAAATCGGCGCAGCGATCGTATTTGGCCGCCTCCTGCTTCTCGCGGAAGCCGGTGTGGTAGCGATATTGCTTGCGGCCCTTGTCGTCATAGCCGATCGCCTGGATGTGGCCGTTGGGCCTCGGGCAGAACCAGGCGTCGCGATAGGCGGGCGGCAGGCCGATCGCGTTCAGCCGGTCGATCTCCTCGCGATCGGCGATGCGCTTCCCGGCGGCGTCGAAATATTGCCAATAGCGGCCATGCCGCCGGCGCGTGATGCCCGGCTGGCTGTCATCCACATAGCAAAGCGCGCCAGACATCCGCGCTTAAAGGCTTGGGATCGCCCTTCGTTCCGGACCCTTGAGCGGCGCCGGGCCGAAGCCCTCCTTGCGGGTGGCCCGCTCGCGCCGGCTCAGCCAGGCGTCGAAGCCGATCTGGCTCGCGATCAGCAGAAAGACGAACGGCTGGTAGGCGATGCCGACGAACACGGCGCCGACCAGGTAGATGAGCTGGAAATTCTGCAGGGCCGTCGCCAGCGGCGCGATCCACGCATCCTCGCCCTCCACCCGCCGGTAGCGCCGCCGGATCACCTCCATCCGCACCACGCCGATGCCGTGGATGAGGAGGAAGACGATGAGGCCGGGGAAGCCCTGCTCGCCGAGCATCTCGAAATAGGCGCTGTGATAGGCGCGGCCTTCGTCGGCGAGGCTCTGGACGGAGGCGAGCGAGCTGTCGGCGCCGCCGACCTCGCTGGTCGTGCTGACCTGGATGCGGTTCTGGCGATAGGCCTCGAAGCCGCCGCCCATCGGATGGTCGAGCGCGTAATTCCAGGTCCAGCCCCAGACGGCGAGGCGGGTGCCGGCGGATTCGTCGGCCTTGAAGCCCTGGATCGTCTCCATCCGGTTCGTGAAGGAGGAGGGCAGGAAGGGGATGGCGGCGGCGCCCAGCGCCAGAGCCGCGCCGATGTAGAGCAGCCGGCGCTTGGCGTCGCGCAGCAGCAGCAGGCCGAGCAGGGCGATGCAGATCAGGCCGGTCCTGGCCTCGGTGCCGATCGGGATCAACAGGCAGGAGAAGATGAGGGCGCCGCAGAACAGCTTCACCCGCCAATCGGGCGCGAAGATGGTGCCGTGGCGGGTGAACCACAGGATGAGCGGGATCAGCGCGACGGCGACGGTCGAGATCGTGCTGCTCTCGTAGAGGCCGCTATTGTTGTCGACCATCAGGTTGAGCACGCCATAGCCGGCGCCGCCCGCCACCGTCTTGATGCCGCCGACGATGATGATCGCGGCGGCCGACAGGCAGAGGAACAGCAAAGCCGCCTCGAGCCGCAGCTTGGTGCGCAATGTGAAGGGCAGGAAGATCGCGAACAGCATCGCCTTCCACACCCATTCCCATTTCGTCCAGGCCTCGAGCGGAATGTCGGCATAGGCTGTGGTCCAGGTGACGTAGAGCAGCAGGAACAGGATCAGCCCCTGGCGCGGGCCGAAGCGCAGCTCCTTCTTGTCGGCGGCCAGCCAGCCGCCGATGGCGAGCGCGGCGACCACCATCGAAATCGACATGGAGGAGAGCAAGGAATAGGAAATGCGCTGTGGCGACACCGTATCGACGTAGATGTAGGCGAGCGTGAACAGGAACGGCCGCTTCAGCCCGAACAGCAGCAAAGCGGCGACGAACGCGAAGAGGACGAGGTCACGCATCGTCGCGCTCGTCCGCCCGTCCGCTTTGGCCGAACCAGCCGCTTCTGGCGTCGCGCGGCGCGGCGTCGTCCTCGAGGTCGGGACGCGCGAGCAGGCGCCAGGCGGCGAGCATCAGCAGGCCGTGGCTCAGCGCGAGCGCGAAATTGTCGATCATCCGTGCCTATTCCCGCCGTCCCGCATCGGGACCGCATAGCGGCAAGCAATTGACGCGCCGTTAAGCTTGCCGTGGCAGAGGGGAGGGCATGCGAATTTTGCATGTCCTCGACCACGGTTTGCCGCTGCACAGCGGCTATGCCTTCCGCACCCGCGCCATCGTCAAGGCGCAACTGGCGATGGGCTGGGAGGTCGCCTGCCTGACCGGGCCGCGCCAGGCGACCGAGGGGCCCGATCCCGAAATCGTGGACGGCATCACCTTCTACCGCACCGCCAGGCCCGAGCCGGCCCCTGCGCCTTTGGGCGAATGGCGCGAGATCAGGGCCTTGGCGGACCGGCTCGACAGGCTGGTCGAGCAATGGCAGCCCGACCAGCTCCATGCCCATTCTCCGGTGCTCAGCGCGCTCGCCGCCTTGCCGGTGGCGCGGCGCCGCGGCCTGCCGCTGGTCTACGAGATCAGGGCGTTCTGGGAGGATGCGGCGGTCGGCAACGGCACCGGCCGCCAGGGCTCGGCGCGCTACCGGCTGACGAAGATGATCGAGACCTATGCCGCGCGCAAGGCCGACGCGGTGGCGGTGATCTGCGAGGGGCTGCGGCAGGATCTGATCGGCCGCGGCATCGACGCCGACAAGATCATCGTCTCGCCCAACGGCGTCGACATGGAGCTGTTCGGCAGCCCGCTCGCCGCCGATGCGGGCTTCGCCGACAGCCTCGGCCTCACCGACGCCGACACGGTCGGCTTCATCGGCTCCTTCTACGATTATGAGGGGCTGGACGATCTCATCGAGGCGATGCCGATCCTCATCGCGCGCCGGCCCAAGGCGCAATTGCTGCTGGTCGGCGGCGGGCCGATGGAGGCCAAGCTCAAGGCGCAGGCCGCGGCCTCGCCGGCGGCGGACCGGATCCGCTTCGTCGGCCGCGTGCCGCATGACGAGGTCGAGCGCTATTACGCCCTGATCGACATCCTCGCATATCCGCGCAAGGCGATGCGGCTGACCGAATTGGTAACGCCCCTGAAGCCGCTCGAAGCGATGGCGCAGCGCAAGCTCGTCGCCGCCTCCGACGTCGGCGGCCATCGCGAGCTGATCGAGGACGACGTCACCGGCACCCTGTTCCGCGCCGGCGACCCGGCCGCTCTCGCGGACGCGCTCGCCGGCCTGTTCGAGCATCGGGGCGGCTGGGACAAGCGCCGCGACGTCGCCCGCCGCTTCGTGGAGCGCGAGCGTAACTGGTCGTCAAACATTTCCCGTTATGCGCCTGTCTACCAGCGGCTTACCGGTAAGGCTCCCTAAATGGCTTCGAGGCCCTTTCAGACCATGTTCCGCGGCGTCGGCCGCAATGCGCTCGATCTGCCCGTGGCGGGGCTGGCGGCGGCGGCGGCGGTCTTCTTCGCCTTCGCCATGCCGCAGGACGTCTTGTCGCAGATCGTCAGCGCCACCGGCCTGCCCTCGCTCTTCGCCGCGGCCCAGCCGCCGCTCGGCCTGACCGCGCGGATCGCGATCGCGCTCGGCGGCGCGCTCGTCACCTTCGGCCTGGTCTTCTTCCTGCTGCGCCTGCTCGACCGGAGCGGGCTCGAGAGCGGCAGGGCCAGGCCCGCCGCCGCGGAGCCGGAGGACGGCGAGGCGCCGCGCCGCCGCCGCGATTATCATCCCGACGCCCCGGTCCGCCGGCCGATCTCGGCCGCGCGCGATCTGGGCGAGCCGGCGCCGCCCGCGCCGCCCAGAGCGGCGGTGCCGACCTGGCTGGACGAGGCCGAGCCCGCCGCCGCGCCGGAACCTGAAGCCGTCATCGAGCCCGAACCCGCGCCGGCGGCCGAGATGCCGACGAGCATCGCCGCCCTGATGGAGCGGCTGGAGCAGGGCCTCGCCCGCCGCCAGCCGCGGCGCGGCACGCCCGCAATCCCGCCATCGCCCCAGGCGCTTGCGCCGCAGGTCTTCCCCGAGGCGCCCGACGACCGCCTGCAAAGCGCGATCGACAGCCTCCAGCGCCTCGCCGCCCGCCAATCCTAGGGACGCATTGTTCCCCGGCGAATGCCGGGGGACTGGCTGGCTCCCATCCTAGCTTTCCCGCACGGTCAGCGCCTCCAGGATGAGGCGGACCTGCTCGTCCTCCTCGCTTCGTTCGACCAGGGCGATGTCGGCGAGGATGTGACCGCCGAGGGCGAAGTCGCGCTCGGCGAGGCCGTCGAGAAAGGCGTCGGCGGCCGCGGCGGCGCCGGGGCCGGGCAGGCAGAGGGAAAGGCGGTGGCGCTCGCCGGACAGGGTGATGCTCGCCCAGGGCCGGCTGGCGAGCGATTCGATCGCGACGGCGGCGCCTAACTTTACAAAGTAAACACGAAGCGCGCGTTTGAGCGCGTCGCCGGCGGTCATGCTTTCTGCTCCTGAGCATCGAGCCAGGCGGCCACGCGCGATTCGGTCTTGCCGCGCATTTCGCGGCCGCCCCTCAGGTCCGAGACCAGGCGCGGGTCGCCGACCGCGTCGCGCCCGAACCGGGTCGGCGGGGTGCGCGTGCGCCGGAGATAAAGCTCGATACGCCGCCTTATGTGCACGATGTCCTCCGAATCACTGTTCCTGTTCTGTTCCGACAGTCGAAGGACATTTCCTACTTGTCTAGGAAAATTCCTATCTATAATGGAGGGAGATGCCGCGAACGGGCGACGGCGGCCGGAAAGGAGCCATGGCGGAAGACAAAGGCCTCGCGGACGACAGGGGACGAGCCGCGCTGGCCCGGCTGATCGCCGAGCGCGGCGAGGATTATGCCGGCCTGTCCCGGCTGATCGGCCGCAACCCCGCCTACATCCAGCAATATATCAAGCGCGGCACTCCGCGGCGGCTGGCCGAGGCCGACCGGCGGCTGCTCGCCCGCTATTTCGACGTCGCCGAATCCCTGCTCGGGGCGCCGGCGCCGGCGCCGGGCAGGGGCCTGACGGCGGTGCCGCGGCTCGACGTCGACGCCTCGGCCGGCGCCGGCGCGTTCGACGGCGACGAGAGCGGCGAGAGCCACATCGCCTTCGATCCGGCCTGGCTCAGGCGGATCGCGCGCGGCGCGCCCGACCAGCTCTCGATCATCCGCGTCGCCGGCGATTCGATGGCGCCGACGCTCGCCGACGGCGACGACATCCTCGTCGACCGCGGCGACGGCGCGGCGCGGCTGCGCGACGGCATCTACGTGCTCAGGATCGACGATGCCTTGGTGGTCAAGCGGCTGGCGCTGAGCCCGGCGGCGCGCATTGTCTCGATCCGCTCCGACAATCCGGCCTATCCGGGCTGGCCCGATTGCGATCCCGGCGCGGTCGACATCGTCGGGCGGGTGGTCTGGACCGGGCGGCGGATCGGTTAGGCGCCGCCTAGCGCCGCCGGTCGAGCAGCCAGATCAGGGTGAGCAGCGCCAGGCCGATGCCGGCGCCGGCGAGGAAGCCGATGCTTGGCTGGCCGGCGAAGACGCCGATCAGCGCGCCGGCGAGCAGCGAGAGAGCGAGCAGGACGCCGCCGGCGCGAGGGGCTTTGCGATCGGTGGCCATCGCCGCCCCATGGCAGCGCCGCGCGGTGGGGGCCAGCCTAATTCCGCATCACGGGGTGACCCGCATTGAATCGTCATTCCAGCCAAGCTGGAATCTCAGGCGCCGCGCCTGGGCCAGTAACGCACGACGATCGCCACGCCCGCCGCGAAGCCGGCGATCGCGCCGAACAGCGCGCCGTTCACCAGCCAGCCGCCGATCGCGCCGGCGCCGGTCGCCAGCGCGACCAGCAAGGCCGCGTGCGGCGGCGACTTGATCTCCAGTTCGTTGCTCATGCGCCGTCCCTCCTTGCGCTCCATAGCGTGGTTTACCGCGCGTTGACGATGGCTCTCACGTCTTTCGAAAGGTCGGGCCGCTAGAAGGACCGGACAAGATAAGACGAAGAGGAAAGTGGTGCAGCAGCCCGTCTACCTTCCCGATGCGTTGGCGGCGGCCGACGCGGCGGAGCTGATCGCGCGGTTCGGCGATCATGCGGCGTTCGAGGCGGCGGCCCGGGCGAACCACAGCCGCGGCCTCGGCAACCTCGTCCATTTCTGCCGCTGGCGGCAGATCGGGCGGATGATCGAGCTCTTGTCCTCATCCGACAGGGCCGACGCCACGGTGCATTGAGAAACAAGACGAAATCGCCGCTGGCGCGGTCCGCCCGCGACCGCTAGCGTCTTTCCTTATGTTGCAAGTCGTTGCGGGGCGGCGTGCAGCCGCGCTGTCGGCCGCTTTTGCCCTGATCCTCTGTCCGGCCGTAGCTTTCGCGCAAGCGCCCGACCCTGTGCCTGCCCAGGCGCCCGATCCGCTCGACGAGGTCGACCGGCCGCTCGACCCGTCGGCGCCGCTCGAGGAATGGCCCGACCT
This sequence comes from Sphingomonadales bacterium, assembly GCA_034668505.1. Lineage (GTDB taxonomy): Bacteria > Pseudomonadota > Alphaproteobacteria > Sphingomonadales > Sphingomonadaceae > Allosphingosinicella. The sequence goes on from JAXDPD010000045.1 coordinate 67,426, forward strand.
CGGCGTGCCCTGGCCCGACATGGAGGCGGACCGGGCGGCGCCGATTCCGGCCGGCCCCGACGCCAACATTGCCGGCGCCAGTGTGGATGGGGCCGCCGCGCGGACCTATTCCTATCGGGTCGCGGGGCTGGACGGCACCGAGACCGCCACGCTGATGGACCAGTTCCGGACGCTCTCGACGCTGGAAGAGCATCGCCGCGATGCCGCCAACGCCGCCCAGATCGACCGCCGCGCCCGCGCCGACGCCGATCTGATGGCCGAGCTGCTGCGCGCCCACGGCTATTATGACGCGCTGGTCACCACCGCGGTCGATGCCGCGCCCGGCGGCGGCTTTTCGGTCACCCTCAACGTCGAGCCGGGGCCGCTCTACCGGTTCAGCGCCGTGACCTTGCCGGGCCTGGAGGCGGCGGCCGGGGCGGACGCCGAAGCGTTGCGGGGCGCGTTCGGCATCGCCGCGCAGGACCCGGTCAACGCGATGCGGGTCAGCGAGGCGGAAGCGGCGCTCAGGGTCGAGCTCGGCCGGCGCGGCTTCGCCTTCGCCCAGGTCGGCGAGACCCAGGTGGTGGTCGATCATGACAGCCGCACCGCGACCCTGGTCCTGCCGGTCGAGCCCGCCGGCACGCGCCGCTTCGGCCATGTCCTGATCGAGGGCCGGCCCTTGTTCAGCGCCCGCCATATCGAGACCATCGCCCGCTTCCGCGAGGGCGAGCCGTTCCGCGCCGCGCGGATCGAGGATTTGCGCCAGGCGCTGGTCGCCACCGGCCTGGTCTCGACCATCGCCATCCGCCCGGTCGCGCGCGAAGGGAGCGACATCGTCGATCTCGCCGTGACGCTCGAGCCGGCGCCGATGCGCACGGTCGCCGGCGAGGCGGGCTACGGCACCGGCGAGGGCGTGCGGCTCGAATTGAGCTGGCAGCATCGCAACCTGATCCAGCCCGAAGGCGCGGTCACCTTCCGCGGCGTCGCCGGCACCCGCGAGCAGCTCCTCTCGGCGATCTTCCGGCGCAACAATTTCATGCGCCGCGACCAGGTGCTGAACGCGCAGATCGCCGCCACCCATCTCGATCGGCCCGCTTATGACGCGCGCATGTTCACCCTGACGAGCGGCATCGAGCGGCAGTCGAACATCATCTGGCAGAAGGCCTGGACCTGGTCGATCGGGGGCGAGCTGACCGCGACCGACGAGCGCGACGTCGACATCGCCAGCGGCACGACCCGGCGGCGGACCTTCTTCATCGCCGCCGTCCCTGTCTATCTCGGCTATGACGGGTCGAACGACCTGCTCGATCCCACGCGGGGCTACCGGCTCTCCGGCCGCTTCTCGCCCGAGGCGTCGCTGCAGAATGGCAGCTTCTTCTACGCCCGGGCGCAGATCGACGGCAGCTTCTACTGGCCGGTCTCGCGCAGCGTGACCCTGGCCGGGCGGACGCGGCTCGGTACGATCATCGGCGCCGCCCGCGACCGGATCGCGCCGTCGCGGCGCTTCTATGCAGGCGGCGGCGGCTCGGTGCGCGGCTACGGCTTCCAGGAGCTTGGCCCGCACGATCCGGTGTTCGACGATCCGATCGGCGGCCGCAGCCTCACCGAATTCTCGCTGGAGGCGCGGATCCGGGTCGGCGATTTCGGGATCGTGCCGTTCGTCGATGCCGGCAACGTCTCGACGACGCCGCTGCCGCGCTTCGGCAACCTCCAGTTCGGCGCCGGCATCGGCGCGCGCTACCACACCCGCTTCGGGCCGATCCGAATCGACGTCGGCACGCCGATCAACCCGCGCCGCGGCGACCCCAGGATCGCGGTCTACGTCTCGCTCGGCCAGGCCTTCTGAACGTGGCCGAGGCGGTCCTCGATGCCACGGCCGCGCCGGTGGAGGAGGGGCCGCCCGCGCGAGTCCGGTCGCGGCCGCGGCTCTGGCTGGCGCGGATCGTCAAGACGCTCATCGCCATCGCGCTCGTCCTCGCGCTCGGGCTCGCCGCCTTCCTCGCCTTCCTCGACACCGAGGCCGGCCACCGCTTCATCGTCAACCGGATCGCGGCGATGACTCCCGAATCGGGCCTCAGGATCCAGATCGGGCGGATCGACGGCTCGATCTACGGGCGCACCCAGCTGATCGACGTCCGGGTCTACGATCCCCACGGCCTGTTCGCCGAGGCGCCGCGGATCGACATGGACTGGCGGCCGGTCGATTATGTGTTCGGCACCTTGACCCTGAACGAGGTCGATTCGAACCTCGTCATCCTGCGCCGCATGCCGCGGCTCAATCCGCCCGCCGAGGCGCAGCCGATCCTGCCCGATTACGACGTGCATCTCGGCCGGCTCGACGTTCGGCAGTTCCGGTTCGGGGCGGGCGTCGCCGGGCGCGAGCGGGTCGGCCGCCTCCACGCCGGGGGGGAGCTGAGGAGCGGCCGCGCATTGCTCGCCGTCGATCTCGCCATGCAGGGCGGCGGCGAGCGGCTCGCGCTCAGCCTCGACGCCGAGCCCGACCGCGACCGCTTCGATCTCGACGCCCGCATCGACGCGCCCGAAAACAGCGTCGTCGGCGCCTTGCTGGGGACAAGGCGGCCGGTCCGGCTCGAGCTCGGCGGCGACGGCAGCTGGTCGCGCTGGACCGGCAATGCCCGGCTCGATCTGTCCGGCCGAAGGACCGTGGACCTCGGCCTCGGCATGACCGCCGGCCGGTTCGAACTGCGCGGCTGGGCGGCGCCGGCGCCCTTCCTCCAGGGCCGGCTCCAGCGGCTGACCGCGCCCAGCGTGCGGATCGCGGGGGAAGGCCTGTTCGCCGGGCGCCGGCTGTCCGGCCGGCTGTCCCTGCTCTCGGGCGCGCTGCGCGCCGACGCGCGCGGCGCGGTGGACCTCGCCGGCGGCCGCTATGAAGACGTCCGCATCGCCGCTTTGCTGACCCGGCCGCCGGCCATGTTCCGCAACATGACCGGGCGCGACGTCCGCCTCGCCGCCTTGCTCGATGGCGGCTTCAACGATGCCCGCTTCGTCTACCGGATCACCGCGCCGCACATGCAGTTCGACAATAACGGCTTCAACGAGGTCCGCATCATCGGCGCCGGCCATTTGTCGCGCGCGCCGGTCGTCATCCCGATGCTGGCGACCGCCACCCGGGTGACCGGCGTCGGCGAGATGGCCGCCGACATTCTCGGCCATCCGCGGCTGGAAGGAGAGCTGCATCTGGCCGGCGCGCGGCTGACCGGAACCGGCCTCGTCTTCGCCTCGGACAAGGCGAACGGGCTGGTCGACGGCGACGGCGATCTCGCCACCGGCGGCTGGGTGGTGCTCGCGCGCGGCGGCATGCGCAATTACCTCATCCCGGGCTTCGGCACGGTCGACGCGCTCACCCAGCTCAGGATCGTCCCGGGGCCGGACGGGCACGGGACGATGACGACGGGCACCGCCCAGGGCTGGGTGCGGCGGCTCGACAACCGCTTCCTCGCCTGGGTCTCCGGCGGGCTGCCCAGGGCCGAGGCCAACCTTACCCGCGGGCCGGACCGGATCGTCCATTTCAGCAATTTGCGGGTGACCTCGCCCAAGGTCTCGTTCGCCGGCACCGGCCTCCGGCGCACCGACGCCACTTATTCCTTCGAAGGCACCGCGCGGCACGCCGATTACGGGCCCGCGCGACTCACCCTCGACGGCCGGCTCGAGCGGCCGCGCCTCGCCTTGCGGCTCGATCGCCCTGTCGATGCGCTCGGCCTTATGAATGTGGTGCTGACCTTCGAGCCGAGCCCGGCCGGCTATGGCTGGCGGGCCGAGGGCGGATCGACGCTGGGGCCGTTCACCGGCACCGGCAATATCCTGCTGCCGCCCCGCGGCCAGGCGATCATCCAGGTCGCCGCGCTCAACGTCTCGGGCACGCAAGCGAGCGGGGCGCTGCGCCTCGATCCCCATGCCTTCACCGGCCGGCTCGGCGTCGCCGGCGGCGGGCTCGACGGCGAGCTGCTGTTCGGGCCGTATGAAGACCGCCAGCGTGTCGCGGTCAACCTCATCGCCAATGAGGCGCATTTCTACGGCCCGCCGCCGATCGTGATCCGCCGCGCCACGATCGAAGGGATCATCCTCCTCGATCCCGCCGGCAATTCGATCGAGGGCCGGGTGGCGGCGCGCGGGGTGAGCCGCGGCCCGCTGTCGATCGCCAATGTCGAGGCGAGCGCGAGCCTGCGCGGCGGCGTCGGCCGGATCAATGCGCGCATCGCCGCGTCGCGCGGCCGCGATTTCACCTTCAACGCCGTCGCCGACGCCGCGCCCGGCCGCTACCGGGTCAGCGGCAGCGGCACGCTCGACCGCCGGGCGCTGCTATTGGTGACGCCGGCCGAGCTCAGCTGGACGCCGGAGGGCTGGCGGCTGGCGCCGACCCGGGTGAGCTTCGCCGGCGGCAGCGCCAGCGTCTCGGGCCTGTTCGGGACGCGGACCGAGGTCGACGCGCAGCTGGCCGCCATGCCGCTGACCGTGCTCGACATCGGCTGGCCGCAGCTCGGCCTGGGCGGGATCGCGTCGGGGAGCGTGCGCTACCGCTCGCCGCACGCCGGCGCGCCGCCGAGCGGCGAGGCCAATTTGCGGGTGCGCGGGCTGACCCGGGCCGGCCTGGTGCTGTCGTCGCGGCCGATGGACATCGGCGTCAACGCGCGGCTCGAAGGCGCCAACGCCGCGCTGCGCGCGATCGCGGTCAGCGACGGCCGGGTGATCGGCCGGGCGCAGGCGCGGGTCAGCGCGATCGGCGGACCGGGCCTGTTCGTCGAGCAGCTCGCGCGCGCGCCGATGCAGGCGCAGATCCGCTATAACGGGCCGGCCGACACGCTCTGGCGGCTGACCGGCGTCGAGCTGATCGACGTCTCCGGCCCCGCCGCGATCGCCGCCGACATGGCGGGCAGCCTCGAAAATCCGCGGATCAACGGCTCGGTCCGCACCACTGGCGCCCGGCTGGAAAGCGCGGTCACCGGCATGGTGATCGAAAATCTCCAGTCCTTCGGCCGGTTCGGCGGCTCGCAGCTCCGGATCGAGCAATTCCAGGGGACGACGGCCGGCGGCGGCCGGATATCTGGATCGGGCACGCTCGATCTGGCGGGAGGAATGAGCTTCAATGTGCGCGCGCAGAACGCCCGCTTGCTCGACCGCGACGACATCGCCGCCTCGGTAACGGGCGATCTCGAGATCCGCTCGGCCGGCAATGGCGGCACCATATCGGGCGCGGTGACGATGACCCAGGGGCGCTTCCGGCTGGGCAGCGCCACCGCGATGGCGCAGGTGCCGCGGCTGCGCTTCACCGAGGTCAACCGCCCGGACGCGTTCGAGCGGCCCGTGGTGGTGCGGATCGCGCCCTGGCGGCTCCAGATCGCGGTCAACGCGCCCGGCCGGCTCAGCGTCAACGGGCTCGGCATGACCAGCGAATGGCGCGCCAACGTCCAGGTCGGCGGCACCGCGACCGAGCCCGCGCTCACCGGCTCGGCCGAGATGCTGCGCGGCACCTACGATTTCGCAGGCCGCCGCTTCGACCTGGTCCGCGGCCGGATCCGCTTCGCCGGCGAGGCGCCCGTCAACCCGCAGCTCGACATCGCCGCCGAGGCGCGGGTGCGCGGCCTTTCGGCCCAGATCCGGGTGACGGGCCGCAGCCAGCGCCCCGAAATCGCCTTCGCCTCGACGCCGGCGCTGCCGCAGGACGAATTGCTCTCGCGAATCCTGTTCGGCACCTCGATCACCAACCTCTCCGCGCCCGAGGCGGTGCAGCTCGCCGCCGCGATCGCCAGCCTCAACGATCCGCGCGGCGGGCTCGATCCGATCAACGCGCTCCGCCGCTCGGTCGGGCTCGACCGCTTGCGCATCCTCCCCGCGGACGTGACCCAAGGCATCGGCACCCAGCTCGCCGCCGGCAAATATCTGGGCCGCCGCGTCTATGTCGAGGTGGTCACCGACGGCCGCGGCTATTCGGCGACCACGATCGAATATCAGATCACCCGCTGGCTCGCGATCCTCTCCTCGATCTCGACGATCGGCCGCGAAAGCGTCAACGTCCGCGTGTCGCGGGATTATTGACCATGGGGCGGGCCGCAATGCGATTGACAAATACACCTTCAAGGTGTATCTGGTGACCGTCAAAAGCAAGCCGCGTCATCCCTTGTCGGGGATCAAGGGCAAGTTCGCGCAAGTCGATATGCTTGAGATCACGACCAGCGCTCTGCGCAGCGCCGAAGCGCTCGGATGCGATCTCGATGCAATCGTGGAGGTGGTCCAGCAATTGGAGGAAGGCGATTTCATCAAATCGGAGACCGCGCACAATCCGCGTAATCACCGCGTCTGGCACGACAGCTACCGGGCGCCGTTCGATGGATATGAGCTCTATCTGAAATTTGCCGGAGAGATGCTCATCGACGTCGCGCTGGTTTCGTTCAAGGAAGCATGAGATGGCAACCCGAATTCATCCCGAGACAGGCGAGCCGCTCCGTCGCGCCGAGCGGCGAATGAGGGTCCGTGTCGGCCCCTTCGCGGAGGAGGTGCTGGTCGGGGGGTGGTTTCCGGAGGGCGAGGGCGACGCGGTTCATAGTGGCGCGGATCTCACCGCGTTCGAGGCGGCGCGAAAGCGGCTCGCTTTGCAATATGCCGCCCATCTTCGTGCCAGCCGAAAGCGCTGGCGGCTGACTCAGGAGCAGGCCGGCAAGCTGATCGGCGGCGGCAAGCGCGCCTTCCAGAAATATGAAACCGGCAAGGCATTGCCGACCGAAGCCGCAGTTGGCCTGATCGAGCTGCTCAACGCCGACGAGGCGAATCTCGAGCGGCTAAAACGAATTCGGGCGGCTTGAGCGGCGCCCTCGAGAAGATGAACGGGGACCCCGACGTCCGGCGCCACCGCATCCGCAACATCGTCGGCGGCTCGGCGGGCAATATGGTCGAGTGGTATGATTGGTATATCTACGCCGCCTTCACGCTCTATTTCGCGCCATCCTTCTTTCCGAAAGGAGATTTGACCGCGCAGCTGATGAACACGGCGGCGGTGTTCGCGGTCGGCTTCGTGATGCGCCCGATCGGTGCCTGGGTGATGGGCGTCTATGCCGACCGCAAGGGGCGCAAGGCGGGCCTCAGCCTGTCGGTCTCGCTGATGTGCATCGGCTCGCTGATGATCGCGGCGAGCCCCAGCTATGCCCAGATCGGCTGGCTGGCGCCGGCGATCCTGGTGCTGGCGCGGATGCTCCAGGGTCTCAGCGTCGGCGGCGAATATGGCGCCAGCGCGACCTATTTGAGCGAGATGGCGGGCCAGAAAAGGCGCGGCTTCTATTCGAGCTTCCAATATGTGACCCTGATCTCCGGGCAGCTGATCGCGCTCGCCGTCCTGCTCGTGCTGCAATTCACAATGTCGGAGAAGGCGCTCGAGGCGTGGGGCTGGCGGATCCCGTTCGCGATCGGCGCGCTGCTCGCCGTGGTCGTCTTCTACATCCGGCGGCGGCTGGCGGAGACCGAGAGCTTCACCAACGCCAAGGCGGGCGACCGCCCCAAATCGAGCGGCCGGAACCTGTTCCGCGACCATCCCAGGGAGGCGCTGCTGGTCATGGCGCTGACCGCCGGCGGCACCCTGGCCTTCTACGCCTACACGACCTACATGCAGAAATTCCTGGTCAACACGTCGAGCTTCAGCCGCGAGACGGCGAGCCAGGTGATGACCGCGGCGCTCTTCTTGTTCATGTGCCTCCAGCCCGCGGCCGGGGCGCTGTCGGACCGGATCGGGCGCAAGCCGGTGATGATCACCTTCGGCCTGCTCGGGCTGCTGCTGACCGTGCCGATCTTCACCATGCTCGAAAGCGTGCGCGACCCGATCGCCGCCTTCGTCCTGGTGTTCGCCGCCTTGCTGATCGTGACCGGCTATACCTCGATCAACGCGGTGGTGAAGGCCGAGCTCTTCCCCGCCCATATCCGCGCGCTCGGCGTCGCGCTCCCTTATGCGATCGCCAATGCCCTGTTCGGCGGCACCGCCGAATATGTCGCGCTCTGGTTCAAGAACCAGGGCATCGAAAGCGCCTTCTACTGGTACGTGGCAGGAATGATCGGCCTGTCGTTGATCGTCTATCTCCGGATGCGCGACACCAAGCGGCACAGCCTGATTTTGGAGGATTGAGGGCAGGGGACAGCTACTTTTCCGCGCCGCGGTACGAAGCCTCAAAGGCCGTGCGGAAAAGTAACCGTCCCCATTCAGCGTCCCCATTCAGCTCGAATAATACATATCATATTCGACCGCGCTCGGCGTGGTCTCCCAGCGCAGGACCTCCTCCCACTTCAGCTCCATATAGGCGTCGATCTGGTCGTCCGAGAAGACGTCGCCCTTGGTCAGGAAGGCGCGGTCGTTGTGGAGGGCGATCAGGGCCTCGCGCAGGCTCCCGCAGACGGTGGGGACGTCGACCAGCTCCTGCGGCGGCAGATCGTAGAGATTCTTGTCGATCGGGTCGCCCGGATGAATGCGGTTCTGGATGCCGTCGAGGCCGGCCATCAGGAGGGCGGAATAAGCCAGATAGGGGTTGGCGAGCGCGTCGGGGAAGCGGAACTCGACGCGCTTGGCCCTCTCGCCGGTGCCGTAGGGGATGCGGCAGGAGGCGGAGCGGTTGCGGCTCGAATAAGCGAGCAATACCGGCGCCTCGAAGCCCGGGACGAGGCGCTTATACGAATTGGTGGTCGGATTGGTGAAGGCGTTGAGCGCCTTGGCATGCCTGATCACGCCGCCGATGAAATAGAGGCACATCTCGCTCAGGCCCGCATAGCCCGTCCCCGCGAAGAGCGGCTTGCCGCTTTTCCAGATCGACATGTGGGTGTGCATGCCGGAGCCGTTGTCCGCCTTGATCGGCTTGGGCATGAAGGTCGCGGTCTTGCCATAGGCATGGGCGACCATGTGCACGACATATTTGTAGATCTGCATCCGATCGGCGGTGGTGACGAGGGTGCCGAAGGTGAGGCCGAGTTCGTGCTGGGCGGCGGCGACCTCGTGATGATGCTTGTCCATCGGCAGGCCCATTTCGAGCATGGTCGAGACCATCTCTGCGCGGATGTCCTGCGCGCTGTCGACCGGCGCGACCGGGAAATAGCCGCCCTTGGCGCGCGGCCGGTGGGCCAGGTTGCCATTCTCATATTTGGTGGCGGTGTTGGTCGGCAGCTCGATATCGTCGAGGCTGAAGCCCGAGGCCGCATAGCCGTCCTCGAAGCGGACGTCGTCGAACATGAAGAATTCGGCCTCGGGCCCGACATAGATGGTGTCGCCGACGCCGGTCGCCTTCAGATAGGCTTCGGCGCGCTTGGCGGTCGAGCGCGGATCGCGGGCGTAGAGCTCGCCGGTGCCGGGATCGACGACGTCGCAAAACAGGATGCCCATCGGCGCCGCGCTGAACGGATCGACATACCAGGCGTCGAGATCGGGCTTCAGGATCATGTCCGATTCGTTGATCGCCTTCCAGCCCGCGATCGAGCTGCCGTCGAACATCAGGCCGTCGGTGAGCTCGTCCTCGCCGATCACGCCGGAACAGATGCTCAAATGCTGCCACTTGCCCTTGGGGTCGGTGAATCGCAGGTCGACCCATTCGATTTCGCCGTCCTTGATCGCCTTCAGGATCGTGTTCGCGTCGTTCGCCATGATGAGATGCCCCTCGAAGGATTCGCCTGTCGCCCTTTCCATCCCAAGGCGCAGGCGGGCCGTCCACGTGAATATTTCACATAGCGGCGGTCAGAACGGGCGGCGCTGGGCCGCGATCAGCATTCGCAAGAGCATCGCCACCGGCCGCGGCACGCCGACCTTGCCGTCCAGCCACAGGCTCACCGCCGGCCGGCTGACCCCGATCGCGCTGGCGAGGTCGCTCTGGGTGCGATAGCCGAGCGACTGCATCGCCCCGCGAAGCTCCTGCGGCGACATCGAGGCGAGGCGGGGATCGTCGGGCATTCATTCTCCGTCATTCCCGCGAAGCGGGAATCCAGACGGACTCGGAATCCGGCACCGGCGCCGTCTGGACTCCCGCTTTCGCGGGAGTGACGATGAAGGTCAAATCGCGTCCGACCCGCGCTCCCCGGTCCGGATCCGCACCGCTTCCTCGACGCTGGAGACGAAGATCTTGCCGTCGCCGATCCGCCCGGTGCGCGCGGCATTGGCGATCGCCTCGACGACGCGCTCGGCGAGGCCGTCCTCGACCACCACCTCGAGGCGGACCTTGGGCAGGAAATCGACGACATATTCGGCGCCGCGATAAAGCTCGGTATGGCCCTTCTGGCGGCCGAAGCCCTTGGCCTCGGTGACGGTGATCCCCGAGACGCCGACCTCGTGCAGCGCCTCCTTGACCTCATCGAGCTTGAACGGCTTGATCACCGCCTCGACCTTCTTCACGCCGCACCTCCGTCCTGCTGCCTCGACCCATAGCCCGCGCGGGCAAGGTGGCAAGCGGCTCCTTGGCCCGTTCGGGGTCAGCGTGCGTTCAGATGGAAAAGAGTATATGGCTCGCAAGAGCCATTTCGAAAGCGAGGCCAGACATGCGCAAGCTCCTTCCCCTCATCGCCGGTACTTTGCTCATCGGCGGCGCCGCCCAGGCCAAGCCGGCCGACCACGAGGCCGAGCTCGACCGCGCGATCGCCGGCCGCGTCGCCGGCGAGCCGGTCGACTGCATCGATCTGCACCGGATCCGCTCGTCGCGGGTGATCACCGGCACCGCGATCATCTACGACGCCGGCTCGGTCCTCTACGTCAACCGGCCCGAAAACGGCGCCGACGAGCTCAACCAATGGGATACGATGGTGACCCGGACGCCGTCGACCCGTTTGTGCAGCATCGACACGGTGACCATGATCGACCAGGGCTCGCACTCCTTCAGGGGCGTCGTCTTCCTGGGCGATTTCGTGCCCTATCGGCGGGTGCGGACGGGCTCGGCCGACTAAAGAGCGTCCGGACCGGCCGGCAGGCCGAGCGCGTCCAGCCGCTTCAGGATCGCGCCCGCGACGGCGCGCCCGTCCTTGTAATGTTCGTCCTCGAGCCGGATCGGGCCGAGGCGCGTGTCGAGGAGAATGCCGGAGAATCTGCGGCTGCTCTTGGTCGCGACGCTGAGCAGCTCCGCGATCGCGACTGCCTCATAGGGCCGGCTGTCGCGGCCCGCGGCTCCGGCGACGACGAGCTCGGCCTCGCCGGCCTCGACCCGGATATGGGGATCGCGATAGTCGCGCCGCTTGCGGATCCTGAACCAGGCCAGGCCGGCGATGATCAGAGCGACCGCGCCCAATGTGATGCCCATGTAGATCCAGGCGTGCCGGTCCGCTTTCGCCTGGAAAAGCACGCCGCCGTAGAGCACCACGAAGAAGAGCAGCACCGACATCATCCAGACGATGTGCCCGCGATCCACGGCGCGCGCCTCCTCCAGCGTCAGGCTGCGCGCGGAGCAGGGGATGGCGGCGGCGTCATGGATGCCGAGCCGGCGGACATAATCCTCCATCGAGCGCTTGGCGAAGACCATCTGCCATCCTCCCGGCTCCCGGGTTCAGGCGTAAGGCGGCGCGTCGAGACCCCTCGGGCTCTTCGTGAAGATCTCGCAGCCGTCGTCGGTGATGCCGACGCTGTGCTCGAACTGAGCCGAGAGGCTGCGGTCGCGGGTGACCGCGGTCCAGCCGTCGTCGAGCACCTTGGCGGCGGCCTTGCCGATGTTGATCATCGGCTCGATCGTGAAGAACATGCCGGGGAGCAGCTCGGGGCCGGTGCCCGGGCGGCCGGCATGGACGACCTCGGGCGCGTCGTGGAAGACGCGGCCGAGGCCGTGGCCGCAGAAATCGCGGACCACCGAATAGCGGTGCGCCTCGGCGTGGCTCTGGATGGCGTGGGCGACGTCGCCGAGCCGGTTGCCGGGCCTGGCGGCGTGGATGCCGCGCATCATGCATTCGTAGGTCACCTGGACGAGCTTCTTCGCCTTGATGCCGACGTCGCCGACCAGGTACATGCGGCTGGTGTCGCCGTGCCAGCCGTCGAGGATCGGGGTGACGTCGATATTGACGACGTCGCCGTCCTTGAGGATGCGGTCGCCCGGAATGCCGTGGCAGATGACGTGGTTGACCGAGGTGCAGCAACTCTTCGTATAGCCGCGATAGCCGAGCGTCGCCGGAATGGCGCCGCGGGCGCGCATCTCGGCAAAGACGATCTCGTCCAGCTCCTCGGTGGTCGCGCCGGGGACGACATGGGGAACGAGCGCGTCGAGGATATCGGCGGCGCAGCGCCCGGCGGCGCGCATCCCGGCAAAGCCCTGGGCCCCGTGCAGCTTGATCGGGCCATGGCGGCCGATCACGTCGGCTTCGAGGTCGAGAATCTGGGTGTCCATGCGGGGAATATAGCGAATTGGCCGGGAATTTACAGCGACTCGTCACCCCGAACTTGTTTCAGGGTCCATCTGGCCGCCCGCGCGGCGAGCGGAAAACGGGAGGCTGAAACAAGTTCAGCATGACGGGGAGAGGGCCATTCGCTAGAGGCGGGCTCATGACATCCGAGCGGATCTGGACGGCGGGGATGGTGGTGATCGGGGACGAGATCCTCTCCGGCCGCACCCAGGACCGCAACGTCGCGCAGGTCGGGACCTGGCTCAACCTGCAGGGAATCAGGCTCGCCGAGGTCCGCGTCGTCGCCGACGACATGGAGGCGATCGCCGAGGCGGTGAACGCGCTCCGCGCCCGCCACGATTATCTCTTCACCACCGGCGGGATCGGGCCGACCCACGACGACATCACCGTCGATGCGATCGCCGCGGCGCTCGGCGTCGGAGTCGTCGTCCACCCCAAGGCGCGGGCGATCCTCGAAGGCTATTATGCCAGCCGCGGCGGAGTCACCGAGGCGCGCCTGCGGATGGCGCGGGTGCCCGCCGGCGCCGAGCTGATCGAGAACCGCATGTCGGGCGCGCCCGGCATCCGCCACGGCAACATCTTCATCCTGGCCGGCGTGCCCCATATCGCGACGCTGATGCTTGAGGCGCTGTCGGGCCGGATCGAGGGGGGGCGGCCCTTGCTGTCGCGGACGATCGGCTGCTGGTCGCCCGAAAGCGAGGTCGCCGACCTGCTCGGCGAGACCGAGCGCGCCCATGAGGGCTGCCAGATCGGCTCCTATCCCTTCTTCAAGGACGGCCGGGTCGGCGCCAATTTCGTCGTCCGCAGCACCGAGGAAGGCGCGCTCGAAGCCTGCGCGTCGGACCTCGCCGGCCGGCTCGAGGCGGCCGGGCGCGAGATCGTTGCCGACGGCATCTGAGGAACCAAGACCCCGGGTGGATCGCTTCCGCCATTCATTGGGAGAGCGTAACGATATGGACAGGATCTTCACGTGGTTCGCCAGCAAGATATCGTTCGTCAGCGGCCAGCCGATCGCCTTCGTTTTCGCCTTCGGGATCATAATTGTCTGGAGCGTCACCGGTCCGTTATTCGCCTTTTCGGACACCTGGCAGCTGGTGATCAACACCGGCACCACCATCGTCACCTTCCTCATGGTATTCCTGATTCAAAACAGCACCAATCGCGACGCCGCCGCGATGCAGGCCAAGCTGGACGAGCTGCTGCGCGCGGTCGCCAAGGCGCGAAGCGAGTTCATCGGCATCGAGCATATGAGCGAAAAGGAGGTCGAGAAGATCCGCGCGGCGCTGGAGAAGGAAACCTCGACGAAACGGGGCGTCGAGGTCGACGCGGGAGACACGCTGAAGAAGCTGCTCAGCCGGCGCTGAACGCTGGAGCGGCTGAAGGGAATCGAACACCGCATAGCCCTGTTGGGCGGAGCGCCGCAAAGGACTCGAGGGTTCGATCGCGGCGCTGGAGGCGAGTCTCAGGCCGGAAGGACGCGCGAAGGGGCTGGAGCGGGTGAAGGGAATCGAACCCTCGTCGTAAGCTTGGGAAGCTTCTGCTCTGCCATTGAGCTACACCCGCCTGGGCGCGAGAGGCGATGCCACAAGCGGGCGGGGGAGGTCAACGGAGCGGGCGCGCGCCGGGCCGCCGGGGCGAGGCCGTCGCCGGAGCGGTCGAGGCGAGGGCCGCGCGGACTCGCTTCTATTGCCAGTCCCGCGCCTCGGGCCAGTGCCCGAAGGTGCAGGCAAGGCGGTGGGCGATTGCCCGCGGGCCCCTATTCCCCCGGAATATCCCACAAGAAGAAGTACAGCCGATTTTACTGGTATCGCCAGGCGGGTTTCGTACGCGCGGTGGCGATGTCGCCGGAAAGGATCGGGCAGAGCTTCGACCGGCTGCCGGAAGCGCGCTTTTATTACGGCCGCGTCGGCAGGTTTCGGGTTGGAACGGACGGCCCGGGGCCGCGGTCAGCCGCCGGTATTGTACCTGAGGTCGGCCCCGGAAAGCGCCTTCTTGTCGGCGGCGCCTTCGGCGTAGCGCAAATTGGTATAGGTCTGCGGCGGCAGCTTGGCGCCGAAGCTCTTGGCCTTGCCGGGAGCGAGCCGGCGCAGGTCGAACTCGTCCTCGAACTGGATGCCGACGCGCTTCGCTTCGGACCAGCGCACCTCGCCGCCGAGATTGCCGCAGCCGGGCAGATCGAGCTGGACCTTGGCCTCGGCCGGCAGCATCCGGTCGCATTCGAGCAGGGCGCCGCCGGTCGAGATGTTGCGGACCCGGACCGGCATCGACATGCCGTTGAACTGCAGGCTGGCGACCTTGAGCAGGCCCTGGCGCGGCGGCCGGTTGAACTGGAAGCCGTCGGCGGTGATCGCCTTGTTCTGCTCGGCGAGCGCGCCGGCGTCGTCGGGGTTCATCGGCCGCCCGAAAATATAGCCCTGGATGTGGCTGCAGCCGAGCTCGCGGATCATGGTCAGCTCGTCATGGGTCTCGGCGCCCTCGGCGGTCGTGTCCATGCCCAGGCTCTCGGCCAGGGTGACGATGGCGCGGATGATGGCGGCGTTGCGGCTGCCCGATTTGGCCGCGCCGCGCACGAAGCTCTGGTCGATCTTGATCTTGTCGAACGGCGCCTTCTTCAGATAGCCCAATGACGAATAGCCGGTGCCGAAATCGTCGAGGGCGAGGCGGACGCCGATCGACTTCAGCTTGGCGAACATGTCGTCGGTGGCGTCGCTCTCGACCAGGAACACGCCCTCGGTGATCTCGAGCTCCAATTGGCGCGGCTGGATCTGCGCATTGGCGATCGCCGAGACGATGGTGGCTGGCAGGCTCGGCTCGACGAACTGGATCGGCGAGAGATTGACCGCGACCCGGATATGCTCGGGCCATTTGGCCGCTTCCAGGCACGCGGTCCGCAGCACCCATTCGCCGATCGAGAGGATCAGGCCGGCTTCCTCGGCGAGCGGCACGAACAGGCTCGGGGAAATCACGCCGCGCGTCGGATGGTGCCAGCGGACCAGCGCCTCGAAGCCCGAAAGCTCCTCGGTCTGGGCGTTGACCACGGGCTGGTATTGGAGCTGGAGCTCGCCGCGGGCGATCGCCTTCCTGAGGTCGGTCTCGAGGATCTGCCGGTCCTGCGCCTCGGAATGCATTTCGGGGGCGAAGAAGCAGAAGGTGCCGCGGCCGGCGGCCTTGGCGGAATAAAGGGCCAGGTCGGCGTTGCGGATCAGGGCGTCGGCGCAGCAGCCTTCGGGCGGCGCGGTGGCGATGCCGACCGAGGCGCCGATCGAGATGTTATGGCCCTCGATCATATAGGGCATCGACACCTGCTGGATCAGCCGCCCGGCAAGCGCGCTGAGCCCGCCTTCGTCATGCTGGCCGGGAAGCACCGCCTCGAACTCGTCGCCGCCGAGCCGGCCGACCTGGCCCTCCTCGCCGATCACCGAGGTGAGCCGCTGCGCGACCTGCTTGAGCAAGGCGTCGCCGATCGGGTGGCCAAGCGTGTCGTTGACGTTCTTGAAGCGGTCGAGGTCGATCAGGAAGAGGGCGCAGCCGCCCGAGGCGCCGTCCTTGCTCTGCAGCGTCTCGTCGAGCGTGCGGCGCATCAACATGCGGTTGGGCAGGCTGGTCAGCGAATCATATTTGGCAAGGCGGTTGATCTCCTCCTCCGAGCGGCGCTGCTGGGTGAGATCGGAGCCGATGCCGCGAAAGCCCAGGAAGCGGCCATATTCGTCGAAGCTCGGCGTCCCCGACAGCGACCACCAGATTTCGGCGGCGGTGTTGGCGCGCACGTTGATGTCGGTGAAGGGCAGCCGCGTCGACAGATGGAAGCCCAATGTGCGCTCCGAGGATTCGGTGCCGCGCCGGTCGTCGAGGCCGATCAGGTCGGCGAAAGGCAGGCCGATCAGGTCGGCGGCGGGCGTCTTCAGGTCGGCGGCGAGCTGCTCGGAGACGTAGGAGAGGTTGCCGCGCGCGGTCGTCTCCCAGAACCAGCCGCGGCCGGCCTGCTCGAACTCCTCGATGAAGCGCGTCGCCCTTTGCCCGTGCCAGTCGATGACGATCCGGCGCTGGAGCTGGAGGATGCGGTCGGCCGAGCCCTTGAGGCTCAGCCGGACCAGCAGCAGCCCGATCAAGGCGGCCGCGGCGGCGCCGTACATGTCGTGCGACAGGAAATAGAATTTGGCGGCGACGCCGGTACAGCCGATCGCCACCAGAGCGGGAAAGGAGAGGAAGGCGATCGGCAGCGCGAGCACGCCGCCCGCCACCGCAATGTCGAACAAGGCGCGGTCGTGCGTCGCGGCCGGCCCAGCGGCGAAGGCGGCTCCGCACCAGAGTCCGTAGGCGACGAGGCTGTAGAGCGCGGCGCCGCGGATCGCGACGTGCGGCGCGAGGCGCGAGAGCGGCCGCCTGCGCAGCCAGGCCCAGATCCCGCAATCCATGGCGATGAGGACGCCCAAAGGCGCGGCGAGCGCAACCGGGGGGTGAAGGGGGTCGCCGACCGCGATCAGGAAGGCGGCGGCGCAGACGACGTGGACGCACAGCAGAAAGGCCGGGACATGATCGAGCGAGCGCGCCCGCTCGCGCGCCGCGCTCTCCTCCTGCTCGTCGTCGACGCGCTGGAAATCCTGCGTGAACTGGCGCGCGAGAGACGGACGTTTTTCCGCCTCCCCCAGGTCCGGTCCGCTCTGCCGTCTAAGCCCCGCCATCGGCGTTGCCCTAGCCTATCGGTCTTAACATTTGTTTGTCGGTTGGGCTGCTGCTGAAACCACCCACCCCCTCATCCTGAGTAGGGACTGAGCGAAGTCGAAGGCCCGTATCGAAGGACCCGCTCGAACGAGGTGCGTGCTTCGATAATGAGCAGGTGAAACATGCCCCCGGCATGTTTCAGGATTGTCCGGGGGACAATCCGACCCGCTCATGGGTCGACAAGCTCACCGGCTATTCGGGATGACCGGTCATTGGTGCGGTCTCAAACGGGCTCAGCGCTGCGGTTCGTCCTGCTGCTCCTCGGCGCGCGCTCGCGGGCCCGGCGCTCCTCGCGCTCGCGGCGGCGGGCTTCGCGGCCCTCCCGTTCCTCCGCCTGGCGCAGCTCGCGGCCGCGGCGCTGGTCGGCCTCGGCCTGGCTGGTGGTGACCGCGTCGAGGCCGGCGCCGACCGCCCTGACCGGCAGGGTGACGATGTCGACCGCGGTGCGGGCGAGGCAGCCGCCCAGCAGGAGAGGCGCGGAAAGGAGGAGAATGATACGCATGACCAATGACATAGCACGAAAATCCTGATCGATGGTGAACGACCGTCCTTCGACCAAACGCTTCGTCGAACCAATGTTGCCATTCGCCGCTTCCCCGGGGAAGAACGCATGCGGGGATGCAGGCTGGGCCGGGAACGGGCGGCAAGAGTGGGGATATGCGAAGATGGAAGTTTCTCGGCGGGAGCTGATGCTGACCGGGGCGGCGCTGGTCGCCTTCGCCAAAGGCGGGGCGCTCGACGCCTTCGCGCAAGCAGCGGGGGCGGAGGGCGGCGGCGCCGCCGCCTGGGACCTTACCGACCTTTACCCCAGCGACGCGGCCTGGACCGCGGACAAGAGCGCCATCCAGGCCGAGATCGGGCGCGTGGCGCGGCTGCGCGGCACGCTGGGCCGCGACGCGGCCTCGCTCAGGACCGCGCTCCAGACCATCTCGGACCTCTACCGCAAGCTGCTGCGCTTCTACATCTATGCGTCGCTCAAGGCCGACGAGGATCTGCGCGTCGCCCCGAATCAGGAGCGCAAGCAGCAGGCGCAGGACGTGTTCACCGCGATGGGCGAGGCGACGGCCTGGGTCGAGCCGGAGATCCTCGCCGTCGGCCAGCAGCGGATCGACGCCGCCGTCGCGGCCGAGCCGGGCCTCGCCAAATTCCGCTTCTACCTCGCCAACATCCTGCGCCGCGCACCGCATACGCTGGCCGAGGAATCGGAGCGCGTGCTGGCCGCGTCGGGCAGCGCGCTCTCCGGGCCCAACGACATACGC
Source organism: Sphingomonadales bacterium (assembly GCA_034668505.1). Classification (GTDB taxonomy): domain Bacteria; phylum Pseudomonadota; class Alphaproteobacteria; order Sphingomonadales; family Sphingomonadaceae; genus Allosphingosinicella. The sequence goes on from JAXDPD010000045.1 coordinate 85,734, forward strand.
GACCAGCTCGCCTCCTCGGACATTCCGCGCCCGGAGGTGACCTTGTCGACCGGGCAGACCATCCGGCTCGACGACCAGGGCTATGCGATCAACCGCGGCGCCGCCAGCCGCGACGATCGCAAGCTGGTCTTCGACCGGTTCTGGGGCAGCTACAAGCCGTTCGAAAGCTCGCTGGGCGCGGCGCTCGCCTCGAAGGTGAGGGGCGACATGTTCCAGGCGCGCTCGCGCCGCTATCCGAACAGCCTGCAATCGGCGCTCGCCGGCGACAACATCCCGGAGGGCGTCTACCGCACGCTCGTCCAGGCCGCGAATGAAGGCCTGCCGGCGCTGCACCGCTATTTCGCGCTTCGCCAGCGCATGCTGGGCCTCCAAGACCTCCATTATTACGACATCTATCCGCCGCTGGTGCGGGGCGAGCGCCGCTTCACCCTCGCCGAGATGCGCACCACCACGCTGGAGGCGCTGCGGCCGCTGGGCCCCGAATATGGCCGGCTGCTGACCCAGGGGACCGCGGCGCGCTGGATGGATCCCTCGCCCCGCCAGGGCAAGGCGTCCGGCGCCTATATGAACGGCGCCGCTTATGACGTGCACCCCTATCTGCTCCTGAACCTCGGCGAGAATTACGAGGGCCTGACGACCTATGCGCACGAATGGGGCCATGCGCTGCACACCTTGCTCGCCAAGTCGCGCCAGCCCTTCGAGACGTCGGACTATGCGACCTTCACCGCCGAGATCGCCTCGACGATGAACGAGCAGCTGCTCGCCAAATATATGCTCGACCATGCCCGGACGAACGACGAGAAGCTCTTCTATCTCGGCCAGCAGATGGAGCAGTTCCGCGGCACCTTCTACCGCCAGACCATGTTCGCCGAGTTCGAGCTCAGGATCCACGACATGGCCGAAGCGGGCGAGGGCCTGTCGGGCGCGCGCTTCACCGCGCTCTATCTCGAGCTTCTGCGAAAATATCACGGCGCCGGGATGCAGATCGATCCGCTCTACGCGATCGAATGGGCCTATATCCCGCACTTCTACCGCAACTTCTACGTCTTCCAATACGCCACCTCCGTCTCGGGCGCGGTCTTCTTCGCGCAGAGCGTGCTCGGCGGCGGCCAGGCGGAGCGGGAGCGCTATCTCGACGCCCTGCGGGCCGGCGGCTCGGACTATCCGGCGGAGATATTGAAGCGCGCCGGGTTGGACATGACCACGCCGGCGCCATACCGCGCGCTGATCGCGGCGTTCGGCCGGGTGCTCGACGAGGCGGAAAGGCTGCTCGCCCAGCGGGGCTAGCGGGCCGGCTCCCGCGAAGCGGGAATTCGGTTTCATTCCACCTTTCCTTCTTGACTTTCGCCCTCGAATGTCGGCAATTTCTGTCATGACAGAAATTGCAGTCGAGTCGCGCAAATTGGCCCCGGCGGTGGAGCGCTTCATTCTCCATTGGGGGGACATGGGCAATCAATGGGGCGTCAACCGATCGGTCGCGCAGATCCACGCCTTGCTCTATCTGTCCGAGCGGCCGCGCACCGCCGAGGATATTGCCGACACGCTCGGCATGGCGCGCTCCAACGTCTCCAACAGCCTCAAGGAGCTGATCGGCTGGAAGCTGATCCGCCGGGTGCCGATGCTCGGCGACCGGCGCGACCATTTCGAGGCCGAGACCGATTTGTTCGAGATGGTCACGCGCATCGCCCAGGGCCGCAAGGAGCGCGAGATCGATCCCGCCGCGGCGGCGCTGCGCGCCTGCATGGCCGAGGCCGAGGGCGATGCCAGGGTGAGCGCGGTCGCCCGCGCGAGGCTCGCCGAGATGCAGAATTTCATCGAGACGCTGAACCGCTGGTACGATCAGATGCTCGGCGTGCCGCCGGCCAAGATCATGTCGCTGGTCAGGATGGGCGCCAAGGTGGTCAATTTCCTGAGCTTCGGCCGCGGCAAGAAGGCCAAGGCGAAGGATGGCTGATTTCATTTGCCCAGGGGTTTCTGTGCTTTCAGAAATCCGAGAATAAGGGAGGCGAAGGTGGACAGGCGGGAGGAGAATGAGGCCACTGTCATCGCCTTCCCGGCGGCGCGCGCGCGGCCGGCCGCCGAGCTCGGCGACCTGCGCTTCCGCACCCGGCTCGGCGAGGAAGCCTGGGCCGCGCTCCCCGAAGCCACCCGCGCCCGCTTCGGCAAGCGCATCGCCGATTGCCGCGCCGCGCTTTACGCCGGCGAGACGGTCGAATGCCGGATGAGCCTGGCCGGCCGGCTGCTCGCTTTGGCCGCGCGGCTGATCGGCGGCCCGCTGCCGCTCTCGCGCGACGCCGATCTGCCGACCCATGCCTGGTTCGGCGAGATGATCCGCCAGACCGTCATGTTCCGCGACGCGGCGGTGGAGGACGGGGCATGACGCAAGAGGAGCGGCCGATCATCGTCTTCGATGCGCTTTGCGTGCTGTGCTCGGCCAATGCGCGTTTCGTCCTCAAGCATGACCGGCGCGGGCATTTCCGGCTGGCCTCGATGCAAAGCGACGTCGGGGCGGCGCTCTATCGGCGGTTCGGGATCGATCCGGCCGATCCCGAGACCTTCATCCTGGTCGGCGCGGGCCGCGCGTTGCGGGAAAGCGACGCCGTCCTCGCCATCTGGTCGGGCCTCGGCTGGCCATGGCGGCTGGCCGGCCTTGCCCGCATCGTCCCGCGCTTCATTCGCGACGCGCTCTATCGCTGGGTCGCGCGCAACCGCTACCGCTGGTTCGGCCGGCGCGACGCCTGCTGGCTGCCGGATGCGCGCTGGCGGGACCGCATCCTGTGAGCCGGGTGCTGGTGATCGGCGGCTATGGCGGCTTCGGCGCGCGGCTGTCGCGGCGGCTGGCGCAGGCGGGGCATCACGTCCTGGTCGCCGGCCGCAGCCGGGACAAGGCGGCCCGCTTCGCCGCGACGCTGGCCGGCGCCGAGCCGGTGGTGGCCGACCGCGCCGGCGATCTCGCGCCATTGCTCGCGGCCCAGCGGCCGGACCTGGTGATCGACGCGGCGGGGCCGTTCCAGGAGAGCGACTATCGCCTGCCTTCGGCCTGCATCGCCGCGCGCATCCCCTATCTCGACCTCGCCGACGCGCGCGCCTTCGTGACCGGGATCGGGGCGCTGGACGAAGCGGCGCGGACGGCGGGCGTCGCCGCGATCGCCGGCGCCTCCACCGCGCCCGCTCTGACCGGCGCGGTGGCGCGGCATCTGGCCCAGGGCCTGGACCGGGTCGAGCAGATCGAGATCGCCCTGAGCGCGTCCGGCCGCGTCACCGCCGGCGCGTCGGTGGCCCGGGCGATCCTCTCTTATGTCGGCAGGCCCGTGCGGCTCTGGCGCGGCGGGCGCTGGCACCGGGGCCATGGCTGGCAGGAGATGCGCGCCGAGCGCATGGCCGCCGGGCCCCTGGCGCTCGGCCGCCGCCGCGTGGCGCTGATCGACGTCCCCGATCACGATCTGCTGCCGGCGATGCTGCCCGGCCGCCCCGCAACCGCCTTCCGCGCGGGCAACGAGCTCGGCTTTCAGATGGGGTTCTTGTGGCTGGCGAGCTGGCCGGTGCGCTGGGGCTGGCTGCGCTCGCTCAGCGGCGCCGCGCGCTGGCTGCTGGCCCTGCAGCGGCTGACGTCATGGCTGGGCAACGACCGCTCGGGCATGACGATCGCGCTGACCGGCCGGCGCGGCGCCGAAGCGGTGGAGCGCCGCTGGACGCTGGTCGCGGACGGCGACGGTCCGGAAATCCCGACCCTGGCGGCGGCGATGCTCGCCGAGGATATCTTCGCCGGCAAGGCAAGGCCCGGTGCCTACGATCCCGCGGCATTGCTCCCGCTCGAGCGGTTCGAGGCCGCCTTCGCCGGCCTCGCCGTGGCCCATCGGATCGAGGAGCGCATCCTGCCGCCGGTCCTCTACGCGCGGCTGATGGGCGCGGAGTTCGCCGCGCTGCCGGCGATGGTGCGCGCCATCCACGACATTCAGGCCGATGCCGGCGCGGCGGGCGAGGGGAGGGTCGCACGCGGCCGCAACCTCTTCGCCCGGCTGATGGGCGCGATCGCCGGCTTCCCGCCCGCGGGCGCCACTCCGCTCCACGTCGCCTTCACGGCGCGCGGCGGCCGCGAGCGCTGGACCCGCGATTTCGGCGGGCATGTCTTCTCGAGCGAATTGAGCGCGAAGAACGGCCTCGCCGTCGAGCGGTTCGGCGCGATGCGCTTCGGCTTCGCGCTGGCGCCCGCGCCGGACGGCCTGGCCATGCAGCTCAGGCGCTGGAGCGCCTTCGGCGTGCGGCTGCCGCTTTTCCTCGCGCCGCGCATCGCCGCGCGCGAATGGCAGGATGAAGAAGGCCGCTTCCGCTTCGACGTCCGCCTCAGCTTTCCGCCGATCGGCCGGATCGTCGATTATTCGGGCTGGCTCAGGCCGGTGGAACGCTGATCAGGCTCATGCAGGTGAGCGCCGCGTCGGCCTTGCGCATCTCGGAAATGTCGAGCCTGACGACAGCGAAGCCGCGCGCGGCCAGCATCTCGGCGGTGCGCGGGCTGTCGGCGGCGGCGAGCAGGGTTTTGCCGGCGAGCAGCACATTGCCGCCAAGCGCCTCGCCCGGCGCGACCGCGACCGGCTCCACGTCCGCGAACAGGGCCGCCGAGACCCAGTCCGGATTGTGGACCAGCGCGCCGTCGACGCAGGTGGCCGCGCTCTTGAGATGCAGCCCGCCCGCCACCGGCACCGGGATCACGTCGTAGCCCAAGGGCGAGACGGCGCCCGCCAGCGCCTGCACGCCCGCTCGGTCGGTCCGCGAGGAGAGGCCAACATAGAGCTTCCGCCCGATCCGCAGCACGTCGCCGCCGTCGACATGACCCGCGCCGAGGCGGTGGACGGTGAAGGCGCGGGCGAGGACCGCAGCGGTGGACCTGGTCTCCCCGGCCCGCGACGGCGCGCCCGGGCGAAGGATGATGGCATGCTCGCCGAGCAGCAGGGCATTGTCCTCGACGAACACGGCGTCGGGAAAATCGTCGAGCGGCGGCAGGCGGCGTATCTCCAGCCCCGCCACCGCCAACGCCCGCTCATAGGCCGCATGCTGCTCGATGGCGCGGGCGACGTCGACGCGCCCCGCCTGCGTCGTTTCGCACTCGGCGAGGCGCGGGCTGACGGCGCGGGTGAAGGCGATGGCCATGGGCACGTTACCAATCCTCATCGTCGGTGCTGCCCTGCAGCCTGGCCATGGCCAAAAGGTCGGGTGCGCGCGCCCGAAGCGCCGCGGGCATGGCGCGGAGCGCTTCATCATCGAAGCCCAAATGGGGAAGATAGTCGAGGACTAGGCCCGCCACGGCCTTCGCCTGCCCGGCGTCGCGCCGCGCCTTCATCCTGTCCCGATCCGGCCGTTCGGACACCCATAGCTTGTGCAGGGCGAAGGCGCGCGGATCGGGCACGTCGAGCCGCAGGGGATAGCCGCGTTCGTCCACGACCGTCTGCTGAACCTGTGGGCAATTCTGCAGCCAGCCCAGCCCCTCGATCTGGGCGGCCGTGAGATCGGTCGCATCGTCGCCGACGCGGCTGGTTCCGTCGCCAAATGCCGGGTTTGCGGGCATCGGTCTGATCAGGTCGACCATGAATCCTGACTTGTTGACGGCTCGAAATCCGCCGGGCGTGAGCGGCGCGAAGGATGCGTCAACGCTTCGCAATATCCCTTGGAGCCCCTCCTCCCGCGTGTCGGGAGCAAGCAGCCGCAACCGATCCCGGGCATCGTAGAGGAGGTCGATGTCGAGGGTGGCGACGTGGGACGGGTGAAAATGCCCGCCCGCCATCCGCTCATAGGCGTAGAGCGCATGCGTCCCGACCACGCTGATCGCCCGGCCAGGCAGTTGCTTGCGTTCGAGCTTGCGAAGCAGCCGCGCGGCCACCCAGGGAACCCTGCCCAGCCGCATCGCGCGATTAACGGCGGCCATGCGCCGGATCGTGTCGTCGAGCGCGGTGATCCGCGCCTTGATCCCCGCTCGGCCTGCATGAAATCGTTCGAAGGCAAGCTCGGTTTCCGGACCCCGCCGCCCCACGCTTTTCCATGCATCTGCAAGCTTACGGTAGAGATAGTCCCGCTCACCCACCGTCTTCCACGCCATCGACCCGCGAAAATGCAGGTCGCGCTCCGTCTCGGCCGCGCGCAATGCCGCATAGGCCTGCTCGGAATTGACTAACTGCCGGATTTGCTCGCCGTCGAGGGGCGTGAAGATAGGCAATTATCCCTTTCCTCCTACAGCATGGCCAAAAAAGGGATAATAGCACGGCATGGGCGGGCAGCAAGAAAAAAGGCGGCCCGGATGTCCGGACCGCCTCTTTTCGCTGGGCCTGGGCCTCGCCTCTAGCGCTTCGAGAACTGGAAGCTGCGGCGGGCCTTGGCGCGGCCGTATTTCTTGCGCTCGACGACGCGCGGATCGCGGGTCAGGAAGCCCTCGCGCTTGACGATCGTGCGCAGGCCCGGCTCGTAGCGGGTCAGCGCGGTCGAGATGCCGTGGCGGACCGCGCCGGCCTGGCCGGAAAGGCCGCCGCCGATCACGGTGGCGATCACGTCATACTGGCCCTTGCGGTCGGCGATGTCGAACACCTGGTTGATGATCAGCCTGAGCGTCGGGCGGGCGAAATAGACCTCCTGGTCGCGGCCGTTGACGACGATCTTGCCGGTGCCGGGCTTCAGCCAGACCCGGGCGACGGCGTCCTTGCGGCGGCCGGTCGCATAAGCGCGGCCCTGCTTGTCGAGCTGCTGCTCGCGCAGGATCGCCTTGATCTGCGGGCCCTGGGTCGAGACGCCATGGTCGTCGGGAGTCTCGTCGCGGCGGTCGCGGCCTTCGCGGCCGCCTTCGCGGCCGCCCTCGCGGCCTTCGCGGGCCGGGGCAGCGGCAGGCGCGGCCTCCTCGGCGGCGGGCGCCTCGGCTTCGGCGGCAGGGGCAGCTTCGGCGGGCGTTTCGGCGGCGGGCGCTTCGGGCGCGGCCTCGGCCTCGGTCAGCTTGGCGAGATCGGCAAGCGATTGACGATTGTCGGACATTATTGACCCACCTTGTTCTTGCGGTTCATCGCCGCCACGTCGAGAGGCTCGGGAGCCTGGCCGCCGTGCGGATGCTCGGTGCCGGCATAGAGGTGAAGCGCGCGCATCTGGTCGCGGCCCAAAGGCCCGCGCGGGATCATCCGCTCGATCGCCTTTTCGAGCACGCGCTCGGGGAAGCGGCCGTCCAGGATCTTGGCCGGGGTCGTTTCCTTGATGCCGCCGGCATAGCCGGTATGCTTGTAATAGATCTTGTCGGTCAGCTTCTTGCCGGTGAACCTGACCTTGTCCGCATTGACGATGACGACATGGTCGCCGCAATCGACATGCGGGGTGAAGCTCGGCTTGTGCTTGCCGCGCAATATGTTGGCGACGATCGAGGCGAGACGCCCGACCACCAGATTGTCGGCATCGATCAGATGCCATTTCTTCTCGACCTCGCGCGGCTTGATCGACCGCGTGGTCTTCATCAGCGCCTTCATGGCTATGGACCTCTTGAAATGAGCCGCGCCGCCCTAAAGCGAGCGGCGCGATGGCGGCCGAATGGCGGAGGAGAGGCGGAAAGTCAAGGAAAAGCGGGCGTTTGACGAGTGGTATTATATTACCTTGATGTTTCCGCTACAACCCAGTCCGCATAAGCGGCCGGCGCGTCGGCGATCGGCCACACGACAATCGCCGGCACCTCGTAGCTGTGCAGCGCGGCGATCCGGGCGACCAGGGTGTCGGCCTGATCCGCCTGGCTCTTGAAGATCGCCGCGACCTCGGCCGCTTCCTCGACCTTGCCTTGCCAGCGATAGATGGAGAGGCAGGGCCCCAGGATGTTCGCGCAGGCGGCGAGGCGCTCCTCGACGACCGCGCGGGCGATGCGCTCCGCCTCGCCGGCGTCGGCGAAGACGGCGTAGACGCTGACGATCGCGGTCATGCCGGCCGCTCGCCGAGCCGGTGCGCGGCGGTGACCATGGCGGCGAGCAGCAGCACGGCCATGCCCTGATGCGGGACCGCGATCGTGATCTCCACGCGCGAAAGCACGGTGAGGATGCCGAGCTGGATCTGGATGACGACCGCCCCGGCGAGCATCGCCGCCTCCCAGCGCAGACGCGCCAGCCAGGCCTTCGCCGCGAGCCACAGCGCCAGGATCGCGACGATGAATGCGAGCCAGCGATGCAGGAAATGGACGGTGACCGGATTGTCGACGAAGTTGCGCAAAGCCGGCTGCATCCATTCATAGCCGGACGGATAGAATTCCCCGTTCATCCATGGCCAGGTCCTGAAATAGCGGCCGGCGTCGAGCCCGGCCATATAGGCGCCGAACAGGAATTGGAGGAAGAGCAAGGAGAGCGCCCACAGGCCGAGCAGCGGCATCCGCGCCGGCCGCGCCGCCGGATTTCGGGCGAGGGCGCGCAAATCCCCCGCCACCCAGAGCAGGCCGGCGAAGATGAACAGCGCCATGAGCAGGTGGATGGCGAGCCTGACGTGGCTGACCTCGGGCCGGTCGACCAGCCCCGAGGCGACCATCCACCAGCCGATAACGCCCTGCAGCGCGCCGAGGCCGAAAAGCGCGCCGAGCTTCCAGCCATAAGTCGGTGGAATCGCGCGGCGCCACCAGAAGAAGAGCAGCGGCAGCGCGAAGGCAAGGCCGATCAGCCGCCCGAGCAGCCGGTGCACATATTCCCAGAAGAAGATCTCCTTGAACTCGGCCAGCGACATGCGGCTATTGACCTGGCTGTATTGCGGGCTCGCCTTGTAATGGTCGAACTCGGTCTGCCAGTCGGCTTCGCTCCTTGGCGGGATCGCCCCCGAAATGGGCTCCCAGCGGACCATCGACAGGCCCGATTCGGTGAGCCGGGTGATGCCGCCGACCACCACCATCGCGAAGACCAGAATGGCGACGAAGAGCAGCCAGCCGGATATGGCGCGCGGCCGGGGGCGGGGCTCGGGGGGACGCTTCAACAGGGCGATCGGCATCGGCCGCCTATGGCCGAGCCGCGCCGGCTTGCCAACGGGGGTGGGGATGGGGACGCCGATCGCCGCAGCGGAACTTTTTCCGCGCATGATATATTGTCACTAGGCTCGGATTGGCCTATATCCGGTCCGAACAGGGAGTCGCGCGTGTTTCCAGCCTTGCCCAGGAACGGGACGATCGACCGGATGGCCATCGGCCTTTCGGGCCTTTGCCTCGTCCATTGCGTGGCGAGCGCGGTGCTGGTGATGGTGCTGGCGTCCGCGGGCGGCCTTCTGCTCGATCCGCGCATCCACGAAATCGGCCTGGTCTTCGCCATGCTGCTCGGCGCAATCGGGCTCGGCCGCGGCGTCTTCGATCATGGCTTCATGCTGCCCGCGGCGATCGGCGCGCTCGGCCTCGGCACCATGGCCGGCGCGCTCACCCTGCCGCACGGCCCCGAGGAGGTCTTCTACTCGGTGTTCGGCGTGCTCATCCTGGCGCTCGGCCACGACCTCAACCGCCGCGCGGTGGTCTGACGGCTCCCACGGGCCGTCATCCTGAACTTGTTTCAGGATCCATTTCTCTCCCGCGGCGACGTTCGTCGATGGATGCTGAAACAAGTTCCGCATGACGAAGAGAAGAGCGGGCTGGCGACTTGTCCCGACTCCCCGGAAGGCTTACATCTCCCCCATGGCCCACGTTCATCATTCCCATAAGGGCGCCGACCTCGCCGAGGCGGCCAAATCGACCATGGAGCGCTCCGGCGAGCAGTGGACGCAGATGCGCTCCGCCGTGTTCGGCGCGCTGGCCAGCTTCGAGCGGCCGGCCAGCGCCTACGACATCGCCGAAAAGGTGTCGCAGAACGAGGGCCGGCGGGTCGCGGCGAACAGCGTCTACCGGATTCTCGACCTCTTCGTCGGCGCCAACCTCGCCCGCCGCGTCGAGAGCGCCAACGCTTATGTCGCCAACGACCATCCCGATTGCCTGCACGATTGCATCTTCCTGATCTGCGACAATTGCGGCCAGGCCAAGCATATCGACGACGACCGCATCACCGGCGGCGTGCGGGCGGCGGCCGAGGCCGCGGGCTTCACCGCGGACCGGCCGGTGATCGAGGTCAGAGGGCGCTGCGGGGAGTGCGAGGGGGACTAGGTCTCCGTCGCCGACGGTAGCGCCAGCGCGCGCGACAACGGACCGCGCAGCAGCAGAGTGAGAGCGGCGCCGGCGAGCGCGATGCTCCCGTCGAGCGTCCAGAAGGCGGCATTGCCCATCTGATCGTAGAAGCTGCCGACCCAGCCCATCAAAGTCGTTCCGGCGAAGATCGCGAGATAGGCGCCGCCGATCATCGTCGCATTGACCCTGGCGGGAGCGGTCTGCGACACCACCGCCAGCGTCACCGGCCAATACCACATGAACGCCGCACCCATTCCGAAATAGGCGACGAGCGGCCACAGCACCGAAACCCTGCCGTCGGCGCCCGCCAGGAGGCAGCCGACCGCCAGCAGCAGCGCCGAGCCGCCGGCGATCGCCGCGCCGATCGCGATCTTGGTGAGGCTCGCGGGTTCGCGCCGCCGGCGGGCCTGCCACGCCCACAGCGCCACCAGCGGCGCGGCGACGAGGATGCTGGCCAGGGAATCCACCGAGTTGAACCAGCTCGCCGGAACCGTGCCGAGCGGCGAGGCCAGGCTCACGCGCTCGTCGATCCACAGGATGCCGATGTTCCAGATCATCGAATAAGCGAGGGCGAGCGGCACGTTGAGCAGGATCAGCACGAGCAGCGCCCGCACCCTGCGGCGCTCGTCCGGGGTCAGCGGCGGATGCTCCGCGTGCACCATCCGCGCGGCCCTGGTGTCGGGCAAATGGCGCTGCCCCGCGAGATAGGTCGCGAGCGCGACGAGCATCAGCCCGGCGGAGAGCGCGAAGCCCGCATGCCAGCCCCAGGTGCCGGCCACGGCGCCGGTCGCCAGCGGCCCCGCCACCGCGCCGATGTTGATCGCGGTCGAGAAGATCGTGAAGCCGCGCGCGCGCCGCGATTCGGCGTCGGGCGGGTAGAGCCGGCCGACCTGCGCCGCGATATTGCCCTTCAGGCACCCCGACCCGAGGATCAGCAGCACCAAAGCGATCAGGAAGGTCGCATCGAACGTCATCGCGAGATGCCCCGCGCTCATCAGCAGCGCGCCGACCACCACGGTCCGTCTCCCGCCCAGCCAGCGGTCGGCGATCCAGCCGCCGATGATCGGCGTGAAATAGACGAGGCCGGCATACCAGCCGTAGATCAGCGACGCGAAGGCGCGGTCGGACATGGGCCCGCGAAACTCGAACAGGTCGCGCAGCGCGGCGAGGCCGATGACATGCTCGGCATGGCCGGACAGCAGCAATTGCTTGGTCATGTAGAGCGCGAGCAACGCGGTCATCCCGTAATAGGAAAAGCGCTCCCACAATTCGGTGAAGCCGAGAAAGGCGAGCCCGCGCGGATGCCCGCTCATGCCAGCTTCGCGCTCACTCGCCTCGTTCACCGGCAGTCCCCCCGGCCGCATGGCTATCAGTCCTGTCCGGCACCGGCCATCCCGCTTGCTGCCGGCTTGGCGGCGCCGCACGCATCGGCTAGCCTTTCCCGATGGGGTGGACAGAGCTTGCGGCCGCGGCGCTGGGCGTGGCCAATGTCGCGCTCGTCGTCCGCCGCAGCGTGTGGAACTATCCGTTCGGCATCGCGATGGTCGCGCTCTATTTCTTCGTGTTCGCCGAGGCGCGCCTCTACAGCGACGCGCTGCTCCAGATCTTCTTCCTCGCCGTCCAGCTCTACGGCTGGCGGAACTGGATGCGGAGCCCCAAAGCGGACGGCGGCGTCGCGGTCGAGCGCATGCCGTCGCGCAACCGGCTGCTCTGGCTTGCCGGCGCGGCCGCGGCGAGCGCCCTGTGGGGCCTGGGCATGGCCAGCTTCACCGACGCCGCCGCCCCCTTCGCCGACGCGGCGATCGCCGGCTTCAGCGTATCCGCCCAGTTGCTCCAGTCGCTGCGCCGCGTCGAAAGCTGGGTGCTGTGGATCGGCGTCGATATGCTGGCGATCGGCGTCTACCTCTATCGCGGCCTGGAGGTGACCGCGGGGCTTTATGGCCTGTTCCTGGTCATGTCCTGCTTCGGCCTGTGGTCATGGCGGCGCCAGCTGCGCGCCGGGGCTGCGCGCAGCCCTGAGCGCTTGGATTGAAATGTAGGATTTCCTCTGCTCCACGCTCGTCCATGGAACAGGACCCCCCCGACTTCACCCCCGGAGCGGCGACCGATGAGCCCGCTTCTTCCCGCAACCCGACTTTCGAGACCCTGGCCGAAGAGCTGGCCTGGTGGACGGGCGCCGCCGAGGGCATGCGCCGCGCCGGTACGAAGCCGCCGCCGGACGTCGCCGCCCGGCTGAAGGCGTTGCGCAAGGCGGCGGCCCGGAGCGGCGACCCGTTCGATTTCGATCCGGTCCCCGTCCGCGCCCGCCATGACGGCTGGACGCCGAGGAAGCAGCGCGGCTACGTCGAAGGCCTCGCCGACACCGGCTGCGCCAGCGAGGCCGCGGCGCGGGTCGGCATGACCGAGCAGAGCGCCAACCGCCTGCGCCGCCGGCCCGACGCCAGGGGCTTCGACATCGCCTGCGAGGCGGCGCTGGAGTTCGGCCTCAGGGGGCTGCGTTCGGTCGCCTGGGAACGCGCCGTCAAGGGCGTCGTCCAGCAGATCTGGTATCATGGTGAATTGAAGGGCGAGCGCCGCGTCTATTCCGATCGCCTGCTCATCTACCTGCTCGACAAGGGCGACCGCCAGCTCGCCCGCCCCGCGGAGCGGCGCATGGCGCTCGACGACTGGCCCGGCTGGCTGGACCAGCTCGAGCGCGGCTTCCCGGACGGCGTCCCCGAGCCCGTCGATCCGGCCGCGCCGCCCGAGGCCAAGGCGATCTGGCGCGACGGGAAGACCGGCAAATGGTGGACCCGCTTCCCGCCGCCCGAGGGGTTCGCCGGCAAGGAAAAGGGCTGGTTCGGCGGCAAGAACTACCGCCGGACGCTGTCGCCCGGGGAGCGGGAGCAGGTCGACCTCGGCATCGCCACGGTCCACGCGCAGAAGTCCGGCGCGCGCGATCTCTTCTTCGGCTTGGGCGGGGGGACGAATTAATGTCCTGGGGGCCGAACTTTCCGAACCTTTGGAGCGCCTATGAATCGGAATGAAGGTTCGACACGCCCCGTTCCTGCAGCACGCCTGCACCGGAACAACATTCGACAGCCGCGCCGGACAGGTTTACAGGCGCGGCCATGAGCGACCGTCCCGCAACGCCTCTCCTCGACACGGTCGAGACGCCGGCCGACATCCGCAAGCTGCCCAAGGACAAGCTCCGCCAGCTCGCCGATGAACTGCGCGCCGAGACCATTTCCGCGGTCTCGGTGACCGGCGGGCATCTCGGCGCCGGCCTCGGCGTGGTCGAGCTCACCGTGGCGCTCCATTATGTGTTCGACACGCCGACCGACCGGCTGGTCTGGGACGTCGGCCACCAATGCTATCCGCACAAGATCGTCACCGGCCGGCGCGACCGCATCCGCACCCTGCGCATGGGCGGCGGCCTTTCCGGCTTCACCCGGCGTTCCGAGAGCGAATACGACCCGTTCGGGGCGGCGCACAGCTCGACCTCGATCTCGGCGGCTTTGGGCTTCGCGGTGGCGAACAAGCTGGCGGACAAGCCCGGCAAGGCGGTCGCGGTGATCGGCGACGGCGCGATGTCGGCGGGGATGGCCTATGAGGCGATGAACAATGCCCAGGCGGCGGGCAATAGGCTGATCGTCATCCTCAACGACAACGACATGTCGATCGCGCCGCCGGTCGGCGGTCTCTCCCACTATCTCGCGCGTCTCGTCTCTTCGGGCAAATATCTGACGTTGAGGCGCATCGCCCAGAAAGTCGCCCGCAAGCTGCCCAGGCGCCTCCACGTCATGGCGCGGCGCTGGGAGGAATATTCGCGCGGGTTCTGGACCGGGGGCACACTCTTCGAGGAATTGGGCTTCTATTATGTCGGCCCGGTCGACGGCCACAATGTCGAGCGGCTGGTCAAGATATTGGAGAATGTCCGCGACGCCGAGGAAGGGCCGATGCTCGTCCACGTCGTCACCAAGAAGGGCAAGGGCTACGGCCCGGCCGAGGAAGCGGCCGACAAATATCACGGCGTCCAGAAGTTCGACGTCATCACCGGCGCCCAGGCCAAGGCCGAGCCGGGCCCGCCTTCCTATACCGGAACCTTCGCCAAGGCGCTGGTCGCCGAGGCCGCGCGCGACGGGAAGATCGTGGCGATCACCGCGGCGATGCCGTCGGGCACCGGCCTCGACAAGTTCCAGGACAAATTCCCCGAGCGCTGCTTCGACGTCGGCATCGCCGAGCAGCATGCGGTGACCTTCGCCGCCGGCCTCGCCGCCCAGGGCTACCGCCCGTTCGCGGCGATCTATTCGACCTTCCTGCAGCGTGCCTACGACCAGGTCGTCCACGACGTCGCGATCCAGAACCTCCCCGTGCGCTTCGCCATCGACCGGGCCGGGCTGGTCGGCGCCGACGGCGCCACCCATGCCGGCAGCTTCGACCTGGCTTATTTGTGCACCTTGCCCAATTTCACGGTGATGGCCGCGGCCGACGAGGCCGAGCTCGTCCATATGGTCCATACCATGGCGCTGCACGACAGCGGGCCGAGCGCGGTCCGCTATCCGCGCGGCAACGGCACCGGCGCGGCGCTGCCGGAGACGCCGGAGCGGCTCGAGATCGGCAAGGGCCGGATCCTGCGCGAGGGCAAGAAGGTCGCGATCCTGTCGCTCGGCACCCGGCTCGAGGAAGCGCTGAAGGCCGCCGACATGCTCGACGGGCGCGGCCTCTCGACGACCGTCGCGGATCTCAGATTCGCCAAGCCGCTCGACGAGGAGCTGATCCGCCGCCTGCTGACCACCCACGAGGTCGCGGTGACGGTCGAGGAGGCCTCGATCGGCGGCCTCGGCGCCCACGTCCTCACCATGGCCAGCGACCACGGCCTGATCGACGCCGGCCTCAAGCTTCGGACCATGCGCCTGCCCGACGCCTTCCAGGACCAGGACAAGCCCGAAAAGCAATATGCCGATGCCGGCCTCGACGCCGAGGGCATCGTCGAGACGGTCTTGAAGGCGCTGCGCCACAACAGCGCCGGCGTGATCGAGGGGGCGCGGGCGTAGGTGGGCGACCGGTTCGTCGCCCGCAATTCGCTGGGCCGGATCGCTTTGCTGCTGATCGGCGCCCTTATCTTCGTGGCGGGTGGCTTATGGCTCGCCGGGCTGTTCGGGCCGTCGCCGAAACCGGGCCGGGAATGGATTGGCTGGGTAACCGCTCTGTTCTCCGGCCTTGCCGGTCTGGTCCTCGCGTCGCGGTTGTTCGACCGCGAGGACTGGCTCGTCATCGACCGCAATGGCATCCGCTGGCGCCAATGGTCGGAGGCGACGATTCCCTGGTCGGCGATCCGGAGCTGGTCGCAATATTCGGTGCGCAGGCAGAAATTTCTCTGCCTGGAGCTCAAGGATCCGTCCCAATTCCCGGGCTCCGGCAGCGGCGCATGGCTCCGCGGCATCAACAAGGCGATTGGCTTTGGCGATATCGCGCTGAGCGTGGTCGGCACCGACCGAAAGTTCGACGAGCTTGCCGAGGCGGTCAGGCGATACGCGCCGCCTGAGCGCTAGAAGGGGCGATGGCGGCTTATGGACGACCTGCCATGCATCTGCCATGCCCCCCTGCAAGGTGAGCAGGCTATGGGGGGCATGATGCGGCGATACGGAGCATTGCTGGCGCTGGCGCTGGCCGGCTGCGGAGTGGGCGCCAACAATAGCGCCGCCGCCGCCGCCCCGGGCGCGGATGCGGCGCGGGAGAAGGCGATCCCCTGCTCGGTGCAGGCGCACGGCATGGCCGCGGTGATCGGCGGCCCGCGCGAGCGGCCTGAGCGGCCGGCCTGCGACGACAGCGTCGATCCGCAGCGGCTCGCTCTCGGCGAGTTGATCCGGATCATCCCGGACCAGCATCCCTCATTCTACTACATCCTCGCCTCGCGGCTCTTCGCCGCCAACCGCAAGGACGAGGCGGTCCTGTGGTTCTATGCGGGCCAGCTGCGCTACCGCATCCGCCTCGCCTGCCATCCGGATCTCGCGCCCGACACCGAGCCGGCTTTGTTCGGCTCGCTGCAGGAGACGGTCGGCCGGCAGATCAACGAATATGCCGGCGCCGATCCGCGCGCCTGGGCCGCGACCATGGAGCGCGCGCTCGCCTGGGACGCGGCCACCCGCAACGGCTTCGAGCCCAAGGCGCCCTGCCGGGCGGCGATCGCCGACCAGCGCGGCGGCATGAGCGGGCTGATCGCCCACGTCCGCAACAACGAAGCCCAGCTCCGCCGCGACCGCGCCGCCGCGGGGCTCCCGAACCGCTAGGCTTGAAGGAGATCGCAACTGGCTTTATCTAGTCAGCTGACTAGTCAGGAGGCGATGATGAAGGCTTGGCCCGTACAGGATGCAAAGGCGCGATTCAGCGAGATGCTCGACGCCTGCGTGGCGGACGGTCCGCAACTCGTGACGAAGCGCGGCACCGAGGCGGCCATTCTGGTGAATGTCGATGAGTGGCGGCGGATCGAGGCGCAGGCCCGGCCCACGCTGAAGGAATTGCTGCTAGCGGACGAACCCCGTTTCGAAATCCCCATTCCTCCGCGCGGCCGGGCACGGCGACGGCGCCCACCCACGTTTTGATCCGTGTACCTGCTCGATACCAATGTCGTCTCCGAACGCCGCAAGCCCAAGCCTCATGGCGCTGTGGAGGCATGGATCGCAACGGTTGCCGACCGCGATCTCCACATTCCGGCCGTCACGCTTGCCGGGATACAGGCAGGCATAGAAATCACGCGCAGGCAGGATGCGGCCAAGGCAAAGGAACTCGAGTTCTGGCTCGACCAGGTCGGCAGGACATCAAACATCCTTCCCATGGATGGAGAGACGTTCCGGATTTGGGCGAGGCTGATGCACGGCCGGTCCGACGACTTCTATGAGGATGCGATGATTGCCGCGACCGCGATTCGCCACGAATTGACGGTTGTTACACGCAACGTCAGGGACTTCCGGGATTTCGAGGTGCCGCTCTTCAATCCCTTCGCAGGCAAATAGGCTTTGACCAAGCTCCGCGCCGATCAGCTCGTCGTCGACCGTGGCCTCGCCGAGAGCCGCGCCAAGGCGCAGGCGCTGATCCTGGCGGGGCTGGTCTATTCGGGCGAGCGCAAGATCGCCAAGGCGGGGGAGGGGCTGGCCGCCGACGCGCCGCTCGAGGTGCGCGGCAGGGAGCATCCCTGGGTGTCGCGGGGCGGGATCAAGCTGGCGCACGGGCTGGACCATTTCGGCTGGGACGTGGCCGGCGCGGTCGCGCTCGACGTCGGCAGCTCGACGGGCGGGTTCACCGACGTGCTGCTCCAGCGCGGCGCCGCGAGGGTGTTCGCGGTCGACGTCGGCACCAACCAGCTCGCCTGGTCGCTGCGCAACGATCCGCGCGTCGTCGTCCACGAGAAGACCAATGCGCGCTATCTGACCAATGCCGTCGTCACCGAGCCCGTCGACATCATCGTCTGCGACGCGAGCTTCATCGGCCTCGCCAAGGTGCTCGACACGGCGCTCGATTTCGCGAAGGCAAGCGGACGGCTGGTCGCGCTCATCAAGCCGCAATTCGAGGCGGAGCGGGCCGAGATCGGCAAAGGCGGCGTGGTCCGCGACCCCGCGGTCCATGCGCGGGTCCGCGAGGGCGTTGCCGCCTGGCTCCGCGGGCGCGGCTGGCGCGTTGAGGGGGTGACGGCAAGCCCGATCACGGGGCCCGAAGGCAATGTCGAGTTCCTGATCGGCGCCGAACGGGCCGGGGCGCCCGGGACAGATTGAGACAATCGCCCCCTCGACCATGGCGGCAAAATTGGTCATGGAGCGGCGCGAGAGAGAGTAAGGCGTGAAACGGCAGCTGTTCATCTTCATGCTCACCATCGCGCTGGCCGCCTGCGGCGGCGGCGATGCCAAGCAGCGCGACCGCGAGCCGCCCCTGGTCAAGGCCGAGGCGGCCACCACGATGGCCTTCGCCGACCGGATCGAGGCGGTCGGCACCGCGCGCGCCAACGAGCAGGTGACCTTGTCCGCGCCCGTCACCGAGCGGATCGTGCGGCTCAACTTCGACGACGGCGCCTTCGTCCAGCGCGGCCAGATCGTCGCCGTGCTGCGCCAGGCCGAGCAGAACGCCGAGCTCGAAGCGGCAATTGCCCGCCAGCGCGAGGCGCAGCAGCAGCTTCAGCGGATCGAGGCGCTCAAGAATCGCGGCTTCGCCACCCGCTCCAATTACGACACCCAGGTCGCCGCCGCAGCCGCGGCCCGCGCGCAATCCCAGGCGGTGCAGGCGCAGATCGGCGAGCGGGTGATCCGCGCGCCCTTCGCCGGCTGGGTCAGCTTGCGGACCATCTCGGTCGGCGCGATGGCGACCCAGGGCACCGAGATTGCGACGATCAGCGACCTCACCGTGATCAAGCTCGATTTCACCGTCCCCGAGACGATGCTCGCCACGATCCGCGAGGGCCTGCCGATCGAGGCCCGCGCGGCCGCTTATCCGGACCGCCCGTTCCGCGGCGTGATCCAGACCATCGATCCGGTGATCGATCCCAATACCCGCGCGGTGCGGGTCAGGGCGCTGCTGCCCAATCCGGACCGGGCGCTGCGCCCCGGCATGATGCTCAATGTCGTGATCAGCAGCGCCAGCCGCACCGGCCTCTCCGTGCCCGAGCTGGCGGTGGTCGGCGAGGGCGACCGGCGCTACGTCTTCACGCTCGACGGCCGGGGCCGCGCGCGCCGGGTTCAGGTCCGCACCGGTGCGCGCACCGGCGGCCGGATCGAGATCGTCGAGGGGCTGCGGCCGGGGCAAAGGGTGGTCACCGAGGGGATCGTCAAGGTCGCCGACGGCATGCAGGTCCGCATCGAGGGCGCGGACAGGGGCGGGCAAGGTCGCGGAAGCGGGCGCTAGAGCGGCATATGATCGCACCGACCCATCTTCGTCATGCCGGACCTGATCCGGTATCCACCTTTCCTGGTCAGCCATGGCAGGAAGATGGGCCCCGGATCAGGTCCGGGGTGACGGGCCGCTGCGGCCGCGACCGGCGCTAGCGCATGAAGCTCTCCGACCTTTCGGTGAAGCGGCCGGTCTTCGCGGCGGTGGTCGCGATGCTGATCGCGGTATTCGGCGCGGTCGGCTTCTTCAACCTCTCCGTGCGCGAATATCCCGACGTCGATCCGCCGGTCGTCTCGGTCCAGACCTCCTATATCGGCGCCGCCGCCAACGTCGTCGAGACGCGGATCACCCAGGTGCTCGAGGAGCAGCTGGCCGGGCTCGAGGGCCTGCAGACGATCACCTCGCGCTCGCGCGACGGCCAATCGGACATCACCATCGAATTCGCCCCGGGCCGCAACATCGACAGCGCCGCCAACGACGTTCGCGACCGGGTCGGCGCCGCCGCGTCCAATCTGCCGCAGGAGATCGACCCGCCGGTGGTCCGCAAGGTCGATGCCGATGCCGCGCCGATCATGTTCCTGGTCGTCTCCAAGCCCGGCTGGTCGGCGCTGCAGCTCAGCGACTGGGCCGACCGCAACCTCGTCGACCGCTTCTCCTCGATCAACGGCGTCGCCCGGGTCTTCATCGGCGGCGAGGCGCGGCCGGCGATGCGGATCTGGCTGCAGCCCGAACGGCTGGCGGGCTTCGGCCTCACCCCCGCCGACGTCGAGACCGCGCTCAGGACGCAGAATGTCGAGCTGCCCGCGGGCCGGCTCGAATCGGCCCAGCAGAACGTGACCCTGAGGGTCGATCGGCCGTTCCAGACGCCCGAGCAGTTCCGCGCGCTCGTCGTCGGCCGCGGCGCCGACGGCTATCTGGTCCGGCTCGGCGATATCGCCCGGGTCGAGCAGGGCCCGGAAAATCCCTATTCGTCGTTCCGGCTGAACGGCAACCAGGCGGTCGGCCTCGCCATCATCCGCCAGTCCGGCGCCAATACGCTCGCCGTCGCCGACGCGGCAAAGGCGATGGTCGAGCAGGTCCGGCCGAGCCTGCCCGAGGGCATGGAGATCACCGTCGGCTCCGATGAATCGCAGTTCATCGACCGTGCGATCGAAGGCGTGTGGACCACGCTCGCCGAGGCCGCGATCCTCGTCGTCCTGGTGATCTTCCTGTTCCTGGGGAGCTGGCGGGCGACCCTGATCCCGGCGGTGACCGTGCCGCTCTGCCTGCTGGCGAGCTTCGGCATGCTCTCGATGATCGGCTTTTCGATCAACCTGCTGACCCTGCTCGCCTTGGTCCTGTCGATCGGCATCGTCGTCGACGACGCCATCGTCGTGCTGGAGAATATCTATCACCGGATCGAGGAGGGCGAGGACCCGCTCGCCGCGTCCTATAACGGCGCCCGCCAGGTCGGCTTCGCGGTGCTGTCGACGACGATGGTGGTGTGCGCGGTGTTCGTGCCGATCATGTTCATCGCCGGAACGACCGGGCTCCTGTTCCGCGAGCTTGCCGCGGCGATGATCGGCGCGGTCGCCTTTTCGGGCTTCTTCGCGCTGAGCCTGGCGCCGATGCTCTGCTCAAAATTGCTGCGGCACGAGAAGAGGGGGCGGCTCGCCGGCTTCGTCGACAAGAACTTCCGCCGGGTCGAGGAGGGCTATGCCCGGCGGCTCGACTGGGTGATCAGGAAGCCGCTGATCCCGGTCGCCGTCGTTGCCTTGTTCCTGGCCGGCGCCGCGGCCCTTTTCTTCACCCTCCGCTCCGAGCTGGCGCCGGCCGAGGATACCGGCATCGTCAACGTCAACGTCACCGCGCCCGAGGGGACCGGCTTCGCCGAGATGAGCCGCTACATGACCGACGTCCAGGCGCGGCTGCTGCCGATGGTCGGCGAAGGCGCCGTCCGCTCGCTGATCGTGCGCGTGCCGGGCGGCTTCGGGCAAAGCGACGATTTCAACAACGGCGCGGTCAGCATCTTCCTGAAGCCCTGGGAGGAGCGCACCGAGACCACCCAGAACGTGGTCGCCGACGTCAACCGCATGCTCTCGCGGATCGCCGCCGTGCGCGGCAATGCGCAGGCCAGGAACTCGCTCAGCCGCGGCCGCGGCCAGCCGGTCAATTTCGTCATCGCCGGCGCCACCTACGCCGATCTCGCCCGCGCCCGCGACCGCATCGCCGCCGCCGCCGCGGGCAACCCCGGCATCGTCAATCTCGACAGCGACTATAAGGAGACCAAGCCGCAGATGCGGATCGAGGTCGACACCGCGCGCGCCGGCGATCTCGGCGTCTCGGTCGCCGACGTGTCGAACGCGCTCCAGACCCTGCTCGGCTCGCGCCGGGTCTCCACCTATGTCGACCGCGGCGAGGAATATCGCGTCGTCGTCCAGGCCGAGGAGAGTGCGCGCGCCACCCAGGAGAATCTCGCCTCCATCTACGTGCGCGGCCGCACCAACACCCTGGTCCCGCTCTCCAATCTGGTCCGCGCCCGCGACACGGCCGGCGCGCGCGATCTTGGCCGCTACAACAAATTGCGCGCGATCACGCTCTCGGCCGGCCTCGCGCCCGGCTACACGCTCGGCGAGGCCCTGAGCTTCCTCGAGCAGGCCGCCGCCGCCGCGCCCGAAGTGACCGCGACCGGCTATCGCGGCGAGAGCCAGGCCTTCCGCGAGGCCGGCGGATCGATCTATTTCGTGTTCCTGCTGACCATAATCATCGTCTATCTGCTGCTCGCCGCGCAGTTCGAGAGCTTCGTCCACCCGGGGGTGATCATCACCACCGTGCCGCTCGCGGTGGCGGGCGGGCTGATCGGGCTGGCGGTGATGGGGCAGACGATGAACCTCTACAGCCAGGTCGGCCTGGTCATGCTGGTCGGCCTCGCCGCCAAGAACGGCATCCTGATCGTCGAATTCGCCAACCAGCTGCGCGACGCCGGGCGCGACGTCGACGCGGCCGTGCGCGAGGCGGCGCGGCGGCGCCTCAGGCCGATCCTGATGACCTCGATCGCGACCGTGGCCGGAGCGGTGCCGCTGATGCTCTCGGGGGGAGCCGGCGCGGCCGCCCGCACCGCGATCGGCGTGGTCATCGTGTTCGGCGTGTCGATCGCGACGCTCATCACCTTGTTCCTGATCCCGCTCCTCTATTCGCGGCTCGCGCGCTACACGGGCTCGCCGCTGGCGGTGACGCGCCGGCTCGAAGGCCAGCTCACCGGCCCGTTGCGGCCGCAGCCGGCGGAATAAGGAACCAGCATGCAGGGAATCGCCTCCAAGTCCGAATTGCAGATGAGCTTCCTGCGCTACGCTTTGTTCACCGTGCCGGCGGTGGTGCTGCTCGGCACCTTGTCCGGGCTGCTCTCCAATTCGGGCTATGCCAATCCCTGGTTCGCCGCATTGGTGAAGCCAGGCTTCATGCCGCCGGGCTGGATGTTCGCGGTCGCCTGGACGACGCTCTACACCTTGCTCGGCCTGTCGCTCGCCATGCTGCTCCACGCCAAGGGCGCGCGCAGGCGCGAGAAGGCGCTGATCCTGTTCGCCCTGCAGCTGCTGCTCAACTTCGCCTGGTCGCCGCTCTTCTTCTGGGCGCACAAGGTCAGCCTGGCGCTGTCGGTGATCGCGGCGATGGTCGTGGTCGCGGTCTTCATGGTCGTCGTGATGTGGAGGATCCGCAGCTGGGCGGCGGCCCTGATCCTGCCCTACCTCTGCTGGCTGCTGTTCGCGCTCACCCTCAATTACCAGATCCTCATCCTCAACCCCGATGCCGAGACGCTTGAACCCGGCCCGGCGAGGATCGATATCCAGCTCAACGGTCTTTAGAAGGATATCTTCATGCAATCCCAGAACCGCCTGTTCGACGATTTCGTCAAGGTGATGAACGGCGCCGCCGGCACTTTGGCCGGCATGACCCGCGAGGCGCAGGCGGCGATGCAGGAGCGCGCGCGCGAATGGATCGGCGGCCTCGACCTGGTCTCCAGGGAGGAATTCGAGGCGGTCAGGGCGATGGCCGTGGCCGCGCGCGAGCAGAATGAGGCGCTCGCCGCCCGGCTCGACGCGCTCGAAGGCGGACCGGCGAAGGTCGAGATCCGCAAGCGCAAGCCGCGCGCGAAGGCGTGACTATCCACAGCTTTGTTAACTGAATCGCCCACACTTCCTTGCGCTTTTCGCGCCGCGCGGGCATTTTCGGCTGCGAACAAACCGGGACTGGCGCTGCATGAACATGGACGAATTCGAGCTGGAGCGAGAGGCGAGCGCCCCGATCGACATGCTCGAAACCTATTTCAGCGCGCTCGGCTGGGTCTATGAGCGCAACGGCGAGGACGAGATCGTCTCGAGCTTCCAGGGCAGCTGGACGCAATATGAATTGCGCGCGATCTGGCGCGCCGAGGATCAGGTGCTGCAATTCCTGGCGCTGCCCGACGTCCGCGTGCCGATCGAGAAACGGGCTGCGACCTACGAGACGATCGGCCTGGTCAACGAGCAGCTCTGGCTCGGCCATTTCGAATTGTGGTCGGCCTCGGGCCTGGTCCTGTTCCGCCACGCCGCCTTGCTCGAGGGCGACGAGAGCGGCACCTTGAGCCTGCAGCAGGCCGAGACCCTGGTCGAGGCGGCGATCGAGGAATGCGAGCGCTTCTACCCGGTCTTCCAGTTCGTGCTCTGGGCCGACAAGACCCCGCAGGAAGCGATCGCGGCGGCGTTGATCGAGACGCAGGGCGAGGCCTAGGGACAGTTACTTTCAGGCGCGGCGGTGAGGGACTTCCCACTCCGCGCGTGAAAGTAACTGCCCCCACTCCCAACCGCGCAAGCCGGATTGCTTCGGCGCCTCGCTTCTCGCAAGGATGGTGCATGGCCGATCCCCTCCTTCCCGGGCCTTTGTGGCTCGCCGGCTGCGGCAATATGGGCGGCGCGATGCTGGCCGGCTGGCTGGCCGAAGGGGTGGATCCGGCCCATGTCAGCGTGATCCGGCCGAGCGGCGCGCCGGCGGCGGCGGGGGTGCGGGTCACCACCGACTGGCCCGAGGACGAGGTGCCGGCGATCGTCCTGCTCGGCATGAAACCCTATCAACTGGATTCGGTCGCGCCCGCGCTGGCGCCGATCCTCGACCGCGAGACGATCCTGGTCTCGATCCTGGCGGGCGTCGAGCTGGCCTCGCTGCGCGCGCGCTTCCCGGGCCCGCGCACGATCGTCCGGGCGATGCCGAACCTGCCGGTGCGCATCGGCAAGGGCGCGGTCCTGCTGTTCAGCGACAGCGAGGATATCGCCGCGCGGGCGCTCGTCACCGGGCTGATGGCGGTGCTCGGCCATGCCGAATGGCTCCAGGACGAGGACAAATTCCAGCTTGCCGGCGTGCTGACCGGCGCCGGCCCCGCTTTCCTGTTCCGCTATATCGAGGCCTTCGCGGCGGCGGCGGAGCGGCTCGGCCTGCCGTTCGACCAGGCGCACCGGCTCGCCTTGCGGATGATCGAGGGCGCGGCGGCCTTGGCCGGCGCCGCGGAGGACGATCCCGAGACGCTGGCCCGCAAGGTGGCGAGCCCCGGCGGCACGACCGAGGCCGGCCTCCGGATCATCGACGAGGATCGCGCCCTCTTCGACCTGGTCGAGCGCACGCTGGCGGCGGCGCGCGGCCGAAGCCTCGAAATGGCGGCCGAGGCGCGGCGGGACTGAGGGGGGGCTGAGGGCGACACACACCTTTGTGTCCCCTAGGGACTGAGGGGGACACACACGTGTGTGTCCCCATTTCCGGCGCCCCCTCCCCACGGCTTCGAGGACTGAGGGGGACACACACGTGTGTGTCCCCATTTCCGGCACACGTGTGTGTCCCCATTTCCGGCGCCCCCTCCCCACGGCTTCGCGCAGGGAGGGACGAGGGACCGATTGACCGACCGGGCGGTCGGTCCTATCCCGCGCTCCCATGACCGACCAGCGCCCCTATGACGACCGCGACGGCTTGATCTGGTTCGACGGCGAGCTGGTCCCCTGGCGCGAGGCCAATGTCCATATCCTCACCCACGCGCTCCATTACGCCTCCTCGGTGTTCGAGGGGCAGCGCGCTTATGGCGGCGAGATCTTCAAGCTGACCGAGCATAGCGCGCGGCTGAAGAAGAGCGGCGAATTGCTCGGCTTCGAGATTCCGTGGAGCGTCGCGCAGATCGACGCCGCCTGCCGCGAGACGCTCGCCGCCAACAAGCTCACCAACGCCTATATGCGTCCGCTCGCCTGGCGCGGGTCGGAGCAGATGGGGGTCTCGGCGCAGCGCACCCGAATCCACCTCGCCATCGCCTGCTGGGATTGGGGCAATTATTTCAGCGAGGAGGCGGTCCGCACGGGCCTGAAGCTCGACATCTCGCCCTGGCGCCGGCCCGCGCCCTACACGGCGCCGATCGAATCCAAGGCGTCCGGCCTCTACATGATCTGCACGCTCGCCCGGCACCAGGCGCAGGCCAAGGGCCTCGACGACGCGATGATGTTCGACTGGCGCGGCCGGGTGGCGGAAGGGACGGGGGCCAACGCCTTCTTCGTCCGCGACGGCGTGCTGCACACGCCGATACCCGATTGCTTCCTCAACGGCATCACCCGCCAGACCGTGATCGAGCTCGCCCGCCGCCGCGGCATCGAGGTCCAGGAAAGGGCGATCTGGCCCGAGGAGCTGGAGAGCTTCGAGCAATTCTTCCTGACCGGCAGCGCCGCCGAGGTCGCGCCGGTCCAGTCGGCGGGGCCGTGGACTTTCGAGGTCGGCGATCTCACCTTGCAGATGCGCAGCGACTATCTCGACCTGGTCAACCGCCGCCTCGCCAACGCCTAGGGCGGTCCAGGCCGGCCTTCGCAGGTTCGGCCCTGGAAACCTCCACCACCAACCCCAGGCAAGGGTTCCGGAAGAATTCGGGTTCGCCCGCGTCAGACCATCCGCCATGGCGCCACGCGCCTTCGCACGAGGCGCGGACAATACCAGACCCCGCAGCAGGACCCACCCATGCTACGGGGCCCGGAAGATCGACAGAGCCGTAGGCAGACCCGGTCGCGCTAACAGCTCAGCAGCATTGGATGGTATGCGAGCCTGAGCAAACACTCACCTGAGTCTTGCGACCGCCCTCGCCGACGATGTCCGCCTCGGCGAACTTTCCACCGGAATAAAGCGGCCCCGCCGGATTGTCTTCCGCGGAAAGTAGCCAGGGATCGTCGCCGTGCATCATTTGACGAGCGGTCATGAGATTTCCTCCTTCTGCGAAGCCGCATTCAGTGATTGAATGCGGTTGAGGTCGGAATGGCCTCGGTTCAATTCACGCACATCCTGTTCTGATATTCAACTGGTTTACAGGCTTTCGTCGATGAACTGCGGCTGCACCACGATAGGTGACACAAGTCCTTCGATACTCAAAGTACTTCAGTCATCAATCCGGAATGGAGAGGGTCAGGAAGGAGGGAAGAGCGCTTTCCGGATCGCTCTTGAGGAGTTGGTAAAGAACGCCGCCCTGGCCGGCCAGCAGGCCCGGCTGAAACGCCTCACCCGTCGATCCGCAACCAGGTCCGTGCTCATCCAGGCTCGTGAGCACCATCGACAGGAGCCGCTCCTGCGTCGTGCCTTCCGGGGCCGCGCCGGCCGCGCCGGCGCGCTGCAGGAACTCCCAGGCGCCAACGTCCCCGTGGCACGCGCAGCGATTCCAGCCGAAGCTGAGCCGATCGGTCGCGCGAGCCGCGCGTTCCACCACCGCACGAGTGGTGGGATCGCTCAAGGTGGGATCGAGGTCCAGCCGAGCAAGACCGATCCCCACGCAACCGTGGCACCAGGCAACCGAGCTCCTCGTGCCCGGCAGCATTCGAAGGTCCAGCCAGTTCTGCTCATCCTCGTCGAAGAGACCCTCCTCGAAGCGGAAGGCGGCCTCGGCGGCCTCGATGTACCGTGGCTCCGCCGTGGCGGCACCGAGCTTCGCCAGGGCCCAGCCAATCCCGGTGGCGCCGTGGGCGAAGCCGCCCAGCCCCCGGGGCGACCCGGGCTCTTTCCAGACGAGCCCGTCACCCTCGGCTTGCGCGAGATCCAGGAGCTCGTCGCCTATGGTGCGCGCGAGTCCCAGGAACTGGTGCGACCGGGTTTGCTCGGCGAGCGCGACAAGGGCCGGTATCGCCCCCGCCCGCCCCTCGAGCACATCAAGCACCTCGTCGGCCGCAACTGCGCCAGGCAAAGAGCGCGCCAGATCGACCGCGGCGGCGAGCCCCCGCTCTTCATCGCAGCCCCACTTCGCGAGGACGAGGCGCGTCCAGATTTGAGAGCCCAGGCCGAGATAGCCGCCCGGGGCCGGCGGGCGTGCGAACCGGCCGTCTTCCCGGTCCCTGGCTTGCTGCTCCTCGAAGAGACCGAGCGACCGGACGAGGCTTTGGAGGAGGCCATCGACCCCCGGTACGACGTCCGCGCGTGCCGCCCGCTGCTCGCGCCGATAGGCCGCGGTCACGAGAGCAACACCCGCGAGGCCGCCGTACAGGTCGGCGGGGAGCGGCTGCAGCGACCACCCGGTCTGCGTGAGAGTCGACGCCACCCATGTGACGGTGCCGTCGACGCCCACAATGGCGCTGTCGACAAAGCCCTGCATTATCGCTGCCGCATGGCGCCGCCTTCGCAGATCGAGGTCGTCGTGACGCAGGATCCCGGGCAGCCGACGCACCTGTGCGGTCGAGACCTCGTTGGTATAGGCATTGACCAGGGTCGAGCGGACGAACTCGTGTTCGAGCTTCAGATCGGTGGCGCGCCAGTCGTTCATCGCCGCCTCGATCAGATTCGCTTCGTCCAGCCACTCATGCCCCCCCGGCCCGACGAGGCGGCCGCGGTCCGGCCGCGTCCCGAAATAGGGTATGTCCCCCACCATCAGGTCGTCTATTTCGGCGTCGATGATCTGCAGGTCCGCCGGGGCGGACGAGGCCTTGGCGGCCATCCGGGCCAGCAGGTCCCTCGCCCGCTCGCGCGCGCCCGCTTCGTCGTGCAGCGAAACGGGATGCCAGAGCATTCGGGCGAGCTCCGCATAGACCTCGGTGGCGCGAGGCACGACGCGGATTTCGCAGTCCGCGAACGGCTCCAGAAGGGGAGCGAGCCGTGCTTCCTCGTCCATCCGCCTCAGCAATGCCGAGACTTCATCGAAGGCATTCAGGATGTCTGGCCAATGGTCGGCGAGGCCGGGCTCCGGCGCAGGGTGGTTGGAGGCGCGCTCGGCCTCGATCGTGCGGGAGCCGATATGGGCCCGATCCGTCCCCGCATCGACGAGGTCGGGGATGGTGATCATCGGCTGCTGACCTTGCAAGGCTCCAATCCCCGATACGTCGACCCCTCGCCAGCCGAGCGCCTGACCGCGACTGGGCAGGAGGCCGGTGGCGATGACCGTCCCGCTCACCAGACCAATGGCGCGGTCCACGGCCTCGCCGAGGCCCGTCGGCAGGGGGGCGATTTTCGGCGTGAACAAAGTTTCACAATCGACGAGCACGGGGGTGGTCTGGTGCGCGATCAGGTTTTCGGCGTGCAGGTCGGTCGCGCCCAACAGCCGGGTCAGCGCCAGCCACCCTCCGATCCCGCGGTAGAAGGCCTTCAGATCGTCCGGGCCCGATGCGTAGACATGCTCGACGAAGGCCGTCCAGCCGTGCCCGCCGCGATCGAGCGCCGCCGGCGTTCGCATGAACAGCGGGCCGCCATATTCGCGTTCCAGATCCTCGATCAGTCTCGCGAGCAGGATTTCGGGGCGAAGCGAGCGCGGCTTGTAGACGATCTTGCCGCCGTCGCAGCCGACGATGGCGACGCTTCGGCCCTGTCGGTGCACGTCTCCCGCCCCAAATGAGACTGCGGTCAAGTCACCGGCGGGAGCCCCACAGAGACCGGCCAGCGCGCGACGATCGGCGCTCCAATGTGTCGCGAAGGCAAGGACAGCATCGCAGAGATTGGCGATCGCCTGCGAAATTCGGCTGTGCAGCGTCGGATATTTCCCCGCTATCGATTCCCAGAATTCCGGGGTGGAGGACGTGCCCATGAAGTCGTTCCACCGTTCCTCCGGCGTCGCGCCCCGGAGCGCGCCCCGCTCGCGCGCACGATTGAGTTCCACCACCAGGACCCGGCAGAGCTTCCTGTGCAGGCTATGTTGAATCGTCTCGGCCGCGGCGCTTCGAATGGGCTCGACTTCGCTGGAGCGAAGGTTGGCGAGCCTCTCGAGCTTGTCCGTCAGATTGCGCAGATGGGTGGCATATAGGGGCGCCAGAGAGGGGCGAAAATCTACTGCCTGCATTGGATCGGTAGGAGCCACGGCGCTAAAACGAGTTAACGACGTTCGCGTGCCGGCGGAAGCGAACAGAAGCGGCGCGAGCCAGGTCCCGAACTATGTCGAGAAGGCTGACGGGTCGAGGTAGGTTCATGACCTTGAATCCAAATCACTCAATTGACGCTTTAAGCCGAATTGCGCTCAACTGCACTCCGCCAAGTCCATTTCTGCGGTTTTCGGCCGGCCCCAAAACGGCATCTGGTTTTTGGTAGCGGCATTCGCAGGTTCGAATCCTGATCCGATCCGACATCGGAATCGAACGGGCCAGGCGCTAGCCCGGCGGCGCGAAGCCTTCCTCGTAGAGCCGCCTGACATAGGCGCCGGTCGGATGCGCGCGCAGCGTCTCGACCGCGGCGCGCATCGCCGGCGGCATCGTCTCGACCGCCGGCATGATGGTCCCGTAACCCGGCGGCAGCAGCAAAGGCGCCGAGGCGCCGGCAAGGCCGATGTCGGCCAGCGTCAGCCGGTCGCCGGCCACGTAGCGGCGCCCGTCGGCGAGCCGCTCGGCGGTCTTGTCGAAGATCGCCAGGATCCGGCCGTAGGCCTGCTCGGCGCGCTCCGGCCCAAGCTTGAGCAGCAGGCTGAACAGGCCGCGCAGCAGCGGATAGACGATCGGCACCAGCATCGCCTGAAAGCGCGGCACCGGCGCGGCGAAGACCGGGGCCATCAGCTTTTTTTCGGGCAGCAGATGATAATAAGCGAACACCGCCATGTCGGCGCCGATGCCGCCATTATAATCCTGCCAGCCCTTCTCGACCTCGTCCCTCAGCGGGCCGGCGTCCGGGATCAGCTTGCGCTCGGGCGGCAAGGCGGCATCGAAATGCTCGGCGGTCGCGCGCGGGCTGGTGACGCGCAGGCCGCGCCCGTAAAGCAGCGGGACCTTGCCGGTGCCGCCGTGGAGCAGGGTCACCACCGACACCCAGGCGAACAGATGATCGCGCTCGCGATAGGCGATCCGGTAATAATGAAGCAGCAGCCGCGTGGTTTCGCTGTCGACCATCGGCGCGAAGGTCAACAGGGTCAGGGGCGGGGCGCCCGGCGGATCGGCCATATCTGTCTCCCGGCAAGAGGAGAGGGGACGCAGCGACTGACTCGCCGGCGGGCGAGGGTTGGAATTTGGGGAAGCCTAGGCCCGCCAAGCCGGTTTGTACATCCGAAGGCACGGCGCCCGCCGCGCGCCACGAAGGGGGTTTTACTCCCCCTCTCGCCAGCTATAAGGCCGCCCTTCACGCCTCTGCTGGGGCGTCGCCAAGTGGTAAGGCACCGGTTTTTGGTACCGGCATTCGCAGGTTCGAATCCTGCCGCCCCAGCCAACGATTCCTGCTAGTCGCTTCGGCGAGGTCGTAGGAGTCGGTTGGATGACTCCCCAGCCAATCAGCCGTGTCTCCGGAAATCCCCCAATCGGGGGATTTTTGGGGATGCTTGCTTCCCGCCACAAGTCTTATCTGATGAAGCTCGGATTCTTCAGCAAAGGCATGCCCTCCTGAACGCTTGCGGGAATGCTCAGCATCAAGGCCCGCTGAAACCCGCAGGATTCCTGCGAGATTGCCGTGCAGGTCGATGGCAAGCGCGCTCCTGTCCTCGTTCGGCGTGAGGACAATTTTGCTGATGAGACTGCGGATCAATTCGGCAGCCTCTTCTCTCTTACCGGGTTCATTCAGCGACGCGATGAGCCCTTGCACTTCCGCATTGTAGCGGTGCGCCATGTTGGGATGAATGAACACGGGCGCCTCCGCCTTTTCTTCGAGCGACGCCTCTAATTTCAGCTTGCGCTGCTGAAGACCGTTGATCTCATCTCGGATCAGAACCGGATCAATGCCATTCTTGATCGCGTCCACGAGCTTAGAGATTGTCCGTTCGGTCCGCTCCAATTCCGCGCGATTGGTTTCGAGCGCGGTATTATTTTCTCTGCGGAGGCGGTTCACGTGCTCGGTATATTCAACACAAAACACTTCGCAGAGGTCCGGCCGCATCAAGCGCTTGCGCAAAGTGCCCAAGACAGCCTCTTCGAGCTTGCGCTCGCTGATCGTGAGGCGACACGAACACGTCCCTTTGTTCCGCGCCGAGGCGCATCCGTATTGAGTTGCGCCGATCTTGGCGAAGCCGCCGCCGCACTCGCCGCATTTGAGCAAGAACGAAAACAGCTTTCTAGGCCGACGCTGCGCGGTGAAATCGCCCTTTTCGGCGAGCGCCTTCTGAAGAGCGCGCGCCCTCTCCCACACCTCGTCATCGATGATCCGCAAATGTGGAACCTCAGCACGGACCCACGTTGACTCGTCGTTGAGCCGTCCTGTCTCTCTTCCCGTGTCGGGATCTTTGAAGTAGCTCTGCTTCCCCCAAATCTGCCGACCGACATAAAGCTCATTTAGGAGAAGCCCGGTGCCACGGCGTCTGTTGCCGTAGATGGTGCTTGCGCTCCACGTGCCGCCCCTTGGGCCGGGAATGCCTTCGGCGTTTAGCTCGAAGGCAATTTTCTTGGGCGATTTCCCACCGCAATAGTCGGTGAAAATGCGGCGGACGATTTGCGCCTGGGCCTCGTTGATATGGCGGATGCCGCCAATGCGCTCGCCGCGCGCATCATGGCGGCGCTCAATATCGTAGCCGTAGCATGTGCCCCCGGCGCTTTCGCCTTCCAAGGCGCGTTGCTGCAAACCCCGATGAGTGCGGCGGGACAGGTCTTCGATGTACATCATCGACATCGTGCCCTTGAGTCCGACATGCAGGGACGAAATCTCGCCTTCCATGAGTGAGATGATCGCGATTCCACGGTGACGGAAACGCTTGTGCATGTGGGCAATGTCTTCCTGATCGCGGCTTAGGCGATCGATGGATTCCACCAGCACGGTTTCAAACAGCCCTTCATGCGACGCCGCGAGAAGCTTTTGCAGACCCGGCCGCATCATGTTCGATCCTGTGAAAGCCTTGTCCTCGTAGACGGCGGCGATCTCCCAGCCTTCGGCCTCGACGCGATCGCGCAACAGGCGAAGCTGCTGCTCGATGCTGCTGTCTTTCTGAGCTTCCGAGGAATAGCGGGCGTATAGCGCGACCCTCATTCTGGGCCTCCCTTCTGCTTTGCAACAGTATAGGGCATTTGCTCTTGCTTTGAAAACTCCGCGTAGTCTTTTTCCGCCGCTACACGCGCAAGATAACAGGCGATGGCGATCAACGACGGTTCGACTTTAAGAGACGAAGCCTTGAAAGATCGCGTCGTGGTTTTTCCATTTCGACCATCATGATTTTGCATGACTACACCGGAAGCCTTTCTCTTCTATTTTCATTTTACAATGACAGAATCATTTTACCCACAATTATGTGTTGTGCGACGCCCAGACTACGAACGTATGGAGTCACAATCCGCAGCTAGTTCAGCATCGTGTCACCGCCCAGCGATCGGAAAATGAGTTTGTCGTTCTCGTCCATGCCGATCGCGTAGGAGTCGATGGCAATGATATCGTCGTCGATTGGAGTCGGTATCCGGCAAAGCCATTCAAGTTTCTGCCGGAAGAAAGGCGGAAACTTCTGGCCGTGCCCTTCGGCGAATCCGAAGCAAAAGAGCAGCCCCTGCCTGCGTGAAACGCCCCACCTGTCAGTCAAATAAGCTTGGGAGGGCATTTCGCCGCTTTCAGCCGCATATGCGCGCCCCATTTCCCAGGGATCGAGGCTCGGGGGTGTTGGGGGGATTTCGGCGCTTGCCATTGCCTTTCCTCCATCTCGGAGCGCGGGGAATTCCGGCTTGAGGGGGTTAATTCGGGCAAAAACAGTTAATAAAGCATGACGCCGAATTTGAAACATTCAGTAAAACCATGTGTAAAGCGACATGACCAGGCTATTTACCTTGTTAAGAATTCGTTACCCGGCAATATACAAACGTTAACGTAACAGTACAGTTCTTAGGGTAATTAAGATTTACGGTGGCTCTATGCCAGCGTTCAAGACTCTATACCCGGATCATATTAGAGTAGGTATCGAGACGATGGCCGACCAATGGAGGATTATCTTTAAGTTATTGACATAGAGAGAGAGTTTTTCGTATCCTGCTTCATTGTGTTTTTCTTGACTGCCAAGGATGTTGAGGCGGAGTTACGCGCCAGCGGAATTTCAAAAGCAAACGCCAGAAGGTTTGCTCAAACCGTCATGGACGATTTCAACGCGGCAGGATCGCCGCCCTCTTCAAGTGAGACTCAGCTCGCCGAAACGATCGGCCGGGTCGTCTCGGCGGTCATCGCCATGCGCAACGCTGTGCGCCGCAGCTTCGCCCCATTGCCTGACCAGCCTCCGGCGTTATGGGGCAATCGAGCGGATCGCCTGCCTGGCGAAAATCCGATCGAGTTTCTCAGACGGGTGTGGGGACGCTACCTGGATGCGGGAGTGTTGCACCAAGACACGCTTAAACACCTAGGCGAGACCAAGCTCATCCACGCCATCAGCAGTTATTGCGAATACCACGGACTCGATCGCGCGGAACATCTGCCGCCGCCGAAAAGTGAACGTGTGGACAGGGCGCTGGCCGAGGCCGATCCTCATTCCTTCGCGGGTATGTTTAGCCGTAAGAGACTCGAACAGCGCGCCTGCATGAGACGGCTCTACGAAAGAAGGAAACAGGCTCCCTGAGCCGTGCCGCGAGCCGCGTTAGCGGCGAGCGCAAGATGTGTGCGGTAGTACCGCACATCTTGCCAAAGGGGGGCTCAGGCGCAGCCCCCCTGTTGGATACCCCGGCTTACATGACGCGGATCATGAACCGATGCGAACGCGCATCGATCATTCCCGCATCATGCCAACGTCGAGCCGTTGGATCACTCGCAGGGCTTGGAGACTTCGCTCTCCACCTGCACCGAACCATGACGAACGTCCGCCGTTCGATCGCGCGCAAGGGAGCGTCCCTGCTCCCCTGCGAACCCCATGGTCAGTATGCGAAGAGCGCGCGATCAGGCCAGCTGACGCTCATCCTCGCGCGAAAACCGAGCCAGAGCCTCGGTTAGGATCTGAATGGCGCTCTCAATATCATCGTCCGTGGTGAAGCGGCCAATGCTGAAGCGAATCGAGGCCTCAGATTCCCCGGCGGAAAGGCCGATCGCCCGCAGGACATGCGAAGGCTCAGGAATGCCCGAGGTGCAAGCTGACCCCGTCGACGCCGCGAGGCGCGGCTGCACAGCGGCCAGAATGTCCAGGGCATCGAAGCCCGTAAAGCGGACATTGGCATTCCCAGGATGGCGATCAGGGCCGGGCGGCCCATTCACTTCGACGGGCCATCCGAGACCCATAAGCCGCTGAACGAAATTGTCCCGCCGCCGCCGGATGGCCTCTCGCTCAATTTCAGCTTCCGGTTTGACCAGCAGCTCCGCAGCCTCCCCCATTCCCACGCACAGCGGCAGCGGCAGCGTGCCAGAGCGAAGACCTTGTTGCTGACCGCCGCCGTAGATTAATGGTTCGACAGCGTCTTGGAGTTCACGGCGTATATAAAGTGCGCCGATCCCCATTGGCCCATACATTTTGTGCCCGGAGAGGGAAATGAAATCAGCTGCGCCCTGAAGGTTCGCTATGTCCATGCTCAGAGGTGCCTGCGCAGCGTCGCAATGAAAGTAGGCGCCACAAGAGCGCGCGGCGCGAGAAACGGACGCAATGTCCTGAATTGTACCTATCTCATTGTTCACCGCCATTACTGAGACGGCCAGAACATCGTCCGAGATTGCATCGGCCAGGCAGTTTAGGTCCAGCCGCCCCTCGCCATCCACCGGCAGAACCTCGACCTCGTATTGATACTGCTGCCCGAGGATGCGGCCCAAAGCGAGCACGCTCTTGTGCTCGATCGCACTCAGAAGGATGCGCCTACGCTTGCCTCCTGCCTGCCGTCGAGCGAGGCCAAGCAAGGCCATGTTATTCGCCTCCGTCGCGCCGGAGGTGAAGAAAATCTCGTCGGGATCGGCACCGATGAGACGGCCGATCTGCCTCGCAGCCTTCTCGACGGCGGCGGCAGCTTTCCAGCCTGAGGCGTGTTGAGCGGAATGAGGGTTGCCGAAGCCTGCGCCAAAGAAATGCGCCATTTCGGAAAAAACTTTGGGATCGACGGGAGTCGAGGCCTGATAATCCATATAGACTTGGTGAGTGATTTCCATGCATCCCCAATCACATAACGGTCGGCGAGCGCTCTAAGCGCAGGCGCCGCCGACCCGGCCCGCCCTCTGGAGGATAACTCCAGCGAGCCAATTGACCCTATCACGAATCCTCAGTTAAAGTCGACACCTGGAGGATTGATCCAGGCAGGGGGCACATGACACGAGGACCGCTTTTTCAGAGCAGCTACACGCATCAATTCTCCGGGCATGAGACATTCCCGCTGCGCTATGGCTGGCTCAAGAAGGCTTATGACGCAGTGGCGGAAAGCGGACCTGACGCAGAGATCAAGTCGGTCTTCGGCGATGACGCCATCGCCCGCTTCGGCGTCGGGAAGAACATGGTCGCTTCCATCAGGCATTGGGCCAATGCGGCAGGGATATTGGAAGAGCCGGGCTCAAAAACGGTCATCGCGACCGAACTCGGCCATCGCCTGTTCGGCGCCGGGGGCCTCGATCCTTACATGGAGAACCCGGCCACGCTTTGGCTGATTCATTGGCAGCTCGCCGCCCGCCCGACCAAGACGACTTGGTTTTGGGCTTTCAATCATTTCCCTGGCGTAACATTCGAGCGCGAACATCTTGCCAAAGGGCTAGATCGGTTGGCGAAGGACCGTGCATGGTCTCGCGTCGCAGGAACGACCATCCGAAGCGATGTTGCGTGCTTCATACGAACCTATGTCGCGCAACAGCCCTCCGGGCGCGCGGGCAATGACGACGCCCTGGAGTCTCCTTTGTCCGAATTGGGTCTCATCAGGGGCTTGGGAAGGCGCGATGGTTTCCGGTTTGTACGCGGTGCCAAGTCTTCGCTAGGGGACGGCGTTTTCGCCTATGCGCTCCTCGATTTCTGGTCGCGCTATTCGAGCGCGGCGACCCTTTCGCTTGAAGCGATTGCGCATGAGCCGGGCGGTCCCGGCCGGGTCTTCCTCTTGGACGAGAACGATGTTGCCGATCGGCTCTCGGCTCTTGACGAACTAACCAATGGCTCCCTGCACTGGTCGGAGACGGCAGGACTCAAGCAGGTTGTCCGAGACGGCGACTTTTCAGCCGAAGCAGGACTGGTCCTAGCGGAGCTCGACTACGTGGATTACGCTTGGGAGAACGCGGCATGAAGGCGCTGCTCGATCGCGTCAAAATCGGCCGCAGATTCCTGCGATCCGTTCGGATCGACTCTGACTTGACCGACCCAAAAGCGCTTGAGGGCTTCGTCTGCCCGCAGACTTCCGCCGATGTTCTCCTAACAATGGCGCGCCACGTTTCCGAGACAGGGCAGGGCGCGTTCACCTGGACCGGGCCTTACGGCAGCGGAAAATCCAGTCTTGCCGTCGCACTGAGCGCACTCCTGAATGGCAATGCAGCGCGCCGCCGCCAAGCGGCGACCATCTTTAAGGGTGATGTTGCACAATCCGTGCGCGGCGCACTTCCCCCCGGTGCGAATGGATGGCGAATCGTTCCTGTGGTTGGAAGGCGAGACAATCCTGTCGCGGTGATCGGGGAAGCCCTTCACGCGGGAGGATTGGTCAGCCGGCGGCCACGCGGCGGCTGGCGCGAGATCGAGGTCGTTAACGTGCTTCGGCAAACCGCTGCCCGGCGCACGGACCGACATGGCGGCGTCATCCTTTTCATTGATGAGATGGGCAAGTTCCTTGAGGCCGCCGCCCAGGAAGGGGCCGACCTATACGTATTCCAGCAGCTTGCGGAGGCGGCGTCGCGAAGTGATGGACGCCTCCTCATAATCGGCATCCTGCACCAAGCCTTCGAAGAATACGCTCATCGCCTCTCACAGGAGGTTCGCGACGAGTGGTCGAAGATCCAAGGCCGCTTCGTTGACCTTGCGATCAATACGGCAGGCGAAGAGCAGATCGATCTCATTTCTCGCGCGATCGAAAGCGACCACGCGCCGAAGAAACCCGGTGAGCATGCGTGCCTTGTCGCCTCGATGCTCCACCGAAACCGCACTTCAGATGCCGACACCCTTGCGCGGATGCTCGAAGGATGCTGGCCTTTGCATCCGGTGGTGGCCTGCCTCCTAGGGCCTATTTCACGTCGCCGCTTCGGACAGAATCAGCGGAGCATCTTTGGCTTTCTCAATTCAGCCGAACCACACGGCTTTCAAGATTTCCTACGCAGTGCTGCTCCCAATGAGCTTTATGAACCAGACAGGCTTTGGGATTATTTGCGCGCCAACCTTGAGCCGTCGATTTTAGCTTCGCCGGACGGACACCGCTGGGCTCTGGCCGCAGAAGCGCTCGAGCGTTGCGAAGCAATCGGCGGCAGCGAGCTGCATATCCGGCTTCTCAAAACGATTGCTGTCGTGGACCTGTTTAAAGAGAGGTCCGCGCTGGTCCCTAGCCTTGAGCTGCTGAAATCCTGCTTTCCAGACATACAGGAGCAGGCCCTCAGAGTGGGGTTGGGCGACCTGGAAAAATGGTCATTCACGATCTTTCGCAAATTCTTGGACGCCCACGCGATATATGCGGGAAGCGACTTTGATATCGACTTGGCGGTCCGAGGGGCGCTTGAGGAAGTCGACCAGATCGACTTCGATGCGCTCAAGAGCCTGGCTGGCCTTCAGCCCATCTTGGCGAAGAAACACTACCATGAGACCGGGACCTTGCGATGGTTCGACATAAGCATCGCGCCAGCCTGTGAGATCGCGGAGCGCGCGGGCGAGTATGAGCCGAGCAACGGCACGATGGGCCAATTTGTGCTCGCGATTCCGACTGAAGGCGAAAACGAGGACTATGTCTCTCAGGAGTGCCGCGAGGCCGCGCGGCGAAGCGGTGATTGGGATACGGTAGCGGGCGTGTCCAAGAGGTCTTGGGCAATTGTCGCCCTCGGACGCGAACTTCTCGCTCTTGAGACCGTCAGGAGCACTCGCGCGGAACTCGCTGGAGATTCCGTCGCGCGCCGCGAGGTCAGCGCCCGGCTGGCGGTTCTCCAAGGTCAGTTAGAGACAGAGCTGCATAATGCCTTCGACAGCGCGTCCTGGTATCGAAAGCATCACCAGCCGAAGAGCTTCCGGCAGGCCGACTTGAACAGTCTAGCGTCCGAGCTAGCAGATCGTCGCTTCGACGAATCTCCGATTCTTCACAACGAGCTTCTGAACAGACAAAAGCCGTCTGGTAGCGCCATCGCGGCGCAAAATGTCCTCCTTCGGCGAATGGTATTGAACGAAGGGGAGCCTCGGCTGGGCATCGAAGATTTTCCCGCCGAAGGGGGCCTGTTGGCATCCGTGTTAGAAGCAACGGGGCTTTATGCGGAGGGTCCCGAAGGTTGGCGCTTCGTGTCCCCGGCGAAAGACGACGACAGTCGGCTCTCCCCCATGTGGAAAGCCGCAGCTCAGCACATCAAGCGCAATGGCAAGCGAACCATTTCCGTTTCCGAGCTGTACCGGATTTGGGGCGCGCAGCCCTACGGCGTGAAGGACGGCCTCATGCCCGTCCTGGCTGTCGCGTTCATTCAGTCGCAGCGCGAGAGCCTCGCCGTTTATAGGGACGGCATTTTCCGCGCGCGCTTTGACGATATTGATGTGGAGTACCTAGCCAAAGATCCTGGCATGATTCAGTTGCGCTGGATGGATTTGTCTACAGTTTCTCGCCGCCTCCTGTCAGGCATGGCCGATATTGTGCGCGCACTCGACCATGGCAACGAGCTTGCCCATCTTGAGCCAATCGACGTCGCCCGCGGCCTTGTCGGCATTTATGAGAAATTGCCCGCATGGACGAAGCGGACGAGCCGACTATCGGCGAATGCCATTCGCGTACGCGAACTTTTCAAGCGCGCGCACGACCCCAACCAATTCCTTTTTGATGACATTCCGGCGCTTGTGGCGGGCAGATCGGAAGCCCTCGTAGATGAAGAGCTGACCGGGATCATAGGCGGCTTGCGCGATGGGCTTGAGGAACTCGTGCGGGCCTATCCCACCATGCTGCACCGACTGCGCGATATGATGCTCGCCGAACTTCAGGTGCCGAATTGCTCTCCCCAAGCTCTCGCGGAATTGAGGGAGCGCGCCGCAAATGTTCGGCAGCTCGGCGGCGACTTCCACGTCGAGGCACTCGTCGGCCGCCTGTCTCAATTTGAAGGCAGTGATGAGGATTTTGAGGGAATAGCGAGTCTCGCCGCTAACAAACCGCCTCGCGATTGGGTTGATCCCGATTTGGACCGCGCTTCGATCGATCTCGCTGACCTCTCCCAAAGATTTCTGCGCTCAGAGACCTTTGCCCGGGTGAAGGGCCGCCCGGAGAAGCGCCATGCGATGGCGGTGGTCGTCGCTATTAATGGCAGGCCAGCCCCTATGTTAGAAGAGTTTCAGATTGCGGATACCGACAGGGCCGATATCGACGCGTTAATCGCGCGCGTGGAAGCGACGCTCGATCGTTCCGACATGAAACGCCGAAATGTCATTCTCGCGGCGCTTGCCGAATTGACCGCGAGCTACATGCGCGAGGCGCCCAAGTCCGCTGCAAAGAAGGCGGCCGGGTTGGTTCACCATGAGTGAAACCCCTTCCGACAATGTGACCAAGCACGTCTTGGGATTATCGGGAGGTCGGGATAGCGCCGCGCTCGCCGTCTACATGCGTCAGCATTTTCCAGAGCTGAATGTGGAATACTTCTTCACCGACACAGGCAAGGAGCTTCCTGAGGTTTACGAATTTCTCGGGCGCCTCGAAGGGTTTCTCGGGAAGCCGATTCTGCGGCTCAACCCTGATCGGGACTTCGATTTCTGGCTCAAACAGTACAACGATTTCCTGCCCTCGCCTCAAACCCGATGGTGTACGCGGCAATTGAAGCTGAAGCCCTTTGAGAAGTGGCTGCGGCCCATGCTGGAGCAGGGCGACACCATTTACAGCTATGTCGCCATCCGCTCGGACGAGGAATATCGCGAGGGTTACAGCTCAAAGCACGAACGACTCATCGTTCGTCTGCCCTTCAAAGAAGCGGGGATCGACAAGCCTGGCGTCATCGAGCTGCTAGAGGCTGCGGGCCTTGGCCTCCCGAAATACTACTCCTGGCGCACGCGAAGTGGATGCTCCTTCTGCTTCTACCAGCAGAAGATTGAATGGGTGCGATTGAGGGAGCAGCACCCTGAACGCTTCGAAGAGGCCAAGGCATACGAGAAGACCGCCTTGGAGCACGGTTCGCCTTTCACATGGAGTCAAGGCGAGTCACTTGAAGAGCTTCAGCAGCCGGACCGCACCGAAGAAATCCGAAAGGATCACGCTGAGCGCGTGGCGCGACAACGGGCCAAGGTCCGTGCCAACCCCCTGCGCGCCGATGATGAGCCGCTGGATATTGACGATCTTTACGGACAGGCGAAGGTTTGCCTCGCCTGCCATAAATGATCAGATCAAGTGTTCGAGATCGTACTTTCTGAGGTATGGCGCTAGAGCTGCGTAGGCGTCCGAGCGGTTATCCGAGAGAGACGAGAACTCAGCCACTCGACCCAGCTCCGCTTTGATAAGCCTCTTGGCATAGCCCGACTCGTCCTCAAATCCCTCGGGCAGAACGACGATAAAATCGTGGATCGTGGCCGAGGTCTTGCCAGGCGAGCGCCTGAGAATGCGCCCGCGCCGCTGGATGAATTGTCGAGGGTCGCGCGAGCTCGCGAGAATGTAGGCAGTGTTGCACGCGGGCACGTCAATGCCCTCGTCCAAGCATCGGATAGCGACCATTGCGTCGATCAGACCGAGCCTGAAGTTTTCGAGAATGCTCGCTCGATCTTGTCGGCTTTCACGGGATGTGAAACGCGAAACATCCCATCGGGATTTGTGCAAAAGCTGACTCACTGCCTCGACCTGGCGAAGGGAGGTTTTCATGCCGTCGCCATCGTCCTCGTCGTCCGTCTCGACCGACCCGTCGCCGCAATAAAACAAGGTGTGGGGCGATGGTGCCTTGCCGGACAGCACCTCCGTAAGGAGCGGCAATTTGTTCGCGGCGGCGCCGACGAGCCGGGCCCTGCGCATGAGTAGGGCGGTGAGGGACTTATTCTCGCCAGGCTTCTGGCCCTTCTGCCGAGCGAGCAGTCGGCCGATTTGCTCAGATAGCGATACGAAGTCTTCAGCCTCTTGCTCCGTCAGTTCAACCAAATGGGGATGGTAGAGGTAGGGCGTGAGGACCTTGTCCTCGATCGCTTGCCGCAGCGTATAGCTGTAGACAATCTTTCCGTAGAACTCGTTCAGTCTGACGTTTCGATCCTCATCGAGGTAGTGCTCAGGCGTGGCCGAAAGGCCCATGCGGAAATCCGCTTGCTCTGGCAAAAAGCCCGTGAAGGCCTCCGATGAGTGATGGTGACATTCATCACCGATCCACAGAAGCCGTTCCCCCGGAAATTTCTTAAGAGCCTCCTGGAACTCCGGGCTTTTCAGTGTCCGATTCACGACGACAATGGCGGCGAAGCTCCGGCTCCCCATCACCATTTCATGAGAAATGACCCGGAGCGGCTCTAACCAGTTATTGCGAGAGACGTAGCAGCGAAGAGGATAGATATTGAAATCCGAGAGGATATCCACCCACTGATCGGCGAGGTTTTGATAGGGCACCGCGATTATGCAGGTGAGTCCGGTAATCTGATCCGCGAGGCGGCATGTTCCGAAGATCGCGGTGATGGTTTTCCCGGCACCCGTGGCGAGATCAAAAACACCTTGGAAATCGCCCTTGGACTTCCAGGAATCCAGAGCGGCGAGCTGATGATCCTGCATTTTGAAGAGTCGACCGCCGAGCTCCTTTGGAAGACGGGGCGAGGACGACACCGATCGGGCGCTGCTCCGAACCTTTTCCCTTACGCGTCCCGCGATTGCAGCCTCAATTTCGGGAGCGGGCGTGTAGTTCATATCCCGCGCCACGGCGATAAGCCGCTCCTTTATCGCAGTGGGTAGGTCAAGCACGACCGTGTTGCGGCTCTTGTCATCCCACAGCCGCTCAAAGCTCCGCTTATGCGGATCGTAATATCCCGCCAGCTCCTCGCGCCAATTGGGGAAAACGTTGATCGACTCATAATTGAAGGTTGGCAGGAGTGCATGCGTGCTCTCATTCGCGGATCCTGCAAAGACCACGCTCTCCCCATCCTTGTCCGTGATGATGCCTACCTTGTCGTGAAACATGCCGCGCTCGCGAAGCGCGATTTTCACATCGAGCCGACCATGAGCGACGAGCCATGCGAGAGCCTCAAATCGGCTTTGAAACAGTTCGTCGCTCACGCTGGAGACAATCTCGAGCAGCTCCGCACCGATCTTCTCAGACAGCTCCCGCCTGTCATACCCGCTCTGGACCGCTTCGATATCGGACTTGTCTGTAAATGCGCCCAGGATCAGCCGGATGTTGCCGCCATTCGTGACGAAGGCCGAAAGTGCCTGGGCAGCATAGCTGATTGTCGAGGC
The DNA here is from genome assembly GCA_034668505.1 of Sphingomonadales bacterium. Classification (GTDB taxonomy): domain Bacteria; phylum Pseudomonadota; class Alphaproteobacteria; order Sphingomonadales; family Sphingomonadaceae; genus Allosphingosinicella. The sequence continues at coordinate 128,514 of JAXDPD010000045.1, forward strand.
GGAAAAGAAGCCAACGGCGCGGTCATATTGGTTCGCGACCGACAGGGCGGGAAAATAGAATTCGTCCAGGATGTTGTCTTCATCCGACTTATAGACGCTTTTGAAGTCGAGACCGCGAAGCATCTAGGCGAACGTAATTGCGGAGCGATCCGGCTTGGCAGCTTCGTCCGTCAAATAGCCCTTCGCTCGCAGCAATTCCAAAATCTCGCGGTTTGGATTTTCACCCCCGGTCCGCAGGATCAAGTCCTTCAGGATACCGAGGCCGCCATTCGCGTATTCCTCAAATATCTCGGCGCAACGGCCCTCCTCACCATCCTTGAGGATTTCGGGGTCGCGGGAATCAGCGAGGGCGATCAGATAGATTAAATCCTCCGCGTCGCCCCTCTCAAACTGCTGGTAAGACACGTCCTCCACACCCTGTGTTTTATCGAGCGGGACGCGCCGCCCTTCCGAATACCCAAGGAGAGCAGCAAAGCACAGCAGCTCGCGGATCGTGGGGAATAGCGTTCGATCGGTGCCGGGCAGCTTTTGACTCGAAAGGAGCTGCACAACATCCTCCCACTGACGGCTGCGGTTAATGTTTGCGCTACGGGCGGCCATGTTACACCTCCACCACTTCGGTGCCGTCGAAATTGGATTCGAATAGGGCCGTTCGGTATTCCTTGCCCTTCAGCATCCTCGTTTCGGGTTTCTTGGCACCTGCGGGTTCGCGGTTGTGCCTGATGAGCACGAACTCGGCACCGATGCGGTCGGACAGCTCTGCTAACACCTCAGGGGAGCCTTGCGATTTGGACAACAACAGGACGACCTGCTGAGCCATCTCCGGTATGTATTCCGCGGTTGTCTGCCGATAATCAGGATCGAGCTGACCGAACGGGGAATCGAGAACGAGCGGCGCGATGGTACCCGGCAACAGCTTGTAATCCTCCGCCCGCTCCCGATTTTTGGCGAACTCCACAAGGGCCGCTGTGAAGGAGAGTCCTAGCAATTGGTTCTCTCCGCTCGACTTGGCCACCGCCGTCCCATCCGCGTTAACGAGGCTGATATCGTAGCTTTCGGACATTCGCAGCCGGAGTGCCTTGCGGCTGGTCGCATCGAGAATTTTCTTGATGCTCGCACGCAGGACTGACTTTGCGGACTTCTCCTCCTCAATGAGCTGAATCTCAAGCTTGCCTTTGAGCGCCTCGCAAAGGCCACGGCGCCGAGCATAGATAGCAGTCTGCACATCTTGCTGCGCGAGAGCATTGATCTCGTTGTCGAGCTTGGCCTTCTCTCGTTCTGCGTTCTCAATGCCTGTCCGAAGGGCGCCGATTTCACGATTAATACGCACGAGGTCTCGATCCAGCTCGTCTCGCCGCTGCTCGCGCTCTGCAATATCCTCTAGGTTTATGCCCTTCAGCTTTTGCGAAATTTCCGCAAGCTGCGCCTCAATAACCCCATATTCTTCATTCGCATCGGCAAGCCGCTTTGTGGCGGTGGCAAGTTCGGCAGGGGCCTTTAGACGCTCCGTCCTTAGATTTGCGAGCCGGGCCCTCACCTTGGTGACGCGATCCCGCATCACTTGATTGGCTGCCTTCAGCAAGAGCGAAGCGACTTTCTGAGCCTCTGGGCTCCCCACTGGCAGCGGCGCGCCGCAGATGCATTCTTCCGCCGTCAGCACGTCTTTGACGAACTCCTCGTTGTACGGCGAGGGGATGCGACCGCGATTTTTCTTCTCATCGAGAAAGTCGAAAGTTTCCTCTGTGATCTTCTTCGAGACGATGTAGCGGCCGTTTCGGCCGAGCCAGGAGAAGACTTCCTCCCCGAAATCCTTCTGGCGTTTTTCGACCTTTATGAGCTGACCCGCTAGCCGATCGCGGCTTCGTTGCAGTTCCTTGGCCGCAGCGGTGTTACGCAGCTTTTCGTCAATGTCATGAATTTGCTGCCGGGTGCTCGCATGGGCGCTTTCGAGTTTTCCGATATGCTCATTGGCTGATTCAATCTGCAACGTGAGCGCCTCGATGCGCTCGCTATGAGAGGCGATTTGCGCGGAAGCAGATGTGGTGGGCATTTGCTTCCGGAATTGGTTCGAAACGGTCTGGAGATCGTCAATGGCGGTTTCGATCAGCGTACAACCGAGAATGTCGCGAACGGCCTTCTTGATTGAACCCTGGTTGTCCTCGGCGAGGAAAATTTCCGCGTGTTCTCCGTCGAAAAGAAAGTGAGCTGCCATTTCGCGAGGAATCACCGTGTTTATGAACGTCTCCGGTGCAGGGAGCGATACCTGGCTGCCCGTGTCGATGCGCGCGACCTGAAAGGAGCGATCGTCGCTATAGAAGGCGCCGGAGCCAGCGTAACGCTTGGCTATATAATCTTTCCCATTTTGGGAAAACAGAACCTCAACCGATGCCGTTTGCCTACCGGCCTTTTTTGCGTCGTGATTGACAATGTCCTCTCGCTTCTCAAAGCGCCGGGTTGTTTCGCCGTAGAAGCACCAGAGCAGCGCATTCAGGAGCGTGGTCTTACCCACACCATTTTCGGCATAAATGATGGTGACGTTTTTTTCCTCGTCCGTTGAGAAACGAATGGCACTTTCGCCAAAGAAACAGCGAAAGTCCTTCAGACGGATCTCCTCAAGAATCATCCGCTGCCTCCCCTAAAGGAGTATGGCGCTCGATTAGCTCGCGCACCTTGCGCTGGCGCTCCGTTTTCACGTTGCGCTTTTCGAAATAATATTGGCGTTCAAGCTCTATGAGTTCTTGGACCACAGCCTCCGTTCCTGGCTGCTCGCCCTCTGCTGGCTCCTGCATATGACCGCCACCCCCTATTCTTCGTTAGGATGTCAAAGGAATCAGAGTCTTGCAACTATGAGTCTGCGGGGGTCTCGGTTTTGGGCTCTTTGCCTCAGAAACTCAGGTGCTCGAAAAGCGCCTTTGGGTGGACGCCCATCCCGCGCGCCAGCGCGAACAGCGCCTTGATGCCGACGTTGCGCTCGCCGCGCTCGATCCCGCCGATGTAGTTACGATGAAGGCCGGAGCGCTCCGCCAGCTCCTCCTGGCTAAGATCGCGTTCGAGGCGCAGCCGCCGCACCTCGCGCCCTAAGCTCAACAGGTTTTCGTCGGCGTTCACGCGCGGAGCGTTGCGCCGAGACTCTGAAAGCTCTACACACGATCAGTGTGATTTTTGTGGGGCTGAGTAGGAGTGAAGCCATGAAAAGAACGACGCCGATTGCGATTGCCGCCATCCTCACCGCGTGCGGCGCAGCCGCCACAAATGCCGACAACGCGGCGAACACGAACCAAAGCGCGCGACGCGGCGGCGATCAACAGCGTGAGCTGGACGCATTCCTTAAGGACGCTTCCGGGATGCAATCCGCCGTCGACGGCGGCGGCGCGCCGGGTTGCTTCGACCCATCTCTCACCGGACGCGAGCGCGCGGTCGCGGAACGATTGGGTGCAGTTCCCTGCCCAGCACCGAGCGGGGACGCCGCCGCGTTGGCCAGCGGCGGCGATAATTGGGCCGGGCGTTATGTCGGCCCGTTCGACGGCGGACAGGGCGAGGTTGCGATCTCGCTCGAACCAAATCGACTTTACAGCGTGAACATGAGCGTCGCGGGCAACGGCTGTTCGGGCCAAGCTTCGGGATTCAACGCCCCGCGCGGCAACGTCCTCGCTTTGCACGTCCAAACAGGCAACGCGGTAGATGGAGCGGGCGAATGCCGGATCACGATGACGCGGCAGGGCGACACGTTGCGCGTGAGCGAGAGCGGTTCTTGCACCGAACTGCATGGCATGTCCTGCGGCTTCTCGGGCAGCGCGACGCGGCGCGGCGCGACAGCCACCGCAACGTCCATTCGCCCCGCCGCGCAACGCGCATCTTGGATCGTCGGCGCTTGGGCGATGGATCGCCGGGAATGCTCGGCGGTGGCTGCGCTCACCCTTCGCGGAGACGGCACCTACTCCACCGAATCCGAGCAAGGATCGTGGCAGCTCGATGGGAACAGCCTCACCTTCTTACCCCGCGCAACCTATATCGAAGGCGGCGACTCCACGCCCATTCGCAACTCGCGTCCCTTCCGCCACCAAGTTCTTGCGCCCCGTGGGAACGCGCTATCCTTGCGCGCACCGGGCGGGTCGGTGTCCAACTTCGTGCGGTGCGGATAAGAAGATATGCCTGTTTGATCGTCGGGTCTTGACGAACGTCCCCTGGAGGTACCCAATATATTCCCTTCATGTTCTCAGACCCCTACCGCCGCATGTATCGTGAGATGGCCTTCGCGTCCGGCGATGACGCCTTCGTTGAAGTGCCCGCGCGCAGAGACGCGTTGCGCGTGCTGCGCGACGCCGCTCATCGCTGTCAGGAGCAGGACATGCGGACGCCGGAGGTCCGCGAGGCACTGGATTTTCTCAAATGCAGATCGGGCCGCGAGGGTCTGTTCGAGCGCTTTTGGCGCGCGCTGTCCTATCCCGATCTTTTCGAGAGGCGGAGGGTCGCGTTGACCGAACTTCGCGTGATCGCGCGTGCGGTCCCTGCTTTTGCCGCAGACTCGCGGCGCTCGGATTTCTAGAGGAGCGGTTTTGAGCAAACGCTTTCGACGAATGACCCGAGAGCTTCTCGCGGAAGTCCGCCGCGAGTGGCCTCGCCGCACGTGGCGCGCGCGGGTGCGCGAGCGCGTCCTTGAGGCAATCGGCACGTGCTACTTCATCGACATTCCCTGCCTGAGCGCCGGGCGCCGGGTGACGCTCGCGCGCTTGCGATGGAAGGGCTTTCGCTGCGGCCGCGATTACGGCGGGCTGATCGTCACGCTCCTGCCGCGCAAGCGCAGCTGGCGGACATAGACCGCGTTGCTGAATGAGATGAGACAGTGGCGCAAATCGGCGTCGCCGAGTTCGTGCGTCAGAATAATGTCGCGTAGCTCGGCCTCGAGATCGAGCAATTCTCCATCGGTCAGTTTGTCGAGCTCTTCGATTGGGATGAGGTTGTGCATGTGCAGCTCCGGTTTCCGTTTGAGACCGGGACCGCCCCGGCCTTACGAAATCCGCAGCGACATTAGCGGCAGAGCGGGCACCGGAGGGTGCAACGAGAGTGGAGCAGGGCTTGCCCTTGTCAGCTGCAGAGACGCCGATGTTTCCTTCGGATTGCCAGGCCGGGAGGGACCGACGCGGAAATCGGTTTGATGCTTTTTGCCGGGAACGACCTGATCGAGCGGTGACGAATTGACCGACCTTTGATCGAGGGCTTGCTCGTTTTTCACGCCTAATGCCTGGCCGAACGCGCCCGCCCGTCAACGCCCGGCCCGCGCCAGTTCGCTGCGCTCACCCGTGTTGGGACATTGACCGCCGGACTTCTCCGTTCGGCCGATTGGCTAGGCGTTACGAGCCAACCCCAACCAAAGGAGATACGATCATGGCACGCACTCAGAAAACTCAGGCCCAAGCGCCCGCAACGTCGAAAGCCCCCGACTTCATCGCGTTTCACGTCCAGACCAAAGGCGACAAGACTTTTTGGAACAAGGTCGGCGCGAGCTGGCAGCACAAGGACGGCAAGGGCCTGTCCCTCCTGCTCGAAACGCTCCCCATCGACGGCCGCATCGTTTTACGCCAGCCGCTTCCGGCCAACGAAGAATGAAGGGAACGGGCGCGCTCTCGGGCGCGCCCTTCACCTTGCGCCTAAATGTCGAACCCTTCCGCCCGCGCGTAGCTTCTCAATGGCGCCGCCGGGCGCGCTTTCATCGCCTCCAGCCACGAGCGCACGGATTGAGCGAGGGTCGCCGCGACTTCCCGATTGCCATTGATTGAGCAAATCACGCGGCGCGAACCGTCATTCATGAATAGGAAGACTTGGCTTTCCGCTTCACTGACCGGGTGAATCACATTTCCCAATCGGCGCGAGCTGATCCATTGTTGCGTCGATCCCGCTTCGACGCGCGCAATGTCCGCGAGCGGCGCGGACCATGATTCCGCAGGACGGTTGCCGCTTTCCATGCGGCGGAAGGTCAGCCCCTTAAATGTCGCGTTCTGCATTTCACGCAGCGTCCATTCCTCATCGAAGAAGCTTTGCAACGAGAGGCCGCCGCCGTGCGCCAGCTTCCAGACAAACCAGACGACCGGAACGGACGCGAGCAGCATGACCCAGCCCGCGATGGAGCTTATCAAGTCGATGGGCCGATCGCCGCCACCCTCCGCGATGAACAGAACGGCGATGACCACCACGACCGCGAGCAGCGGATAGAGGCACCCGGCATGTTGAGACGCCTCAAGTTGGTGCAAATTGACGATGCTGTCACGGCCGCGCCAAATCGAAAGACCGTCGCGGGTGTTTTCGCGTTTCCAGCTCATTGAACCAACTCCCCATGAAAGACGCGATCCACGACGAAGGGATGCGCGCCCGCCAGCAGCACGAGCGCGAGCCCGCCCTTCGTCCCGCCTTTTCCGTCAGAGGTTCGCGCGAATTTGCGCGCCACTTCATCAGGCGCGAGCAGCGGCGCGGTTTTGAACTCGCGCCGCAATCCGGTGTCGCCCTTGGATGCCTGGTCGGAGCCGACATCGATCTTGTTGGTGATCTGAAAGGTCGTCTCGCCGAGGCGCTTGGAGAGATAATCGCAGGTGGTTTGATCCGAGACGCTGAAAGCCTGGATGACTCCCGCATTGCCGAGGAAGGTTTCCCATCCTTCCTTGTAGTGGCGCTTGAGCTGCGTCAGGTCTTGCAGCACCGCCCACAGCTTGACGCCGTATCCCGCCATATAGGCGACGGCTTGTTCGAGCGCGCGCAGATAGCCGAGCGCAGCGAACTCTTCGAGGATGAACAAGACGGGATGATCATCCCTTAAAGTCTCAGCCGTTTCCAACGCGGAAACCGCGAGCGCGACGATGAGGCGCAACCACCTGCCATGCGTCCCCATCCGTGAAGCGGGCAAGCAAAGATAGATCGTCGTCGGCCGGCTCTTGAGCTGGCCGAGCCTCAACAGCGAGAGCCCGAGATTGCGAGCGAGCGCCGGGCTTTCCAAGAAGACGAGCTGCGTCCGCGCCGTCGAGATGATCGACGCCATTTCCTTTTCGTTCGCGCCGAGCATGACTCGTGCCTGGTTGCGAATGACCGCGACCGCCTCAGAACGTTCCTCGTTTTCGTCCTGCGGCAGCGAAGCGAGCTGACGCAGCAGGAGCCCGCCGTCTTTGTCGGCTTGCTCGGCGGCGATCCTCGCTATGATCGCGGGAAGGCAGGAAAGCGATCCGCCCGAGGATTCAGGGTCGAGCGACAGCCACAGAACGAGCGCACGCAACAGAGCGCGCGCCGCGTCCGTCCAATGAGGATCCTTCGCGCTGGCGACGATCAGCGCGTCCGCGACCAGATCGGCGTTGTCGATCAGATTAGCTTTGTCATCGCGCAACTGAGCGAGCGGATCGAAGCATGAGAGCAATTCATCGGGCAAGCCCGTGACGCGCCACGGATCGAGCACGTGCACGTCGTGCCCGAGCGCGTCGCGGCGAAACGAAGCCGTCTCGCGCGCAAGCTCGCCCTTGGGATCGATCACCAGCGCCGAGCCGGGATAGAGCTTGAGATTGGGAATCAGCAGACATGCCGACTTCCCGCCGCGGCTCCCGGCTATGGTGATGACGTGGCGATCGTCAGAGATGCCGATCATCTTGCCGTCTACGCGGCCAAGAAAAATCTTCCCGTCCTCGTAAGCGAGCCTGGCTTCGCCGAGGACTTGCTCCTTCGTCCACCAAATGGCGGATTGCGGGCGGTTCACGTCGCCCGTCGCCGGGATCGACGCTTCGCCATAGCCGCGCGGAAACCTGAACGGCGTGGAGGTCAGATCGGATTTGAGACGCATAGCTTGCTCTTCAGCGTTCGAGAGAAGGGCCGCCGCGCTTGCGCGAGCGGATCGGAGCCACGGGGCGCGCTTCAACCGCGAGGACACGGCCGCGCATGTGGCGCACGATTTCTTGGGCGAGCAGACGGCGCTCTTCGACGTGGCGCTTACGCAGCGCATCGAGCTGCGCTTGCAGCGGCGCACGTTCCTTGAGCTGCGCCCAGATCAGGCGATCACGCTGCGCCCGGTCGCGAAGCATCCCGCGCAGCGCTTCTTCTTCGTTCAGAATGCGCATCGCGCGGGCACGTCCGGTGATGTTGTCCAACAGCCCACGCAGCCCCGCCCGAAACCTATCCGCTCTCTCTTGCGTCTCTTGCGCCCAGCGTTCGGCCTGTTTTTCGGCTAGGCGTGCGCGCTCCCCGGCGTGAGCGTCGCGCATCGCGTCCACCTGCTCCCGCTGCGCGGAAAGCTGAAAAAGATGCTTGGCGCGGACTTCGTCCACAAAGGTTTTGAGCTTGGCGGTGACGAGCTTTGCCACCTCCGCCTTGACGGCTTCGACAGGCGGCAGCTCTGCGGCTTCGCCGAGCTTGGCGCGCGCTTCGCGCACCTTGACCCCTGCCCATTTGGCGAGGGCATAGATTTCCCCATCAGTATCGACGGCCACAAAACCCCGATTGCCGTGGGCGAGAAAATAGCCGCGCTCCGCGAGCGCGTTGCCGAGAGCCTTCAGCGAGTCCGACTTTTCCCAAGCGTCGCGGAAGACGTCCTTGATCTCGCGCGGATCGCGCCCGAGGCGCTTGGCCTGTTGCCATTCCGCCAGCGTGAAATTGAGGAGGCTTTTCCCGCGCCCGGCGCGCAGCCCATCGGGCAACGTCCAGCCGTGTTCGAGGAACAGCTCGCGCGAGAGCGCCGTCAGCTTTCGTTTGAAATGCGGCAGGTTGACCGCGCGCATGGTGGCGGCATCGATCCGCGACCACACGACATGCGCGTGAATGCGGCCCTCTTTTTCATGAAACACGATGGCGCGCGCGTGACCGTCTAGGCCGAGCGCCCGTTCCGCCGCATCCGCCGCCTTCTCAAACTCCGCTTCTCCGACCCCGACGCCTTTCGGCGGGTTGAGGCTCAGCGAGAACATGAACTGCTTGCACTTCGTGCCCTTCGACACGGCAAAGGCTTCGGCCAGCGCGCCGTGCAGATCGTCCGCCGCGAAGCCGCGCAGATCGTGCACGCGGACGTGCTCGTTATCGAAGCTGTTGAGCAGATGAGCCGACAGCTGGTTGGCCCCGGCGCGTTGTGATCCTTTCAGGATCACGGCTTGGGCCTTTGATACCCGACCGCGCGCGCGAAGCCTTGCGAGGTGGATTGCTGCCCGGACGGCTCGCCTTCGAGCTTAAAGCCCAGCGCTTGCATGAGGAGTTGGCGCATCACGCGCACGTCGCCGCAAGCGGCGTTAATCTGCGCCTTCGTCTCTCTATCGAAATAGAAACTCCCCGAGTTCGCCGCCTTGGCGAGCTGGTTCAGGTTGCTCGCGATTCGGCTCGCGCCGAGACAGGCCAGCACTTCGGCCAGCGCCTTCTCATCCTTGACCGGAGTCCGGCCGCGCGTGCGAACGACTGGCGCATCATCCGCGAAGAGCAGAGACTTGATATAAGCGGCGATGGGAAGGTCGCCCGCCGCCTTAGCGATTCGGGTCCGCTCCTCGAATGAGAGCCGCAATGAAAAGGGCGCATCCCTCTTGCCGATGGGTAGCTGGATCATCGACCGCGCCTCGGCCGAGGCCCGCGCGGACGAGGCTCAAATTCAGGCTCCTCCTCGTCTTCAAGCGGCTCCGTTGACGCCTTGCGGACGTTCGTGAGATCGTAGGCATTGAAGAGAAGGCTGAGGTCGCAGGAATCGTCGGACGACTGCCGCCCCAGCCAGCGGGATCCGCTGCGGTGCGGGTGCGTCTATCGACGCGGATCGTGCGCCCGGGAGGCCAGGGCGAAGCAATCGCTTCCTGGAGGCCGCGGGATCAGCGGCCCGGGCGGCTGCTCCCGTCACGTCCCGGCCTATTCAAGTCCCTCGCCGCGGCGCGTCGGGCCATCATTTTCGCGATTGGTCTGATGGTCGCTGCTTCATAGCCAAAGAGGAGAGGTCGGATCATTTCGGTCATTTTTGGATGCTGGTAATCGATCCAAGTGGAGTATATGATCCCGACTCTCGTTGATTAAAACTTCCAATGTTCGTCGACCCAATCGGGGCATCCCCAATGGGAGGACATGTCTTTGCGTCAGGCCGTCACCGGACCCGCAGCGGCCAGGTTCTCGAAACTCGAAGGAAGTGGGATGAACCGCGAAGTTGAAACAATAGCCGACGACGTGGGCGAATTGGAAAACGCCGCGGTTTATCGCAACGATCGGGGCGTTATAGCCGAAAATTATTATGAACTTCAGGGTTTGGCCGTTCTGGATGGGATTCGCGCGCGCCATCCGCTGCCCCAGGCGTCCGCGGCCAGCCTTGCCCGGGCCTTGTTCCAGTCGGTCGAGATCGCGCTCATCAATCTGAACGACCTGCTGGAGCGGGCGGTCCCGGATTTGCGCGAGGCCAATTTCGACGGCGCCGTGGTGAAGCTCTTCTGGGCCAGAGGATTTCATCGCGTGCTCAACCAATTGGGGCTGCTGCCGGCGCGTCTCAACGGCGCGCTTGGCGGCGGCGCGACCCAGGGCGTCCTTCTGCTCTCGGATTCGCCGGCCTTCCAGAGCTATCTCGCCTCGCTGCGCGCGCTCGACGCGGTGGTCATCGCCGCGATCGACGAAGGCGGTCTCGACGCCGAGGGCGTGATCGCCGACCGGTCGCTGGAGAGCGCGGAATATAATCTTCTCCACCTCCTGCGCGTCTGCAACCAGGAGGCGGTGACCTGGGAAGGCAATCTCGCCAGGGTGAAGGTCGATGCGCCGGTGACCTCTTATGCCGATTTCGTCGTGACCGACGGCATCCGCGCGTGCGTCTATGATCGGGTGCTGGAAGGCGACACCTATTTCACGCAATTCCGCGGCTTGCACCAGATTCCCGAAACGCTCGGCGAAGAGGCCAACGACCGCTGCGAAGCGGCGGTCCTGGCCATACGCCGGGGCGATCTGGCGGGCGCGCTGGAGCAGCTGCAGACCGTGGTCACGCTGATCGACACGATGGCCGCGGCGGTGCCGCCGATGGCCGACAATCTGGCGACGGCGGACTATCATGAAATCCGGGAAAATCTCGGCCTGACCAGCGGCAGCCACTCGGTCTGCCTGCATTATCACATGTTCAACGATCTCTATCAGCAGGTGAGCGCGGAAATCGCCGGGCTGCTCGTCGAGCCCGGCTCGAGCGACGAGCTGCTCGCCGATCGCATCGCCGAAGTGCGCGAACAGCGTTTTGCCGAGCCGCGGGCGTGGTTCATACATCAGCTCGTCGACGAAGGGCTGAAGATGCAGGCGCTCATCTTCCACTGGCGGAATTTGCATCTGCATCTGCCGCGAAACAATCTGGGCGGCGACATGACCAAGTCGCTGACCGGCTCGCCCGAAGCCATCAAGGCGGTTCGCCACATGATGCTGTCCGCGCGCAACAAGGATCCGATGAAGGGCCTGGCGCGGCTGCACGGCCTGGGCGGCAGGGAAGAGGTGGCGATGCCGCTCACCCGCTATGTCGAATCGGAGGAATCGCTCGATCGGCTGCTGCTCGCCAAGACGGGCGAGGCGACCCAGGCGCGTTTCAAGGACGTCCAGCTGCGGCTCGGCTTCTTCGCCAATCGCTGCCCGTTCAGGGCGCCGGCGCGCCGGGTGGTCGGCGATCCCGTTCACGCGGGCGACTGAGGAAGGACGATGGCAACCGAGATGTCGAGTCCGGATCTGGCCGAAGCCGTCGCTCCGGGCGTTCGCCATTTCGGCGTCGCCGCGGCGCTCGCGGACGGCTATGCCGCGCTCGACACGATTGCGAGCGGGCTGGATGCATTTGCGGATCGCCGCCTCTCCGTCATGCGCGAGCCGATCCGGATCGATTCGCGCCGGCTGTGCCTGCTCGCTTACGGCGCCGCGCTGCAGGCGGTGCGCCACCGCTTCTGGACGACGACCTATTTGTCATCCGGCTTCTGGGGCATCGAGGACGCGGAGATCCTGGCGTGGAACCGCGATGCCTCGGAGGCCTTGAGGGGCAATGGCGAGACCGTGCGCCGCCTCTTCCTGCTCAATCTGTCGCCGGAGACGGAGGTGCGCCGCTGGCGGGACCAGCATGTCCTGCTGCACAAATATGGCGACGCGGCGGGCGCTCGCGCGCTCGATGAGCGGCTGCACAACCTGATCGCCAATGTCGACGCCCTGGTCGAGCTCGGTTGCGACGTGCGGATCGCGCATGATTCCGCCAAAAGCCATCGCCAGCTGCCGGCCGAATGGGCGTTCGACGGAAGCGACGCCGAATTGGCGATCTACGACGATTGGCGCTTCGACATATTCCGCGGCGGCGGCCTCGGGAGCCTGCGCGCCGTCGACATCTACACCCCGGCGCTGGGCGATTTCGAGACCTTGCTCGCCCGGGTCGGTGAATATTTCGACGGCCTGTGGTCGCGGGCGACGCCGGCGGCCGATTTCCTGCAGCGCATCCGCTCGGCGCTCGACCAGTCGGCGGGGCGCATCGAATATCACCCGTTCTGGCTGGCGCGTTACGATCATGACCTCTCCAATGCGGACGATCGGCTGAAGCGCGCCGAGTTCGCCGCGGTCGAAGCCGTCCTTCGCAGCCGGCAATGGTGGGGCGCGATCCCGCGCCTGCTGGACGTGGGAACCTGCACGGCGCGCTATCCGATCGCCCTGCGCGAGGCGGTCGCCGCGGACGGAGAGATTCTCGGCATCGACCTTGATTGGGACGCGGTCCGCTTCGCGCGGCACAATGTCCGCGAAGCCTGCACCACCGACGCGCGCATCCGCATCGAGCATGCCGATTTCTGCGCCGAGGAATTTCCCTTCGACGGGCCGTTTCACGTCATCACCTGCATGCTGGGCACGTTGACGCATTTTGCGCGCGGCGCCGTGGAGGACGGGGCGCGCCCGGACGATCTGCAGCGGGCCCTGGAACGGTTCCGCGCGCTGCTGGCCCCGGACGGCGTCCTCTTCTTCACGATCTGGACGGACGAGGCGCGCCGGACGCGGGATCTGCTCAGCATCTATTCCGAGGAGGACAAGCGCAAGCTCGCTTTGTGGGATGGCACCTCCGCGGAGATGGAGGCGCGGCTGGCGGCCGCCGGGCTGGAAGTGGCGGAGACAATCCCGATCGACTGCCGGATGCAGCTCTATTGCTGCGGGGCCGCGCATTAGCGAATAAAGGCACGGGAGCGGAGGAACGGACGATGACACAAGCGGAGCAGAAGGACGACCGCCCGGGGAAAGGCACGAAGCCCTCCGGCGCAAGCGCGGCGGCGGCGGCCCCCGCGCCGCAGAAATCGCCGGGCGCCGAGATCGAGGAGGCCTGCGAGGCATTTCATCGCGCCCTCCAGGCGGCATGGGAGGAGGCGATCAGGCAATCCTCGCTCGCCGAGCTGCAGGTCAATACCGCCCTCCAGCAGATCGTGCTGAAGACGCAGAACCGGCAGGTCACGGCGCATCAGGAATGGGCCGGATCGGTGCACGGCGTCGACCCCTCGTCGCAAGCCGCCACGGAGACGCTGACCGGCGCGGCGGAGAGCTATCACGGTTCGGTGAACAACGCGGTCAAGGACGGCCATGAGGAATGGGAAGGGGCGTGCCGCGAGCAGAGCGAGGCGGTCGCCCGGGCCGGCGAGGCATATCGCGCCGCGGTCGAGGCAGCGGTCGGCGCCTATCTGGGCCGGCTGAAGGCGCTGTGGAGCGCCATCGATCCGGCCGAGCTATGTCCCGGCGGGCTTTGGCGCCTCGCCCAGGCGACGGGTTGGGCGGCGAATGTCGCCGCTTCCGTCGCGCGCCCATGAGCATTCCAGACTCGGTACGAATGCCTTGGTTGCCAGCGCGGCAGAGCGCGCGGGAGCGTCGCCGCAATGGCGCAGGATGAGTCGGCAAGGCCGTCCGCAACCGGGCGGGCCGCCGGATTGTCGGCGGACCGCCTCGCCTTGTTGCAACGCCGCCTGGCCGCGAAGACCAAGGCGGCGCGCGCCGAACCGGCGGTTGCGCTGCCCGGCGGCGCGCCGGTGCTGTCGTTCGGCCAGGAGCGGCTGTGGCTGATCGACCAGCTCCAGCCTGGCAACCCGGCCTATAATGTCCCGCTCGTGCTGCCGCTCGACGGCACGCTCGACGCCGCGGTGCTGCGCCGCTGCCTCGAGGAAATCGTGCGGCGCCACGAGGTGTTGCGGACCAATTTCGTGTTCCGCGACGATGCCGTCTTTCCCGAGGTCCGCGACAGCGTTGCCGTGCCGTTCGAATCCGTCCAGCTGGCGCGGAAGGAGGGCGAGACCGAAGCAGAGGCGCTGGCGCGCCTGTGCAATGCGCAAATCCGCATCCCCTTCACGCTTGGCCATGGGCCTTTGCTGCGCGCCACGCTCATCCGGCTGGACCGGGCGGAGACCGAATATCGGCTCGTCCTGACGCTCCACCACATCGTGTGCGACGCCTGGTCGCTCGGCCTGCTGGTCGACGAGCTGCGGGCTTTGTACGCCGCGTCCGCCGAGGGCAAGCCGTCGCCGTTGCCGGAGCTTGCGGTCCAATATGCCGATTTCGCCGCCTGGCAGCGGCGCCAGCTGGAAGGCGAGCCGCGCGACCGGCTTCTGCATTACTGGAAGACGAAGCTGGCCGACGCGTCGCCGCTGCTCGATCTGCCGAGCGATCGGCCCAGGCCCGCGCGTTCGTCGTTCCTGGGCGGCACCCACCTGGTGTCGCTGGACCCGGACACCTCCCGGACGCTCAAGGCGATCGGCGCGAGCCGCGGCTGCACGCTGTTCGTCACTGGATTGAGCCTCTTCGCGGCGCTGCTGCAGCGCTATTCGGCCACGGACGATCTGGTGATCGGAACCCCGATCGCCATGCGCGACAAGCCCGAATATGAGCCGCTGGTCGGCTTTTTCCTCAACACGCTCGCTTTGCGTATCCGGCTTGGCGGCGCCCCGACCTTTCGCGACCTGCTCGAGCGCGTGCGCGAGGAGTTTTTCAACGCCTTCGCGCACAAGGACCTGCCGTTCGAGATGCTGGTGGCGGAGATGAAGACCCGTCGATCGGCAAATGCCAATCCGATCTTCCAGGTGATGTTCTCGCTCCAGAACCGGGCGCCCGGCGCCGCCGGGGCGGGCGAGGGGCCGCTTCCGATCGACACCGGCTTTTCGCGCTTCGACCTGTCCCTGTCGTTCGTCGAGACCGATCAGGCGCTCGAGGGGACGATCGAATATAGCCGCGACCTGTTCGACGAAGCGACGATCGTCCGCATGGGCGAGCATTTGCGGCTGCTTGCCGATGCCGTCGCTGCCGATCCCGAGCGCCCGCTGAGCCGGATCGAGCTGCTTACCCCGCAGGAAATCCAGCATTTCGAGGAATGGAATGCGACCTCGGCGGCCGGCAATGCCACGGGCTGCATCCACGAACTCTTCGCCGCCCAGGCCGAGCGGACACCCGATGCCGAGGCCATTCGCTTTGGCGAGGAACGCCTGACCTACGCCGCGCTCGATGCCCGCGCCAACCGATTGGCCTGGCATCTTCGGGAGCGCGGAGCCGGGCCCGAACGCATCGTCGGCCTGTTCATGGACCGTTCGCTGGACGCCATCGTGAGCCTGCTTGCCGTGCTGAAGGCCGGCGCGGCCTATCTCCCGCTGGATCCCACCTATCCCGAGGAACGGCTCGCATTCATGATCGCCGATGCGGGCGTCGATCTCGTCCTGACGCAGACGCATCTGCGCGGGCTCGTTCCAGGCGCGGCGACCGTCATCGCCGTCGACGAAGTCCGCGCATCGCTCACCGGCTATCCCGGCACGCCTCCGGCCAGCGGCGTGCACCCGGACAACGCCGCTTATGTCATCTACACCTCCGGCTCGACCGGCATTCCGAAGGGCGTGGTGGTTCCGCACCGGGGCGCCGTCAACGCGGCGGAGGTCGAGGCGGAGATATTCGCGATCCGCCCGGACGATCGGATCCTGCAATTCGCTTCGCTCAATTTCGACGCCTCGATGTACGAGCTGCTGATGTGGATGCGGGGCGGCGCAACGCTCGTCGTCGCGGCGGCCGACGACATCATGCCGGGTCTCCCGCTGCTCGAAACCGTCCGGACACAGGCGGTGACGGTGATGTCGCTGCCGCCTTCGGCGCTGGCCGCGGTGCCGGTCGAAGCCTTGCCGAGCCTGCGCCTGATCACGGTGATGGGGGAGGCCTGTCCGCCCGAGCTCGTGGCGCGCTGGCGCTCCGTGACCGACCGCATCTTCAATGCCTATGGGCCGACCGAGACGAGCATGTGGGTCGTGGGCACCGATCTGGACGGCACCCGCCCGACCACCATCGGCCGGCCGATCGCCAACAACCGGGTCTATCTTCTCGACCGCCATCTCAACCGCGTTCCAATCGGCGTGGTGGGCGAGCTCTATGTCGGCGGAGTGGCCGTGACTCGCGGTTATTTGCGTCGGCCGGGGCTCACGGCGGAGCGGTTCATCCCCGATTTCTGCGGCCCGGTGGCGGGCGCCCGCCTCTACCGGACGGGGGATCTCGCCCGCTATCGCGCGGATGGAGAGATAGAATATCTCGGGCGCAGCGATCATCAGGTGAAGATACGCGGCTTCCGCGTCGAGCTGGGCGAAGTCGAGGCCGCGCTCTGCCGCCATCCCGCGGTGCGCAATGCCGCCGCCATGGTGGTCGATCAGCCGTCCGGCGGGCGGATGCTCGTGGCTCATGTCGCCAGCGCCGAGCCGGCGCTCGACGAAGCCGAGCTTCGCCGGTTCGTCCAGCGCTCGCTGCCCGCCCATGCCGTGCCGTCGCGAGTCGCGATCCGCGAGAGCCTGCCGTTGAGCGAGAGCGGCAAGGTCGCGCGCAAGCAGCTGCCGGCGCTCGATCTGTCGTCCTTCGAGCAGGGCGAGGCGTTCGTCGCGCCTGGCGCCGGCGTCCAGCAGACGGTCGCGCAGATCTGGTGCAAGGTGCTGGGGCTTCAGCGCGTCGGCCTCGACGACAATTTCTTCGAATTGGGCGGACATTCGCTGGCGGCCGCGCAAATCAGCGCGCGGCTGCGCGACGCCTTCGGCTGCGAGATCGCGGTCGGCGACATTCTGGAAGGAATGACGGTCCGGGCGATCGCCGGAATGATCGAAGCGCGCGTCGGCCTGCCGCCCCCGGCCCCGTCCTCCGCGCCGTCGCAGAATGCGGCGAATGCGGCGAATGCCGCATCGGCCGCGCAAGGCGAGCAGGCGGCGGTTTGCCCGCTTTCTTATGCGCAGGAGCGGCTGTGGTTCCTCGCCCAGATGGAGCCGGAGAGCCGCGCCTACAATATTCCGACCGGATTGAGCCTGCCGACGCCGGTCGACCAAGGCGCGCTGCGCAGGGCGCTGGACGAAGTCGCGCGCCGTCACGAGCCATTGCGGACGAGCTTTGCCGATCGGCAGGGCGAACCCGTCCAGTTGATCCACGCGCAGATGGCGCTGCCGCTCGCGGTCACGGATCTGCGCGGCATCGCGGAGGCGGAGTGCGCGGCCCGGCTCGCCCGGATCGCGGCGGCGGAGGCCAATCACGGCTTCGATCTGGCGCACGGCCCGCTGCTGCGCGCGCACCTGGTGCCGATCGACGGGCCCTGGGCCTATCTTCTGCTCACCGTGCATCACATCATCGCCGATGGCTGGTCCACCGGCGTGCTGACCGGCGAAGTCGCGGCGCTCTACCACGCCTTCAGCGCCGGCCAGCCTTCGCCGCTTCCCGAATTCGAGTCGCGCTATCGCGATTTCGTCGGCTGGCAGCGGGCGCAGCTGGCAGGCGGCGAGGCCGAGACGCTCCTGGATTATTGGCGGGGGCAGCTGTCCGGCGCGCCCGTGCTCGCGCTTCCGCACGACCGTCCAAGGACGGCGCGGCGCGACGCGCACGGCGGGCAGCACCGCTTCACCGTCGCGGCGGAGGTGGCGGAGCGCGTGAACCGGATCGCCATCGACGGCAACACCACGGCCTTCGTCGTGTTCCTGGCGGCTTTCAAGATCCTCCTGCGCGCTTATGCACGGCAGGACGACATCCTGGTCGGCACGCCCGTCGCCAATCGCGCGCGGGCGCGGGACGAGGCGCTGATCGGACTGTTCGTCAATCCGCTCGCGCTCAGAACCGATCTGACCGGCGATCCCTCGTTCCGCGAGGTCGTGCAGCGGGTCAAGGACGTGCTGCTGGGGGCGCTCGCCCACCAGAATCTTCCGTTCGAGCGGCTGGTCGCCGAATTGGCGCCCGAGCGGATCGAGGGCGCCAACCCGCTGTTCCAGGTGTTCTTCGCCTATCTTTCGCAAGGCGGAGGCGATGCGCAGTCGGTTTCCGACAATGTCGTCACCGGCAACAAGTTCGACATCAGCCTGCACCTGCTCGGCACCGCCAACGGTGTCGCCGGCGGTTTCGAATATGATCAGACGCTGTTCGATGCCTCGACGATCGAGCGCATGGCCGCGAATTTCCTCGCCGTGCTGGAAGCGGTCGTAGCCGAGGCCGACAGGCCTCTGGGCGCACTACAGCTTATCGCGCCCGCCGAGCAGCGCCAGCGCGACGCCTGGAACGCCACGGCCGTGGAGTGGCAGACCGAGGCGTGCCTCCACGAGCTCATCGATGCGCAGGCGCGCCGGACGCCCGACTTGCCGGCGGTGCTGCTCGACGAGGAAAGCCTGTCTTATGCGGAGCTCGTGCAGCGGGCGGACGCCGCCGCCAAAGGGTTCGCCCGCCGGGGCGCGGGACCCGGGGCCAGGATAGGCATCCATATGGAGCGCTCGCTCGACCTGATCGTCGCGCTGCTCGCCGTGCTCAAGACCGGCGCGGCCT
Source organism: Sphingomonadales bacterium (assembly GCA_034668505.1). Classification (GTDB taxonomy): domain Bacteria; phylum Pseudomonadota; class Alphaproteobacteria; order Sphingomonadales; family Sphingomonadaceae; genus Allosphingosinicella. The sequence continues at coordinate 147,252 of JAXDPD010000045.1, forward strand.
ATGTGCCTTTGGATCCGACCTATCCCGCCCAACGGCTGGCGCACATGGTTGCCGATGCCCAAATCGCCTTCGTGGTGACCGGGGCGGCCCGCCCCCCGCTCGAATGCGATCTTGTCCCGCTCTCGCCGGCGGCGGACGACGCAGCCGGGGAGGGCGGCGCTTTGCCCAAGGCCCGCGCCGACCTCGATGCGACGGCCTATCTGATCTACACGTCCGGCTCCACCGGACGGCCCAAGGGCGTGATGAACGCGCATCGCGGCGTGGCCAACCGGCTGTTGTGGATGCAGCAGGCCTATCCGATCGGCCCGGGCGACCGGGTGCTGCAGAAGACTCCGATCAGTTTCGACGTCTCGGTCTGGGAATTGTTCTGGCCGCTGATGACTGGAGCGACGCTGGTCTTCGCCCGGCCCGGCGGCCATCGCGACGGCGCCTATCTGGCCCGAATGATGGCCGAGCAGAAGATCAGCCATGTGCATTTCGTCCCGTCCATGCTGCGCGAGTTTCTCGACGGGCTCGGCGACGAGGCGTTCCCCTGCCTGAAGCGCGTCTTTTGCAGCGGCGAGGCATTGCCGCGCGGCGTCGAGGACCGGTTCCACCGCCGGACCGCGGAATTGCACAATCTCTACGGGCCGACCGAGGCCGCGATCGACGTGACTGCGTGGCATTGCCGCGCGGCGGACCGGCGCCAGACCGTCCCGATCGGCAGGCCGGTGGCGAATACGGCGATCCATATCCTCGATTCGGCGATGAACCCCGTGCCCATCGGCGCCTTCGGCGAGCTCTACATCGGCGGCGTGCAAGTGGCGCAAGGCTATTGGAACCGGCCCGGGCTGACCGCGGGCGCCTTCGTGCCCGATCCCTTTGGCGGAAGGCCTGGCGCGCGGCTCTACCGCACCGGCGATATCGGCCGGTTCCTCGCGGACGGCGCGGTCGAATTTTCCGGTCGCGCCGACCGGCAGATCAAGATTCGGGGCTTCCGAGTCGAGCCGGGCGAGATCGAAGCCGGGCTCGCGCGGCACCCGGCCGTGCGCGACGCCATCGTGCTCTGCCGGACCTCCGGCGCGGGCGACGCGCAACTGATCGCCTATGTCTGTCCGCAGGAGGGCGCGGCGATCGATGCCGATGCGCTGTCCGATTTGCTGGCGGAGACGCTGCCGGCGCACATGGTGCCCTCGGTCTTCGTCACCATCGAGAGCATCCCGTTGTCGCCGAACGGCAAACGCGATATTTCGGCATTGCCGCCGCCCCCGGGGATGGCGCGGCCGCGCGACACGTTCGTGGAACCGACCACCCCGACGGAGAAGGCGATCGCACGGATCTGGGCCGATGTGCTGCAGCGCGACGAGATCGGCGCGGAGGATAATTTCTTCCGCCTGGGCGGCCAGTCGCTGCAAGTGATGCGGGTGCTGGCGCGGGTGCGCGAGGCGATGCCGGTGGAGATTTCGGCGGCGCAATTCTTCAAGGCGCCGACCGTCGCGGCGCTGGCGGCGCTGGTGGACGGTGCAGGATGCGAGGCGGAACCGCAACTGGCGCCCGCCGAGGGCGCGCGATGAGCGACGCTGCGGAAACGGCGCATCGGCAGCAACCCGAAGCGGCAGGCGCGGCACCGGGCGCGTTCCGCATCCCGCGGCGCGCCCGCGATGAACCGGCGCCGCTCTCCTTCGCGCAGGAGCGGTTGTGGTTCCTCGACCAGCTCGAGCCCGGCAGCGCCACCTACAATATCCCGCTCGCCATGGAGCTTGGCCAGGTCGACATCGCCGCGCTGTCGCGCAGCCTCAATTGCCTCGTCGAACGGCATGAGGTGTTCCGGACGACCATCGCCATGGCGGATGGCCGTCCGGTGCAGCGGATCGCGCCGGAGCTGGATCTGGCGCTGCCCGTCCTGACCTGCGACGGCGCCGACGACGCCGCGCGCCGGCAAACGGCGCAGGCGCTGGCGACCGAGGAGGCGCGCCGTCCGTTCGATCTGGCGGCGGGCCCCCTGGTCCGCGCCCGGCTGTACGTGATCGGGGAGGGGCGCGCGCTCCTGCTCGTGGTGATCCACCATATCATCGCCGATGCCTGGTCGATCGGCGTCTTCACGCGCGACCTTGCGGAGCTCTATCGCGAGCAGGTGACCGGCGAGCGGGCGCAACTGCCGCCGCTGCCGATCCATTACGCCGATTTCGCCGCATGGCAGCGGTCGATGCTGGACGGCGGCCCCAATTCGCCCGCCATGCGCTATTGGACGACGCAGCTCGCCGGCCTCCCGCCCGTTCTCGAGCTTCCGACCGATCGGCCGCGCGGCGCGTCGCAATCGGCGGCGGGCGGCGTCGAGCGATTCTCGATCCCGGCCGCGCTGGCCGAGCGGCTGTGGCGCATCGCGGCGGACGAGCATGCCACCTTGTTCATGGCGGCGCTGACGGTTTTCGCGCTTCAGCTGCGGCGCTACGCCGACCAGACCGACATCGCGGTGGGAACCCCGATCGCCAGCCGCGACCGCGCCGAGGTCGAGAACGCCATCGGCCTGTTTCTCAACACGCTGGTGCTGCGCATCCGGATCGACGACCGGACGAGTTTCCGCGAATTGCTCCGCCAGGTCCGCGACGTCTGCGTCGGCGCCTATGCGCACCAGGACGTCCCCTTCGAATATCTGGTGGAGGAGCTGAAACCGGCCCGCAATCTGGGCGCGAATCCGATCTTCCAGATCTTGTTCGTGTTCCAGGGCGCCGGCGCTCCCGGCGAGGCGACGGGCGACGCGTCGCCGGACGGCGGCTTCGATATCGTGACCGGCACCGCGAAATTCGACCTGAGCCTGTATCTTGCGGATAGCGGAGCCGGTCTCGCCGGCACCTGGGAATATCGGGCCGCGCTTTTCGACCGGGAGTCGATCGCGCGGATGAGCGGCCATTTCACGACCCTGCTGCACCATGCAATGGCCGCCCCGGACCGCCCCTGCTCCGAGCTGCCGATGGTGACGCCGGCGGAGAGCGCGCAGCTGACGCGCTGGAACAGCGGCTCGGTGCCGCAGGATCCGCGCTGTCCGCATCAGCTGTTCGAAGACAGCGCCGAACGCATGCCCGCGCAGATCGCGCTGCTGCTCGACGGGGAAGCGGTCCGCTATGACGACCTCAACCGGCGGGCCAACCGCCTGGCGCACCATCTGCGCCGGCTTGGCGTCGGGCCGGAAGTGCCGGTCGGGATCTGCGTCGAGCGGTCCGTGGAGATGGTGGTCGGCCTGCTCGCCATTCTCAAGGCGGGCGGGGTCCATGTGCCGCTCGATCCGGCCTTTCCCGCCGAGCGGCTGGCCTTCATGGCGCGGGATGTCGGCTTCCCCGTCCTGCTCACGCAGGAGCGGCTGGTGGCGCTGCTGCCCGAGGGCCTCGAGGCGTCGATATTCAGGCTCGACGCCGATTGGCCGGCGGTGGCGGACGAGCCCAGCCACAATCCCGACTGCCTGCTGCGGCCGGACAATCTTCTCTACATCCTCTACACCTCCGGCTCGACCGGGCGCCCGAAAGGGGCGCGGTTGAACCAGGCCACTCTGACGAGCCTCGTGCACTGGCAGAACCGGATCGCGCCGACCTCGCCCGGGGCGCGCACGCTGCAGTTCATGTCGTTCAGCTTCGACGTGAGCTTCATCGAGATCTTCGCCACCTTCGCCGCCGGCGGGACCCTGGTCCTGTGCCACGAGGATGTCAGGCGCGACATGGCGGCGTTGAGCGCCCTGCTCGTCGATGCCCGGATCGAGCGCGCCTTCCTTCCGTTCACCGCGCTCCAGCAATTGGCGCATCATGCCGTGGCGGCGGATGTCGGCGGCTTTTCGCTCGCCGACATGATCTCCACCGGGGAAGCTTTGGTCGTGACGGAGGATATCCGGCGCTTCTTCGGCCGGCTCGGGGCATGCCGGCTGCACAACAATTACGGGCCCACCGAAACCCATTGGGTGACATGGTACAGCCTGGAGGGGGATCCCCGCGGCTGGCCGGCGCTTCCCCCGATCGGCCGCTGCGTCGACAATGCGCGGGTGATGCTGCTGGATTCGATGCTGCACCTCGTCCCGGTGGGCGTGCCGGGCGACTTGTACGCCGGCGGGCTGGCGCTTGCGCGAGACTATCTGAACCGGCCGGCGTTGACGGCCGAGCGCTTCCTTCCCGATGCCCATTCGGAGGTGCCCGGCGCACGCCTCTATCGCACGGGCGACCGGGCCCGGCTGCGGCCGGACGGCACGATAGAATATCTCGGACGCAACGACGACCAGGTCAAGATACGCGGCTTTCGGGTCGAACTGGGCGAAATCGAAGCGGCCCTTTCGAAGAATCCGGACGTCATGGACGCCGCCGTGGTGGCGCGCGAGGCGCCGGGCGGCGACAGGCAGCTGATCGCCTATGTACGGCCGCGCGCTGGCGTCTCTCCCCTCGGCAGCGAATTGCGCGCGGTCCTCGCGCAGCAGCTGCCGAGCTACATGCTTCCCGGGCAATTCGTGTGCCTGGACGCATTTCCGCTGAGCGCCACCGGCAAGGTCGACCGCCGGCGCCTGCCCGATCCCGGCTCGGTGCGGCCCGAATTGCGGCTCGCCTATGTCGCGCCGCGCAACGAAGTCGAGGAAGCGCTGGAGCGGATCTGGGCGCGGGTGCTGGGGCTCGAAAAAATCGGGGTCGAGGACGATTTCTTCGAGCTCGGCGGCCATTCGCTTTTGGCCATGCAGGTGATGACGCGGGTGCGCGACGCGTTCGAGCTCGAATTGCCGGTGCGAATCCTCTTCGAATATCCGACCATCGCGGAGATGGGGATTGCCCTGGTCGAGCACCAGATCGCCGCCCTCTCGGACGCGGAGGCCGACGCGCTGCTCGCCGAGATCGGCGAGCTTTCCGACGAAGATGTCGAAGCGGCGCTGCGAGAAGCCGAAGCCGCCCCGAACGAATAGGAAGGCAGGACTCCGATGACCGAGGAAGACGACACGCCCTACATTGTGGTCGTGAACGAGGAGGAGCAATATTCGATCTGGCCGGCCGATCGTTCGCTGCCGGCGGGCTGGCGCGAGGCCGGAAAACGAGGCTCGAAGGCCGAATGTCTCGACCATATCGAAGACGTCTGGACGGACATGCGGCCGCTCAGCCTGCAGCGGCTGCAGCAGAAGTAGATGGGGCGTGCGGCGATCGCTTCGCCCGAGCCCGGGCGAGACGGCCGGTTCGCGCCGGCGCAGGTCGCCGAGCCGCTGCCGGCGCCGGCGCCGGCGGACGCGCGCGTGCGGCTGTGGCGGATCATGCTCGACCGGACTGCCGGCGATGTCGCCCGATTGTCCGCGCTGCTGGATTCAGACGAGCGGGGGCGGGCGGCACGCTATCTCCATGACCGCGACCGCGCGCGCTACGTCGTGGGGCGCGCCGCCATGCGCATTCTGCTGGCGGCCCAGGGCGATCTCGCTCCCGAGGCGCTTCGCTTTCGGACGGGCCCGCGCGGCAAGCCGGAACTCCATTCGGACGGCTGCCATTTCAATCTGTCGCGGTCGGGCGGGATCGCGTTGCTGGCGATCGGCCCGGAGCCGCTCGGGATCGATGTCGAGCGGCTGAAGGCGATTCCGGAGATGGAGCGGATCGCGGAAGAGTTCTTCAGCGGCCCGGAGATCGCCTGGCTGCGCGCCGCTCCGGAGGCGGCGCGATCCCATCGGTTTCTCAGGCTGTGGACCCGCAAGGAAGCGCTGGTCAAAGCCGACGGCCGCGGGATTGCCGAAGATCTGCGCGGGCTCGACCTCGTCCCCGGCGACGGCTCCGGCGTTGCCGACGTCGCCGCCTGGGGCCGGCGCTGGCGCATCGAGGAGCTTTCGGCGGGCCCCCGCCATGTCGCGGCCCTGGCGCTGGGGCGCGAACTGCCGCGGTAGAAGAAGCGCCGCCGCCGCAGGGCGGCCGCTGCGGAACGGCTTTGCAGGCGCGGGGAAATGCCCGATAGAGGCTGGAGGCGTGGGGCGAGGCGGAAAGATGGCTGAAACGACGGCACCGTTCGAGGCCTTTCTCGAACTCGATATCCGGATCGGAACGGTGCTCAGCGCCGAACGCGCGCAGACCAGGAAATCCACCTATCGCATGCGCATCGATTTCGGCGGGGAGATTGGGATCAAGGTATCTTGCGGCGCCTATACCAATTATGCGCCGGAAGCGCTGGTGGGCCGGCAAGTGGTCGGCATAGTCAATTTCGCGCCGAGACGCATGGGCGTGGAGGTGTCGGAAGTGCTGGTGCTCGGCGTCGAAGCGCCCGGCGGCGAAGGCACGGTCTTTCTCACCGTGGAGCAGAACGTGGCCAACGGGGCGAAGATATTCTGAGGGGCGCGTTTGCGCGCCAGATGAAAGCGCCATTTGCCATGTCGCGGCCAAGGTGAGCCGCCCAAGACGGCTTGACCTTGCAGCGACTTGGGAGCTTTGTTCTTACCCTCTTCGACAAACCCAACCCGCCTCGGACAGGCGGTGAGGAGCGGACATGAGACATTTGGAGCCTGGGGGCCGGATCGCCTGGTCGAACTTCCACAAGACGATCGTCGACCGGCCCGTCGACGCCTGGGGCTTCGCCGAGCCGAGGCCGACCGACGCGGCCACCTATTTCGCCGAGACCGCGGCGGAGATCGGCGATCTCATGGCGGCGACGGCGGGGGTCGGCGGGCTTCGGCCGACCGGTTCGCAATGGTCGTTCAACGAGGCGATCCTGCTCGGCGGGACCAATGTGCTGGAAGTCCGGCACAAGGGGCAGAACGGCATCTTCCCCGTGGCCGCCGACGAGCGCGCCCGGGCCGGGGACGAGCGGCTGCTCTATCTGGTCAGCGCCGGGACCACGATCCACGAGCTGAATGCGGCGCTCGGCACGAGCGCGTCGATCGTCACCAGCGGCGCCCAGGACGGCCAGACGGTCGCCGGCATGCTGGGGACCGGCGTGCACGGCTCGGTCCTGGAGTTCGGCGCCTTCCAGGACCATGTCCGCGGCATCCAGATCGTGACCGGCGCCGGCGCGTCCGTCTGGATCGAGCACGGCCCGGATCCGATCCTGGCCCCCGATTTCGCGGCCCGCTTCGCGACCCTCCTCCTCCTCGACGAGGATTCGTTCGAGGCGGCCGCGGTCCATCTCGGCGGCCTCGGCGTGGTCAACGCGGTCCTCCTCGAAGTGGTCGACGGCTATACGGTCGATTTCGTCCAGCGGAAGAGGGCGCTGACGCGGGCCGACATCGAGCTGCTCGAGGCGGGCGAGTTCAGGCGCTTCGCGGAAATCGTCTGGCCCGATACGGACGCCGACCCTTATTATGTGCAGGTCGTCCTCGACCCCTATCAGCCTTATGAGGATTTTGGCGGGCGCGACGCGGACGAGGCCCTGATCACGCTCCTGTTCAAGCGCGAAAAGCTGCCGATGCGGCCGATGGGCCCGGTCCTGCCGAGCGAGCATGATCCGCTCTCGCTGATGGGCGACGGTTATTCGAGCCTGGTCGCGCAGGAAGGCGTGGCCGCCGACATATTCGGCATGCTCGATCTGCCGAGACCCGGCGAGATCGCCTTCCTGGCGATGCAGCTGCGCTTCCGGGAGACGCCGAGCGCCGGCGAGACGCCGGAGCGCAAGACCTGGGGCGAAGTCAACGGCGTCTACGAAAATCCGCCGATCCTCGGCGTCTCGATCGAGTTCTTCAATTCCGCTTATGCCGTCGAGCGGGGCAGTCTCGCCGCGACGCTCGATACGATGCTGGAGGCGTTCAATACCCAGATCCTCGCGCCGGCGATCATCACCTTGCGCTTCGTCAAGAAATCGGCCGGCCTGCTCGCCTTCACCCATTTCGACGACACCGTCGTGATCAGCCTGGACGGCCTCAGGGGCCTGCAATTGTGCGCGCTCGCCACCGAGCGGGTGGCGCAGGCGCTGGACGGGGCCGGCGTGCCTTATGCGCAGCATATGGGCAAGCAGGGGGATTTCACGCCGGCGCGGTTCGCCGCCGCCTTCGGCGATCCGGCGGATCCCGGCTCGCGCGCCGGCCGCTGGCGGCGCGTTCGCGAGTCGCTGCTCGACGAGACGATGCGGCAGGCGCTCGCCAGCCCCGCCCTCCAGCGCTGGGGCCTCGCCTGATCCGGTCGGGCTGGAGAAGCCCGCTCCCGGCGAAAGCCGGGGCCAGTTACGGTGGCAGGCCTGGACCCCGGCCTTCGCCGGCGAGCGATTCCCTGCCGGCGGCCCTCAACGCGCCGCGGCGGCGCCCGCGGCGTAGCTGAGCGGCGCGCCCGCTTTCCAGGTCCAGATATAGGAAGGGTCGTCGGCGGCGTCGGCGCGGGCGTAGCCGTGGAGGAGGTTGCGGCGGTTGCGGGCCGTCACATTGGGCTGGGAGCCGTGGATCGTGCCGGGATTCCAGATCCCGACCATGCCGCGCCGGGGCAGCATCGCCTCGCAATCGGCAAAGCCGCTCCGCGCGTCCCAATCGCCGCCCGCGCGGCCCTCGATGCCGGCGACCGATTGCAGGCCCGCGACCGCGCCCCATTCGTGGCTGCCGGGCACGTAGAGGACGGCGCCCTGGTCGACGCTGGTGACGTCGTCGAGATAGATGGCCAGCGCGACATAGGAACGGCGCGGCGCGGCGAGCCCGGCGCCGCGGAAAATCTCGTCGCGATGCCAGCGGAAGGAATCGCGATTGCCGAGGTCGCGGAAATAGATGTGCTGGATATGCTGCTTGACGTCGGTCGTGCCGAGCACGGCGGCGACGATGGCGAGCAGCCGGTCGGAGGAGCGCAGGGCGTCGAGCGCCGGATCGACGCGCGCGCTCCAGAAGACGATGTTGAGATGATCGCCGCGGCGGTCGCGGAGCAGGCGCTCGTCGTCGCGGCAGGCGGCGGTCCGGGCCAGGATGCCGTCAATCTCGGCGTCGCTGAACAGCTTTGGAAAAAGCGCGTATCCGTCCCGCCGGTACTTGGCGAGCGCCGCCTCCGCATCGGCACTTCCGAAATATTCGCGAACGGCCATTTCCCATCCCCCAAGAACTGACCCTCGATTCGCTAAGTACACCAAGAATCGGAACCGGCAAAACGGGGCGGCGCGCTCAGGCCGCGGCGGGCAGCTCGATTTCGAAGCAGGCGCCGCGTTCGGCGGGAATATTGGCGATGGTGCCGCCGCACGAGGCGAGCAGCGAGCGGGCGATGGAAAGGCCGAGACCGGAGCCGCCCTGCTCGCGGCGGCCCGTGTGGAAGGGCTCGAACACCCGCTCGCGGTCGCCTTCGGGCACGCCGGCGCCATTGTCGCCGAGCCGGATCATGATGCGGCCGTCGCGGCTCCCGGCGGCGATCGCAACCTCCCCGGCGCCGGCCTGGCGGCTGTTCTCGACCAGGATCTGCAGCACCGCTTCGACGACTTCGGCCGCCGCCGCCGCCGGCGGCAGGTCCGGCGCGATGTCGAGGCGAATTGCCAGATCGGGGCCGCGCATCGCGTCGGCGACCGCGCGCAGCGGGTCCGCGACCGGCGTCGCGGCATCGTCGGGGGCGACCGCCATGTCGGCGCGGGCGAGATGGAGCAGCCGTTCGAGCAGCAAGGAGAGCCGTTCGGCGTCGGCGGCGGCGTTGGCGAGGAAGCGGCGGCGCTCGTCCGCGCTCATCGTCTCCTCATGGTCCTCGAGCAATTCGAGCGCGCCGCGGATGCCGGCGATCGGGGTCTTGAATTCGTGGCTGACCGCTGCGGCAAAGTCGCGCAGGTAGCGCGAGCGCTTGTCGATCCGCGCCGCCATCGAGCCGAAATTCTCGTAGAGGGCGCGAATCTCGATCGCCGCCGTCACCGGCGGATCGGGGATGGTCACCGGCCCGCGGGCGACGTCCTGCGTGGCCTTGCCCAGCGCCTCGATCGGCCGGGCGATGCCGCGCGAAAGCAGGCCGGCGAGGATCAGCAGCATGGTGAAGATGAGGCCGATGCCGAGCGCGATCTTGCCGCGGTCCTGGTAGATGCCGACGAACAGCCCGCGCGGCGAGCGCGAGAGCATGATTACGCCGACCATCTCGCCGCCGACGATCACCGGGTGCGCCTGGTGGACCCGGATCGCCGAAGCGCGGCTCAGGAATTCGAGCCAGTAGCGGGCCTCGTAGCCGTCGCGCCGGCGAAGCACGGTCTGGACGCCGCGGCCGGCGAGCGCGTCGCGGACCTCGGGAAGGTGGGCATAGCTGGCGCCGACGTCGTCGCGCCCGATCAGCACCCGCCCGTTCCGGTCGAGAATGCGGACCGCGGCCAGAGTCGGCCGGGCGCTGTCGGCGGCGATCGGGCGGAGCGCCGCGGCCACCGCCAGAGCGCGGGCCTCGAACGGGCCGGCGCGCGGCTCGGCGCCGGGCTGAACGGGGAGGACCGGCATGACGGAAAGATCGATGGTCGGCCGTTCGGGCGGGGGGATCGCCGCCGGCTCGGCGACCGCGCGGCCGCCGGTCCAGAAGGCGCGATAGGCGCTCGCCAGCACCGCGCCCTGCGCGTTGAGCTCGGCCTCGGTCTGCCGGACCACGCTATTCTCATAGACGCGCAGGAAGACCGCGCCGAAGCCGGGCAGAGCGGCGACGAACAGCAGGGTCGCGAACAGGATCGTGCGCAGCCTCAGCGACGGCCAGAAGCGCTTGAGCAGCGCCTTGGCCGAGCGGATCAAGCCGGGGCGCCCAGGCAGGGCCCGATCCGGTAGCCGATGCCCGCGCGCGTCTCGATCAGGTCGGCGGCGCCGACGCCCGAGAATTTGTGCCTGAGGTTGCGGATATGGCTGTCGATGGTGCGGTCGGTGACGGCGAAGCCGGGGCCGTGCAGCCCGTCGATGATCGCATCGCGGGTGAAGACCATTTCGGACCGGGCGGCGAGCAGGCGCAGGAGCTGGAATTCGGTCACTGTCACCGGCACCGCGACATCGTCCCAATGCGCCTCCCAGGAGACCGGATCGAGGCGCAGGCGATTGTGGCTGATCGGGCGCGGCGGCTCCGCCTCGCCGGGCGCGCGGCCGCCGCGCTTGAGGATCGCGCCGACCCGCGCCACCACTTCGCGCGGGCTGAACGGCTTGACGACATAATCGTCGCCGCCGAGCTCGAGCCCCAGCACCCGGTCGATCTCGTCGTCGCGCGAGGAGAGGAACAGGATCGGCACGTCGTCGCCCGCGCGCAGTTTGCGGCAGACGTCGAGCCCGTTCATCCGCGGCATGTTGATGTCGAGCACGACGAGGTCCGGCCGCTGCGCCGCGACCGCGGCCAGCGCGCTCTCGCCGTCGGCGGCCTCGACGATCTGCATCCCGGCCTTGCCCAGGGCATAGCTCAGCACCTGGCGGATATGGGGGTCGTCGTCGACGATCAGGATGCGGTGGCTCATCGGCGCCATCTCTGTCACTCCGCGGCCGGCGATGTCAAAGGCTCGGCGGGCGGCGGCGGTATCGGACGCCCGTCGCAGAGCCGGTTGCCGCCGATGTTCGGGAGCCGGTTGGCCTCGACGAGGGCGGCGGCGGCGGCAAGGCGGCGGGCGCCCTGCCAGGTCCAGCCGTGCCAGTCGGCCTGCCGGGCGGCGAGGTCCGTCATCGCCCGGCTCCGCAGCCAGGCGACGCGTTCGCGGAGCTCCGTCGGCAGCGGCCGGCCTTCCAGCTCGATCAGGTGAAGGAGGGCGGACGGGCCGAGCGCGCGCAGATAGCACAGATCGAGGCTGGCGCCGCGGCCGCCGGCCTCGCGGGCGTGGCGGACGTTCCAGCCGGCCGCTATCCCGCCGAGATCGACGGCGGCGCCGGCGGTCAGCGCCAGCAAGGCCGCGGCCATGTTGGCGTTGACCAGCCAGGCGCCGCTCTTGCCGCGCAGCAGGCGGGTGCAGATGAGCATGAGGCCGATCGCGACCAGGCCCATCCAGATCAAGGCGGCGATGCGCAGCTCGGTCAGCGAATAGGCTTCGATATAATCGAACGTGCGCAGCATCGTCGAGGCGACGAGCAGCAGATTCTGCGCGATCCAGAGCGTCACCAGCAGCCGGATCGGGCGCGAGGCGGCGGTCGCCGAGCCGGGCCGGAGCGTGACCAGCACGAACAGGCCGGCGAGCAAAGCGGTGGCGATCAGGGGATAGGCGCCGCGATGGGCATATTCGGCCAGCGTCATCCCGTGCGGCAGCCCGGCGCCGCTCCACAGGAAAGCGAGGTCGAGCCCGTTCTGCAGCGCGAACAGGAGGTTGAAGGCGGCGAGCGAGAGCAGCACCGAGGCCGGGCTGACGCCGGGCAAGGCGAAATCCGGATCCATGCCGGCGCCGGCCGGCCCGAGCCGCACCCGCGGCGGCCGCACCAAGGTCCAGACCATGACGATTACGAACATCCAGAAGACAATCTGGGCGAGGCTCTCTTCGCTGAGCCTCGGCGACAGGTCGATGCTCGCCAGCGCCGCGTCGATCACCGGATTGGCGGCGGCGAAGAGCAGGATGAAGACGATGGTGCCGGCCAGCGGCAGGACCAGCACCAGCGCCTTGCGGTGGAGTCCTTCCGGGCCGCGGCGCCGCCGGGCGCGGGCCGCGATCAGGACATCGCGCGCGAGGCCGAAGGGGCTGAAGAGGCCGTGCAGGACCAGCCTCCTCGCCCAGCGCCAGCCGTCGTCGAAACGCGCCGTGCGCGGCAGCAGCATGGCGAGCGTCAGCGCTGTCCAGTAGAGGAGGAGGGCGAGCGGGCCGGGGTCCGCGACGAGCAGGAGGGCGAACAGGGCCGCCGCCGCCAGCGCCACGCGCGACGCCGGGCGCCCGCGCGCGGCCGGGCTGGCCGCCGCGGCCAGCGCCAGCAGCGCCAGCGCGAAGAAGCCGAGCGTCGATCCCACGCGCTGGAAGGCGAACAGCCAATCCGCCGCGCTCGCCGCCGCCAGCGCGATGCCGAGCTTGAACAGGAAGCTGCCTTTGCGTGGTGCGTCGGCCATGTCGTCGTCCCCCGATGCGTTTCGGTCGGAGGGCTTGGCAGAGCCGCGTCGATCCCTGGTCCGCGCGCGAAGGAAAGCCGGCATCGATGCCGTGCAGAAACGGTGCAGACGCGGAGACGAGGCCGGATCGGCATTCAATCTCTATCGTCATTCGCGAAAGCGGGAATCCATTCTCCTTCAACAGATGTCGGAGGAAAGAAGCTGGCCCCCCCCCGCTTTCGTGGGGGTGACGGTTAGGGAAAAACAGCCAGGGGGAAGGCTAGGTACCTGTCACCGAGGAAAAATCCTACGTACCTGTCACCGAGGAAAAATCCTACGTACCTGTCACCATGTGAAGGTCCCGGCTTTCGCGGGATGACTCAGTCAGGTCAGGCGTAATTCTTGCCGAAGCGATTGCCGAGGAAGCGGTCGAAATCGACCTCGTCGTGATGGATGAAACCGGCCTGCGGCAATTGGCCTTCGCGCACCAGATCGAGCACCGCGCAGATCGCCGAGGCGGTGGTGACCTGGATCGCGCTCCAGCGCCTGCCGGCATCGTCGACGCGCGAATAGACCTTGCGCGCGTAGCTCTCCTGCCTCAGCGCGCCGTCGATCGTTCCGGTCACGCTGACGAAGACCAGGACGACGTCCTGATAAGCGATGGGCAGCGCCTTGTCGAAGATGTCGACGAGCAATTTCTCGTCCTTGCCAAGCCCCAGATCCTGGATCAGCAGCTTCAATATCTCGCAATGGCCGGGATAGCGCACGGTCTTGTAATTGAGGTTGCGGACGCGGCCAGCCAGCTTCTCGCACAAGGTGCCGAGCCCCCCCGACGTGTTGAAAGCCTCGTAATCCGCGCCGTCGAGGACGAAGCTCTCATGGCCTTCGAGCGGTTCGACCTCGCGCATCTCCCCGTCGACGATCGCTTCGCACTTTGCGAGATATTCGTGGATCAGCCCCGCCGTCGACCAGGTCAGATTATATTTGAGGCGATTGGTCGGAAATTCGGTGAGCGCGCCGACCCTCAGCCGAACCTCGTCCAGAGCGTCGAACTTCCGCGCGAGATGCCAGCCGGCGACCGAGATGAAGCCCGGCGCCAGGCCGCATTGCGGCATCAGGACCGAGCCGGCCTTCGCCGCGAGCGCCTTGACGTGGCGGGTCGTCTCGACGTCCTCGGTCAGGTCGAAATAATGAACCTTCGCGGCGACCGCGCCCTCGGCGATATATTTGGTGACGTTGAACGGCACCGCCGAGAGCACTGCGAACTTCCCGTTCAGCGCCTCCCGCAGGGCCGCTTCGTCGGTGACGTCGAGCGCGAGCGTCGAGACGCCGTCGCGCGCCCCCACTTTCGCCAGCGCCTGAGACGAATGGTCGGCGACGGTCACATGATAATCGCCGCTGTTCGCCAGCAATTCGGTGATCATGGCGCCGATCTTGCCGCCGCCGACGAGAAGAATGTCTTTCATGGCCGCGAACCTAGCGCCGAATCCGGAGAATGCCAGTTCACTAGGCGACTCGCGGGGAAGCTCTTAAGGAGGCGCCATGGCAGCGGCGATTCATGTCGGCATCGGCGGCTGGGATTTCGATCCCTGGCGGGGGACCTTCTATCCGGCGGGGCTGGCCAAGGCGAAGCAGCTCGAGCATCTCGGCACGCGGTTCAATGCGACCGAGGTCAACGCGACCTATTACGGCTCGATGTCGCCCGCGACCTTCGCGAAATGGGCGAAGAGCGTGCCGGAGGGCTTCAAATTCGCGCTGAAGGCATCGCGTTTCTGCACCAACCGCAAGCATCTTGGCGAGGCGGCGGAATCGATCGGCAGGTTCTGCGCGCAGGGCTTCACCGAGCTCGGCGACAGATTGGGGCCGATATTGTGGCAATTGGCGCCCACCAAGAAGTTCGACGCCGACGAGCTGCGCGCCTTCCTGATGCTGCTGCCGACCAGCCGCGACGGCATCAAACTGCAGCACGCGCTCGAGGTCAGGAACGAGAGCTTCCGCTGCCGGGAGTTCGTCGCTCTGGCCCGCGCCTCCCAGGTCGCGATCGCCTTCGCCCACCATGAGACCTATCCCGAGATCGCCGACATCACCGCGGACTTCGTCTATGCGCGGCTGCAGCAGGCCAAGGAGGCCGAGCCTGCGGGCTACGATGCCAAGGCGCTCGACCGCTGGGCCGCGGTGGCGCGCGGCTGGGCCAAGGGCGAGAGCCCGGACGGGCTCGCTTATGTGAGCGACGCCAAGCCGGAGACGACGCCGCGCGAGGTCTTCACCTTTTTCATCAGCGGCGACAAGGTCCGCAATCCCGCGGCCGCAGAGGCGTTGACGGAGCGATTGCAATGACAAAGCTGGACTCCATCTCGCCGGTCGACGGCAGCATCCTCGGCTCGGTCGAGATTGCGGACGCCGCCGCGGTCGCCGCCGCGATCGGCCGCGCCGATCAGGCGTTCCGCGCCTGGCGGCTGGTGCCGCCGCCGCGCCGGGGCGAGCTGGTGCGGCTGTTCGGCGAGGCGCTGCGCGAGGAGAAGGACGCGCTCGGCCGGCTGGTCAGCAAGGAATGCGGCAAGATCCTCTCCGAGGGCCTCGGCGAGGTCCAGGAGATGATCGACATCTGCGATTTCGCGGTCGGCCTCTCCCGCCAGCTTTACGGCCTCACCATCGCCACCGAGCGGCCCGGCCACCGGATGATGGAGACCTGGCATCCGCTGGGCGTGGTCGGGGTCATCTCCGCCTTCAACTTCCCGGTCGCGGTCTGGGCGTGGAATGCGTGCCTCGCTTATGTCTGCGGCGATGCCGTGGTGTGGAAGCCGTCGGAGAAGACGCCGCTCTGCGCGGACGCCGTGGCGAAGCTGTTCGCGCGCGCCGCCGAGCGGTTCGGCGACGCGCCTGCCGGCCTTCTCGAGGTGGTTCAGGGCGGGCGCGACGTCGGCGCGGCTTTGGCCGACGATGCGCGCGTGCCTCTGGTCTCGGCGACCGGCTCGACCGCGATGGGACGGGCGCTCGGCCCGAAGGTCGCGGCGCGGTTCGGGCGCTCGCTGCTCGAGCTCGGCGGCAACAATGCGACCATCGTCGCGCCGTCCGCCGACCTCGGCCTCGCCGAGCGGGCGATCGCCTTCGCGGCGATGGGGACGGCGGGCCAGCGCTGCACCAGCCTGCGCCGGCTGATCGTGCACGACAGCATTTACGACAGCCTGGTGCCGCGGCTGAAGCAGATCTGGGCGAGCGCCAGGGTCGGCGACCCGCTCGCGCCCGGCACCCTGGTCGGTCCCTTGATCGACGCCGCCGCGGTCGCCGGGATGCAGGCCGCGCTCGACGAGGCGCGGGGGCAGGGCGGCCTCGTCTCCGGCGGCGCGCCGATCTCCGGCTGCTACGTCCGCCCGGCTTTGGTCGAGATGCCGGGGCAGAGCGCGGTCCTCGTCAAGGAGACGTTCGCGCCGATCCTCTACGTGCTGCGTTATGCCGCGCTCGACGAGGCGATCGCGCTGCAGAATGCGGTGCCACAAGGGCTCGCCTCGTCGATCTTCACCACCGATTTGCGCGAGGCCGAGATCTTCCTTTCCGCCGCCGGCTCGGATTGCGGCATCGCCAACGTCAATATCGGCCCCTCGGGCGCCGAGATCGGCGGCGCGTTCGGCGGCGAGAAGGAGACGGGCGGCGGCCGCGAAAGCGGCTCCGACAGCTGGCGCGCCTACATGCGCCGCGCCACCAACACGATCAATTACAGCCGCGCGCTGCCGCTGGCGCAGGGCGTCGACTTCGACATCGATTAGGGGATTGGATAGCAACTAGTCATCCCGGCCTTCGCCGGGATGACTAGTTGGGGCGATATTCCCACCCGCAGGTCCGGCGCAGCAATTTATTAACCGCTCTGCTGGTATTTCGGCCCTCTCCCGGGGAGATGGTAGTTGAGATATTCGCGCAAAATCGGTCCACCGATCGTTTCTGCGGCCGTGGCGACCCTTGTCCTGACGAACTTCGCCACCGTCAGCATCGTGAAGGACGACGCGTCGTCCAGGTTCGAGCTGTTCGGCTCTATCTGGCCGATTTCGCTCACCTCCGCGGTGGCGGTGATCCTCGTCATGTCCTTCCTCTACAAATCCCTGGTCAACCTCGTCGAGGAGCTCGAGGCGCGCGAGGCCAATGCCCAGCACCAGGCGCTGCACGACCAATTGACCGGCCTCGCCAACCGCGCCTTGCTCGAGGACCGCCTCTCCCAGGCTTTGACCCGCTACCGCCGCTCGGGCGAGCAGGTCGCTTTGCTGATGCTCGATCTCGACCGCTTCAAGCAGGTCAACGACACGCTCGGCCACAATGCCGGCGACAAGCTCGTCCAGGAGGTCGGCGAGCGGCTGCGCTCGCTGCTGCGCGAGACCGACACGGTCGCCCGCATCGGCGGCGACGAATTCGCCATCGTCCAGGTCAGCCCCAAGGGCGAGGCCGACGTCCGCCGGCTGTGCGAGCGGATCATCCAGGTCATCCGCAAGCCGTTCATCATCGGCGACCGCGAGGCCCGCGTCGGAGTCTCGATCGGCGCGGTGTTCGCGAGCAAGGAGGTCTCCGAGGCCTCCGAGCTGCTGCGCAAGGCCGACATCACCATGTACCGCGCCAAATCCGCCGGCCGCGACTGCTTCCGCCTGTTCACCGAGGCGATGGACGCCGACGTCCAGCGCCGCGACCAGATCGAGCTCTCGCTGCGCACCCAGCTGCGCGAGGGCCGCGGGCTCGACCTCCACTTCCAGCCGATCCTCGACGGCCGCGGCAAGGTCACCGGGCTCGAGGGGCTGGTCCGCTGGACCCATCCCCTGCTCGGGCCGATCAACCCGTGCGAGATCATCCCGATCGCCGAGGAATGCGGAGTCATTGACGAGCTCGGCCAGCACAGCTTCCGCGCCGCCTGCCAGATGGCGCGGCGCTGGCCGGACCTGTCGATCGCCGTCAACCTCTCGCCCGTCCAGTTCCGCGCCCCGCGCTTCGCGCAGAGCCTGCGCGCGATCGCCGAAGAGGAAGGCGTCGAGCCGGCCCAGCTCGAGCTGGAGATTACCGAGGGGCTGTTCATCGAGCATGGCGCGCTGTGCGGCCAGACCATCCAGGAGCTGCGCCGCGACGGCTTCCGCATCGTGCTCGACGATTTCGGCACCGGCTATTCGTCGCTGAGCTCGCTGCGCCGCTTCCCGGTCGACAAGATCAAGCTCGATCGCTCGTTCATCGACACCGCCGAGCGCGACCAGAGCGTCGCCATCATCCGCGCCGCGGTGACCCTGGGCCATGCCATGGATCTGGAAGTGGTCGCCGAGGGCATCGCCACCAGCGAGGAGGAGCAGATCGCGCTCGAAGCCGGCTGCGACGGCCTGCAGGGCCATCTCTACGCGGCCGCGATGCACGGCGAGGCGATCGCCGTCTTCCTCGCCGCGCGCGACATCCCGCCCGCAATCTCCGACGCCGCCTGAGCGTCCGCGCCGCGGGAGGCGGCTCGGCCGGCGGCTAGCCCTTCCCAACCCCCCACGAAATCGGCCCTAGCCTGCCCGCCCGCGGCTCAATAGAAAAGCGCGCCATGACCACGCGCACCTTCGCCCTGATCCTCGGCCTCGTCTTCGTCGCGGTCGGGGTCGCGGGCTTCATTCCGGCCCTTGCGCATCCGGAGGCCGGCGCCGCTCTTGCCGGCAATTTCGGCGCCGCCGCGCCTTCGGGCCCGGTCCACCCGCCGAGGATGCTGGGCCCCGGCGACGATATGCTGTTCGGGCTGTTTCCGGTGAACCCCCTGCTCAACGGCCTCCATCTGCTGTGCGGCCTGTGGGGCGTCGCCGCCGCGCGCGGGCGCGGCGCCGCGCTCCTCTATGCGCGCATCGTCGCGATCCTCTACGCATTGCTCGCGCTCGCCGGCCTGCTGCCGGCGACCCAGACCGGCTTCGATCTGCTGCCGCTCTACGCCAAGGACGTCTGGCTGCACGGCCTGATCGCGCTGGCCGCCGCCTATTTCGCATGGGTGACCCACGAAGCGCCGCCGCGGCGCTGACCGGCCCGCCGCCGCCCGGGCATCCTGACGGAGACGAAATGACTAGCCTCCCTGGGCGGAGTCCATTAGATTTGCCCCTCGTCGCGTTGCGTAAGACAACAGACAGGGGAGAGCCGGGATGAACACGCGTACATTCGCTTTACTTTTTGGCATCGTCTTTCTCGCGGTCGGGATCCTCGGCTTCGGGGTCGTTCCGAGCCTGCTGAAGGACGCCGGGGGCGAGGGCATGAACGCCCATGGCATGCTGCTCGGCATGTTCCATGTGAGCCTCTGGCACAATATCGTGCACCTGCTGTTCGGCCTCTGGGGCCTGGCCGCGTCGCGCTCGGCGACCGGGTCGGTCAGCTTCTTCAGGGCGGTCGCGATCATCTACGCGCTGCTGGCCGTCATGGGCCTCTTCGAGGCGACCAGGCACGGCTTCGGCTATGTCGAGCTCGGCGACAAGAACGTCTGGCTGCACGCGGTGCTGGCCGTCGTCGGCTTCTTCTTCGGCTGGGTGAACCGCCCCGCCACGACCTGAACGATCGAGCGGCGGCCCGGCCCGCGCCGGGCCGCCACTTTCCCGATCCTTACCCAGCGTATAAATCCGTCTAGCGCGGCGCAGCGCGCTTGCGTAGAAGCGGGCCATGACCAAACCGTTCCGCGTATGCGCGCTCGTCGTCCTTCTGGCCTCTCCAACCATGCCGGGAGCGATCCAGGCCGCGGCGCTCGACCAAGCCCAGGCCCAGGCCGAGCCGGCCCCGCCGCCGCCGCCGGCCCCGGTCAACTGGCGCGTCGGCGCGGCGCGCGAGCTGCTCGCCTATGTCGAGAATATCGGCGCCGAGGGGCTGAGCCCGGCCGCTTATTCCGCCGACCGGCTCGCCGCCGCGATCGTCACCCGCAACGAAGCGGCGATCACGCCGCTCGCCAACCAGGTCTTCCTCCGGCTCGCCGCCGATCTCAGCGGCGGCTCGGTCCGCGGCCGCAGCCGGGTCGATTGGCACATGCCCGATGTCGGCCTCGACGCCGCCGGCCAGCAGCGGCTGCTTGCCCAGGTGCAGCGCGACGGCGGCGTTGCCGAAGCGCTCGACGGGCTGCTGCCCATCCATCCGCAATATGCCGGGCTGAAGCGGGCGCTCGCCGCCACGCCGGAGAGCGAGACCGCCCGCCGCGACCTCATCCGCACCAATTTGGAGCGCTGGCGCTGGCTTCCGCGCAGCCTCGGCACCCGCCACGTATTGGTCAACGTGCCCGCCTTCACCGCCGCTTTGGTCGAGGACGGCCGGGTGATCGCGCGCCACCGCACCGTGGTCGGCGCGCGCCGCACCCCGACCCCGCAATTGAGCGCGACGATCACCGGGGTCACCATCAACCCCTATTGGAACGTGCCGCAGAGCATCATCCGCGAAAATGGCGGCAGCTTCGGCGCCGGCTATCAGGTCACCCGCACCGCCGGCGGCGGGATCAGCGTGCGCCAGCCGCCGGGTCCGCGCAACGCGCTCGGCCGGGTCAAGATCGAGATGCCCAACCCGCACGCAATCTACCTGCACGACACCCCCTCCCAGTCGCTGTTCGGGCGGCCGGTGCGCGCGTTCAGCCATGGCTGCATCCGCACCCAGAACGTCCGCGATTTCGCCGCCATGCTGCTCGCCCCGACCGGCGAGTGGAGCCGCGGCGCGATCGACCGCGCCGTCGGCACGGGCCGCAACCAGACCACCCGGCTCGCCACGCCGATCCCGGTCTACATCGCCTATTTCACCGCGGTGACCACCGGCGACGGCAATATCGTCAGCTATGGCGACATTTACGGCCGCGACGCCCCAGTCCGCCAGGCCCTCAACCGCGCCGGCGCGCCGCCCGCCCAATCGGCGAGCGCCAACTAGGGCGGACGCAAAAAGGTGAATCGTCACCCCGGGCCTGACCCAGGGGTCTACTTCTATCGCCCCCAATCGTTAGATGGCGGTTCTTCGATACGGGCCTTCGCCAGGCTCGGTCCCTACTCAGGATGAGCGGGTGTGCGGTGCCGCTCGACCGCAAGCCCACACGGAAATGGGGACACACCTTTGTTCCCCAAATTTGGATGGCGCGTGACTCACCCCTCCTCCGAGTCATCCCAGCCTTCGCCGGGATGACTCAGTGTTGGATCAGCCCGCCGCGGTCTCGGCCTTCAGGCGGGCGGCGAAGCTCTTGCGCAATTTCTGGAGCTTGGGCGGGATGACGGCGAGGCAATAGGGATTGCGCCGGCCTTCGGTCTCCCAATAATCCTGGTGGTAATCCTCGGCCGGCCACCAGCTGCCGGGCTGCTCGATCGTGGTGACGATGGGGTCCGGCCAGCCCGCGCCCGCGCGTTCGATGCCGCGCCGCGCCGCTTCCTCCTGGGCCGCGTTCAGCGGGAAGATCGCCGAGCGATATTGGGTGCCGACATCGTTGCCCTGGCGGTTGAGCTGGGTCGGATCGTGGGTGGCGAAATGGATGTCGAGAATATCGTCATAGCCGATCGCGTCCGGATCGAAGGTCACCCTGATCGCCTCGGCATGGCCGGTATCGCCGCCGCAGACCTGGCGGTAGGTGGGCTCCGCGATATGGCCGCCAATATAGCCGCTCTCGACCGCGCTAACTCCGATCAGGTCCTTGAACACCGCCTCCGTGCACCAGAAGCACCCGCCCGCCAGGATCGCCTGCTCTTCCGCCATGCGCCGTCTCCCTTCGTCATCCCCGAAGATAGGAAGCCCGGCGCGCGGTTAAAGCCGCGGCAGCTTCTGCGCCTTCTGCGCCCGCCGCCGCGCCCGCGGCAAAGTGAAGAGGAAGGAGGCGCCGCCGGCCTCGCGATTCTCCGCCCTGATCACGCCGCCATGGGCCTCGACGATGGTCCGGCTGATCGGCAGGCCGAGGCCCATGCCGCCGCTCTTGGTGGTCATGAATTCGGAGAACAGGCTGCCCAGATGCTCGGCGGCGATGCCGGCGCCCGAATCGGCGACCTCGACCTCGACCATGTTGCCGGCGACGACGCGGGTGGCGATCACCACCTCGCGAACGGCGCTCCCCGCCATCGCCTCGACCGCGTTGCGGACGAGATTGATCAGCACCTGCTGGATCTGGATCCGGTCGACCCGGACCCAGGCCGCGTTCGGATCGAGATCGAGGCGGTGATGGACGCCCAGAGCGTCCTCGTCGACGAAGGCCAGCACGCAGGCCTCCTCGATCAGCTGCGGCAGATGCTCGGCGCCGACCGAGACCTTGCCGCGCGACACCATGTCCCTGAGCCGGCGCAAGATCTCGCCGGCGCGCTGGGCAGCCGCCTCGGCCCCGCCGAGCGCCTCGACCAGCACGGAGCGCGGCACCTCCGGATTGTCGGCGATCCGCTTGGAGCCGCTGATGAAGTTGCTGAGCGCGGCGAGCGGCTGGTTGAGCTCGTGGGCCAAGGTCGAGGCCATCGTCCCCATCGCCGACACGCGCGAGACGTGGATCAGCTCGGCCTGCATCCGCCGGATCTCGGCCTCGGCGCGGTGCCGCTCGGTCAGATCCGACATCGCGCCGACCGCGCGCACGGCGCGGCCCTGGGCATCCCTGATGATGAAGCCGCGGTCGAGCACGTCGGCATAGCTGCCGTCGTCGCGGCGGAACCGATAGGTGCCCGACCAGCGCCGGGCGTCGCCCTCGATCGCGTCGGACAGGCTCTTGATCAGGCTCAGCGCCTCGTCGGGATGGATCCGCTCCTCCCACCAGCGCGCCGGCGTGCGCCCGAGCGGCCCGGTGGCGGCGCCGAGGATCGCGGGCGTATTGTCGCTCCACTCGATCGTGCCGTCGTGGAAATCATGATCCCAGATGGCATCGTTGGTGGCCTGGGCGGCGAGCCGGTAGCGCTCCTCGACGTCGCGCTGCGCGATTTCGGCCTGCTCCTGGTCGTGAATGTCCTCGGTGACGCCGTACCAGCGCAGGATGGCGCCGTCCTCGCCGCGCTGCGGCGACGCCCGCACGCGCATGAAGCGGTAGGAGCCCTCCTTCATCCTCAGGCGGCAGCGAAGGTTGAACGGCCTGCCGGAAGCGACCGAGGCCGACCAGGCCATGGTGACCCGGTCGCGGTCGTCGGGATGGATCGTCTGGCTCGCCTCCTGGTCGTCTTGGGTGAGCCCGGTCAGCTCCTGATAGCGTTCGCTCATCACCAGCCCGCCGCCGTCGGCCTCGGCCGTCCACGCGATTTGCTGGCTCATTTCGAGCGTGATGCGATGCAATTGCTCGCTTTCGCGCAGGCGCTCGACCGCCTCGCGCCGCGCCTCCTCGGTGCGGACCTCGTCCTCGATATCCTCGGTGGTGCCGTACCAGCGGCGGATCGCCCCGTCCTCGCCGCGGACGGCGACGCCGCGCGAGCGGGTCATCCGGTAGCTGCCGTCGGTGCGGCGGATGCGATATTCGGCGAGATAGGGCTCGCCGGTCTCCAGGCTGTGCCGCCAGCGCAACCGCGTCGGCTCGCGGTCGTCGGGATGGAGGACGCCGTACCAGCCCGTCGCCAGCCCCTCCTCGGCGCTCATGCCGGTCAGCGCGACGAAGGGATAATCGAGGAACACCATCGTGCCGTCGGGGTCGGCGGCCCAGACCAGGTGGGCGGCGAGCTCGGCCGAAGAGCGGTACATGCGCTCGCTCTCGCGCAGCCTGGCAAGCTCGGCTTCGAGCCGGGCGTTTTCGGCCTCGAGTGCGGCGATCCTGTCCGCTGACCCAGAGGATTCGCGGTCCATCAAATCAAGGCGCTTTGTCCGTTATCGGCTGGATGCCCGCTTCGAGCGCCAGCGTCAGCGCCTCGGCCAGGCTGGAGGCGCCGAGCCGGTCCATCATGTTGCCGCGGTGCATCTCCACGGTCCTCAGCGAGATTCCGAGCGCCTGCGCGATCTGCTTGTTGGAGCGGCCGGCCAGCAGGCTCGCCAGCACCTCCTTCTCGCGCACCGTGAGCGTGGCCGCGCGCTCGTGCGCCTGGCGGCGGCGCTTGCCGCTGACCGCGCGCTGCTCGAGCAGGGCGAAGGCCTGGGCGAAGCAGGCCAGGAGGGCCTGTTCGGAGAAGGGCTTTTCGATGAAGTCGACCGCGCCAAGCTTCATCGCGCGGACCGCGATCGGGATCTCGCCATGGCCGGTCATCACCACCACCGGCCAATCGACGTTGCGCTCGGCGAGCGCGGTCATGACGTGGAAGCCGTCCATCTGCGGCATCCTGAGGTCGAGCAGGATGCAGCCGGGCTCGAGGTCGGGCAGAGCGTCGAGGAAATCCACGCCGCTGCCATAAGGATGCGACTTTATCTCGGCGGCGCCGAGCATGAAGCTCAGGGAGCGGCGGACGTCGCGGTCGTCGTCGACCACATATACATAATGGGACTTCAGCCTGTCGTCCTCGCTTGCCTGTCGTGCCGTCCCCATATTGCTCCAATGGTTGCAGAACGGCCAAAGTGCAACTGAATCTGGACCCAATCAGCCCGCCAGAGCGGCGTGCGGGCGGATCTGGTCGATCGTGCATTGCGCGGGCGCCTTGTCCGGCCGCCAGCGCAGGAATTTGGTGCCGTGGCGGAAGCGGCCGCCGCTGACATGATCGTAGCCGACCTCGGCGACGAGCTCCGGCCGGAGCGGCTCCCAGGCGGCGGAGCGCTCGCTGCTCCAGCGGCTCGGCCCGCCCGGCGCGTCGCCGGTGAAGCCGGGCGGCGCGATCAGCCGTTCGAGCCGCGCCGTCAGCGCCGGCTTGTCCGCGGCCGGGATGGCGGAGGTGAAGCCGACATGATCGAGCCTGCCCGCTTCGTCGTAAAGGCCGAGCAGGAGCGAGCCGACCAGCCGCTCCCTGGCGCCGTAGCGGAAGCCGCCGACGACGCAGTCCGCGGTCCGCGCCGGCTTGACCTTGCGCATCGCCCGCTCGCCCGGGCGGTAGGGCTCGTCGAGCCGCTTGGCGACGACGCCGTCGAGCGCGCCGCCGGCCGCGGCGAGCCAGGCCGTGGCGGCCGCGCGGTCCTGCGTCGCCGGCGACAGCTCCAGCCCGGGGCGGTCCGCCCGGCGGTGAAAGGCCTCGAGCGCGGCCCGGCGCGCCCGCAACGGCGCCTCGCGCAGGCTCTTCGCGCCCACTTGCAGGCAATCGAACAGCATCAGCACGGCCGGCGTCTCCCCGGCGAGCCTGCGGATCCGGCTCTCGGCGGGATGGAGCCGCATCTGCAGCGCGTCGAAGGCAAGCGCGCCGCTCTGGCGGATGATCAGCTCGCCGTCGAGGATCAGGCGCGGCTCGGGCAGCGCGCGGACCAGCTCGGCCACCTCCGGGAAATAGCGGCCGAGCGGCCGGCCGGCCTTGGACTGGAGCGCGACCTCGGCGCCGTCGCGGAAAACGAGGCAGCGGAAGCCGTCCCATTTGGGCTCGAACTGCCAGCCGTCGCCGTCCGGCAGGGCATCGACCGATTTGGCCTCCATCGGCGCCAGCGGCGGGGCCGAATCGAGGCGCGCGAATCCTGTCATTCCCCGATTCTCCTTTGGTTGCGAAAGACGCCCGGCATTCGCCGCAGTTCCGCAACGCTTCGTCGACAGGTGGTAAAAACCCTTAATGGTTACCGCGGCAGTATGCGGCGAATGACGGGCGTGCCGCGATGAGCCGAGTCGGATCGGGCCGGCAGTCCGTTGAGGCGAAAGCGGATTTTACTTAGGGTTCTGGTCGGACCGGGGAGGCTTTCCAAAATGTTGTTGTCGCGTCGTCGCATGATCCAGGCCGGAGCCGCCGGGGGCGCGCTCACCCTGCTGCCCTCCTCGTTGCTCGCGCAGGTCGCCGAGCCGGTTTACCGCATCCGCCCGGATCGCGGCGTCGACGCGGATCATGGTTATCGCCCGCGCACCGTGCCGGCCCAGGCCCGCGCCTCGGCCGATCCGATCATCGACCGCCGCCTCCTCGCCCGCGCCCGCGCCTCGTTCGACCGCCACCGGGCCTCGCTGCGCGACATCGACGTCGTCGCCATCGTCGATTTCAGCAAGGCTTCGGCCGAATCGCGTTTCTTCCTGCTCGACACCAATAGCGGCCGGGTCACCCGCCACCTCGTCGCCCACGGCCGCGGCTCCGATCCCCTCCACACCGGCTTCCTGCAGAGCTTTTCCAACCGGCCCGGCTCGGTCGCCACCTCGAACGGCGCCTACGTCACCAGCGAATATTATCCGGGCCGCTACGGCCGCTCGATGCGGGTGCGCGGGCTCGACTACAGCAATTCCAATGCCGAGGCGCGGGCCATCGTCGTCCACTCCGCCTGGTATGCCGAGCCCCAGGTCGCTCTCGTCCAGGGCCGCCTCGGCCGCAGCGAAGGCTGCTTCGCCTTGTCCTATCAGAGCCTCCAGGAAACGCTCGCCCGCCTCGGCCCCGGCCGCTTCCTCTACGCCGACCGGCTGGCTTAGGGACAGTTACTTTCACGCGCGGCGCCGAAATTCGGGCGCTGGCCTCGGAAAAGTAACTGTCCCATTCGCGCTCGCTGGGCAAAGGGGACAGTTACTTTCCTCACGTTCGTGCGAAACCTCGCGCCGCGGCGCGTGAAAGTAACTGTCCCTAGGCCGCTTCCTCCACCTTCACCTCGACCGGCTCCAGCGGCTTGACCGCGGGGCCGTGGACGACCGCGCCGTCCAAGGCGAAGCGCGAGCCGTGGCAGGGGCAGTCCCAGGTCCGGTCGGTGCCGTTCCAGCCGACAATGCAGCCCATATGGGTGCAGACCGCCGAGCAGGCGTGCAGCCGCCCCTCCGGGTCGCGATAGCCGGCGACATTGTGGCCGTCGACCTTGAGGATCGCGGCCTCGTCCCGGCCGAGCGCGTCGAAGCCGTGCGGCTTGCGCGCGAGATAGCCGCCGATCAGGTGCGCGGCGACCTCGGCATTGCCCTTGACGAACTCGGCGGCGCCGGCGATCGGCTTGATCCGGGTGGCGTCGTAGAGCTTGAGCCAGTCGTTTTCGCGATCGGTGGCGAGATCGGCGATCAGCATCGCCGCGGCGGTGCCGTTGGTGATCCCCCAGGCGTTGAAGCCCGTCGCCACCAGATAACCGGGCCGGATCGAGGACGACCAGCCGACGAACGGGACCTGGTCGATCGGCCCGTAATCCTCGTTGGTCCAGCGATAATCCGCCGTCACGCCGAACGTCTCGGCGGCGAATTCCTCCAGCGCTTCGATATTGTCGTGCCCCGCCTGGGTGTCGCCGAGCTTGTGGCTCATGCCGGTGACGATCAGCCAGGTCTGCCCGGCCCCGTCGACATGGGCGCGGAAGGATTTGTGCGGGGTCTCGGCGTTGATGAACATGCCCTTCGGCGCGCGTCCGGCCTCGATCCGGCCCATGATCACCGGGTCCATGCGCGGATGCGCCTCGGCGTAGAAGAGGCCGATCTGGCCGAGCGGCAAATGGGTCGCCATCACCACATGCTTCGCCCTCACCGTCCCGGACTCGGTCGCGATCCGGTCCGGATCCCAGTCGATGACGCGCGACTCCTCGAAGACCTGGCAGCCGCCGCCGGGCAGGGTCGCCGCCAGCCCCTTCACATATTTGACCGGATGGAAGCGGGCCTGACCGTCCCATTTCATCGCCGCGAGGATGTTGAAGGGGAGGCCCGTCTCCCGGGTCAGCGAGGCGGGCAGGCCGAGCTGCCGGGCGAGCGCCACCTCGTCCTCGATGGCGGAGACATAATCGTCGTCCTGGGTGAAGACGAAGGCGTCGGCGCTTTCGAGATCGCAGTCGATCCCGTGCTCGGCGGCGAGCGCGCGGATCTTCGCGAGGCCGGCTTCATTGGCGTCGGCGTAACGCCGCGCCCCGTCCTCGCCGAACTTCCGCTTGATCTTCGTATAGGTGATATTGTGTTGCGAGGTGATCTTGGCGGTCGATTTGCCGGTCACCTCCTCGCCGATCCTGCGCGCCTCGACCAAAGCGACCGTGAGGCCGCGGTCCTTGAGCAGCCGCGCCGTGGTGGCGCCGACGATGCCGCCGCCGACGATCGCGACGTCGACCTCGATCTCGCCGGCGAGCCGCGGGAAGGCCGAAGCCGGCGCCGTGGCGTTCCAATAGGATAGGTTGCGGGCCATGCGGCACTCCTGCTGATCGATGAAGCTCAGCCGGAAAACCCCCCGCGGAACGGGGCGTTCCGATTCCGGTGGCGCGCGCTATCGTGGGTTAATGAGCTTGCGGCCCCTATCGAAGGACCGCCATCTAGCGATTGGGGTCGATAGAAGTAGGCCCCTAGTTGGCGCTCGCCGATTGGGCGGGCGGCGCGGCGGCGCGGCGCAGGCGGTCGTTGATCGCGGCGCCGAGGCCGCTCTCGGGGATCGGCGCGACGGCGATGCGGGGCTCGGCCGCCGCTTCGGCCTCGTGCAGCAGGTCGAACAATCGGGCGGCGGCTTCGACAAGGTTGCCCGAGGCGCTGAGGGTGGCGTCGCCGGCTATGGCATCGAAGCCGATCAGCCATTCGCCGGGATGCCGTTCGAGCACGCCGAGCCGCAGCCTCTTGCTCGGGGCGTAGTGGCTGCGCAGCTGGCCGGGCGCTTCGATCGCGCCGGCCGCGTCCGCGCGCAGGCCGAGGTCGATCGGCCCGGGGCGGAGCAGGCGGGACGGGCCGCCGGTCAGTGCGACGATGGTCGATTCGAGGCCGTGGGCGGTGGCGCCGGCGTCGACGATCAGCGGGATGCGGCCGCCCAGGCCGGCGAGGACATGCTCGGCCCGGGTCGGGCTGATCCGGCCGCTGGCATTGGCGGACGGGGCGGCGAGCGGCCGGCCGGTCGCGGCGAGCAGGTCGCGCATCGCCGGATGGGCGGGCGCGCGGATCGCGATCGTGGCGAGGCCGGCGGTGACCAGCGAGGCGATCGGCGCGCCCTGGCGCAAGGGCAGGACGAGGGTCAGCGGGCCGGGCCAATAAGCCTGCGCCAGCGCCTTCGCCTCCGCGCCGAACGCGGCGATTTCGGCGGCCTGGCCAAGGTCGGCGACATGGACGATCAGCGGGTTGAAGGCCGGCCGGCCCTTGGCTTCGTAGATGCGCGCGACCGCTTCGCCATTGGCGGCGTCGGCGGCGAGGCCGTAGACGGTCTCGGTCGGCATCGCCACGAGCCGGCCGTCGGCGATCAGCCGCGCCGCCTGGGCGATCGCCTCTGGTCCATAAGGCAGGACGCGGGTGTTTTGCGCGCTCACCGCGCCGCGCTATAGCCGCCTTTTCCGCCGCGCAACCTTCCGGGGCCCTCATGACCTACACGCCGCCCGTCGAAGAACAGAAATTCCTGCTCGACCACGTCGTCGGCATCGCCGAATTGCTCGACGACAGCGACCTGGTCGCGGCGATCGTCGAAGGCGCGGGCCAGTTCGCGGCCGGCGAGTTCGCGCCCCTGAACCGGATCGGGGACGAGGTCGGCGCCAGATGGTCGCCCGAGGGCGTCACCCTGCCGCCCGGCTTCAAGGCGGCCTATCGGGCCTATGTCGATGGCGGCTGGGGCACGTTGGCCGGACCCACCGAGCATGGCGGCCAGGGCCTGCCGCTGATCCTCGCCACCGTGCTGATGGAGGATCTGGGCTCGGCCAATATGGGCTTCTCTTTGGTGATGATGCTGACCCCCGGCGCGGTCGAATCGCTGAGGCACCACGGTTCGCCGGAACTCCGGCGGGCGTGGCTGCCGAAGCTCGTCACCGGCGAATATACCGGGACGATGAACCTCACCGAGTCGCAGGCGGGCTCGGACGTCGGCGCGCTCAAGACCCGCGCCGCGCCGGCTCCCGACGGCAGCTACCGGATCACCGGCCAGAAGATCTTCATCACCTTCGGCGAGCACGACCTTGCCGACAATATCGTCCATCTCGTCCTCGCCCGCCTGCCCGACGCGCCGCAGGGGACGCGCGGCATCTCGCTCTTCCTCGTCCCCAAGATCCTGGCCGACGGGACCAGGAACGACGTCCGCTGCGTGTCGATCGAGCACAAGCTCGGCATCCACGCCTCGCCGACCTGCGTCATGGCCTATGGCGACGAGGGCGGCGCCATAGGCTGGCTGATCGGCGAGGAGAACAAAGGCATGGCGGCGATGTTCACGATGATGAACAATGCCCGCCTCAACGTCGGCCTGCAGGGCGTCTCGATCGCCGAGCGGGCGACCCAGCAGGCGGTCGCCTACGCGCTCGACCGGGTGCAGGGCAGCCGCGAGGGCCGGGCGGCGCGGATCGTCGAATTTCCCGACGTCCGGCGGATGCTGCTCAGGATGAAGGCGCTGACGCAAGGCGCGCGGGCGCTCGCTTATTATTGCGCCGGCCAGACCGACCGGGCGAGCCTCGGCGACGAAGCGGCGCGGGCGCGGGCGGACCTGCTGACGCCTCTGGTCAAGGCCTATGGCACCGATATCGGCGTCGAGGTCGCCGGGCTCGGCGTCCAGGTCCATGGCGGCATGGGCTATGTCGAGGAGACCGGCGCCGCCCAGTACCTCCGCGACGCCCGCATCTCGCCGATCTACGAAGGCACGAACGGCATCCAGGCGGCGGACCTCGTCGGGCGCAAGCTCGGACTGGAGGGCGGGCAGGCGCTCGCCCGCTTGCTCGCCGACGTCCGCGCCGAGGCGGGCGGCGAGGCCAATCTCATGGGGCTGGTCGACGATTGCGAGGACATCGCCAAGCATCTGCTGACGGCGGGTCCCGACGACCGGCTCGCCGCCTCCTATCCGTTCCTGACCATGCTCTCGGTCGCGGTGAGCGGCTGGCTGCTGGCGCGGCAGCTCGCGGCGCTGAAGGACTATGACGGCGATCCTGCCTTCGCGGGCATGAAGCGGGCGGCCGCGCGCTTCTATCTCGACCAGCTCGTCCCCGAAGCCGGCGGCCTCGCCGCCGCCGCGACCGCGAGCGCGGAGCTGCTTTATTCGGTCGACGACGATGCCTTCGCGGCCTAGCGCAGCCGCCGCTTGAGCCGGAAATAGCCGATCCAGCAGAGGATCGCGGCGAGGATCACCGGCGCGAACAGGAGCGGCAGCTCGAGCGCGACCAGCCGCGCGGAGACCAGCCGTCCGCTTTCGATCTGGAACTCGGAGGTGAACGCCAGCACGGTGAAGCCGATGGCGAGCCCGTAGAGCCAGCGCTGCCAGCGCCGCAACCGCCGCGCCCGCGCCAGCGCTTCGATGCCGCCGCCGCCGGGCGCGCCCGGCCCGGCCGGGCTGTCCGCCCGCGCCTCCGGATGGTCGCGCAGCCAGGCCTCGACCAGCCGCCGGCTCGGCTCGGAAGCGAGCCCGGACTGGCAGAGCGGCAGCAGGTCGAATATGATCTCCTTGTCGATCGTCATGGTTCAGCTCCTGTCGGCCATCAGCCGGGTGCGGGCGCGGTGGACCTTCACCTTCGCCGAAGAGAGGGAGAGGCCGAGCGCCGCGGCGATCTCCTCATAAGGAAGATCGTGGAAGGCGCGCAGCAGCAGCGCCGCGCGGTCCGCCTCGGGCAGCGCCTGCAGCCGCGCCAGCATCGCCTGGAGCTCGCTGCGCCCGGCCAGCTCGCGCTCGAGCCCGGGCGGCGCGTCCGGCGCCTCGAGCGCGGCGTGACGGCGGCGGCTCCGATGCCCGCGCCGGTGCAGGTTGCGGGCGATCGAGAACAGATAGGCGCGCAAGGTCCGCGCCTTGAGCGGCGCATCGGCGGCCCAGGCGCGCACGAACGTCTCCGACGCGATGTCGTCGGCCTCGGCGAAATCGCCGGTCAGATAGAGCGCGAAACGGTGCACGTCCGGGAAATGGTCGCGATAGAGTTGCTCGAAATTCATCGGAAGGCGGCGAGGCCGCCGATCGCGTCGACGCCGGCATGGGCGATGATCCCGGGGACCAGGCTGCGGCGGCAGAGCGCGAGCGCGCCGAACATCATGCCGAGCAAGGCGATCTTGAGGACGAGGGCCGGGCCTTGATAGCCATGGGTCACTCCGAACAGGATGGCCTGCGCCAGCGCGCCCAGCCAGCGATTGCCGAGCAGCGCGCCGAACTGGCGCTGCAAATAGCCCCGGAAGGTCAGTTCCTCAACGAGGCCGGCGCTGAGCGCAAGCAGGATCCAGAGCGGGATGTCGGCGGCCTGTCGGACGAGCAGGGCCTCCGCACCCGCCGGGCTGGCCGGCCCGAAGGCGAGGTCGAACCCATGAGAGGCGGCGAGGACGGCGCCGACCATCAGCGCCCCCAGCATCCCGTCGATGGCGATCGCGCGGAGCGTCAGCGGCCGCGCGCTGATCAGCCCGCGGATCGTCTTGCCGCGCCGGCGCAGGCCTATCCGGACGTAGAAGAACAGGGCCCATTCGACCGCCAGCAGCGGCAGATAGAGCGCTGCGCCGGAGACGGCGCTCGCGCCGCTCTGGGAAGGCGCGCGCTGGAGCGCCAGCAAGCCCAGGGCCGCGATGGCGACGAGGATGGCGCACAGGATAAGGGTGTGCCGCCACGAGCCCAGCGGGCCGGCGCGGGCCAAGCTGATCTGGTCCTTCATACCCCAATGAGCCCCGGGACGCCAAAAGGTTACAGGAGGAGCGCGGCTTTATGTCCCGTCCGCCGCGAGATGCGCGACCAGCCCGTCGCCGACGATCGCCTGCCAGCCGCTGGTCAGCGAGGCGCGCATGTTCGGGCCGATCCGGCCGAAGACCGAATCGGTGAGCTTGAGGAGGGCGGTGCCGTCGCGCGCGCCGGGCGCGATCTCGATATGGAGCAGCGAGGCGGCCGGGCCGCCGTAGCGCGCCGCCAGATGCCCCGCCAGGTCGACCGAGCGCAGCGGATCGAGCGCGATGACTTGGTACCAGACGATGCCGCCGCCATCGGGCCCCGCCTCGCGCAATTGGCCGCCCAGCCGCGCCTCGAAGGTCATGGCGGCGTCGCCGCCGACGGCGCGATGAGCGGCCGGAAACCAGGTCTCGACGCGGTCGAACAAAGCCTGCCAGACGCGCTGGACCGAGGCTTCGACCGGCCATTCGAGCGCGATGTCGACGATCTCCGCCTGCGCGGCGTTATGGCCTTCTGGCATGTCCGTTGCTCCTATGTCGGTGGCGAGGTTGATCGCGGCGTCGGCCAAGGCGTCGGCGCGCGCGGAGGCCCAGCGCGTGTGCAAGGCGCGCAGCGGCGCGGCGTTGAGGTGGTTGAGGCGCAGCCGCCCCTGGCGGCGGGCGATGACCAGCCCGGCGCGCTCGAGGATGCCGAGATGCTTCATCACGCCGAAGCGCGACATCGGCATGTTCTCGCACAATTGCGAGGTCGTCCTGGCGCCGCCGGCGAGCCGGTCGATCAGCGCCCGCCGGGTCGGATCGGCGAGCGCGTGCCAGATGTCGGGTTCCGACTCGGTGTCAGGGCGGAGCGCGTACATGTGACCATATGGTCACATAATAATGATGTCGTCAAGCCGGTGAGCGCGTGTATGTCGAGGCGGCGCGCACGGCACAGCCGTCACCGGCATGACGAATTCTGCGTCAGACCCGGCGGGCGAGCTTGTGCTGGCGCTGGCCGACGGTGCGCCAGATGCGCGGGCCGAGATCGACTCGGAAGGCGCCCATCTTGGCGCTCGGCTGCTCGAGCTCGCGGCCGACGACATAGGATTTGGAGGTCTGGCCGGTGCGGCCGTCGCCCCAATCGTAGAGGATGTTGACCGCGATCACCGGGATGAACAGATATTTGTTCTCGAGCACGACGGCGCGCATGTCGGCCCGCGCCATCGCGACCTCGCCGCGAATCGCCACCGTGGTGTCGGCCCGGACGCCCGGCAGGCTGCACTTGGTGCTCTCGCGCCCGGCGATCCGGAAGAAGGCGCCGATCTCCTTGTCCTGCTCCTGGCCGGCGTTGAACATCTTGACGTCGACGCGCAAATTGCGCGCCGGCGCGGTGCCGTTGTTGACGATTTCGAGCTCGAACTGGACGACGCTTTCGGCGTCGGTCGAGGCGAGGCGCTCGGCCTTGAGCTCGAGCTCGAGCCAGGGCCGCGGCACCGGCTCGGGCCGGGCGCCGATCGCGGCGCGCGCCGTGACTTCGGGCGCCATCGCTTCCACCGCCTCGCCGATTTCGGCGCGCCGCCGCCGCCGCCGGAACAGCGCGAAGCCGAGCAGGGCGAGCAAGGCGGCGGGAATGGCATAGGCCCAGGGGAAGGCGCTGCTTTCGGGGGCCGGCGTCGGCGCCGCCTTCGCCGCGGGCGTTGCCGGACCGGGCTGGGCTTGCGGCCCGGGCGCGGCCGGGGCCGGCGTCGCGGCGGGAACCGACTGGGGTGCCGGGGCGGCTTGCCGGGGCGCGGGCGCGGCGGCCGGGCCGCGCGCTTCGGGCGTCGGCCGGGCCGCGGCCGAACGCTGCTGCGGCGTCGTGGCGACCGGCGGCGGCGCGGCGATGGTCGGCGGCTGGGCCTGAGTGGGGGGCGGCTGGGTGACGATTCGCTGGCGCGGCTGGATCGAGAAATCGCGCAGCTGCGGCGGCCCGATGGCCGGGGCGGCCGAGTTGGCGGGCGCGGCCGCATTGCCCTGCGCGTGCGCGCGCGCCGCGCCCGCGAGCAGCAGCAGCGCGCCCATCGCGGCGGCCGAACACCTAATTCCAAATGCCTTCATTGCGTCGCCCGACCCGCTCCGAGCCCAAATTCCCAGCCCCCAGATAGGAAGCAAGCAGCGAATTGACACGGTTAGTCAACGCCCTGGCGCCGAACGGGCGCCCGGGTGCGGCAAATGTGCCACAGTGCGGTCAGTGGGGCGCCGGTTCCTCGGGCGCGGGCGCGGCCCCGCCATTGGCGGCGCGCCGGCGCGGGCAGCTGATTCCGCGCGGGGCCGCGCCGGCGGGGGCGTCGCGCGGGATCACGGACAATATCGCCATCTCGCCGTTCACCGACCAGATCACCACCGAATCCCCCTCGGTGCCGACGTAGAGCAGCCCGTTTTCGGAGGGTTCCACCGTCAGCTCGTAAAGATGGCGGTCATGCTGGACGCGCGCGCGGGAGGCGACGGGTCCGCCGCCGGCCCGGTAGATCACCCGCGCATCGCCGCCCGCCTCGCAGGCATAAGGCACTTCCGGCGGGCCCTGATCCTCATGGACGCCCGCGCAGCCGGCCAGCAGCAGCAGCGACAAGCCAGCAGAGCCGAACGGGCGCATCCCCCACCTCCGTCACGTGCGCGAAGCGGCCATGGTGCGCCACGATGCGGGGCAAATCAAGGCGGAGAGAGGCCGGGGCCCTCAGGCGGTGGGGACGTGGATCGGGCCGGCGCCGAGGCGCGCGTCGGGCGAGGACTGCATGCTCGAGGCCACCCCGTGGCCGCTGAACAGCACGGCGAGGCCGGCGGCCATGGACAACAGGAAGGCACGAAGCGGATGCATGGCGAGGGTCCTTTCGATCCGGCCCGATTGCCGGCCCCACAGAAGTAAATCGGAGGTCGTTTCGCCGCAACAACGCTCGTCGCGCGATCTGTCGTCTTCGTCGATGAGATCGGAAATTCAGCGGGGAATGATCGGCAAGGACCATTGTGCCTCGCCATCGATCGGGTTCGGCACGGGGCGGCCCCGATTTCAGACCAGCGCGCGCTCGACCAGGTCCTCGGCGTCGAGCCCGAGCCGGCGCATGTGCGAGACGATGCCCGGCCAGCGATTCTCGAGGAAGTCCTTGCGCTCGGACGCGCGCAGCCGCTCGGCCGCCAGCGGCGCGACGAACATGCCGACGCCGCGCTTGACCGTCACCAGCCCCTCCTCCTGGAAGGTCTGATAGGCCTTGGCGACGGTCAGCGGATTGGCGCCGTAATCGGCGGCGAGGCTGCGCACCGAAGGCAGCGGATCGCCGTCGCGGACGTGGCCGTCGAGGATCATTGCGGCGATATTGTCGCGCAGGCGGAGATAGACGGGCCGGTCTTCGTTCATAGGCGTGATGGTGTACTAATACACTCTGCCGGTCAAGCGCTTTCTGGCGCCGGCGGGGTCCATTCGGAGACCACGTCGTCCGCCTCCGGCCGCAGCCTTTCCTCGAGCTCTGCGGCCGGCGTGCCGATGAAGATGAAGCCGGCGATCCGCTCGGGCGGCGCGCCGAAGGCGGCGAGCACTTGCGGAGAATAAGCGGCCCAGCCCGTCACCCAGCCGGCGGCATAGCCCGCGGCGTGCGCGGCCAGGACCATGTTCATGCAGGCGGCGCCACAGCTCAGCTCCTGCTCCCAGACCGGGATCTTGTGGCCGGGCGTCGGGCTGGACAAAGCGACGATCAGCGCGGGCGCCTGGCGGGCGAAGCGCTCGTTGGCCTCGATCTCGAGCCGGCCCGGCGCCGGATTGCCGGCGCGGTAGGCGCGGTCGAGCAAGGCGGCGAAGGCGTCGCGCCGGTCCTGCCCGACATGGACGAAGCGCCAGGGGTGGAGCTTGCCGTGATCGGGGGTGCGCATGGCGGCGGCGAGGATGGCGCGAAGCTCGCCGGCCGTCGGCCCCGGCGCGACCAGGTCCCGCGGCCGGCCCGAGCGGCGGCTCCCGAGCAGGGCGAGCGTCGAGGAGCGATCGTTGAGCATGATGGCGCGCTAACAGCCCCGGCACAGCGTCACAATCCCGCTTCACAAGCCCGAATTGGTCGCTAGGGTGCCCGGCAACATCGCCGGGTTCAAACGGCGGGACATCAAGGGAGCGTATAATGGTCGACACACCGACCGCGGACAACCCGCGCGAGCCGGACATCAGTCACGTCAACCCCGCCTCCCAGGACACCTGGTTCGAGCATCCCCGCCAGCTCAAGCGGCTGTTCACCACGGAAATGTGGGAGCGGTTCGGCTATTACGGCATGCGCGCGCTGCTGACCCTCTATCTCGCCAATTACTTCCTGTTCAACGACAGCACGACGACGGGCCTCTATGGCGGGTTCACCGCGCTCGTCTATCTGACGCCTTTGATCGGCGGCCTGCTCGCCGACCGCTATCTGGGCTCGAAAAGGTCGGTGAAATTCGGCGCGATCTTGATGGCCGCGGGCTATTTCACGCTCTGCTTCGGTGGCCCGCCGGCAACGCCTTATGCCGAGATCGGTGGCCAGCGCATCGAGGTCGTCAACCAGGGCAGCGGCACGGCGCGCCAGCAATTCGCCATCATCGACGGTCAGAATCTGCTGATCCGCGGCAATGACGACAAGTCGGTGTCGCTGCTTGCCGCTAACGGCACAGAGGTGCGCCATCTCGCCAAAGGCCAGTTCGAGGCCAAGGGCGACCGTTCCTTCTTCTTCACGATGCTGATGCTGATGGCGCTGTCGATGGTCACGATCGGCAACGGCTTCTTCAAGCCCAATATCTCCACCATCGTCGGCACACTCTACGAGGACGGCGACCGGCGTCGAGACGCAGGCTTTACCATCTTCTACATGGGCATCAACCTGGGCTCGCTCATCTCCCAATTCTTCTGCCCGATCCTGTACGAGCAGGTGGGCCCGTGGGCCGGCTTCGGCCTCGCCGCGATCGGCATGCTTTCCTCATGGGCGCTGATCCAGTTCGATGGCGGGCGGCTCAACGGCTATGGCGACCGCCCGGCAAGCGCGCCCGCCAACAGGGACATGATCATCTATATCGGCGCGTTGCTGGCGGTGCCGGTGGTGCTGTTCCTGTTCTGGAACCTGATGAACAGCAGCTCCTCGGCCAGCGAGGCGCACGGCATTGTCGAATATTTGATCGGCCTGCCGATCATGGGGAAAATCCTGTTCGCCACCTTCCTGATCGGGATTCCGGTGATCCTCTTCTATGCCTGGAAGACCGGCGACAAACGCGAATTTCAGATGATGATGGCGGCAATGGTGCTGATCATCTTCAACGTCGTGTTCTGGACTTTGTTCGAGCAGGCGGGTTCCTCGCTAACCCTGTTCGCCGCCCGGAACACCGATCTGGCGCTACAATGGACCGGGCCGCTCTTCGCAATGTTCCGGGCCACGCCGATCACTTATTATCTGGTCGCGGCGGCGCTCTCGGGCGGCATTTTCTGGCTGGCCTGGTGGTTCTTCTCGCGCGGCGAACCGGACGGCACCAAGCGCAGTATGGGCCTCTGGTTCGCCCTTGTGGCGGTGCTAGCCGTGATCGGCCTGCATTTCGCGAAGAACAATCTGCTCAGCAACCAGGTCTACATCATGCCCGCGGGGCAGACGCAGATCTTCAACGCCCTGTTCATCGTGCTGCTGGCGCCGCTCTTCTCGATACTGTGGACCGGGATGGCCAAACGCGGCATCGAGCCCGGCATCCCGGTGAAGTTCGCGATCGCGCTGATGGGCGTCGGCCTCGGCTTCATGTTCCTGGTCTGGGGCACGCATTTCGCCGACAGCCAGTTCAAGGTCGGCCTCGTCTGGCTGGCGGGGCTCTATTTGATCCACTCGATCGCCGAGCTCTGCATCTCGCCGGTGGGTCTCTCGATGATCACGAAGCTCTCCATCGCCCGCATCGTCGGCCTGATGATGGGCGTCTGGTTCCTCTCCATCTCGGTCGCCCAATATGTGGGCGGCATCGTGGCGCAGGTGGCGAGCGTCGAGACGGTAGGCGGCGAGGTCACCAACCTTTCGGTCAGTCTGCAGACTTATGCCGGCGTGTTCTGGAAGATCGGGATGGCCTCGGTGATCATCGGCGTCATCCTGCTGGGAATCTCGCCGCTGCTGAAAAAGTGGATGCACGGTGTTAAATAGACTCGGTGCGATCGGTGCGGCCGCCGCGGCGGCCCTGCTCTTCGGCTGCGCGAACCAGGGGGCGGGGCCGCAAGCTGCGTCCTCCGCCGCCGCTGCCTCGTCCGCCCGGCCGCGCTACGTGCCGCCGGACGATCCCTATCCCTCGACCTACCGCCCTTATGGCGGTGGGCCGACCGCGATCACCGGCGCGACCATCTATGACGGCGAGGGCGGCCGCATCGAGAACGGCACCATCGTCATGGTCGAGGGCCGCATCCAGGCGGTCGGCGGGCCCGACACGCCGATCCCCGAGGGCGCCACCCGGATCGACGGGCGCGGCCGCTGGGTCACTCCGGGCGTGATCGACGTCCACTCGCATCTGGGCGATTATCCGAGCCCCGGCGTCGAGGCGCACAATGACGGCAACGAGATCACCTCGCCGGTCCGCCCCGAAGTCTGGGCCGAGCACAGCGTCTGGCCGCAGGATCCCGGCTTCTCCCGCGCGCTCGCCAATGGCGGCATCACCACCTTGCAGGTCCTCCCGGGCTCGGCGAACCTGTTCGGCGGCCGCGGCGTCACCTTGCGCAACGTGCCGGCGCGGACCGTCCAGGCGATGCGCTTCCCGGGCGCGCCGCGGGGGCTGAAGATGGCCTGCGGCGAGAATCCCAAGCGCGTCTACGGCAACCGCAACCAGATGCCGCAGACCCGGATGGGCAATGTCGCCATGATGCGCGCGACCTGGCAGCGCGCCGCCGAATATCGCGACCGCCGCGCGCGCGACGCCGCGACGCCGCGCGACCTGGCGCTCGACACTCTGGTCGAGGTGCTCGACGGGCGGATGCTGGTCCACGTCCATTGCTACCGCGCCGACGAGATGGCGGTCATGCTCGACATGGCGCGCGAGTTCGGCTTCCGCATCGCCAGCTTCCACCACGCGGTCGAGGCCTACAAGATCGCCGATCTGCTGCGCGCATCGAATACCTGCGCGGCGATGTGGGCCGATTGGTGGGGTTTCAAGATGGAAGCCTATGACGCGATCAACGAGAATATCCCGCTGGTCCACAATGCCGGCGCCTGCGCGATCGTCCACTCGGACGACGCCAACGGCATCCAGCGCCTCAACCAGGAGGCCGCCAAGGCGCTCGCCGACGGGCGCAGGATAGGCATCAACATCAGCGACGAGGTCGCCTGGCGCTGGCTGGCGATCAACCCGGCCACCGCGCTCGGCATTGCCGACCAGACCGGCTCGCTGCGCGCCGGCAAGCGCGCCGACGTCGTGCTGTGGAACGGCAATCCGTTCAGCGTCTACACGCGGCCGCAGCAGGTCTGGATCGACGGCGCCCTGCTCTACGACATGAACGATCCGCGCCGCCGGCCGGTCAGCGACTTCGAGCTCGGCCAGCCGGGCGAGGGAGACACGAAGTGAGGCGCGCGACAAAGGTCTTGGTTTCATTCCTCGCGATCGGGTTGGCATTCGCCTCGCTCCCCGCCGCCGCCCAGACGGTCGCGATCACCGGCGGCCGCGTCGTCATCGGCGACGGCTCGGAGCCGATCGACGGCGGCACGGTCGTGATCCGCGACGGGCGCGTGGTCGCGGCGGGCGCGAACGTGGCGGTGCCGGCGGGCGCGCAGGTGGTCGACGCGCGCGGCAAATGGGTGACCGCGGGCGTCGTCGCCGGCTTCTCGCGGATCGGCCTGGTCGAGGTCGACGCGGTCGATGCGACCAACGACACCCAGGCGAGCACATCGCCGTTCAGCGCGGCGATCGACGTCGCCCCGGCGATCAACCCCGAGGCGAGCGCGATCGCGGTCAGCCGCGCCGCCGGCGTCACCCGCGCCGTGGTCTCGCCCGCGACCGCGCACAGCATCTTCGGCGGCCAGGGCGCGGTGATCGATCTGGGCGGCGACATGCAGCCCATCACCCGCGCGCGCGCCTTCCAATATATCGAGCTGGGCGAGGAGGGCGCCGGCGATGCCGGCGGCAGCCGCGCCTCGGCGCATGTGTTGCTGCGCAACGCCTTGCGGGAGGCGCGCGACCTGCGCCTGCCGATCGCCGCGCGCGGACAGGGCCGCGCCGCCAACACGGCTCCGCCCGAGGACCTGCCGGAAAATCCCTATCTGCTGCCGGGCACGCAGCGCTCCGACGACGTCTTGCTGACCCGCTTCGACGCCGCCGCTCTGGTGCCGGTGCTGCAGGGCCGGCAATTGCTGCTCGTCCATGTCGAGCGGGCGAGCGACATCCTCCAGGTGCTGGCGCTGAAGCGCGAATTCCCCAATCTGCGCATCGTGCTGGTCGGCGCGACCGAGGGCTGGCGGGTGGCGGCGCAGATCGTCGCGGCGCGCGTGCCGGTCATCGCCAATGCGCTGAACGATCTGCCGGCGAGCTTCGAGCAGCTTTCCGCGACCCAGTCCAATGTCGGCCGGATGCGGGCGGCGGGGATCAACGTCGCGATCGGCATGATCAACGACGACGAGGCGCGCCAGGTGCGGCTTTCGACCCAATATGCCGGCAATCTCGTCGCGCTGAACAACATTCCCGGCGCGACCGGGCTCAGCTGGAGCCAGGCGTTCGCCGCGATCAGCTCGGCGCCGGCGGAAGCTCTGGGCATGGGCGGCGAGATCGGCTCGCTCCGGCCCGGCCGGCGCGGCGACGTGGTGATCTGGGACGGCGATCCGCTCGAGCTGGCGACCGGCGTCGAGGCGGTCTGGATCGACGGCGTCCGCCAGAGCCTCGAAAACCGCCAGACCCGCCTGCGCGACCGCTATCGCCAGCCCCAGGAAGGCGCGCTCCCCCACGCTTACGATCCGCGGTAGGGACAGTTACTTTCACGCGCCGAAGCCGGCATGACGGACACAGAGGATGAAAAGTAACTGTCCCATTCAGCGCGCCGTCGGAATGGGGACGGTTACTTTTACCGGGCCTGCGCGAACTCTCGAACGTTTGAGCGTGAAAATAACTGTCCCCGGTCAGATTTTGACCCGCTTCATCCCCTCGGGGCTGTAGCGCGCGCCGGAGACGGCGCGGGCGGCTTCCAGCGCATCCAGATCCCCGGCGCTGAGCTCCAGATCGACCGACGCCGCGCTGTCCTCCAGCGTCGCGCGGCGCTTGACGCCGGGGATCGGCACGATGTCGTCGCCCTGGGCGAGCAGCCAGGCCAGAGCGACCTGGGCGAGGCTGACCCCGTGGCGGTCGGCGACGGCGCGGATCGCGTCGACGATCTTCAGGTTGGCGTCCCAATTCTCCTCGGAATAACGCGGGTCGTTATGGCGCCAGTCGTCGGCGGGAAGATCGGCCTTGCGCTTGAACTGGCCGGTGAGGAAGCCGCGCCCCAAGGGACTGTAGGGGACGAAGCCGATCCCCAATTCGCGGCAGACCGGGAGGATCTCGTCCTCGACGTCGCGCTCCCATAACGAATATTCGGATTGGAGCGCGCAGATCGGGTGGACCGCGGCGGCGCGGCGGATCGTTTCCGGGCCGGCTTCGGAGAGCGCGATGTGGCGGACCTTGCCCTCCTTGACGAGCTCGGCCATGCCGCCGATCGTCTCCTCGATCGGCACGTTCGGATCGACCCGGTGCTGGTAGAAGAGGTCGATCGTGTCGATGCCGAGCCGCTGCAAAGAGCCTTCGCAGGCGCGCCGCGCATTTTCCGGGCTGCCGTCGAAGCCGACCGGCTGGTCGCCGTTCCAGCGCAGGGCGAATTTGGTGGCGATGACGAGGCCGTCGCGCTTCCCCTTGATCGCCTCGCCGAGCAGGGTCTCGTTGGCGAACGGCCCGTACATTTCGGCGGTGTCGAAGAAGGTGACGCCGAGATCGATGGCGCGGTGGATGGTGGCGATCGATTCGTCGTCGGTCGCGGTGCCGTAGACGATGTTGCCGCCGGCGACCATCGGCATGCAGCCGATGCCGAGCGCGGAGACCGTGAGGCCCTGGCCGAGCGTGCGATATTTCATGAGTCCGTCTCCCGATAAGCGTGGCGCAGGGTCGAAAAAGCGAGCGCAGCGGCGCCGGCGAGCAGCAGCGCCTTGACCGCGGCGACCACCCAGCCGGGCTGTCCCGACGGCTCCGGGCCGGCATGGCCGAGCTGGCCGAGCAGGCTCATCGCCAGCTGGCCGGCGGCGAATGCCCAGGCCAGAGCGAGCGGCCCGGGCCGGCCGCGCATCGCCAGCAAAGCCGCCCCGACCAGCAGGAAAGCGCCGATCGCGTCGTCGATCCAGCCGAGCACCTCTCCCAGCGTGCCGGCGCGGCGCACCAGCTCCAGCGCGAGCACGGCCGGCCCGCCGATCAGCGCGCAGATCATGCTCGTGCGCAGGGCCCGGCTCACACTTTCTCCATCAGCAGCCGGTCCTCCTGGCTGGTCGCGTCCTCCCGCTCGAAGCCCGAGCGCTTCGCCACCACCGTCGTGGCGGCGACGTCCATGCTGACATTGCCCATCGTGCGCATCAGATCGGGCACGACCTCGATCGCGATCAGGATCGCGAGCGGCGCGATATCCACACCCATTGCGAGGCAGATCGGCGCGATCGAGGTGACGAAGCTCGCCTGGCCGGGAATGCCGACCGCGCCCATCGTCGTCATCGCCGCGGCGGCGACGCCGAACGCCATCGCCATCGGGGTCAGCGGCGTGTTCATCAGATAGGCGATATAGATGGCCACCGCGAGGTTCATGGCGGGCCCAGTGGCGCGGAAGACGGCGACCGCCATCGGCAAAGTGACTCCCGAAGCCTCGACCGGCACCCCCAATTTGGCGTTGGCGCGCAGCATGGCGGGCAGGCAGGCCAGAGAGGATTGGGTGGAGAAAGCCAGCGCCTGGCTCGCGGCAACCGCCTTGGTGAAGCGCAAAGGCGAGACCCTGGCGCCGAACCAGGCCAGCGGCCAGGCCGCCAGCCACATCACGGCCCCGACCGCGACGACGATGAGGACGTAATGGAGGAGGGCGCCGAACGCGGTCGCCCCGGCGCGCGCGCCGACCACATAGGCCAGAGCGAAGACGCCGATCGGGCCGATCCACAGCACCCAGCCGATGACGATCAGCATGGTATCGGCGACCGCCTGGAAGAATCCGGTCAGCGTCTTGCGCGGCTCGTCGGGCAGGCGGATCATCGCGAAGGCGAAGATGACGACGAAGACGATCAGTGGGAGGATCGCGCTTTCGGACGCCGCGGCGATCGGGTTGGTCGGCACGATCGAGCGCAGGAAATCGCCGAAGCCGGGCGCATTGCCGACCGGATCGGCGGTGGCGAGCGCGCCGCGCAGCGCTTCGGCCGACGCGGCTGGAAGCGGGAACCAGCTCAGCAGCAAAGGCGTCAGCAAGGCGGCCATGATCGAGGAGATCCACAGCAAGGCGACGAACAGGATCAAGGCGCGGGTGGCGAGCCGGCTCGCCCGCGCGGCCTCGGCGGAGGCGGCGATGCCGGTGATCAGCAGCGAGACCACCAAAGGCACGATCGTCATCTGCAGCGCGTTGAGCCACATGCCGCCGATCGGCTCGGCGGCGGCGATGGCGCCCTCGATCCAGGCGCCCCGCGTGGCCACGCTCGCGATGCCGGCGCCGAGGCCGAGCATCAAAGCGAGCAGGATCCGTGTCGGCTGGGAGATCCGTATCGGCTTGGAGCGTTTCAAAAGCGTCGCCCTTCCTCACTTATGGCGCTATCAGGCCCTTGTTTATGGCCGTACGGGGCACGGCAAGGG
Organism: Sphingomonadales bacterium; assembly: GCA_034668505.1. Lineage (GTDB taxonomy): Bacteria > Pseudomonadota > Alphaproteobacteria > Sphingomonadales > Sphingomonadaceae > Allosphingosinicella. Next base: position 191,313 of record JAXDPD010000045.1, read on the forward strand.
AAAAGTCGGGGCAATCCTCAGATGACGCGCAAATTCTTCGGCACGGACGGGATCAGGGGCCGAACCAACGAGGCGCCGATGACCGCGGCGATGGCGCAGCGGATCGGCCAGGCGGCGGGCGCGCATTTCCTGCGCGGCGCCCATCGCCACCGGGTGGTGATCGGCAAGGATACGCGGCTCTCCGGCTACATGATGGAGACCGCCTTGATCTCGGGCTTCACCAGCGTCGGCATGGACGTGGTGATGGTCGGGCCGGTGCCGACGCCGGCGGTCGCCATGCTCACCCATAGTATGCGCGCGGACCTCGGCGTGATGATCTCGGCCAGCCACAACAAGTTCGTCGACAACGGCATCAAATTGTTCGGGCCCGACGGCTACAAGCTTTCCGACAAGGACGAGCTGGCGATCGAGGCCTTGCTGGACAAGGAGCCGCAGCTGGTCCCGGCCGAGCAGATCGGCCGCGCGCGCAAGATCGAGGATGCGCGCGGCCGTTATATCCACGCGGCCAAACTGACCTTCCCGAAGCATTTGCGGCTGGACGGGCTCAAGGTCGTCGTCGATTGCGCGAACGGCGCCGCCTATCAGGTCGCGCCCTCGGCCTTGTGGGAGCTCGGCGCCGAGGTGGTCGCGATCGGAGTCGAGCCCAACGGCCTCAACATCAACGACGGCTGCGGCTCGACCGACCCCAATCTCCTCAAGCGCAGCGTGATCGAGAGCGGCGCCGATATCGGCCTCGCGCTGGACGGCGATGCCGACCGGCTGATCGTCGTCGACGAGGAAGGCGAGACCGTCGACGGCGACCAGCTGATGGCGCTGATCGGCTCGTCCTGGCACAAGCGCGGCCGGCTGCGCGGCGGCGGCCTGGTCTCGACCGTGATGTCCAATCTCGGCCTCGAGCGCTTCCTGGCCGGGCGGGGGCTCAAGCTCGAACGCACCCAGGTCGGCGACCGCTACGTGCTCGAGGCGATGCGGGCCAAGGGCTATAATGTCGGCGGCGAGCAATCCGGCCACATCATCCTTTCCGAATATGGCACCACCGGCGACGGGCTGGTCGCCGGCCTGCAGATCCTCGCCGAACTGGTCGCGCAGGATAGGCCGGCGAGCGAATTGCTGAGCCTGTTCGAGCCGCTGCCGCAATTGCTCAGGAGCGTCCGCTTCGAAGGCGGCGCGCCGCTGGCGAACGCGGCGGTGAAGAAGGCGATCGCCGCCGGCGAGGCGCGGCTCGGCGATACGGGCCGGCTGGTGATCCGCAATTCCGGCACCGAGCCGGTGGTCCGGGTGATGGCCGAGGGCGAGGACGAGGCGCTGGTCGAAGCGGTGGTCGACGAGATCTGCGCGGCGGTGAAGGCGGCCTGATGCTGGACTTGCGTCCGGATTGCGAGCGCTGCGGGCGAGACCTGCCGGCACGGAGCGCGGAGGCGCGCATCTGCACCTTCGAATGCACGTTCTGCGCGGACTGCGTGGAGGGGCCGCTCGCCGGCACCTGCCCCAATTGCGGCGGCAATTTCGAGCCGCGGCCGATAAGGCCCGCGCATCTGCTCGACAAATACCCCGCCTCGACGGAGCGCAAGGGGCCGCAATGACCCCCCATGTCCAGGTCCGTTTCGTATGACCACGGTCCCGCGCATCCTGATCATCGCCGGCTCGGACTCCGGCGGCGGGGCCGGCATCCAGGCCGACATCAAGACCGTCACCATGCTCGGCGGCCATGCCATGACCGCGATCACCGCGATCACCGCCCAGAACACCTTGGGCGTACAGGCGGTGATGCCGGTGCCGGCTCGGATGGTCGTGGCCCAGATCGAGTCGGTGGTCGGCGACATCGGCGTCGACGCGGTGAAGATCGGGATGATCGGTTCGCCCGAAACCGCGCATGCCGTGGCGGACCGGCTCGAACAGCTCGCGGTGCCGATCGTGTTCGATCCGGTGATGGTCGCGACCAGCGGCGCCGCGCTCGCCGACGCGGCGACCGTCGCGGCCTTCGAGCGGCTGATGCGCATCGCCTCGGTGGTGACTCCGAACAGTCCGGAGCTGGAAGCGCTGGGCGGAGAAGCGGCGGTGCTGGCTCATGGCTGCCACCTGTTGGCCAAGGGCGGCCACGCGGACGGCGATGAGGTGGTCGACCGGCTGATCGCGCCTTCGGGGCCGATCCGCGAGCTGCGCGGAAAGCGCTTCGACACGAGCGAGACGCACGGCACCGGCTGCACGCTCGCCAGCGCGCTGGCCACCGGGCTCGGCAGGGGCCTCGACATCGAGAAGGCGTTCGAACAGGCGGTGCGCTTCGTGCGGATCGCGATCCTCGAGGCGCCGGGGCTGGGGCAAGGGCACGGCCCGCTCGGCCACGCGCTGGGCGTCGTGCCGTTCGAGCTTATCCACAGGAAAGAGAAGTGAGATTCCAGCTTTCGCTGGAATGACGGCGCGGGGATTCCTAGGCTGGGCGCCATGGCGCGCCCCTGCTTCAAGCTCGAGAAGATCCATCCCGACCCGCTGGCCGGCGTCGACGAGGCGGGCTGCGCGCCGCTGGCCGGGCCGGTGGTCGCGGCCGCGGTCATCCTGAACCGCAACCATTTCCCGCGCGGCATCGACGACAGCAAGGCGCTGCCGGCGGCGGCGCGCGAGGCGATCTGCGCGCGGCTCTACAAGGTCGCGGTGATCGGCGTCGGCATCGCCAGCGTCGAGGAGATCGACAGCTTGAACATCTATTGGGCGCGGATGCTGGCGATGAGCCGGGCGGTCGATGCGCTCGGCCTCGATCCCGCCATGGTGCTGGTCGACGGCAATCGCTGCCCGCGCTGGGAGCGGCCGTCGCTCGCCATCGTCGCCGGCGACACCAAATGCCGCTCGATCGCCGCCGCCTCGATCGTCGCCAAGGTGACTCGCGATGCGATCATGGCCGAGCATGCGCGCGCGCATCCCGGCTATGGCTGGGAGCGCAACATGGGCTATCCGACGCCCGAGCATTGCCGGGCCCTGAAGGCGCTTGGCCCGACACCGCTCCACCGCCGCAGCTTCGCCCGCGTGCGCGAGCAGATGCAGCTGGAGCTGATCGCGGCGGAGTGAGCGGGACGCAGGGCCCCACCCCCCTCGTCATGCCGGACCTGATCCGGCATCCACCTTCCATCGCAGCGCCTTGAAGAAGGTGGACCCCGGATCAAGTCCGGGGTGACGATTCCATCCAAGTCCCTGCCGCGCTAGCGATGCTGGTCGAACAGGATCGGGTTGCCGTCCGGGTCGGTGATCGTGAAACTGGCCGGACCGCTGGCGCTGGCGATCTGGGCTCCCACCGCGATGCCGGCGTCCCTCAGCCGCCGCTGGATGCTCCGCACGTCCTCGAACGCGGCCGTGGGCCCGCCATCCTGGTTCCAGCCCGGATTGAAGGTGAGCGCGTTCCGCGGGAACATGCCTTGGAACAGGCCGATATTGGTGCTGCCGTTCTTCATGATCACCCAATTCTGCGCGGGGTCGCCGCCAATCTGGACGAAACCGAGCTTTTCGTAAAAGGCCTTGGCGACGCCGATATCCCTCACCGTCAGGCTGACCGAGAAATTGCCGAGCGGCATTGGCGTTCTCGCGGCCGGGGGCGGCGCCTGCGTCGCCGCGGCGAGGATCAGTCCGGACAGGAGGATGTGAGCGAGTTTCATGAGCTGGCACTCCGCTGGTGAAGCCTCGTCATTAGCCCAGAGCGCCAGATGCGGGTATCGCCCGGATGGGTGATTTCGGGATTTTCCGGCTTGAGTCTTTCGCGCCACACCCACTTCAGATTGAGTCCGAACTCCGTGCCGCACCACAAGATGTAGCGAAGACTCCTTTCGTTCCCGGGCTCCTCAACGGCCTGTTAACCATATCCTGCAAGTGTCTGAACTTGACCGTTGAGTCCCCGTGACTCAGCATGGCAATCTTGTTGCCGGGGGCGGATCGAATGAGCGTGATGGGGCGTCTGGGTGCGGTCTTGCGGCCGAAAAGGGGAGCGCAGCCCGTTCCGGGCCTGCCGCTCGGCCAGATCGTCCAGGGCGATTGCGTCGCCGCCATGGCGCGGCTGCCCGAAGCGTCGATCGACATGATCTTCGCCGATCCGCCCTACAATCTGCAGCTGGGCGGCGACCTGTTCCGGCCCGAGGGCGGCCGGGTCGACGCGGTCGACGACGATTGGGACAAGTTCGACACTTTCGCGACCTACGACGCCTTCACCCGCGCCTGGCTCGCCGAGGCCCGGCGCATCCTCAAGCCCGACGGCACGCTCTGGGTGATCGGCTCCTACCACAACATCTTCCGGGTCGGCGCGGCGCTGCAGGACCAGGGCTATTGGATCCTCAACGACATCATCTGGCGCAAGTCCAATCCGATGCCGAACTTCCGCGGCACCCGCTTCACCAACGCCCATGAGACATTGATCTGGGCGAGCCGCAGCGAGGACAGCCGCTACACGTTCAACTATCGCGCGATGAAGGCGCTGAACGACGAATTGCAGATGCGCTCGGATTGGGTGCTGCCGATCTGCGCCGGGGCCGAGCGGGTCAAGGATGGCGGCCTCAAGGCGCATCCGACCCAGAAGCCCGAGGCCCTGCTCTACCGGGTGCTGCTCGCCTGCACCAACAAGGGCGACGTCGTCCTCGATCCCTTCTTCGGCACCGGCACCACCGGCGCGGTGGCGCGGCGGCTGGGGCGCCAATGGATCGGCATCGAGCGCGAGAGCCGCTACATCCGCGTCGCCCGCGAGCGGATCGATTCGACTCTCGAACTGGACGAGAGCGCGATGAAGGTGATGGCCTCGCGCGCGACCCAGCCCAAAGTGCCGTTCGGCGCCTTGATCGAAAGCGGCGCGATCGTGCCGGGCGCGATGCTCACCGATTCAAAGCGGCGCTGGAGCGCGCGCGTGCTCGCCGACGCCTCGGTCGAGCATGACGGCCAGCAGGGCTCGATCCACAAGATCGGCGCCGCCGTCCAGGGCGCGCCGGCGTGCAACGGCTGGACCTTCTGGCACGTCGCCGACGGCGACTTCCTGGTGCCGCTCGACGTGCTGCGGCAGCGCCATTTGCGCGCGCAGGCCTGAGCGCCGGCGCTCAGGCCATCCACAGATCCGAGACGAGATAGTCGGCGGCCTCGCGCACGTTGAAGCCGGCCGCGAAGTCCTCGCCGCCGCCGACCGGCGCGAACGCCGCATCGGAAACCGGGGCGAAGGCGGCATGGTCGTCCGCCGGCGGCGCCGGGGCGGCGAGCGCGTCGGACGCGCTGACCGTCGACATGATCGCGCCGGACGCCGAGCGCGAGATCGTGATCGTGATCGTCGCCATATCATACTCGGCGAAGCCCGAAATGCCGCTGAGGCGGGACGCCTTGCCGTCGGTCATCTCGTAGACGAAGACGTCGGTCACGGACGTGCCGGGCGCGATCGCCAGCGTATCGGGATCGTTGGCCAGGAGGGTATAGATGTAGGAGTTCGAAGCGCCTTGCAGGTCGCCGTAAACGCCGTGGATCTTGGGTGGGACGCCGACGCCGTTATAGGCCGGCTGCAACGGCTGACCCAGGGCACCGACCTGGGTCATCCAGCCCTCGAAGCCGTCGACGTCGAAGTCGTTGATAAGGGGGCTGAAGTTGATCGACTGGTTCACGCCCGAGACCTGCATCGCATAAGCGTCATCGCCGGCCTCCGGCGCCTGGTTGGCCTCGATGAGGAAGTCGGCCGCGGTCAGCGTCAGGCCGGTCTGGAGCTTCCCGAAGATCACGCCCTGATCGTTCGAGGCGGCATTGCCGTCGCTGTCCCAGATCAGGTTGCCCGTCGCGGGATCGTAGAGAATCCGGGTGGTCGCGGCGGTCGCGGCGGTGCCGGCCTCGAAGAACGAAGCATTGCCGAGCACGCCGGTGAACTTGGTGGTGTCGAGCCTGAGCAGGTCCGTGCCCTGCACGAAATCGGTCACGGTGGCGACGCCGAGCGGGATCCCGACGTTGACGCCGCCCTGGATGCCGACGTTCCTGAAGTTGAAGATGTCGGCGCCGCCATTGCCGGTCAACGTATCGGTCCCCCCGTCGCCGGTATCGATCAGATCGGCGCCCGCGGTCCCGATGATCGCGTTGGAGGTGTTGTTGCCGAAGAGCCGCATCCCGGTCGTCGCCGCGACGTTCGCCGCGCTCAGCGTCTCGACGAATATGAAGGGCATGAGGTGATAGTCCACCGACGTGTAGACGATGTCGTTGCCCCCCCCGGTCGTCGACTCGTCGGATTCGGCCACCGAGTCGGAGCTGTTGCCGACCATGAAAATGTCGTTGCCGAGCCCGCCGCTCATGTCGTCCGCGCCGGCGCCGCCGTCGAGCGTGTCATTGTTGGCGCCGCCGCTCAGCGTGTCCGTGCCGTCCATGCCGTACAGAAAATCGTTGTCGGCGCCGCCATTCAGCGTGTCCGTGCCGTCGCCGCCGTACAGATAATCGTTGCCGGCATTGCCGTTCAGAATGTCGTTGCCGCCCAAGCCGAACAGGGAGCTGGCGCCGGCGCCGCCGGTCAGCGTGTTGATGCCGTTATTGCCGTAAATTTCCCATATTAGGTCGTTGCCGGTGAGGTTGCGCGCGTCGGTCGACACCGTGTTGGCCGCGATCAGGACCTCGACATAGGCGAATGCGGCGAGCACGTAATTGCCGGTCGCGTAGACGATGTCGAAGCCCTCTTCGAGCAGCTCGCCGACAATGTCGCCGCTGTCGACGAGGAAGATGTCGTCGCCGGTGCCGCCGTTCACCGTGTCGTTGCCGGCGCCGCCGTCGAAATAATCATCGTTGGCGCCGCCGTTGAGCGTGTCGGTGCCGTCCATGCCGTAGAGGCCGTCATTGCCGGCCAGGCCGTTCAAAGTGTCGGTGCCGCCGAAGCCGAGGATGATGTTGTTGGCGGCGCCGCCGGTCAGCACGTTGGTGCCGGCATTGCCGAGGATCTCGACGACCAGGTCGTTGCCGGTGAGGTTCTTGGCGGTGGTCGCGAGATGGTCGGTGGACGACAGCCGCTCGACATAGGCGCCGGCGGCGAGCACGTAGCTGGTCGTCGCATAGACGATGTCGAAACCCTCGCCGGTGAGCTCGCCGACCGTGTCGGAGCTGTTGACGATGAAGATGTCGTCGCCGGCGCCGCCGTTGAGCACGTCGGTGCCGGCGCCGCCGTCGAAATAGTCGCTGTCGTCGCCGCCGTTGAGCGTGTCGTCGCCGTCCATGCCCAGCAGGCCGTCCTGGCCGCCGAGGCCGTTCAGCGTGTCGTTGCCGCCGAAGCCCAGGATGGTGTTGTTGGCGGCGCCGCCGGTCAGCACGTTGACGCCGTCATTGCCGTAAATGTCGGTGACGTAATCGTTGCCGGTGAGGTCCTTGGCGACGGTGGAGAGATGGTCGGTCGAGGACAATCGCTCGACCTGGACGCCGGTGGCGAGCACGTAGCTGGCGATCGCATAGACGATGTCGAAGCCCTGGCCGACGCTCTCGTTGACGACGTCGCCGAGGGCATCGACGATATAGACGTCGTCGTCGGCGCCGCCGTTCATGATGTCGTTGCCGGTGCCCCCGTCGAGATAGTCGGCGCCGGCGAGCCCGTTGAGCGTGTCGTCATCCTCGAGCCCGTAGAGGCGATCGGGATCGGTCGTGCCGTCGACCGTGTCCGGTCCCGACGTTCCAACGATGATCGCCATGATGTCTCTCCTTTGGCCCGAATCGACCGGAACAGCTAATCGGAAACTCGTCCACAAGCAAAGACTTGGCGGGCGGGGCTGGGCTCGAGCACGGGCCTCGCCCGGCACCATCGACTCTAACGTCTGCCGAAACCATTTTCCTCCGGACCCCCGCCCGGCTTATGCGGATCGGATGACCGCCCGCCTTTATCTTCGCCCCACCGGATTCGTCGATGCGCCGTTCGGCCATGACGGCAAGGTCGCGCGGCTGGCGGGCGGGCTGCAATTCTTCTCGGCCGTGGAGATGATCGGCCCGCAGGGGTCGGAGCTGGTGCCGGTGGCCGGGATCGAGACGCGGCTCGACGAATCCGGGCGGGCGCTCTGGGCGCGGCTGACATCGGCGCGGCCGCCGCTGATGCTCGGCGAGCGGACGATCCGGCTCGATCAGCCGCAGACCGTCGGCATCGTCAACGTCACCCCCGACAGCTTCTCGGACGCCGGCCGGCATGCGGACGAGGAAGCGGCGGTCGCGGCGGGCCATGAAATGGCGGCGGCGGGCGCGGCGATCGTCGACGTCGGCGGCGAATCGACCCGGCCCGGCGCGAAGCCGGTCTGGGAGGGCGACGAGGCGGCGCGGGTGCTGCCGGTGGTGCGGCGGCTGGCGGCGGCGGGGACGGCGGTCTCGATCGACACCCGCAAGGCGATGGTGATGGAGCAGGCGCTCGCCGCCGGGGCGGGGCTGGTCAACGACGTCTCGGCATTGACCTGGGACCCGCGCGCGCCGGAGGTCGTCGCCGGAGCCGGCTGCCCGATCGTGCTCATGCACCACAAGGGCGCGCCCGAGACGATGCAGGACGATCCGCGCTACGAGAGGCCGGTGATCCTCGAAGTCTATGACTGGCTGGAGGCGCGGATCGCGGCGGCCGAGGCGGCGGGGATCGCGCGCGCGCGGATCATCGTCGATCCGGGCTTCGGCTTCGGCAAGGCCGTCCAGCACAATCTCGACCTGGTGAACGGCCTCGCTCTGCTGCACGGGCTCGGCTGCCCGATCATGCTCGGCGCCAGCCGCAAGCGGACGATCGGGGCGCTCTCGAACGAGGCGCCGGCGGACCTCAGGCTCGGCGGTTCGCTGGCTTTCGCGCTCAAGGCCGCGGGGCAGGGCGTGCAGCTGCTGCGCGTCCACGACGTGCCGGAGACGCTGCAGGCATTGCGCGTGTGGCGCGGGCTGCGCGACGCGGCGCTGACGCCGGGCTAGAGTCGCGGTTGTAGCCGTCGGCCAGGAACACGACCCGGCCGTCGGCGGTGGGCAACACGGTCAGATAGGTGATGTAGACGGGGACCGGCTCGGGCAGATCGGCCTGCTGCTCGGCGGCGCCGGTGGCGCGCGGCATCTCGCCCTGGAACAGCCAGCGCCCGAGCCTTTGCGCGTCCTCGAGCCGGATGCAGCCCGAGCTCTGGCGGCGGTCGGCGCCGGCGAAGAGATCGCGGAGCGGCGTATCGTGCAGATAGACGCCGAGATCGTTGGGCAGCATATATTTGACCCGGCCCATCATGTTCTGCGGGCCGGGGAGCTGGCGCAGATTGACGAAGGCGCCCCCCGCCGCGACCGCCGCCCAATTGACCTGGCGGGGCTGGAGCACGCGCGCTTGCGGAGACCAGTCCGAGAGCACCTGCAGCCGCTCGGCGGCGATCGCGCCTGGGTTGCGCAGCGCCGCGCGGGCGCGCTTGCGGATCAGGTCCGGCGGCAGGTTCCAATAAGGGTTGAGCGCCGCATAGCGGATCAGGCCGGCCATTTCGGGCGTCGGCATGGCGCTCTTGCCGACGATCACCCGCATCGAATCGCGAATCTGGCCGTCCTCGACCATGAACAGCCGCGCCGAGGCGGTGTCCACCAGCACGTAACGCTCGCCGGGCGCGGCCGGGATGGCGCGGGCGCGCTCGATATTGGCGAGGATCAGCCGCTCGTAATGAATGGCGCCGCGGTTGAGGGCGGCGAGGGTGGCGCCGTCGGCCCGGCCGGTGACGCGAAGGCCGTGCACGCCTTGGAACTCGCGAAGGCCGGCAGCGACATCCCGAACGCCGAGCCGCTGGCGGAGCAAATCGGCGCGGCCCGCAATCACCTGGACCTGGGGCAGGCGCGACCAGCGCGCGCGATAGGCGGCAAGGCCGCGCTGGAGCCCGTCATAAGCAGGGTTGCGCCGGAGCGCCGAGCGCACATGGCCGGCGAGCGAGGGAGCGGCGGCCAGAGCGTAGAGCGTGTCGCGCTCCGACGCCGCCCGGGGGGCGAGGCCGGCATCGATATAGCGCATCCGGCCGCGCTCGGGCGGGCGGCGGCGCTCGCCGACCTCGTCGACGAAGGCGCGGGTCAGCAGCAGATCGGCGCGGGCGAGCGCGCGCGGATCGCCGGTCCGCGCGGCGCCGACGGCGGCGGCGAGCTCGGAATTGGCGGGCAAGGCCTGGATGAGGATTTCGGCATCCGCGCTCAGCGCGCGGCCCTCCACCCAGAGCGGCTGGAGGTCGCGCTCGCGATAGAAAGAGACGGTTTCGGCGTCGAGCGCGACCGGCTCGGCGGCAACGGCGCCGTGAGCGGCGGCGGCGCGCGGCGCCGGGCCCCGCGGCGGCGCGCCGAAGCAGGCGACCGCGGCGAGGCCGATTGTGAGCGCGATGGCGCGCAGGAAGGCGGTGACGGGTCGCATGCCAGGCGCGCAAATTAGAGCAGGGCGCCGCCCAGGTCCAATCGCCAGCGGGCGCTGTGCCGAACTGGCGCAGGCGGAAGGCGAACTCTTCCGTGCGCCGCGCGGCCGCCCGCCCGCGAAGATGGACCGCTTCGCCGCGCCGGTGATATTGAGGGTCGAATAGGGGGAGAGCCCGGATGAAGCGCCTGTTCCTGCTTGTCGCCTTGTTGTTCGCGGCGCCGATCGCGGCCCAGCCCGCGCCCGATTATTACAGCCGCGCCGGCCGCGACGACGCCTGGAGCGGCGGCGTCCGCATGATCAATATCACCACGCCGGCCGGCAATTTCCGGGTGTGGACCCGCCGCGTGGGAAACAATCCGCGGCTGAAGGTGCTGCTCCTCCACGGCGGCCCCGCGGCGACGCACGAATATCTGGAAGCGTTCGATTCCTATTTTCCCGGCGAGGGCATCGAATATTATTATTACGACCAGCTCGGCTCGGCCTATTCCGACCAGCCGAACGACGACAGCCTGTGGACCATCCCGCGCTTCGTCGACGAGGTCGAGCAGGTCCGCGTGGCGCTCGGCCTCAATCGCGACAATTTCTGCCTGCTCGGCCACAGCTGGGGCGGCATGCTGGCGATCGAATATGCGCTCGCCCACCCGGAAAATCTCAAATGCCTGATCATCTCCAACATGATGGATTCGATCCCGGCCTATAACGATTATGCGCGCCGCGTGCTGATGCCGGCCATGGATCGGGCGCAGCTCGCCGAGGTGCAGCGGCTGGAGGCGAGCGGCCAGACCCAGGATCCGCGCTACATGGCGATCCTGATGCCGATGCATTACGAACAGCACATATTGCGCCGGCCCGCCGAGCAATGGCCCGAGCCGGTGACGCGCTCCTTCGGCCACCTCAACCAGCATCTCTACAGCCTGATGCAGGGGCCGAGCGAGCTCGGCGCGAGCGGGCGGCTCGAACATTGGGACCGGAGCCGCGACCTGCACCGCATCAATGTGCCGACCCTGGTGATCGGCGCGCGCCATGACACGATGGACCCGGAATGGATGCGGGCGATGGCGGCGCGGCTGCCCCACGGCCAGTTCCTGTTCCTGCCGAACGGAAGCCATATGGCGATGTACGACGACCAGGCGGCCTATTTCGCCGGGTTGCTCCGCTTCCTGCGCGGCGTCGAGCGCGGCGGATCCTGAGCTTCGCGCCGGCGCCTGCGCTTGCCGCGGGCGATTTCGGTGGCGAGCGCCTCCAGCTTCGGCTCCCACAGGATGCGGAACCGCTCGAGCCATTGGTCGACCTCGCGCAGCGGCAGTGAATCGACCGAATAGAGCCGCCGCTGGGCCTCGGCGCGGACCGTGGCGAAGCCGCTTTCGCGAAGCACCTTGAGATGCTGCGACACGGCGGGCTGGCTGATGCCATATTCGCGGGAGATGATGGCGACGATTTCGCCCGACGACCGCTCGGCGTCCGCCAGCAATTCGAGGATGCGGCGGCGGACCGGATCGCCGAGGACGTCGAAGGCGTGCATCAGCCGCCCGCGGTGTAGGCCTGCACCGTGCGGTCGGCGGCCTCCTTCGCTTGCCCGGGGTCGGTGCCGAAGGCGATCGCGGCGGCGCGCCAGGCCTCGCTGCTCGCGCCGACGAAGGCCTTGCCGTTCTCGCTGGCGAGCCAGACGAGGTCGCCCTCGGGCGGCTTGCCGGCGCCGTCTTCGAGATAGCTGGCGAGGCCGAGCAAGGAGAGGTCCCAGCCGATGCCGGTCGCGCCCGGCCCGAACTGGCCCCAGAAGCCCTCGAACTGCGGATCGATCAGGGCGACATGCTCCAGCACCAGGCGGGTGGAGGCTTGCGCTTCCTCGTCCAGGGTGACGGTGACCCAGGAAATGGTGCCGGCGAATTCCCAGCTCAATGCCAGCCGGCGCGGCGGCTCGCATTCGATGATCGTGCCGCCGGCATTGCCTTCGATCTGGTAGCGGCCGCCGAGCCGCAGGTCGCCGCCGATCGGCAGGAACCAGCGCGGGATGCGCTCGCCATTGGTCAGCGCGTCCCAGGCATCCTCGATGCCGGTATCGTAGCGGCGGCCGGCGATCACCGCGCGCGCCGGCTTGCCGTCCCGCTCGCACGCGCGCACTTCGCGGGCAACCGCGCCGATGTGGCGGGCGACGTCATAGTCCATATGTTCCGCTCCCTGATTCTAAGGCAGCTTTATATCGGCTATGACTTATATAAGTCAAACCCAATCAAACCGGGCCCGGCAGCTTGTGGGCGCCGTCGAACCGGGTGATCTCGAGCGCGTCGAGGTCCACATCCTCGGCGCAGCGCAGGTTGATCTCGACCATCGGGCCGTCGGGGGCGGTCCCTTCGGCGAAGGGCGCGCAGCCGCAGCTCCTGCAGAAATGGAAGCCGATGGCGCCCTTGTTCCAGCGATAGGTGTGGATGTCGTCGCGCGGCGTCTCCAGAGTGAATTTGTCGGGCGTGGTGAAATGGTGGAGCGCGCCGCGGCGGCGGCAGATCGAGCAATTGCACATCATCGCCTTGGTGGGCGGGTCCTCGTCGACACTGTAGGCGATCCTGGCGCAATGGCAGCTTCCCTTGAAGGTCATCGGCGTTCCTCCTCTTTTGCAAAGACGGCCACCAGGGGCCCGAGTTCCGAATAGCCGTCCCGCCGCCAGGCCGGCCGGTCCCACAGGCTGGAGACCGAGCCGTCCAGATAGAGCGCGTTGCGGCAGCCGAGCCGGTCGCGGAACAGGCGGGCGAGGCGGCCGAAGGAGACCGGCGCCTCGGAAATCGCGAACCAGGCGACATTCTCGTCGACGACGCAGACTCCGTTGCGGATGTGGAGCGAGGGGCCGTCGGCCTGGACGGCGGGATGGAGGGCGCCGTCGATCACCAGCATCGGGCCGGATTGCGTCGCCCAGAACGGGCGCGAGGCCGGATCGTAGCGGTCGGCCGGGACGATGGCGACGCGGCCGTCGAGGGCGGCGGTGAAGACGCCGTTGGGGAGCAGGTGGAAATTGCCCGCGCCGGGGCGGCGGTTGATCGCGTGGCGCTCGCGCCCCTGCTCGACGTAGAGGCCGATCGGGCCGCCCGCCTCGTCGTACATGCCGGCGTTCATCGCGAAGAGCAGGCGGCGGGCGCGCGGGCCGAGCACGATTTCGAGCGCGGCGAAGCTGCGCAGCGGGCGGCCGTTGCTGTCGTCGAGGACGAGAACGATGTTGTGGCGGCGCCGGTCGTAGCGGCAGACGGTGAAGGTCGAGCCTTCGAAGGCGCGCCGCTCGCAGGCGGACGCGGTCTCCGCCGGCGCGTCGGGCGCTTGCGCCGCGGGTCCGCAGGCGGCCAGCGCGAGGGCGAGGGCGAGGAACGGGCTGGAGAGGCGTGGCATCTGTCCTCCATTTAGCCTCGGCCTTACCGGGAGGGAAAGCGGGCCGTCACGGCACCAATGTGCCGCCCAGCTAGAGCGAATAGCCGCCATCGCTGACCAGGCAGGCGCCGGTGATGTAGGCGGCCCGGTCGGAGAGCAGGAAGGCGATCTGCCCGGCAATCTCCTCGGGCTTGGCGTAGCGGCCGAGCGGCGTCGCCATCGCCGCCATCGCCGCATAGGCCGCCGCCTCGCTGCCGGCCGATTCGACCAGGTTCTGGAAGAAGGGGAGGCCGGTCCAGATCGCCGTCTCGACCCCGCCCGGCGCGATCGCGTTGACCCGGATGTTCGCCGACGCGCCTTCCTTGGCGGCGATGCGGGCGAGGTGGATCACCGCCGCCTTGGACGCGCCGTAGGCGGCGATGCCGGGCTCGGCCTTCACCCCCGCCGCCGAGGCGGTGAGGACGATGGCGCCGCTCTGGCCGGTCGAGCGGATCGCGCGCATCGCCGCCTGGAGGGTGAGGAAGGCGCCGTCGAGGTTGACCGAGAGGACGCGGCGCCATTCGGCGAAGGCGAGATCCTCGATCGGCCCGCCGGCGCCGATGCCGGCATTGACGACGGCGTGGGTGAGCCCGGTGAGGTCGGCGTCGGCCCAGAGCTGCGCGTCGGTGACGTCGCCGATTAGCACCTGCCGCTCGCAAGGCAAGGAGAAAGCGAAATCGCGCAGGCGATCCTCGTCCATGTCGATCAGGATCAGCTTCCTGGCGCCCTCATTGGCGATGCGGGTGGCGACGGCGGCGCCGATGCCGGAAGCGGCGCCGGTGACCAGGACGATGGCGTCGGTGAAATCGGGCATCGGGCGGGCTTAGCATCCCCTCCCCTCGATGGGGAGGGGTTGGGGGCGGGGTGAACGTCAGTGAAGGGCGGTGCCTTTTCGCAGACTCCACCCCACCCAACCCTCCCCATCAAGGGGGAGGGCTTTGTCATCATGCCGCGATGTCGCCGATGCCGAGCTCGCCCAATTTGCGGTAGAGCGTGGAGCGGCCGATCCCCAGCCTGCGCGCCACCTCCGTCATGCGGCCGCGATAATGGCCGATGGCGAGGCGGATGACGTCGGCCTCGATCTCCTCGAGCGGGCGCAAATTGCCGTCCGACGCGTAGAGCGTGACGCCCGGGCCGTGGGCCATGGCCGAGGTGTTGGACTGGCCGGTCAGCGGCTTGGCGTGATAATCGTCGGCGCGCCGGCCGCAGGCGGCCTCGTTGGCGATGTGCGGGAAATCGCTCGCGGTGAGCGCGTCGCTCTCGCAGAGCACGGCGGCGCGGAACAGGGCGTTCTGGAGCTGGCGGACGTTGCCCGGCCAGCCGTAGGACATCAGGATGGCGAGCCCGTCGTCGGTGATCGACAGATGGCGCATGCCCGGCTGGTCGGCGATGCGCGAGAGCAGATGGCGGGCGAGCGCGGGAATGTCGCTCTGGCGGTCGCGCAGCGGCGGGATCGGCACGTGGACGACGTTGAGCCGGTAATAGAGATCCTCGCGGAAGCGGCCGGCGGCGACCTCCTCGGCGAGGCGGCGGTTGGTGGCGGCGATGATGCGGACGTCGACCAGCTGGGTGATGCGGCCGCCGACGCGCTGGATCTCGCCCGATTCGAGCACGCGCAGCAACTTGACCTGGGTTTCGAGCGGCAGCTCCCCGACCTCGTCGAGGAAGATGGTCGAGCCGTCGGCATCCTCGAAGCGGCCGATATGGCGGTCGAAGGCGCCGGTGAAGGCGCCCTTCTCATGGCCGAACAGGACCGATTCGACGAGATTGGCGGGGATCGCGCCGCAATTGACGATGTGGAGCTGCTTCTTGCCGCGCGGCGAGGCGGCGTGGATCGCCTGGGCGATGATCTCCTTGCCCGAGCCGCTTTCGCCCTCGATCAGCACCGAGACGCGGGCGCGGGCGGCCTTGGCGGCGATCGCCAGGGCGGCGCGGAACTTGGGCGCCGAGCCGACGATCTCCTCGAAGCCCAATGTCTTGCTGATCTTCTCGGAGAGCGGGCGAAGCTCGCCCGAGCTCTTGCGGCGGTCGGTGGCGGTGTTGAGCGCGGCGAGCAGCCGGTCGGGCGCGAGCGGCTTGACGATGAAATCGCTGGCGCCGGCGCGCATCGCGTCGACCGCGACATGGACGTCGTTCTGGGCGGTGAGCACGAGCAAAGGCAGATCGGGCCGGGCGGCGCGGATTCGGCGGATCAGCGCGCTGCCCTCCTCGCCGGGCAGCCAGTGATCGAGCAGGATCGCGTCGAACTTGGGCTCCTGCGGATCGCCGAACATCTTCTCGGCCGCGTCGAAATCGGAGGCGCCGCGCACCCACCAGCCGGCGCGCGCGCCGATGGCGGTGACGAGCCGCCGTTGGGCGGGTTCGTCGTCGATCAGCAACAGGCAACGATTGGGATCCGCCCGCATTCTCATCCTCTCGCTCGGCAAAGTCGGGGACTAGCCGAATTGGGTAAAGGCGGCCTTAAGAGCGTTCGCGGGTTAATGCGGATATTTTGGATGCCTAGCGGGCGCCGAAGGCGACGCGGGCGGTCTCGGCGCCGGTGACGGTGACGGCGCGGGCGGCGGCGGCGCCCGGCCCCGCTTCCCGCAGCGAATAGGCGCCGGGGGGAAGGCCGGTGCTGCAATATTCGCCCGACGCGTCGGTGCTGCCCTGGGCGAAGGTGACGTTGGCGCCGCTCAGGATGAGGAAGCGGCGGCCGGCCAGCGGCGGCTCGCCGGCGTCGCGGACGCCGTCGCCGTCGCGGTCGTCGAAGGCGGCGACGCAGATCCGGCCGGCCATCGGCGCGTCTCTCGCCTCCATGCCGATCGAGCGCGCATTGGAGACGCGCGGCCCGCGCCGCGCCGCGGCGCCCGCGCCGGCGAGCGCCACTGTTCCCAGGCAGGACAACAGGCAAAGCGCGCGTCGAGACCAGGTCACGGCCGACCTCCCCACCGCTTATATAGCGGATCGCGCCGAAATGATCGAGCTTATCCTCCGGCCATGGCGGCTCCCGCTTGGCAAAGCGGCGGACGGCGCGGCGAGACGCCCGCATCGGCCGCCCCACGCGACAAGCGGCCGCGCTTTCGCGCCTTCCATGGCGCGCCCCGCCTTGATAAGGAGGCCCGCACAGGAGGAGGCGAGACATGGCGGCGGACGGTGAGGCCAAGGAAATGCGGGCGCACGAGAGCAGCTACGCAAGGTTCACCTTCATGATGAAATGGGGGACGATCCTGAGCCTGATCGTCGGCCTGCTCGTCATCCTGATCATCTCGAATTAGAGGCGGGCGGGGCCGCGCGGGCGATTGACTTTCCGCCCGAAAAGCGGCGCACTCCGCCGCGGCGAGCGGAGCCCGTGGGAATGCGGCCGGCTCGACGGCAAGGGGGGGGAAGCCATGACCGACAATAGGGACAGCATACCGGGTTCGGATGGGACTGGGGGCGGCGGGGTCGTACCGCCGCCCTTCCCCAACGCGGCTCCGCCCGCCGCCGCGGCGCCGCCCGCGCATTTGCCGGCGCCGCCGCCCACCCATTTCCCGGCGGCGCCGGCCAGGCCGGCGCCCTGGGGCTGGATCGTCGCGGCGATTCTGGCCAGCGCGCTGATCATCCTGGTCTGCCTCTATTTCTTCACCAGCCTGCTGGACAAGGCGCCGCGCGATTCCTGGCGGGATGGCGGCGGCTCGTCGTTCAGCCAGTCCGGCTCGGGATCGGGATCGGGCGCGCTGGGCGCGACCGGCGGCACCGGCTCGGGGCAGGGGACCTACGCGCCGCCGCCGCCGCCGCCGAGCACGAACCCCAACCCCGTCGCCGGCTACGCGCCGACCGCGGGCTGGCTCCAGGGGACATGGGGCCCCGCCTGCCCCGGCTCGTCCGCGCAGGCCATCACCCTCTACGAAGGCGGCCGGCTGGTGGCCCAGGGGGGCGAGGGGAGCTGGACATTGGACGGCTACACCGTGACCCTGAACGGCAACGGGCGCACGCTCGTCACGCGCTGGGAATATCTGAGCCAGGACATGGCGCGTGTCACCCAGATCGCGAACGGGCGAATCGAGACGGTGCGGCGCTGCCTGTAAGGGGCGGCCCCCGCCGGGGAGGGCGACGCGCGGCTTTCCTCAACGGGGAGCGGTTGCTAAGGTGAAGCCCATCCGGGCAGGCAGGCCGTAAAGGGGGGCGAGCGGACGGTGAAGATCGCGGTCATCAGGGAGACGGAAGAAGGCGAGCGCCGGGTCGCCGCCACGCCCGAGACCGTGAAGAAATATCTCGCGCTCGGCGCCAGCGTCGCGGTCGAGAGCGGCGCCGGCGAAGGCGCCACCATCGCCGATGCCGATTATCTGGCCGCGGGCGCGAGCGTCGGTCCGCGCCGGGACGTGCTCGCCGATGCCGAGGCGGTGCTCGCCGTGCAGGGCCCGGACCCGGCCTCGCTCGACGGCATCGGGAAGGGCGCCTGGCTGATCGCCTCGTTGAACCCGTTCGGGCGCCGCGACCGGATCGACGCTTATGCCGAGGCCGGGATCGAGGCGCTGGCGCTCGAATTCATGCCGCGCATCACCCGCGCCCAATCGATGGACATATTGTCGAGCCAGGCGAATTTGGCCGGCTACAAGGCGGTGCTCGACGGCGCCTCGGAATATGGCCGCGCCTTCCCGATGATGATGACCGCGGCGGGGACGGTGGCGGCGGCCAAATTGTTCGTGATGGGCGTCGGCGTCGCCGGGCTGCAGGCGATCGCCACCGCGCGGCGGCTCGGCGCGCAGGTCTCGGCGACCGACGTCCGCTCGGCGACCCGGGAGCAGATCATGTCGCTCGGCGCCAAGCCGATCTTCGTCGAGAACGTCGCCGGTATCGAAGGCGAGGGCGCCGGCGGCTATGCGACCGAGATGTCGGACGAGTATAAGGCCGCCCAGGCGGAATTGGTCTCCAACCATATCGCCAAGCAGGACCTGGTCATCACCACCGCGCTCATCCCCGGCCGGCCGGCGCCGCGGCTGATCTCCGACGCGCAGATCGCGACGATGAAGCCGGGCAGCGTCATCGTCGATCTCGCCGTCGAGCAGGGCGGCAATGTCGAAGGCGCTCAAGCGGGCGAAATCGTGGTGAAGCACGGCGTCAAGATCGTCGGCCACCGTAACGTGCCGAGCCGGCTCGCCGCCGACACGTCGGCGCTCTTCTCGCGCAACATCTACAATTTTCTTTCCGCCTTCTGGGACGCCGAGGCGAAGCGCCCGGTCTTCCCCGACGACGACGAGATCGTGGTCGGCGTTCGGCTGACGAAGGACGGACTGGTCGTCAGCGAACGGCTCAAGGCATGATCGCCGCGCTGTTCCTATCACTTCTCCTGCAGGCAGCGGCCCCGTCCGCCCCGCCCTCGCCGCCGCCCCCGACTCCCGCCGAGGCGGTGCGCGAGCATCCCCTGACGCTCTTCTTCTACTACCGGCTGCGCTATTTTCATGATGTCAGCGGCTTGCTGGGGTGCGCGCGCGTGGACCCCGGCCGCACGCGGGCGCTCGACGCGCGCTATGACG
Source organism: Sphingomonadales bacterium (assembly GCA_034668505.1). Lineage (GTDB taxonomy): Bacteria > Pseudomonadota > Alphaproteobacteria > Sphingomonadales > Sphingomonadaceae > Allosphingosinicella. The sequence goes on from JAXDPD010000045.1 coordinate 210,528, forward strand.
CGCTCCATCGCGGGCTCCTCGCGCGGTTCGGCGCCGCGACCATCGATCAACCGGACAGGGATCCGCCCCAGCCCGGCCAGGGCCTGGATTGCGGGATGAACGCGATGGGCTATGACAATGCGCTGCACCAGCTCGAGCGGCATCTGGCGGAAACCGCAGGATGAAGGCCGTGGCGGCGACGGCGGGGATGCTGCTGGCGCTCGCGGCCTGCTCGACCGCGCCGGGAACGGGCTGGACTCGCGCCAGCGACCTTTCGGTCTACAGCGCGATGCACGTCTTCGCGCGCGCGGCGATCGACCAGGAAGCCTATTGCTTCGGCCGCGACCCGGCCCGGATCAATGCCGATTGGGACCATGATTTCCGCGCCCGGCAGGGCGCGGTCAGCTTCGCGCTGACCCGGCGCTACGGCGCCGAGGCGCTGGCCGAGGCCCGGGCGAGCTACGCGCCGCGCGTACCCTGCGGCGATGTGCCCGATCCGCAATGGCGCACGCGCTACACGCGGCTGCTGCGGCTTCTGGAAATCCGGCTCCGAATGGCGGCCGAGGGGGAAAGCTGATGGATTTCATTTCGATCCTGTCGATCTTCGTCCTGGCCTGCTTCGTGGGTTATTTCGTGGTCTGGTCGGTGACTCCGGCGCTGCACACGCCGTTGATGGCGGTGACCAACGCCATCTCCTCGGTGATCATCGTCGGCGCCCTGATCGCGGCGGCGGCCACGGGCGCGCCGCTGGCGAAATGGCTCGGCCTCGCCGCGGTGGTGATGGCGAGCATCAACATCTTCGGCGGCTTCGCGGTGACCCAGCGCATGCTCGCAATGTACAAGAAGAAGGAGCCGCGCTGATGGAGCACGGTCCCGCCACGCCCGCCTGGGTGCTGCTCGCTTATCTGATCGCGGGGATCTGCTTCATCCTCGCCTTGCGCGGGCTGTCGAGCCCGGCAAGCTCGCGGCGGGGCAATCGCTTCGGCATGTTCGGGATGACGCTCGCCGTCGTCACCACGCTCCTATATTACCGGCCGTTCGGCCCCGAGGGCCCGAGCGCGGGGCTGCTGGACAATATCGATTGGACGGTTGCGGGCCAGATCCTGGGCGCGATCGCGCTCGGCGCGGTCATCGGCATCGTCACCGCGCGCAGGATCGCGATGACCTCGATGCCGCAGCTGGTCGCCGCCTTCCACAGCCTGGTCGGCATGGCGGCGGTGCTGGTCGGCGCCGGCGCGTTCCTCAACCCGCAGGCGTTCGCGATCGCCGGGCCCGACGGCATCATCCACCTCAGCAGCCGGATCGAGATGGGGCTCGGCGTCGCGATCGGCGCGATCACCTTCTCGGGGAGCGTGATCGCCTTCCTCAAATTGAACGGCAACATGTCGGGCAAGCCGATCATGCTGCCGATGCGGCACGTGATCAACCTCGGCACATTGGTCGCGATCCTCGCTCTGATCGGCTATTTCACGCAGGACCAGGCGCCGTGGATCTTCTGGACGGTGACGGCGCTCAGCTTCGCCATCGGCTTCCTCCTGATCATCCCGATCGGCGGCGCCGACATGCCGGTCGTGATCTCGATGCTCAACTCCTATTCGGGCTGGGCGGCCGCCGCGATGGGCTTCACCCTGCACAACAGCGCGATGATCATCACCGGCGCTCTGGTCGGCAGCTCCGGCGCGATCCTCTCCTACATCATGTGCAAGGCGATGAACCGAAGCTTCATCTCGGTGATCGCCGGCGGCTTCGGCGGCGGCGATGCGGCGGCGGCGGCCGGCGGCGGCGCCATCGACCGGCCGTGGAAGCGCGGCTCGGCCGAGGACGCCGCCTTCCTGATGAAGCAGGCGGAGCTGGTCATCATCGCGCCCGGCTACGGCATGGCGGTCGCGCAGGCGCAGCATGCGCTGCGCGAGATGGGCGACGTGCTCAAACATGCCGGCGTCGACGTCAAATATGCGATCCATCCGGTGGCGGGGCGCATGCCCGGCCATATGAACGTGCTGCTCGCCGAGGCGAACGTGCCTTATGACGAGGTGTTCGAGCTCGAGGACATCAACGCCGAATTCGCCCGCGCCGACGTCGCCTTCGTGATCGGCGCCAACGACGTCACCAATCCCGCCGCCAAGACCGACAAGACCTCGCCCATTTACGGCATGCCGGTGCTCGACGTGGAGAAGGCCAAGACGGTGCTGTTCGTGAAGCGCTCGATGGGCGGGGTCGGCTATGCCGGCGTCGACAACGAGCTCTTCTACCGCGACAATACGATGATGCTTCTCGCCGACGCCAAGAAGATGGTCGAGGAGATCGTCAAGGCGCTGGCCTAGCATTGCAGCGCCTGGGGTGGGCCAGGGGGAAGGGCGAAGCGATGAATGTCGGTTCCATATTGCAGGGCGCCTTTTCGCTGTTCAGGGAACGGCCCGGCGCGGTCGCGGTCTGGGGCCTCATCTATCTGGCGGCGGACGTCGTCCTGGCACTCGGCACGTCGGCCCTGCTCGGGACGAACGCCTATCTCTCTTCGCCCATGAGCACGTTCTGGTCGTCGATCGGCCAGCTCCTTCTGCTCAATCTCGTCCTCCTGATGGTGGTGATGGTGCTGTACACGGCGATCCAGCGCGCGGTGCTGCAGCCGGGCGAGCGCGGCTTCGCGTCGCTGCGGCTCGGCATGGACGAGGTTCGGGCCTTCCTGCTCGTGATCTTCTACGTGGTCGTCTTCTATATCGGGATCATCTTCGTCGGCGTCGTCATGGCGCTCTTCGTGGGCGTGTCGCTGAGCACGGGCAGCCCGGCGACCGTGTGGTTCATGATCGTGGTCCAGTTCATCGGCTTGTTCTGCCTGATGGCCTGGTTGTCGGTGAAGCTCTCGCTCAGCTTCCCGCTCACCTTGCTGCGGCGGCGCTTCGTCATCGGCGAGGCCTGGGCCTTGTCCAAGGGGCGGTTCTGGACCCTGTTCGGCGCCTATTTCGTGATCTTCGTGATCATCTTCGTGCTGTCGCTGGTGGTCGGGCTGCTGACGCAGCAGGAATATTTCTCGGCGGTCTTGCAGGGCGGCTTCAACTCCGAAAGCGCGCAGCAGGCGGCCTATCGCCAATATGAGCAGCGCGGGCTCAGCGGGATCGACGCGATGACGATCCTCAACTGGGTGCTGAGCGGCGCGCTCGGAACGATCGGCCTGACGCTCTGGGGCGGGGCCACGGCGACGGCAGCGCGCGAGATGTCGGGGGACATGGAAGGCCTGACCGACACCTTCTCCTGACCGGCGGACGTCCCGAGGCCGGGTCCGCGGACCCGAGAGGCGGATCGGCCGCCTCATCTTGATCCGAAACGGAGGAGGTTCGCCGACAGGCATGCCATATTGCCAATGACTATATTTTTTATCGCCCGCCTCCGTCCGCAGCTGCCATGGCCGCGCCGGTCGGCGGGGTTCGCACCGATTCGGAGGAATTCCCCGCCGGAAGCATGTCGATGAAGCCGTTCGGCTTTTCCAACCGGCTCCGAATTGGAGCCGATATAAATTCCGCCGACTTGGGCTTGCGCCAAACTCCATTTCGGATCGGGGCGGGGGGTGCTGGCGATGAACGGCAAGTTGGCGCATGATGTGCTCGAAATGGTCGAATATCGCGAAAATCCGGCCGTGCACCTCTTCGGCGATAGCGAGCCCGCGCTCGAACGCATGCGTGGGGCGGCGCAGGCGGCCGATTGCCGCATCGTCTCGGCCGTCCTGATCGGCGCGGATGCCGAGGCTTTTCGGCGCTCGGTGCCCAACGCCGCCGCCTTGATCGAGCTCGACGGCGCTCTGGGGCCGGACGCGCTGATCCCCCTGCTGGATTGGGCGCAGGCCGAGGCCGAGGCCGGCGCGCGGCGGAGCGTCGTCTCGGCCGCGACCGGCCTTCTCGATCTGGTCGCGGCGCGGGCGCCGCACGGCGACGTCGCCCATCTTTGCGAGGCCGGCCCGCTCGACCGGCTGGCGGCGGTCGCCAGCGCCGCCCGGCCCGTGGCCGCGCGCCTGCACGACGTCGGCCGCGACGACGGCTCGGTCATTCTCCAGCAGCTTTCCGAGGATGTCGGCCGGATCGCCGCGATCCTCGCATCCCTGTCCGAGGAGGAGGCGGCGGCCGCCGCCGCCCTCGCCGCCCGGACGGGCGCTGGCGCGGAAACGGACGAGCCCGGCGTCGACGCCGCCGCCATCCGCGCGATGATCCGCGCGCGGCGGCTGCGCGACCAATATTTCCGCGGCGACCTCTTCGCCGATCCGGCCTGGGACATGCTGCTCGACCTGATGGCGGCGCGGCTCGAGAAGACCAGGGTCGCGGTCTCCAGCCTGTGCATCGCCGCGGCGGTGCCGGCGACGACCGCGCTCAGGTGGATCAAGGCGCTGACCGACCGCGGCCTCTTCGTCCGCGCCGCCGATCCCGAGGACGGGCGGCGCGTCTATATCGAGCTGTCGGACGATGCGGCCAGCGCGCTCGCCGCTTATTTGCGCGCGCTCCAGCGAATCGCCCCGGCCGCGGTCTGACGCTTGCCCGTTTCCCGCCGCGATGGCAGGGGAAGGGGAAGGGCGCTTAGCTCAGTTGGTAGAGCATCTCGTTTACACCGAGAAGGTCGGCGGTTCGAGCCCGTCAGCGCCCACCAAGTGGGAATGGGGACGGTCACTTTTCCCCGCCGCCGCAGCCGGACCGGCACCGCCGCGCGGAAAAGTAACTGTCCCCGCGGAGGAGCATCTCATGGCCAAGCGGACCTATCATGGCAGCTGCCATTGCGGCGCGGTGCGATACGAGGCGGACATCGACCTCGATCAGGGCACGGGCAAATGCAATTGCTCGATCTGCTGGAAGAAGCGTTATTGGGGCGTGGGCATGAAGCCCGACGATTTCCGCCTGGTCGCCGGCGAGGACGCGCTCGGCGACTATCGGTTCAAGACCATGCAGGCGCACAACCGCTTCTGCCGGACCTGCGGCGTAACGGTCTACGGCCACGGCCATATCGAACAGATTGGCGGCGACTATGTCTCGGTCAGCGTGGCGACGCTCGACGATCTCGAACCGTCCGCGCTCGCCGAAGCGCCGGTCCGCCACATGGACGGGCGGGGCGACAATTGGTGGAACGAGCCGGCGGAGACGCGGCACCTTTGAGGGTGTTGTGTCACACAATACCACTCTCGCTCATCCTGAGTAGGGACTGATCCGGGGGAAGGCCCGTATCGAGGACGGCTCGGATCATGCGCGGTCCTTCGATACGCCGGTTCGACAAGCTCGCCCGCTACTCAGGACGAGCGGAGCCCATGACCCTGAGCGCTCGCGCTAGAGCGACCGAATGAGCCTCACCGCGACCGCCGCCCAGGGCGGGTCGGCGACCACGGTCTGGCGCTGGCCGGCGCCGTGGGGGAGGATGTGGAGCTTGTTGTCCTCGCGGCCGATCAGGCGGCCGAACAGGAAGCGGCCGGCGGGGCGGGGGACGAGGATGTCGCGGTTCAGCGCGCCGGCATAGGCTTCGGGCGCGAGCCGGGTGAGCCAGATCTCGTCGCCGCTCCGATAGTCGCCGCTCGACGAGGCGACGGTGACCGCGACCAGGCCGGGCGCGGCCTGGGGCGGGATGACGACGCCTTCGCGGCGCGGCGCGTGCGCGCCTTCATGGTCCAATGTCGCGGCGACCGGTATGTCCTCGCGGTCGGGAAGCGTGACGAGGTCGGAGGCCTCGACCCCGAGCGCCTTGGCGATGCGGTTCAGCCAGCCCACCGAGACCGTGCGGGTGCCGGTCTCGAGCCGGCCGATCGTCTGCGGCGTCGTTTGCGGCTGGCAGCGGTCGGCGACGTCCTGCAGCGTCATCTTGCGGGCGCGGCGAACCTCGCGAATGCGGGTAATCATGGCTTTCCTCCAAACCGGACCGGTTACTTCTTTCCTACACTTTCACCCAAATGGCAAGCCAGGCAGATGCCCGATTCGCCGCTCCCCGGGAAAAACAGGCTGCTCGCCGAGCGGCCGCTGCCCCGCGACGGCAAGCCGCGGACGGCGCGGCGCGCCAAAGCGGCCCGCTCGGTCACCGTCAATCTCGCCGAATCCCCGCTCGGCTGGCTCAAGGCGCGCGGCCACCTCGACGCGCGGCAATATGCGGCGGGCGAAGCCTTGCGCGCGGATTGGGAACAGGCGGCGCTCGGCCCCAGCGTGACGATGCGCTGGGACGCGCCGCCGCCGGGCAAGACCGCGCGCTCGGCGCCGGAGGCCGAAGCGCCGACCGTGCTCCAGATCGCCGCCCGCCGCCGGTTCGACGAGGCGGTCGCGGCGGTCGGCGCCGGCCTTGCCGACATGCTCTGGCGCGTGGTCTGCGCGGGCGAGGGCATGCGCGACGCCGAACGGGCGCTGGGCTGGCCGGCGCGCGCCGGGCGGATCGTGCTGACCATCGCGCTCGACCGGCTCGCCGGCCATTACCGGATCCGCTGAGCGGGCTCCCCAGTGCTTGCGCAAGCGGGCTTTTGGCGCGAAACATTGCCGCCGGGGGGGCGGCGCATGGCGACGACGACCGCGGAACAGGATCCGGCGAGGGGCGCGGCGGCGATGCCGACGGCAGACCGGATCGAGGCGCTCGACTTCGTCCGCGGCGTCGCCTTGTGCGGCATCCTTCTGATGAACATCACCGGCTTCGGCCTGCCCGACGCTTATGCCAATCCGGTGAATGCGGGCGGCGCGACCGGCGCCAATCTGTGGGCCTGGATCGTCACCGAGATCGGCTTCGAAGGCACCCAGCGCGCCTTGTTTTCGATGCTGTTCGGGGCGAGCACCATCCTGCTCGTGTCGCGGCTCGAAGCGGCCGGGCGAAGCGACGCGGCGGACATCTATTTCCGGCGCAATTTGTGGCTGGTCGCCTTCGGCATGGTCAACGCCTTCGTGTTCCTCTGGTATGGCGACATCCTCTACGCCTACGGGATCATCGCCTTGTTCATCTTCCCGTTCCGGAAGCTGGCGGCGAAATGGCTGCTGGCGATAGGCGTCGGCACCCTGCTGCTCAACGCGGCATGGAACCTGCACGACACAAACGCCCTGCTCGGCAAGCACGACGCCTGGGCGGCGGCGAGCGCGGCGCAGGCCCGCGGCGCGGCGCCCAGCGAGGAGCAGGCAGCCGCGATCGGCGCCTGGGAGGAGGCGCGCACCGAGTTCAAATCGACTCCCGTGGAGATTGCCGACGCCGTCCAGGCGCGCGTCAACGGCTATGGGCCCGCCTTCGAGCGCACCGCGCGGATCAACAGCTGGTTCCAGAGCTGGGGCCTCTATCGCTTCTTCTTCGACATATTCGGGATGATGCTGATCGGCATGGCGCTGTTCCGGATGGGCGTGCTGACCCTCGAGCGGCGGACCTCGCTTTATGCGGCGATGGCCTTGCTCGGCTATGGCGTCGGGCTCGCGGTCAACACGCTGGAGACGCGCTGGATCATCGACCATCGGTTCAGCGCGGTTTCGTTCGCGCAGGCGCATATCAGCTACGATCTCGGCCGGCTGGCGATGACGATCGGCCATGTCGGCGCGCTGCTCCTGTTCGTGCGCTCCGGGACGCTCGGCTGGCTGCGGCGCGCCTTCGCCGCGGTGGGGCGGATGGCGGTGACCAATTATCTCACCCATTCGGTCGTGTGCGGGATCCTGTTCATCGGGCTCGGCTGGTACAACCGGCTCGAGCGGCACGAGCTTTATTATGTCGTCGCCGCGATCTGGGTGGCGCAGCTCGTCATCAGCCCGCTCTGGCTCAAACATTATCGCTTCGGGCCGGTCGAATGGCTGTGGCGCAGCCTCACCTACGGGAAGCGCCAGCCGATGCGGCGCACGCCCGGCGAGGCCGAAGCGTGAAGGCGCTCGCTCTCGCCCTGCTGGCGCTGGCCCGGCCCGGCGCCGCTCCCGACCACGTCGGGCGCATCCATTCCTACCCGCGCAGCAACAGCGACGGCAGCGAGGCGGAGCGGGTCCATGTCTACCGGGCGAGCCGGACCCGGATCGAGGTCGTCAAGATGCGGACGCGCTGCCGCAACGCCGCCTTCGTCACCGCCGAGCTCGACCTCGCCCGCGGCGAGGCGACCCGGCTCGTCGGCGGCCGGCTGCCGCCCGTTGCCGGACATGAGGAATTCGGCCTGCTCGTTTATGACGGGGCGGCGCGCCGGATCGACGCGGTGGTGACGCCGCCGCAGGGCGAGTTCAGGGATAGGGTCGCGGTGCCCGACCGGCCCTGGCACCTCTACGATTACGATCTCGCCAGCCTCACGGTCACCGCGCAATATCGGGCGGACCGCCGCGCCGATTTCAGCTTCGGGCTGCCGCTCGTGCTGGTCGGCGCCGACATGAGCGACTTCCTCACCTATCCCGGCCGCGCCGACGCCCGCTTCGTCCGCGCGGAGCGATTTCGCGGGCTGCCCGGCCGTTCCGCCCGATTGGCCGAGCCGCGGGTCGACGCGATCCACGACGATCTTGTCGCGCGCGCCCGGCAGGCGCATTGAGAGGCGTTGCAGATCGAAATCGACCCAGGGGAGTCGCCGCCATGATCGTTTACGGAGCCTCGCTGTCGCCGTTCGTGCGCAAGGTGCTCGTCTTCGCCGCCGAGAAGGGGATCGAGGTCGAGCTGAAGCCGACCGGCCTCGGCAGCAAGGATCCCGAGTTCATCGAGGCGAGCCCGTTCGGCAAGATGCCGGCACTGCGCGACGGCGATTTCGCAATCTCCGATTCCTCCGCCATCGTCGTCTATATGGAGGCGGTGAAGCCCGAGCCGAACCTCATCCCGACCGAGCCCAGGGCGCGGGCGCGGACGATCTGGTTCGACGAATATGCCGACACCATATTGTTCGCATGCGGCGGGAAAATGTTCTTTAACAGGATAGTAGCGCCCAGGTTCCTCGGGCAGGCGGGGGACGAGGCGGTGGCGAGCAAGGCGGAATGCGAGGAATTGCCGCCCCTGCTGGATTATCTCGAACGCGTGATCCCGCCGAGCGGCTTCCTGGTCGAGGACCGGCTGACGCTCGCCGACATCTCGGTCGCCAGCCCGTTCGCCAATTTCAGGCATATCAACGTCGGGCTCGACCCGCAGCGCCACCCCAAGACGGCCGCCTATGTCGAGGCGATCCTCGCCAGGCCGAGCTTCGCCCCGCTGATCGCGCGCGAGGCCGCCTTCCTGGAGCGGACCGCGGCCTGACGTGGCGCGCCCGATCGCCGAGATCGCCTCCTACCACGCCCATGTCTATTTCGGCGCGGGCGATGAAGGCCAGGAAGCGGCGGCGAAGCGGCTGCGCGAACGCGTCGCGGCGCGCTTCGCGGTGCGGCTCGGCAGCTGGCGGGACCGCCCGGTCGGCCCGCACGGGGCGCCGATGTTCCAGATCGCCTTCGCCACCGAGAGCTTCGCGACTTTGGTGCCCTGGCTGATGCTCAACCATGAGGGCCTCTCGATCCTCGTCCACCCCAACACCCGCAACCAGCGCCGCGACCATCTGAAGGACGCATTGTGGATCGGCGCCGCTTTGCCGATCGACGAAGAGGCGCTGCCCGAAGATGAGGACGAGGCGGAAGGCGCGGGCGAAATCAACACCGCGCCGACGCTGGCGCCCTGAGCATGGGGCGCTGCTGCCGCTGCTGGCGATCGCCGGCCCGCTGCCCGGGCCGGCGGGAAGCGCGGCGCAGCCGGCCCGAAGCGGCGGGGCGGTGACGAGGGGCTCCGCCGGATAGCGCTGGCCACCAGCGCCGCCGATGTCGGCGTCGCGGCGCGCGACGCCCAGCCGATCGTCTACGGGATCGTGATGGACATCGACCTCGACCTCGAGGGGCGCACGGCCACCCTGGTCTCCTTCTCGAGCGGCGATGCCAGCCTCTATCTCAGCAACGGCGGCGGCATGATCGGCGGCATCGGCCACGCCAATGTCGCGGCCGCATCGAGGGATTTCGTCGCCGCCGCGCGGCCCCACCTCAACGCGATGGCGCCGGCCCGAAGCCATCCGCGCCCGGGACGCGGCCAGACCATCTTCTACCTCCTCACCACCGCCGGCGTGCACGGCGCGGCCCGCTCGACCGCTGCCCTGGCCGCACAGACGGACGCCTTGTCGCCGCTGCTCCTGGCCGGCGAGCGCGTGATCACCGAATTCCGGCTGGTCGAACCGCGGCGATAGGAAAGGGGCCGGGCGGAGGCGTTGCCCCCCGGCCCGGCCCCCATCTTTTTCGGTCGGGGGGACACGGCCCCCGGGCCCGTTGCTTATTGCGGTGCGTTCGCGGCCTGCGCCGGCAGCTGCGGGCGACGAGAGCGACGGGTCGATCGCGATCGGAAGGTCCGAGGTCGTCTGACCGTTGAACCCCGTCCCACGGGCATGATCGCACTGGTTCCGGTTACGAAAAACCCGGCGACGGGGAGCACCACGATCGAGGCGACAACGGCGGCGGTGCCGGTTTCGCCGCGTTCGGCCACGGTCCCGCTGATCGGGATATTCATGCCGTGCGCCCGAACGGACAGGAGTCTGGTCTCCAGACGCCCGGACCGGCCCCACATGCCCTTGCGCTTGACGCGCGTGATCTCGCCGGATGCCGGGCTTCCCCGCGGGATCACGACGACGCCGTTCAGCATGACATCCTCCGCGACCTCGAGATCGAAGCGGTCGCCGGTGTGGTTCTCCTGCGAATGGAGCTGGCTGAGCGTGCGCAGACGGATCGGCGTGCCTGCGGCAGGACCGCATTGCCGGACGGCGCCCGGGCGATCGTCATGACGGCCGGCGCGGTCGCCGGATCGGCGGCCTGCGCAAAAGCAGAGGATGTAATGAGCAAAGCGAGCGCGCTCGCACCAAGTGCGATTGAAGTTTTCATTGTTGGACTCCCCCGATGAGATACCGGTCCTTGACTGGTATCTAACACCAGTCCCCCCGACCCGGTCTTTTTCCAACGACATCGAATCCTTGATCGTGTCAAAGTTCCATTGATTCGAAGGGAGGCGCCTGAAATGCTATTTTCAGAGAGCTTTAGCTTGGCCGCAATGGCGTATTTCAGGGCGTTAACGACCGCCTCTATTACCCAAGCCGAGCATAAAGCGCCCAAAGTGGGACCAACCTCTACGCGCAGGCGGGTCAAATCTCCACTTGGCGGCCAAGCGCCACCACGGGGTCGGTCGGGAGCTTGCAGAACGCCGAGGCGGATTCGGAGCTCTTCATCATCCAGCCGAAACGGATGCGCGCGCCGGAGCGCCATGCGGCCGCCGGGGCGAAGCTATGCGCCGTTCGCGGGGTCCATCCTCGCCGCCTTCGTCCGGCCGGGCGCGGTGAAGATTGCGGCGGACGTGGCCGAGGCGCTCAGCTGCCCGCTTCCTCGATCTCGGTCATCAGCCGATCGTAGCTCTGCGCTTCGGGCGAGGCCTGGAAGGCCTGGGTGTGGCGCCAGAGCGAGAGGTTCATGAGCATGAAGAGGTCGGCGACCAGCACCGTGGTGAACAGCGAGCGCACGAAATATTCGAGCGGCAGCTGAAAGAGGCTGGGGCTCCAGGGGCGCATGAGCGACGTCGCCTCGTCCATTCCGACCAGCGACTTGCCGAAGATGGTCGCGGTGAAGGCGTAGATGACGAGCAGCCCCAGCCCGATGCCGAGGATGATCATCGCGGTGGTCTGGACCTGGCCGACCTTGGCGACCTCTTCCGGCGTCCGCAGCGGGCGGGTGAACGTGCCGGCGTTGAACAGGTAAAGGAGCGGGGCCATCAGCAAGGCGAGCACGGCGAGGATGAGCACCAGATTGCCCGCCACCTGGTTGACCGTGGTGAAGATGACCAGGAAGAACAGGATATAGAGCGGCGCCGCGGCGATCAGGAACAGGCCGGGCAGGATCGATTCCGGGATCAGCGCCTTGATCCGCAGGCAGCCCCGGAGGACGCCCGGTATCAAAGAGAGGACGGCCGGCATCAGCGTCACATAAGCGACGATCGCGCCGATCAGGCCGAAGCCCGACATCACGTTGTCGACTTGCGTGGGATCGGCGTTGGAGAAGTCGAAGCGCCAGGCGAAGGGGACGAGCGCGAGGACCAGCGGCATCAGGAAGGCAATGAGCCAGCCGCGCAGCAGGATGTTGCGCGAACGGCGGTGCCGGTCCCAGGACCACGCCGCGAGCCAGGCGGTGATCGGCAGCGCATAGAGCGCCGCGAGCTGGACGATTTCGAGCAGGCCTCCCAGGTCCGAGAGGCTCGACCGGTCCCTGCCGCCCCACCCGATCGTGGCGAGCAGGGCCGAAATCAGCATCGGCAGAGCAACGACCAGAAGCACGCTTCGGCGCCAGACCAGATAGCGGCGCGCATCGGCTTCATCGACTCCGGTTGCGAGCAGCCGCGCCTCCTCGTCCGGCTCCACCGTCAGCGACCGGAGATTCCAGCTCAGCGCGCGGACGAGATGAAGCTTGATCCGCTCGCCCGCCGAGGCGCGCTCAGGGGCGAAGGCGAGCGCCGGCGCGACCGGCGCGGGCTGAACAGGCGCGGGCTCCGGCTGCGTTGCCGGGGCCGTCGCCGCCGCCGGAGCCGGCGCCGCTGCGCTCTCGGCCTTCGGCTCGGGGCGGGCCCCGGCCGGCGGTTCGGGCGCAGATTGCGCCTGGGGCGCAGCCTGGTCCTGCGGCAGGGTCGATGCCGGCAGCCGGTGCAGAGCCAGCCGGAGGGCGGCGCCTTCGTGCCAGATCTCGTCGCTCAGCTGCAGCCGCCCCTCGCCGAGAAAGCGCGCCACTTCGGCGATCGCATAGGGCCCGAATTGCTGCGATCCGCCCCGCAGCAGCATCCAGGCGCGCGCCGCCGGCGCCGGCAGCGCCGCGCCGCAGGCCGCGCAGGAGACCGTCGCGACCCCGTCCTCGACGGGGGTGCCGACGCGGCAGCTGAGGCATGGGATCTGGACGATGGTCATGGCTGTTTGTCAGGCAGCGCCCCGCCGCCGTCAAGATGCGCCTTGGCCGGGAAATCCGGGACCGGGAAAGCGGCGCTCGGAGTCGGGACTCAATTGGGACGTCGCTTCACGCAGGAGCCCCCCAAGGCGTTGCCGCCTCACCCCTGCCGCGCGCTCATCATCAGCAGGTCGACATAAGGCGCGCCCGGCTCCTTGAGCTCGTCGAGCAGGCGCTGGAGCCCCGCCTCGAGCTTCTCGCGGCCGGCCTGGCTGAGCGGCAGGCGGGTGCGCAGCAGGCGGAAGGCGCCTTCGGCATCCTCGGCGCCGCCGAGCAGCTCCTCGACATTGGCGCGCGCGATTCGGCCGCGCTCGCCGGCGCGGCCGCCTTCGCCGCCGAACGCCGCCGGGCTGACCGCGAAGCGGCGGGCGACGGTCTCGAAGCTGCGCTCGATCACCGCCCGGCGCTTGACCTCGCCGGCGACGCGGATGAGGCCGGCGGCGAGCAGCAGATCGACATGGTGGTAGAGCCGGGTGAGCGGCAGGCCGAGCCGGGCCGCCGCTTGCTTTACCGTCGCCGCTTTGGCGAACTGCTCGAGCAGGCGCTGGCGGAACGGGTCCGAGAGCGCCTTGAGCTGCGCCGCCGTCTCGACCAGGAAGGTGTCGGTGGCGCCTTCGCTCATCCGCCTCGTCCCGCCTCCTCGAACCACAATCTGTTGCCGCCATAATCGATGATGATCCGGCCTGTCCGGAAGAAATCGGCGCCGAGCACGCCCTGGATGTCGGCGCCCGCGACCGCGCGGATCGGGCCGAGCACGTCGGCGACCGCGACGCTCTGGCCGTCGCGGACGATTCCGCCGAGCCGGATCGTGGCGCTGCCGAGCCTGGCGCCGCCCGCTCTCGTGCCGCCGGCGCCGCCGAGCTGGGCGGGCGTCTCGGCGCGCACGCCCACGGCCTCGGCCAAAGCCGGGGAGAGCAAGGTGGTGCTGGCGCCGGTGTCGAGCGCCATCAGGAAGGGGCCGCGGCCGTTGACCGTGACCCGGACCAGGGTCAGCGGCCGGCGCGGCGCGACGGTGAAGCCGATGGCGGCGGTCGCGGACCCCGCGCGGGCGGTGAAATCGACCTCGCGGCGGACATAGTCGATGGCGATGGTGCGGCCGGCGATGAAGCGGTGGCCGACGATCGCGTCGACCGGCGCGCCGAGCTGGCGGCTGACCGAATCGAGCAAAGGCGAGATGCCCGCGCTGACGTTGCCGAGCCGGATCGGACCCAGCGAGAATCGGGAAACGCGGGCCGGGCGGATCGAGACGGCCTGATCGCCGATCGCGCCGGGCGCGGCGAGCGCGTCGCCGGTCTCGGCCATTGCGCCGGCGCGGGCGGCCAGGCCCGGGCTGATCACGATATCGAACGGCGCCCCGGCGCCGGTGTCGAGCAGCACGCGCGCCGGCACCCCTGCCGCGCCGATCCGCCCCTCCATGACCACGAAGGGAATGCCGTTCGGCATGTCGAAGGGGACCGCGTCGACCATCTCAATCTCCCGCTGTTCAATAACGATTGAGCATTTAAATCATATTGAACGATTGTCAAGGCCGGTAGCGGCCGGGGAGGGCGCGTGGATTTCAGCGCGTGGATTTCAAGGCGTCATCCCGGCCTTCGCCGGGATGACTCGCGGTGTCAGCCGGGGCCGGCTCAATCCTGGCAGTGCATCGCGCGGCGCGCATTGGCGCGCTGCTCGGCGGTCAGCTCGGGCGCTTCGGCGCGCGAGACCATGTTCTGCTCCTCGCGGGCCAGCCGCCAGCCGCCATCCTCCTGCCGCCGCCAGATCAGGAAGCCGCAGAGAAAATGCAGATTGGCGAAGTCGGAGGTGAAGTCGACCGCGGCATAGATTCCGGGCTCGCCGGCGGCGGGCGGATTGTCGTACCAGGTCAGCCGGGTGACCCGCCGTTCGGCGACGGCGCCCGCGCTCGCGTTGAACGCCCGCGCTTCCTCCGACCAGGCGGCGAGCGGGAAGCGCTGCCGGTTGCCGGGCGTCAGGAACGCCCAGGCGGCGTCGTAGCGGCCGCCGTCCTTGGCCTGGAGATAAGCGAGGGTCGAATCGACCACGGCCTGCCGGTCGGCGTCGCTCGCACGCCAGTCCGTCCCCGAGCGCTCGGCGATCGGCGGCAGGTCCGGCGCGGCCGGCCCCTGCGCCTGAAGAGCGAGCGCGGCTGCGGCGAGGGCGGCGAAGAGGTTCTGCATGGGCCCATCCTAGCAGAAGCGCACCCGCCGCGAAAACGGCATCTCCCCGGAAACCCGGCTTTTGCGCGGTCGCGTTGAACCCTTCCGCATCCGGGTCGTTTCGCTGCTACATCAAAGGGAGGAAGACATGCTTGGTACTATTTTAATCATCGTGCTGGTCCTGATCCTGCTCGGCTCGCTGCCGACCTGGGGGCATAGCCGCAACTGGGGCTACGGCCCGTCCGGCCTGCTCGGCACCATCCTGGTGGTGGTCATCATCCTGGTCCTGCTCAAATATATCTAAGGGCTTCGGCCCCGCCCGCCGCCGCAATCGCCGCGGCGGCGGGCGGGGCTGGCCTCGCCCCCAAAGCGCCGCTATGCCCCGGCCAGCGACCAAGGCCGGGGTTTTCGATGTTTCGCGCGCTTTACGACTGGACCCTGCGCATGGCCGGGCATCGCCACGCAATCCGCTACATGGGCGCGGTCTCCTTCGCCGAATCCAGCTTCTTCCCCATACCGCCCGACGTGATGGTGGTGCCGATGGTGCTGGCCCGCCGCGACCAGGCCTATCTGATCGCCACCGTGTGCACGATCACCTCGGTCGCCGGCGGCATCTTCGGCTATATGATCGGCCACTTCCTCTACGAGAGCGTCGGCCTGTGGCTGATCAATCTCTACCATATCGAGGAGAAGATGAACGGCCTGAAGCTGCTCTACGACCAATATGGATCCTGGGTGATCCTGGTGAAGGGCCTCACCCCGATCCCGTTCAAGCTGGTGACCATCGCCAGCGGCGTCTTCGCCTTCAACTTCCCCCTGTTCGTCCTGCTCGCGACGATCACCCGGGGCGTCCGCTTCTTCGCGATCGCCTTCCTGCTCAAGCGCTACGGCGAGCCGGTCCAGGCCTTCATCGAGAAGAGGCTGACCTTGGTCACCTGGCTGTTCCTCGCCGCCTTGGTCGGCGGCTTCGCCCTGATCGCCTTGCTGTGAGCGCCGCTTTGATCCTCGCCCTGGCGCTGGCCCAGACGCAGGCGGCGGCGGCGCCGGCCTGGCAGAGCCTCGGCACGCACGAGCGGATCGAGACCGCTTACGATCCGGCCAGCGTCCAGCCGGCGGGCGAGCGCCGGGTGCGGGTGCGGGTCCGCGGCATCGTCGCGACGCCCGGCGCCGACGACATCAAGACCGCGACCGGAACGCTCGAGATCGACTGCGCCGCCGGCACCGCGACCCCGATCGAAGTCCGCGGCACGGACTCCGACGGCCGCCTCGTCCTCAACGCCTTGATCCCGCCCGCCGAGCGCCGCCCCGAGCCGATCCGCCCGGCCAGCCCCAACGCGGCGGTCCGCGACGCGGTCTGCGGGGGGCCGAGCGGGCGATGAGGAGGGCCGGCGGCGGGGATGCCATATTCGTCGTAGCTGTTCACGCCCACGACCGAGTTGTTGAGGAGGCTGGAGACCGCGATGATCGAGCCCTGCTGGTCGGTGTGCAGGAACCTGATGTCGGCGGGCGTGTACCAGATGAACGGCGTATCCGCGCCGCCGGCGTGGACGTAGAGCTGCTGGCGCACGCCGGCGGCGTCATATTCGGCGACCAAAGCGTCGCCGTCGTAGAGGAAGCGGGTCGTGCCCGATGCGCCGGACCCTCCTGAGCCTGTCGAAGGGGTGACCTCGTAGAGCCGGCCGAGCGGGTCGTAGCGCAGCGCGGCGGTGTGTGCGCCCGAGGCCGCGACCAGGCGGTTCTCGACGTCGTAGGTGAAGCTGGTCGAGCCGTCCGAGGTCATGTTGCCGTTGGCGTCGTAGGCGAACGTGGCGGTCCCGGCGGCCGTGTACTGGTTGAGCCCGTTGGTCGTGTAGGCGCGGTTGACCGCATAATGCCCGGTCCAGGCATAAGCGTCGTTGCTCTGCGTTCGGCTCGCGATCTGGCCTGCCGGATTGTAGGTGAAGCCGAGCGCGAGATCGGCGCTCGCGCCCGGCAGATCGTGGGTCAGCGCGTCGGGCCTGGAGAGCCCGTCATAGCGATACACCGTGCCGTTGCCGACCGCCCGCGCCGTCCCCGACAGCCGCCCGACCACGTCGTAGGCGAAGGCCTGCAGCAGCGCGCCATTGGCATGGTAGACCCCGGTCAGCCTTCCCGCCGGATCGTAGGCGTAGGTGCTGAAATAGCCGTCCGGATGCGCGACCCGGGTCCGGCGCCCGCCTGCGTCCCACTGATAGGAGAGCGGCCGGCTCACCCCGTCCATC